>JAJFKV010000063.1 GCA_021773055.1 Woeseiaceae bacterium
GACTTCGATTCCGGGCGCAACGGTAACAAGTTGTCGGAACACCGCTTTTTGAAGTTCACGACATCCAGCGCCTCAACTTACAACGTAGCGGTTATCGCCAATCCCGTACCGCCGGCAACAACGGATCCCGCACCGGCGCCGCCCGCTGCCATACGCGATACGAGTGACCCGGATGTGTTCATCTGGCGCAATGGCCAGAGGGTAGCTTTCGGCGCCAGTGCGAGCGACGGCTCCGGTACCACGACTTTGCATGCCGAAATATTCACAACGCCGTCGCTGCCAGCAGGCTCTTACGTCGTGGACTTACAGGAGTGGCGATATGCTGACGATGAAGCTTCCAGTGATTATCCGGAGCAGGTTTGTTTCGACGTAACAATGAGTCCTTAACAATTGCTAGAGAATGGATGAAAAACATGACACGACCGAGTGCACTTAGAAATTTGATTATTGTTGCCACCGTATCAATTGGGATGGCAGCTTGCGGCGGTGAGGATGCTGAACGAGCAAATTCGAGTGAGGCTGTCGAAGTCGCAAATAAACCAGCGGACGTCAGCTTCAAGCCTGGCGATGACAATTACAGTGCTGCTGTCGCAAAACCGGGCTCTCCTTACAGCGTCCGCTACCGCATTATCGGCACGCCTATTATTGGCAGCCCTGTCACGGTAGATCTGCAGATAGAATCCAGTCAGGGGCCGCTGCCGCTACTTCTTCAATACCGAATCAACGATGCGACATCAATGCTTCTGGCCGAGTCGCAGCCGGCAAGCGTCCGAATGGAGGCGGCAGCCAACCAATCCGTATTTCAACAGCAAGTGACGATTATCCCGCAACGAGAGGGTCGTTTTTACCTCAACGTGAGCGCGTCGCTTGAGACCGAAGAAGGCACGATATCCACGGTCACGGCTATCCCTATCCAGGTAGGAACAGGCACCCGCGAACTGCAGCCGCACGGTGAAGTTCAGACGGACGAAAACGGCGATTCCGTACGCGTCCTGAGCAACGACCCGTAGGATCGGCATCAGGACGGCCTCCTACGGTGGGGTTGCAAAAGGGAAAAAATTCCCGATTTAATTCTCAGAATTGAATCTGCGTCACAGACCGAAACCTGAGATCTATTCTAGAATAACTGGCCAAGCTGCGGGACAAGCTGGTCAATGCAAAAGGATTTACGCGACAAGATAAGGGCTGCCACCGAGGCATCCGGAATCACGAAACCCGATTTCGTCGAACTCTTGTCAATGATTGACCAGCATTATGACAAAATGGAAGCGACCATCACCCAATCGATTGGGGCCCGATCGGTCGCGACCGCTACCGAATCCGAATTTGCCAGTGATACAGCAGCTCCCATTGAAGCAATTTTCGATAGCGTCACCGAGGCATTGCTGTCCGTGGGTGCCAACGGCATCGTTCGCAATTGCAACAAGGTTTGTACGCACTACTTCAAACGGACAAAAGACCAGCTCGTTGGATCGAGTATTTCGAATTTATTGCCTGGCGCCGAAACGCAGCCGATTGCGGACTTTCTCGCCCCTTACATGTCCGATCTTGCGGATACCAACGTCGATCTCGCGAATGGTGAAGTCGATGCGGTGCGCTCTAATGGCGAGCATTTTGCCGTCGAGATCAACGCGAGCGGACTGGCGACGCAAGGTGACGCTATATTTGTCATTAGCTTGCGCGATGTTACGCATCGAAAAAAATCGGAAAGCACACTGCGCGAGAATGAGGGCCGTTACCGGGCCCTTGTCGAGCATGCACCCGAAGCGATAATAGTCTTTGACGTAGACAGCAACCGTTTTACCGATGCAAATGACAATGCCTGCAGCCTGTTTAATCTTTCGCGTTCACGATTGCTGAAGATAGGGCCGGAGGCGATTAGCCCGAAAATGCAACCGGATGGCACGCCGTCTTTTGGCATCCGTCGTGGTTACATTGATCGGGTTTTCAAAGGTGAACATCCAACATTCGAATGGATGCATAAAGACTCAAATGGCCGGCGAATTCCCTGCGAAGTTCGTTTCAGCCAGCTTCCATCAGATGAGCAGCGGCTGATTCGAGTCAGTATCACCGATATTACCGAGCGCAAGCGAGAAGAAGCACTGTCGTATGCGCAGAACAAGGTTCTGGAAATGATCGCCGCCAGTACACCGCACGACAAGACTTTGCGCGCTATTTGCCGCTTCGTTGAACAGCTGGGTGGTGATTACAAGGCGGCGATAATGCTGCTCGATCAGAAAACCCAGATGTTGTCGGTCGAACAGGCACCAAGTCTGTCCGACAAGTTCAAGCTTTGCCTCGACTTCGTCAAGGCCGCTCCCGACAGCCTCACTTGCGGATCTGCGGCCTTTGAAGCGCAGGACCGCATCACCACCAGCGTCGAGATTGATACAGCCTGGGAAGGCAACCGCAAGATAGCGGCCGACAGCGGTATTGAAGCCGCGTGGTCGTTTCTGATATTCGGTGCTGGCGGTCGGGTTCTTGGCACGCTCGACGTGTACTTGAATGAATCTCGCGGGCCGACAACAGATGAGCTCGATGGTCTGGGCGGCATGGTGCGGCTGGCCGGTATTGCCATCAAGCGCCAGCAAGACGAGGACAAGCTACGTTCCAGCGAGGCGCGCTATCGTGGCTTGTTCGAGAATGTCATCGATGGTGTCTACATTGCATCGCGTGAGGGCGACATCATCACCGTAAATCCGGCACTCGTAGAGATGCTGGGCTACGACAGCGCCGAAGACATGAAATCCGCCGGCAAGACGACCGTTCTTTACGTTAATCCCATCGATCGGGAACGCGTGTTTGCACGCCTCGAGACGGAGGGTGTCGTCAAGAACTTTGAGTACCGTTTGCGCCGCAAGGACGGTAGCCAGATTGTTGTATTGGAAAACTCAAGAGCGATCATTGACGACGATGGGCAAGTCATTGCGCATGAAGGCACTATCACCGATATCACTGATCGTAAACGCGCCGAGACTCGAGTTTTCGAGGAGAAAGAGCGTGCGCAGGTTACGCTGCAGTCGATTGGCGACGGAGTTATTACGACGGATGCCGACGGCAATGTGGATTACATCAATCCGGTTGCACAGGACCTTACAGGTTGGGACATGCGCAGCGCACGAGATACCGCGGTCACCGACATCATGATGATCGTCAACGAACACACGCGCGCGACGGTTGAGAATCCTGTCATTCGCTGCCTCAAGGAAGGTCGCGTGGTTACGCTTGCGGAAAATGCCGTTCTGATCACGAAAGATGGCGACGAAGTTCCTATCCAGGACTCAGCAGCGCCGATTCGAGATCGCATAGGCAACATCATCGGCTGCGTTATGGTCTTCCATGACGTCAGCAAAGAAACACGCTTGTTCCGCCAGCTCAGCTACCAGGCATCACACGATACGCTGACAGGATTGATCAATCGACGCGAGTTCGAGAACTGCCTGATTGGTGCGATGGAGCAAACGCGAGACAATCCTGAAGAGACGCACGCGCTACTGTACGTTGACCTCGATCAATTCAAGGTCGTTAACGATACTTTCGGCCACACAGCAGGTGACGCATTGTTACGACAGCTCACAGAGCAAATTCAGGCAAACATTCGATCGACTGATTTGCTGGCACGCCTGGGCGGTGATGAATTCGGCATTCTTCTTGAACGTTGCAGCGAAGAGCGAGCCCTTGAGGTTGCGGAAGATATTCGCGGCACGATCGAAGGCTATCGATTCGAGTGGAAAGATTCTTTTACAACGGTTCGTTGCTCGATCGGCGTAGTTGTTGTCTCGAGTGAAAATGCCGATGTTGCAAGCGCGATGAGTTCTGCCGACGTCGCCTGTTATTCGGCCAAAGATATGGGACGAAACAAGGTTCATCTCTACAAGGACAGCGATGCTTCATCGCGCCACGAAGAGATGAAGTGGGTATCGCGAATCACCAGCGCTGTTGAAGAAGATCGCTTCGAGCTGTTTTTCCAGCCGATCATCGGTATCGGTGAGAAAAACAGCAACTGCAGAGGCCATTACGAGCTGCTGCTGCGCATGCGTGACGAAAAAGGCCTGCTCGTTGGGCCAGACCAGTTTATTCCGGCCGCTGAACGATACAGTTTGATGTCGACACTGGATCGCTGGGTGATTCATGAGGCACTGACCGAACTGGCCGATCGAAATGTCACTGGCGAAGCCCGTTACACACTGGCGATCAATCTTTCCGGTACTTCTCTGAGCGAGGATCGCTTTCTTGAGTTCGTGATTAATGAACTTGAGAAACAAAATCTGCCGGATGGTGCAATCTGTTTTGAGATCACCGAGACCGCGGCGATTTCAAATCTGTCGCGTGTCGTGCACTTCATGCAGGAACTGAAAAAGCTCGGCTGTAAATTTTCGCTCGACGATTTCGGCAGCGGCTTGTCGTCGTTTACCTACCTCAAAAATCTACCGGTTGACTACCTGAAGATTGATGGTCAATTCATCAGCAATGTCGCCGATGACAGCGTCGATGAAAGTATGGTCAAGGCCATCAGCGAAGTCGGTCACGCGATGGGAATTGAGACGATCGCTGAGCGTGTTGAAACCAGGCAGGTCCTGGATAAGCTTGGGACGCTTGGCGTCGAATTCGCCCAGGGTTACTTCATAGCACGGCCTGCCTCGGTGCAGTCATTCGAACCCTGGGCAGAGAAAACAAGCAGTTTTCTGCTGGCGTAGAGATTATCCGCAATGTCCACGAGTGGCGTAGCGGCGCCATTGCGGTACACTCTTTGAATGGTCGAAGCTTCCACTCCTCAAAGTCATAACGAATTATCCCCGCAGCTGCTAGCTGCAGACGAGCCGGGACCATTTCAGGTCCTCAATCCCCTGGCGGGATCACCGATTTTGCTGGTCTGCGATCACGCGAGCTGCAGATTTCCTAAGTCGTTGGGTGATATGGGGCTCGACCCTTTCGCCCGGCGATGCCACCTGGCCGTTGATATTGGCGCCGGACCGCTAACCGAAAAACTGGCAGTGAGTCTCGGTGTAACGGCCGTTCTGGCGCAGTACTCGCGTCTTGTCATGGACTGCAATCGCCAGCTAATGGACCCTAGTGCGTTTTTGCAGTTTGGCGACGGCACACTCATACCAGGCAATCGAAACCTGCATCAGTCTGACAAAGACTTGCGAGCGGAGGCGTTGTACTGGCCGTATCATGCTGCTGTGGACAAGCAGGTGCAGCGGTTGCGAAATATCGGGCCTGCGCCGGCATTTATCGCGGTGCACAGTTTTACTCCGGTCATGAATGGTGAAGCGCGGCCTTGGGAGATGGGCGTGCTATGGGATACCGATACGCGCTTGCGCGACATATTTCTGCAGGACTTTACGGCGGCGGGTTTTAAGGTCGGTGACAACGAACCGTACTCCGGCAAAGCGCCGCAAGATTTCACAATTGATCATCACGCCGAGGAGATCGGCTTGCCGCATATCGGCATCGAAGTTCGTCAGGACCTGATCGACGACGATGCTGGTGTCGATAAGATCGCGAAGGTGATGCACACAATCATCGAATCAATACCAAAGAGAATAAATGGGGCAGGGGATGTGGAAGAACGAACCAGAGTTCACGATAGGGGTTGAAGAAGAGTACTTGCTCGTCGACAAGGAGACGCGTGCTCTTGTCGTCGATCCGCCGACGACCCTGATGGCTGAGGCCGAAGAGAAGTGCGGCCCGCAAGTAGCTACTGAATTGTTACGTTCACAGATCGAGATCGGCACAAAGGTTTGCAACAACGTTCAGGAAGCACGGCAGGACCTCAGCCGGCTGCGCAGCAATATCATTGAGGTTGCGGATCGTCATGGTCTCGCGCCGATCGCCGCATCGACACACCCGTTCTCGAAGTGGACCGAGCAAAAGCACACCGAAAAAGAGCGCTACTCCAGTCTGACCCATGAAATGCAAGGCGCTGCGCGGCGACTCGTGATTTGCGGCATGCATGTGCATGTGGGTGTCGGAGACGACGAGTTACGAATCGACCTGATGAATCAGCTTTCCTATTTCTTACCGCATCTGCTGGCGCTGTCATGTTCGTCGCCTTTTTGGGCAGGCAGAGACACCGGCCTGAAGAGCTATCGGCTAACAATATTTGATGCACTGCCACGCACCGGGTTGCCGGAACGATTCGCTAGCTGGGCCGAATACCAGCGTCATGTCCAGATTCTGGTGGATGCAGGACTGATAGAGGATTCGACGCGAATCTGGTGGGACCTGCGGCCGAGTGCACGGTTCCCGACACTAGAGACACGCATCATGGATGTGTGTACCAGGCTGGATGACACGGTCGCACTCACAGCACTTCTTGTTTGCCTTATGCGCATGTTGTATCGCTTGCGCACGCGCAATCAGCGCTGGCGCATATACACACCTATGCTGATCCGCGAGAACCGCTGGCGTGCGGTTCGCTACAGCTTTGATGAAGGTATGATCGATCTCGCCAAAGGGGTCGTTGTGCCGTTTGCTGATCTTATCGAAGAAATTTTGACCCACGTGGCGGAGGACGCTGAGGCTCTTGGTTGCGAGAACGAACTCGCGGACGTACGCAAGATTCTGTCGCGGGGCACCAGCGCACATCGTCAGTTGAAACGCTATGGTCTTGAAAGGGCGAATGGCGCCAGCGTTGAAGACAGCCTGAGGTCCGTCGTCGATACATTGATTGCCGATACCGCCGAAGGGCTGGAAACGTGAACTGGTTGGCATTTATGCGGCCGGAATGCGGCCTGCGTCGCATTATGTAGCGTCACACCCCGATAGCATTGCAGTATGTCAATGCTCAGCCCTTTAGTGACGCCATTTCTGGCGATTTTCGCGGTAGCCTATGCCAGTCTTGCGGTGCGGGTTTCGCGTTCCGGACCCCAATACGCGAACAGCATGGTCAGCTTCTTTCTGTTCCTCATTGCTGGCATGTTGGCGGGGTCGGCGTTTTCCTACGGAGCGACTGAAGCCAATCTGTTCAACATCGGGCGAACTTTGAGTTTCTTTTCCGCGGGATTTATCCCGGTGGTTTTCTACGTCATCTATCGTGAGTACACGGTCGGCACCCCAAATGGCGTCATGATAGCCATGCTCAGCGTCGTGCCAATAGTGACAACCGGGCTGGCGCTAACCAACTCGATGCACGACCTGGTTTGGATCGTTAATGAAACCGCCGGCGGTATTAGCCATAGCAGCGTTACGGATCACTATTGGTATAACAGGGTCTACGCGCCATACACATACGGTCTGTTTTCTTATTCTGCGATCGCGTTGATCGGACGATTACCGAGCATTGCTCCGGCACATCGAAAAACCATTTTGTGGCTGCTGGCCTGCGCGCTGCTTCCATTTGCCATCAGTATCGCGAATACATTTCTGGGTGTGGGGCCGCCAGACTTTCCATTCACTTCGATGTCGCTAGCATTCGTCTGGCCGTTTTTTGCGTACGCTAGTGTCAAGTTACGAGTACACGAATTTAGTCCACTGGCCTACCAAACCTTGTTCGATCATGTTCGCGACCCGATTTTCGTCGTCGACAATGAGCAATGCATTATCTGCGCGAACAAAGCCGCGCAGCAATTGCTGGAAGGCGAAGAACATGAACTGATCGGGCGCAAGTTGTGGGAGGAATTTCCGACTGCGCGCGCAATTCTTGAGCAGGCGAAAGATCTGGACCTGACGCAGACGCTCAGAATGAATACCAACAATATTTACGAAGTCAGCGTCGGACCTTTATCGGGGCCTAAAGGGCAGAATCTTGGAATGGTGGTGGTTTGCCGTGATGTAACCGAGCGCCGAACTGCGTTGAGTCAGCTGGCGGACAGCGAGCATTTGATTCGGACTCTTATCGAAACGTCGTCCAATGGCATCCTGCGGTTTGCACGAGACGAAAACGATCCTGATCGTAAGTTCCGTTGTGTCTTCGCGAATCGTGCAGCGGAATCATTTGCAGGCGAGGGACTCGGAACACTGGTCGGTATGCCGCTGGACAAACTGCAACAACTGAATCCCGATAAACTCATGCAGCATTTCGACGGTGAGACCAAAGCAGTCTCACAAGTAAGTTTCGAGGTGGCTGCCGATACGGGTCAGAGTGAGAACTGGCTGCGCATAGTTGGTGAACCGGTCGGCGACGATTTCTCAGTAACTCTGATCGACATTACTCAACGTAAACGCAACGAGGACAAGATGCTTGCGGACGCGCTGCGGGACCCGCTAACCGGGATCTTGAATCGCCGCGGTTTCGAGCAGGAAGGTGCATCTTGTATTCGTCGCAGCAGTGTTGGTGCTGTGCTCTATCTCGATCTCAACCAGTTCAAGTCAATCAATGACCGATTCGGTCACCAGGCGGGCGACGCATTGTTAAAGGCGTTCGGCCATCGGCTGGAATTCTGCCTGCGGCCCGAGGATATACTGGGTCGGCTAGGTGGTGACGAATTTGCGATCGTCTTGCCGGGCGTTCCTGTCGATGACGTCAGGCACGTAGCTGAACGATTGGTACAAACCGCATCGGAGGCATACATCATCCAGGGTCAGGAGATTAAGTGCACTGCCAGTGTTGGCATAGCACTGATGCCCAAGCACGGTGAGGAGCTCTGGCATCTCCTCAGTGTGGCCGATGGCGCGATGTATGATGCCAAGAACATTCCCGAGGAAGAGGCAGCCAATGACCGCGCTGCCTATGTCGAAAAAGCAACCGCTTCCTGATCCGGTTTCAAAAATTCAGGGAATCGGAAAAACGACCGTCTCCAGTACGGCCGGGTCGACGGTGTCGAAAACGACCATATCCACAACGTCGCCAAGGACTACGTCGAGGCGCGTTGGTCCGGCGAGTATGCCCTTATCCAAAAAGTCAGTGACGTACAGGTCGTAGCTTCCCGGTGCCAGTTCAATGGGCGCAATCGGAATTCGCGAAGCGACGCCAGGCCGAATCGGGAATTGATCAGTGATTGATGTACCAGCATCGACGGCGTACAAGTCGGTGAATTCAAAATTGTTGGTTGACTGGAAATACAGCAGTTTCGCACCAGTACTGATTGAGCGACGATCCAGTATGGTGTTGATGGTCGAGTAAACGCCGCCTGAACCAACGGCTGCGACGCGATAATGCAGGCCCTCACCGGCGAAGAACTGAGTATCCAGAGCGACCGCCGAAATTCCACCAGTCGGTGTATAGAGATACTGATAGGTGCCTGCGGCAATCGAAGTATCCGCCGTCAGGTCGCGATACGCATGATTGGTCAATATCTGAGAGCTTAATGCCGCGTCGTCAAATACGTCAGTTGTTCCCATTTCCATCGCCGCATGCAGGAACTGAATAGTAGATAATGCGAGTGGTTCGTGGAATGGAATTGAGCCACCCAGGGTGCCCAGGCCGCGCACGACGATCGATGTGGTGTTATTCGCATCTCCATCAAACGGGGTAACAACCATATCGGTACGTGCCAGGACTGTGGTCGGCCTGGAGGTGAAAAGAACATCCGTTGGATTGCCACTGCTTGTGATGATGGCGACGTACTCACCAGATTCGAAATCCATTGCCGGCGAGATATCGCGATACGCAACTGTGGCTGCTGCCTGTCCGAGGACCGGTGCTACTCCATCTAAAGCAAGATAAATGTCAATCGCACCTGTGCTCAGGCTGGCGCTGGTATGCGAAAAGCGCACCTGAAAAGTAGTCTCGGTAGCCTCAAATATACGTTCAGGCGTTTCCCATACCGTCAACGTTGGTGCAGCAACTGTTCCGGTCGCGACTACCGTGTAGCGTTGACCCGCCACGAAGTCGATGCGCTGGCTGGCGATGCGAGTGACCTCTGTGGCGCCTGCGAAGATGGCGTCGAAACTAAATGTGAACTCAAGA
Organism: Woeseiaceae bacterium; assembly: GCA_021773055.1. Taxonomy (GTDB): domain Bacteria; phylum Pseudomonadota; class Gammaproteobacteria; order Steroidobacterales; family Woeseiaceae; genus UBA1847. The sequence goes on from JAJFKV010000063.1 coordinate 9,854, forward strand.
TCGTCCCAGCTGGAGGTCGTGGTAGTTGCTTGATACGCGACTTGCCCAATGGAGCGCTCCTCGATCAGGAAGTTCAAATTCGGGGAAGCAACTATGGCGTTGATCGCCGTAATACTTGCCTTGCCGGTCGCGACGGGGAATTTCGAATCGCCGCCACATGCACTCACCAATAGTCCGGATGCCAGCGCCAGGAATAATAACGTTTGTTTCATCAATTGATTCACTTCTCGTAGCCGTAAACCGACTTCACTTCCAAAAATTCATCCATGCCATGGGCGCCCCATTCACGTCCGTTGCCCGATTGCTTAAAGCCGCCGAACGGTGCCATGGCGTTGAGGTCTGCGCCGTTAATATGCACCATGCCGGTTCGCATTCGCGATGCGACACGTCGCGCCCGATCAAGATCCCCGGAGGAAACGTATCCAGACAAGCCATAGGGCGTGTCATTCGCGATGCGTATGGCTTCTTCTTCGTCCTCGTATGGAATGATCGATAACACCGGCCCGAAGATTTCTTCACGCGCGATAGTCATATCATTACTGACATTCGCGAACACCGTTGGTTTCACGTAATAACCCTTGTCGAGCCCGGCCGGCCGGCCGGTACCACCGGCAGCGACTGTCGCGCCCTCGTCGATTCCCTTCTGAATCAGGTCCTGAATCTTGTTCCATTGCAATTCTGATACTACAGGCCCGACACGCGTGCCTTTCTCGCGCGGATTACCAACGGCGGTCTCAGCGGCAACTTTCGCGGCAATCGCGGCTGCTTCGTCCATTTTGTCCTTTGGCACCAGCATTCGCGACGGGGCATCGCAGGACTGCCCGGTATTCTCAAACATGCTTGCAGCGCCATCAGTGACCGCCGCCTCCAGGTCCGCGTCATCAAGAATGATATTCGCCGATTTTCCACCCAGTTCCTGAGCGACTCGTTTGACGCTCGGCGCCGCGTTCTGTGCAACCAGAACGCCCGCCCGTGTCGATCCTGTAAACGACATCATCGCGATGTCCGGGTGCTGGCTCAGTGCGGTTCCAACTCCTGGCCCGTCGCCATTGACCAGGTTAAAAACACCGCCCGGAACGCCCGCTTCATCCAGAATCTCGGCGAACAGGATGGCGTCGAACGGCGCGATTTCGCTGGGCTTCAATACCATTGTGCAGCCTGCCGCTATGGCCGGTGCCACCTTGACCGCGATCTGGTTCATGGGCCAGTTCCACGGTGTAATGAGTCCGCAAACCCCGATGGGCTCTTTGACGATGAGTGTGGAGCCGATTTTTTCCTCGAATTCGTAATTCTTCAGTGCTTTTAATGCGGCACCGATATGTTGTGTGCCGCTGGCAGCCTGTGCGTGCTTCGCGAGGCCCCAGGGAGCGCCCATTTCGTCCATTATAGCTTCGGCGACTTCATCCGCTCGTCGCTTGTACACATCCAGTATCGCCTGCAAAAGATCAATGCGTTCTTCACGGCTGCTTGCCGAGAAGGTCGCGAATGCCCGACCGGCAGCAGCCACGGCAGCGTCAACGTCGGCGGTAGAGCCGATGCTGATCTGGCCGTACACTTCCTCGGTCGCAGGATTAACAACGTCCATTGTCCGCGGCTCAATCGGGCCAACCCATTGGCCATCAATGTAAAACTGCAGTTTTTCGAGCATGCCGGTCCTCCACAAATCAGCCGCGCATCATAGCGTAATTCCGGCGTTTCGGCTTCCAAAAAATGAGTTGTTCGGCCGCAGAGCGGCCTCGTACGAGCGCGTCTTCCGCGCGTCCACTGTCGGCCTCCTACAGGGCGAGGAATCTCTGTCGGTACTCGGCTGGCGGAATGTCGTACCAGGATTTGAAGGCGGTCGTGAAGGTGCTGATATTCGAGTAGCCCAGCAACATCGCGATTTCGAGTGATTTCAGTCGGTCGTCGCTCAGGTAGTTGACGGCCAGCACCGCACGGACCTCCTGAAGAACTTTCTGGAAGCTGGTCTTTTCGGCTTTGAGGCGGCGCTGCAGGGTGCGGCGACTGAGTTTTAATGCCCGGCAAGCGGCATCCGCATTCGCCTCACCACAGGCCATCAGGTCAGCAAGCTTGCGTTTCAGCTGGCCTGCGATATCGTCCTGATTGTAGACAGACCTGAGATACTTCTCAGCCTGTTCTGTGAGTTGGCGGTACATCCGCGCAGTATAACCCAGGTACGTTTTAAAAAAGGAACCCAGATGTCATCACCCGTGAGCTATGAGCTCCAAGGCAAAGTCGGCGTTATCAGTGTCGACAACCCACCTGTCAACGCGCTATCCCAGGTTGTACGCCAGGGCTTGCTCGATGCGATTACGGCGGCGCAAAGCGACGCATCCGAGGCGGTTGTCATTATTTGCGAGGGCCGGACCTTCATCGCGGGTGCCGACATCACCGAATTCGGCAAGCCGTTGCAATCCCCATGGTTGCCGGAATTGCTGGACGAGATTGAAGCGTCATCCAAATTGGTGGTCGCGGCGATCCATGGTACGGCACTGGGTGGCGGATTCGAAACAGCGCTTGCGGCACATTACCGATGCGCATTAGCTTCCGCTAAAGTCGGTTTTCCGGAAGTGAAGCTGGGGCTTCTCCCGGGTGCCGGGGGTACGCAGCGGACGCCGAGATTTGCGGGGGTTGGGGCGTCATTGGAACTGATTACCTCGGGAGCTCCGATAACAGCCGGACAGGCTAAGCAGATCGGCTTAATTGACAAGATCGTCGATGGAAATCTGCGAACGGCGGCCGTCGCCTTTGCAGCGGAATTGATCGCCGACGGTACGCCAATACGGCGAAGCAGAGACCAATCTGTGCCCGAATTCGACCATTCGATCTTCACTGACTATCGTGCTTCGCTCGCGAAGCGCGCCCGGGGACAAGTCGCGCCGGGGCATATCGTCTCAGCCGTTGAGGCCGCAGCAACCCTGCCGTTCGAGGAGGGCATGGCTGTAGAGCGGGATTTGTTCATGGAATGCATGAATAGTCCGCAGTCAGCCGGAATGCGGCACATATTCTTCGCCGAGCGCCAGGCTTCCAGAATCGAAGGTCTCTCAAAGGACACGCCCAGGCGGCCAGTAGAGAGTGTCGGAGTGATCGGCGGCGGTACGATGGGCGGCGGCATCGCGATGAGTTTTGCCAATGCCGGCATACCGGTCACCATGATCGAAATCAGTGATGAAGCGCTGCAACGCGGTCTGTCAATTATCGAACGCAATTATGCTGGCAGCGTTAAGCGCGGCAAGCTCAGTGAAGAAAAGGCGGCTGCATGTCGTGCGCTGGTCACGGGGTCTACTGATTATTCAGCACTGGCCGATGTTGATATGGTCGTCGAGGCCGTGTTTGAAGATCCTGATCTGAAAAAGAAGATATTCGCGCAACTGGATGCTGTCTGTAAGCCCGGTGCCATCCTCGCAACGAATACTTCGTATCAGGATGTGGACGCTATCGCGGCAGCGACTGGTCGTCCGGAGGATGTTGTCGGCACACATTTTTTCAGCCCGGCCCACATAATGAAACTGCTGGAAGTTGTGCGTGGTGAGAAGACAGCCGACGACGTATTGTCGACGGTTATGGCACTTGCGAAAAAGATCAGAAAAGTCGCCGTCGTATCGGGCGTTTGTTACGGTTTTATCGGCAATCGCATGTTGCGGCCGTATGGCAACACGGTGCAGCTATTATTGCTCGAGGGAGCTTCGCCGCAGCAAATTGATGCCGCGATGGAAACCTGGGGTATGGCGATGGGCCCGTTGCGGGTTTTCGACCTCGCTGGTCTCGATATCGGTTACTCGGCGCGCAAAGCACTGGCGGACGATGAGGAGGGTGATCCAAGGACCTACCGGGTATCCGATTCGCTGGTGGAAGCTGGCAGACTGGGGCAGAAATCCGGCTCGGGTTTTTATAGCTACGATGAGAAACGTCAACCGGCGGCAGACCCGGTCGTTGACGAAGTGATTGAAGCGGCTGCGGCTGAATTTGGAATCGAGCGTCGAGAAATTTCGGATGACGAGATTGTCGATCGTCTGATTGCGGCGCTTGTCGACGAGGGGCGCAAGATTCTCGATGAAGGAATAGCGCAGCGATCGAGTGATATCGATGTCGTCTATATTTACGGCTACGGATTCCCGGTTTCCCGTGGTGGTCCAATGTTTTATGCGGACCAACAGTAAAGGAGTAACAGCATGGAAACGGTATGGATTCAGATATTCATATTAACGTTGTCGGAGTGTGTTGCCCCGGCAGGTAAGACGGTTTGTCAGGAACAGCAGTTTGAACTGCAGTTCCTGAGTGAGGCAGATTGCCAGTATGCGCTGGAACAACTGATAGTGATGAAGGACGAAGCAGACCATGTCATCGTCAATCGCAAGAAATCGGGCTGCGCCCCGTCAGCAGCAAAAAGTGGCACGTACGGAAGCCTTGAGGCAATCAACGACGCCAACAAAGATACGATTGGTTGGAAAGCTCCCGGCGAGAATGGTGTAGGAAAAGCCAATCAGAATAGGGGTCATCGCGATCGGCTTGCCGAACTGAAGACTTGCGAAGAGACCGCGGGAGTCGCGCCCTGCAAGATCGGCGATATTATTGTTGAAGCCGGCAGTAGTGACAGCGTCGAAGTCTGGAAACGCGACTAGTTGTGATAATCGTCTCGTGCTCTGATGGACGCTGCCGGATAAAAAGGACGAATGTTCGGCACAAGGCTGCGGCTGTTATGCCAATGACTTCTCCACGACCCACAGTCGAATTCATTGGCATAACAGCAGCATCTCGTCAGTCGGTCACGTATTTCACCTCGCCGCGGCCGCATTGAACAGGTGTCGGTCCGGGATGGCCGACGCTGGTGACTGTGGGTCGTGGAGCCGGCGTCGGCCATCCCGGACCGGCACCGGATTAAGAACTCCGGCAGCGGCCATCAGATCAAGAGACGACAACCACGACCCTGCTTACGTCAGATCCAATCGCGACGCGTATTCGGTCTCCAGCGCCGTATGCGTTCTCCAGTAGGGTCGAGGTGTTTGCCCGTCAAGCACATCGCCAAGAATATCAAGATGCGCATGCCAGCCACCGCTGACGCTGAGAACTTCGTCGTCATCCTTCAGACGTCGGTGTGTAAGAACGAGTAATACCTTGTCGTCCTGTTCACTCAACGAATATTCAACCTCGGAATGGTGCTCCGCAAATTCCCAGGTGTGGGCAAGCAGATGCGGAGGGTCGCACCGAGTGACGTGCCCGGAGAAAGACGATTTTTCCGGATCGCTGCAGTACTTCTGAGGTGGTTCGTCATCCGGTAGCGGCGATAGTGAAGCATTGTGAAAATTTAGTTCGACAAGGCCATCTATAGTCAGGTCGGTAGCACCACCGGCGAGCCACTTCGCCCGCTTGTCACTCTGTGTAATGTACTCCCACACTCGTTCGATAGGGCCGGGGAGCAAGCGCTCAAATCGTACCGTTGTCTTGTCCAGTCTTTCACCAAAATTGTTCATTATTTTTCTCCTTTGGGTAGGGTCTCTTCGAGGGTTTTTTCGAGCTCACCGAGCGCGCTGGACCAGAAGCGTCGTACCGATTGAACCCAGGCTTCCAATTCATCCAGGGCGCCGTCATTCAATCGGTAAACACGGCGTTGAGCGTCCGGACGTGAAGCGACAATATCAGCGTCCCGCAATACCTTTAGATGTTGGGAAACGGCTGGACGACTCATTTCGAAGCGTTCCGCCAGCTCGCCAAATGTCTGTTCGCGCGTCGCCAGCAATTCGATAATATGCCGTCGGGTAGGGTCAGCCAGTGCGTTGAATGTATCCATGGCCGTAATATAAGCTAATACTTAAATAAGTCAATACTTAATTACTGGAGCGACTTATCGGCTATCTGATATCGCTTTACGCGTGGCGGCTAGTGATGCGTTGTCACTGAGGCTGACAGTGCCATCCTTATTTCTATTGATCCCGAGTTCAAGTAAGCGCGGGGCAAAGTCCGGGAATCCTTCCGCGTTCGCGTATTCGCGGTACAGCGGCATAAACACGGGCGTATCGAGAAAGGAATCGAGCTTCCCGAACAATCGTCGTCCGGACCATTGTCGTTTTGCTGGCAGGCAGCACGCCTGCAGTTGCCCCAGAACTGTGTCCAGCGATTCTTCGCCGCCGGAACGTCGACGCAGCTCGGAGTCGGCGAGTAGCGCGACCGCTGCGCCACTCCAATAGACCTTCATCCTGGCATATCGGGTACCGCTGGCAGCGGCTTCGTTCAGGGAAAGCTCGGGTCGGGATTCACGTCCGCGATCAAGGCCTTCGATCAATCGTTGCCAGGCGTGTTCCGGGCTGTAATGTCCCGCTCGAGACATCAGAACGTTTTGGTAGTAACTGGCAAATCCTTCCGATATCCAGCGGTAGCGCTGGTTGAGCAGCGGCAACATAAGGTGACTGAACTCGTGCGTTGCCGTCCAGTCCGCATAGAATTCTTCGATGGGGCGGTCCGGATTGACGAACAATTCGACTGTTTCGCCGCCACGACGAGTGACGCGACCAAAGATCACGGCTGACTCGCTGCCCCAGGAATTCTCGGTGCTGGGAATGACGATGATCTTTGCGTCCGGGTTGGGGAATCGGCCGTAGACCAGTTTCAGGCTATCGGCTGTAGATTCGATCCACTCGACGATTTCCGTTGCCTTGTGTTCGTCAACAGGTTGCCGGATTTCGATGTTTAAAGTCGCGTTTGAGAGCGCGATCAAGAAAAGAGAGTCCACAATCATCATCTGATTATGGACTAAATAGATGCTTACAAGTTTCCCTGGATTGGAGTTAGCCAGCCTCGGACTGATAGTGATCCATCAGGATTCGAGCGACTTCCGGGCGTGCTACCTCCGGTGGCAGTGCGATTCCTTCACCGAGCATTTCCCGAACCCGGGTACCGGACAGTATTACGTAGTCACTCATTTCGTGGTCCGGTGCTTCTCGCATCATGACGACTTTGTTGAGTTTCCTGGACCAGGCCGTGTGGTCGGCCGCAAAGATCTCGATATCAAGTGCTCCGGCAGGTATTTGGTCGAATATGTCCTGAGCATCAAACGGGCCGTAAAAATCGCCAACGCCGGCGTGGTCCCGACCTACTATCAGATGGGTTGCTCCCATGTTCTGGCGGAACAGGGCATGCAACACTGCTTCACGTGGTCCGGCGAACAACATGTCGAAGCCATAGCCCGAAACAAGCACAGAGTTTTCAGGGAAATACAAATCGACCATTTTGCGAATGCAGGCATCACGAACAGGCGCCGGAATATCGCCAGCCTTTAATTTGCCCAGCAGCATGTGGATGGCGATTCCGTCGGCGCCCAGGCGCTCCATCGCTATGCGACACAATTCTTCGTGCGCAAGGTGCATTGGATTTCGGGTCTGGAACGCTACGATCTTTTGCCAGCCGCGTGCCGCAATATTAGCGCGTATTTCGACAGCGGTCTGGAAAGTGCCAGCGAACTCGGTTTCGAAATAACTCAGATTCAGAACCTGGATTGACCCGGAAACACACTGTCTCCCTTGCGCCTGAAATACGGCGACACCGGGGTGTGACGAATCGAGTGTGCCGTAAACCTGCTCGGTGATGGTCTCTATTTGCTGCGCCGAAAACTCTTCAATAGCATCAACATCCATGATCGCGATGACGGGTTCGCCGTCAACGTTCGGGTCCCGCAGAGCTATTCGACTCGCACCTTGAATGCCGCTGATATCGTTACTCAGGTTGAGCACTGGCACCGGCCAGAACAGTCCGTCAACCGTATGCATTTTCTCCGCAACGCTGAGCGCGTCGGCGACGTTCATGAAGCCGCAGAGAGGCGTGAAGTAACCGCCGCCGAGCATTACGGTATTTGCAGCAGCGGCTGAACTCAATAGCAGCGAGGGCAGGGCAGTTGCTTCGGCGATTAGCCGATCTCGTTGTGCAACATCCGTGATAAGCAATGGGTTCAGGGTGTCCGCACCATGTGGCTTGATCATGACGATGCTACTGCGGCAACGTCATCTTCGGTACGAGTAAACGGTTGCTTTACGATGAGGCCGTTTCCTTGCAGATGATCGAGCACGATCTGGACTTCTTCCTCGACTGTCATCCGATCGGTGTGCAGGTGAATCTCAGGTTTTGACGGCGCTTGGTACGGGTCGTCAATACCTGTGAAGTTCTTGATCTCGCCAGCACGTGCTTTCTTGTACAAACCCTTGGGGTCGCGTTCTTCGGCCACAGCGAGCGAACAGTCGACAAAAACTTCGATAAAGTCGAGCCCAGCCTGATCATGCAGTTGCCGCACTTCGTCCCGGTCAGCTTTGTAGGGGCTGATGAAGCTTGACAAGGAGAGAACGCCGGCATCGCCAAACAGTTTCGCGACCTCGCCGATACGACGAATGTTCTCTTTCCGATCGGCTTCGGAAAAACCGAGATTCTTGTTGATACCGAGACGCACGTTGTCTCCGTCCAGGCGGTAGGACAGTTTGCCGATCTGGAACAGGGCATGCTCCAGCGCAATGGCAATAGTACTTTTGCCACTACCGGATAATCCTGTAAACCAGATGGTAGCGCCGCGCTGGCGGAGAATACTGAATCGATCTTCACGCGAAATTTCGCCGTCCTGCCAGGTTACGTTGGTTGCTTTTTGATTTGCCACTTCAATGTCCTACCTAGTTAAGTCTTTTTTTATGAATCCGTTAATCAACAGGTCTGTGCATTTCTGAATGACCATGAACAGGTCGAGGTCAGAATCACGGACGATCAGATCGCCCCATGCATTGCACATACCGATGACAGCCTGCGCCGCAAAATGACAATCAACCGATTGCCGAACTGCGCCGCTCTCTTTTCCTTTTTCAAAAATGCTTTCAAGCCGCTGCCGGTAGTCGCTACCTAATTTCTTCAGCCGACGACGACGAATCTTCGGCAGGTACAGTCGCTCGTCGTTGTAAACTTTTAACGCTTCATTTCTTTCGCGATAACTGCTCAGGTGAGAAGTGACAGTTGCTATCAGCTTTGCCTCGAAGGACTGCTCGCTGTCGGCGATCGACGCCATGTGCTCGACGTAGTCCTGTATGCCATAAAGGCAAACCTCACTCAGGGCTTCTTCTTTTGATTTGAAGTAGTAATACAGGCTGCCTTGCTTGATGCCCATCTGTTCTGCAATGTCTTTGGTGCAGGCGCCGTGGAAGCCTTTTTGCGCAAATACGCTGGCAGCAGCACGAATCGCTGTCTGTCGTTGTTGCTCGTATTTTTGTGTGCCGGTACCGGGCAATTGATTGATCCTGAAATTGCGATTCAGGAATTCTATAAATATATAGAAAAAATATCAACTATCTGTAAAAGCAACTAAATAACAACAAGTTATGTTATTACATAAACTATTGATCGATTGAAAAGTTGTCTTGAGGGCTAATACAGCTCGCGGCGGTAGATTTGCCGGTCGCCACCGCGGTAGATTCCAAAGGTCGCGCGCGTTGATGGATTCTCGTCCCCGGCAGTGCTGGCGTCCCAATCGAACCTGAGCCAGCTCGGTACGTTCGCATCCACCGAGACGCTGCCGTCATTGCCTTCGCCTGGCGCCTGCAGGAACAGGTTGAAATCACCCAGCGCCGGAGGTGCTGTAAAGCGCTGTGTGGCGGGGCCAGGTGCGGGACATCCTGCGCCGCTGATGCCGGGACTGCCGCTGTCCAGCACGCAAGTATCGCCGGGACTCAGATTTCCCGCGAAATTACTCAGGCTTAGACTAACGGCACTGCTGCAGGAGTCATCAGGATTGCTCACAAACCCGGTGTTGACATCGACGAAATATTCCGCCCGCATCGGCACGGCCAGGTTAACGAGTTCCGATCCCAGTGCACCTCTGAGCGCAATACGCCCATAGCGCATATTTGCACCTGAATCGAATATAATTCCGCCGGAACTTCCGAAGCTAATCGGATTGCTCACGGCCGTCACGCCATCGGCATCGAGAACATCAATACTGAGCTCAATATTCGCATCGAACGGTGACTCTTCTGCACCCCGAGAGAAGAACAAGCCGCTGCCGCTGGAGAACGTCAGTGTCGCGACGCCGGCGCCAAGATCGACGATGCCGGGATCGCTCGAGCCGGTCGGTAGTCCCGAGGTATCCAGAGATGCCGGGGTTGCGGTGTATAGAGGGTCGGGGAGACTTGTATTGTCTAACTTGAAAAATCCACCGCTGTAGTTTTCTGTGATCTCACCTGCAAGCGCCCTCGCTGTAAGCGTTATCACCGGGCTGCTTGAATAACTGAACGTCTCGCCGATGTAGGTGAATGAACCGGCAGGACATCCGGTCGTAAATGCAGGTGTACTCTGCGTGCTGTTAAAGTGGTGGGCGGAAAATCTCCCGACGTTGCCCGATGCGAGGCCTGTCACATCACCAGCACCGAGATAGCTGCCATCTCCGATAGACGGTGTGAGAGTAATGATACCGACCTCGGGCCAGTTGAAGCTGGTCCCGGTTGCCTGTCCCGCTGCAAAAGCGCCGAATCCCGTCGGCGATCCCAGGGGTGGATTATCACCACCCAGGGGGGCCACAAGATTTGCAGTCAACAAAACCGTTTCGGGTATATTTTCCTGGCCGAAGTTTGGGGTGATGTCGTCTTCGGCATCACGGGCTGATACCGTGACCGAAAATACCTCGCCAGCCGGGACAAATATTAGTCCGCTGGAATCCGCGGCAGCCGGGTTTGGACTGCCAGCGCTATTTTCTATGTTCGTCAGGCGAAAATGACTGGGTCGCACATCGAACGCAGACGTGGCACCGCGAATTCCGTTTGCCAGGTCAGGATGCGCCAGGCTGTCATCCTTCACATTGACACGAATCTGCCCGACGTCCTTGTATTTTAGCGTTACCAACGCCTGGCCATTGGCAAACGTGACCGCTGAGTTTCCTGCAGCCATTTCCGAGCCAGCGATCAGGCCGCCGTCTATGGATACAGCGATGGAACCGGAACCCGGATTAACGTAGTCCGACCAGAACTTGAGATTCTGTGCTCCGGTATAGGTTTCAATGATGCCGCAGCTCGGATCGGTGGGCGTCTGTCCAAAGGCAGCGACGTGCAATGCGACATTGGTGCCTGCAATTTGCGCCGCTGAAAACGGCACGATCGTAGCTGGAGGTGGATTGGACAAGGCAGCGGCCGTCAAAGTAAAGCCGTTTGCAGAGAAAAGAATTGATCCTTCAGCATCATTGTCGCGGATGCTCGTGTCACTGCTCTGGTAGGCATCGACATCAATACTCGACGGACCCTCCTTATAGGTCAGTGCGAAGGTCGCCGATGATTCACCCATCGCCCAGTCGTAAGTCGCGACACCATCATTTGCGGTCGCATCATTCAGAACACCGCCACCGCTGACTAGACTCCAACTGCCGAATCCTGATTGGGTGTCGAGTGTAATTTCCTCAGCGTAGTCAATTCTGGGCGTGCCCGCGAGGCTGTCAATGATGTTGACCTGTATGCTTTCGTCCATACAGTTGATGCCGAAATTGTCGTGATTAATAGCTAACACGACGCTGCTGCAACCGCTACAAGGTCGCGTGGCATCCCGATGTGTGACGACTTGTTGTGCAGTAATGGCGCCGTCCCAGACCGTCAGCTCGTCGATATCACCCGACCAGAAGCGGCTCGTTCGCTGCGAATTGTTGCCTATGTAGAGATCGAAATTATTGCTATTGATGGCTGCGCTGTAGGAGGCGGAATTGACAAGATTGCCATTGATAAACATACGAATTGTCGACCGATCATAGGTCGCTGCCACGTGGTACCAGGTACCCGCTATTGGCACGACGTTGCTGTTCAGGTCCGCGCCGCTGCAGCCACCGTTCAGCCCCAGCGTGAAGCCGTGTCGAGTATTGCCCGGCAAAGTATCTGAAATACTGCAGCCGCCATTCAAATGCAGCCGGTATGCGCTATCGCCCTTGGCCAGAATAGCCTCCCAGTTCTTGAGGGCCGCACCATCGTGGCGGACCCACACCGCGACACTGAAGCCGCTGGTAATATCCAGGGTCGCGGAATCAGGGACAGACACGTAACCGCTGGTGCCGTCGAAGCCGCCCGCGCTGCAGAGCTGACCATCGTTCTCCACGACCATGCCGCCGACTGTGATGCCGTCCTGGCCGTTCGGCCCCGAATCGACCACCGTGCTGCCAGCGAAACCCAAAGTGCAGTCGTCGAGGTGCCAATCGCCAACAATCGTCGGCAAGTCATTGGTGCAGATGGTGATCTGATCTTTCTTGCCAGCGTAATAGGCGTTGCCGGCCGGCGATACCCAGACATCTTTTATTTCTTCGTTACCCGCCTGTGACTCACTCCAGGTCAGTCCGTCGAAGTGTGCAACGGCTCCATCCTTGCCGCCGGCATATATTTGTCCGTTGGCCGACGAGCCATAGATACCCTTTAAATCCTCACTGACTGTCGCCACAACCGAGCAACTCGAACCATTATGCCGATAAACCTGCTTCTTTCTGACCAGGTAAAGATTGCCGGCAGAATCTCCCCACAAGTCTTCGAAACCACTACCGTTCCTGCACAGGTCATCCCTCGCATCCCAGGTTCCGGTTATCCGGTCATAGCGGTAAAGCTCACCCTTCTTACTCAACGCGTAAAAAGAATTCGCATCCCCCCAGGCATCTTCCAGTTCATCGTTGTTAGTCCCCGCGGCCGACTTTTGGTTGGTCCAAGTGCTACCGTCATAGCTATAGATCGTGCCTTTTTTACCGACGACGTACACTTCAGTTGCGGACGCGGCCCAGACACCATTGAGATCCTCTCCGGTGAAGCCACCGATGGATGTCCAGACGTTGCCGGAGAGTTGCAGGACCACACCGTCTTCGCCGACCGCGAAAGCCGTGTTGGTATCGACAACCTCAACATCGTCCAGATCTTCGTTGGTCGGGCTGGTCATTGACGACCAGTTGCTACCGTCGAAGCGGAAAATGTCGCCTTTCTTACTGACGGCAATCACATGGGAATCCGTCGCACCCGAAATGCCGCGAAAATCCTCGTTGCCGACAGTCTCTGTAGTGCAGACCATTGCAGCACTAGCAGTCGTCGTCGTGAGCAGCAGGCCTGCGGCGAGTAGCAGGGAACATCCGGTAGTGCGGGCGTCAGGACGCATCGCTTATCGTGCTACGAATACGGCGGGACACGTAGTCCGGCGTACCGTAGCTCCCCGTCCAGGCGAACGACTCTATGACATAGACCTGCACTGTGTTCGGTCCCTCGGTATGGGACGAACTGCTGCAGTTGGTCGTCACTGAAAACCCGACCAGTCCGGCTTCGGTCAAGGTCAATGTTGAACTGCCGCAGTTGCCGTTAACCAATGCCTGGTAGGCCGACCATTCGGCACCGGTGGTCGCGGCAGAGTAAGCACGAGCACTTTGCATGGCAAGCACGACTGTTTGCTGCTGCACGGCGATCAGGCGCACCGCGACAATGCCGAGTGCGGCGAGCACAATTAGCAGGAAAAGTGCTGAGACGAGAGAAAATCCGGTTTGTAGATTTCTGTTCATGCCCATCACCTAAGGTACGTTGTCCACATGCACCTGGTGCAGTAGCGAAACCGACTCGCCAGTGTCCGATACTGACATCGCTAAAGTCACCAGTCCTGCGCGCTGGGAGGTGCCGGGCGCATAAGCCGTATCGCACGTTATTACCCGGTTCGCGATAAGTGTGGAGGAAGCCCCGGCCGCCAGCAGTTCACCATTGCTATCGCGGGCTGCCTGGTCCGGCGTAATGCTGTAGCCCGTGTAGCGGACCAATGTTCCAGTCGTGCTGTCACACAGATACGTTATCGCGGTGTCGATCAGGAACAGGCGTTTACCAGGGGACTTGAAAGCAAACCGGAATGCCGGTGATATCCGAATATTGTCCTCGTTCGCGATCGTGTCGGAATCAATATCTATCCGGGTGCCAGGTGGCGTGATGACATTAGTCAGTTCATAAGCACTCGCGCCTGGAACACCGACGTTATAGATGGAAAGGAAGTGTTCAGTGGAAGAGAACGGCCGAGAAATACCATTGAAAGTTCCGACACTATTAAATGCGTCATCCGACGCGGCGAATTGCAGGCGTTTGGACGGGTCACCCGGCGGTGGACGATCGCGGTAGCGAACGCCATCCAATGTGTTCAACATTTCCAGTGCGGTTACAGAGCCCGACGTCCGTATACGAATACTGTTTGGTAATGCCCGGCGTATGTCTCTCGCGATACGGCGCAGCGAATTTTCAGCCAGATCGACAAGCTCTGCACGCCGTGCCATGTCGGTGTATGAGCGCACCGGTCCGGAAATGAAGATGGCCATGAAAGACACGACAATGGTGCTCAATGTCAGTGTAATGACAAGTTCAATGAGCGTGAATCCCTGGCTGCGGTTCTTCGTCATGTCAGAACCTCGTCCGGTAGCCGCTCAATGTGAAGTCGATATCTGCGCCTCGCGAAACCGTGACGTCAACGCGGATCGCATCGGCGAGCGGCACTGAGGGCAGAGCGGAGGAGGCATTTACACTGACCGCAACGCTGTATGCATCGAGCCCCGCGATCAGGTTGCCAAACTGGTCACGAGCTGCCGTATCCGCGAGGCCGTTGTAATCGTCCAGGTCATCGAAATTTGCGCGAACTGACTCACCGTCGACACCGTCCGGATCCATGATTGGTTTTAGTAGTATCTCCTCCAGATACGCTTCCGCGATAGCAGCGGCCTGGTGCCGGATCATGGGGTCCGCACTGCCCGCCGTGGTCATCGCGAGGACACCCAGAATGGTGGATGATGCGATAGACACAATGACGATGGACACCAACAGTTCGATCAGCGTCACGCCACACGAGTACTTGGGTGCTCGCATCATGGTGTCTGCACCAGCCCACTCTCGGCCTGGACGGCTAAAGATCGTGTACCGATCATGAGAGTCTGGTTGGAGGCGAGATTGGTTCGGCCGAGTGCGTCATAAATGATGACGATTGCCGGAGCCGTGACTATGCCTGCAGGTGCCGACCCGCTCATTATCTCTCCGCTGGATAAGAGGACGGCAACCGGAAAACTGGCATCAGCCGGATTGCAGTGTCCGGCTTGCGAAGACTGTTGTGACAGCGAGTAGCCGTCCGCCGCTATAGTGACTCGGACGCGGCAACCGCTGGCGACTGCGACCTTTTGCGCATAGCGTATCGAGACAGCTAACTCGTCGGAGTACGCGCGTTCGTCAAATGCCACGTTGTCGAAGAAACGGGGTCCGGCAACACTGCCGAGTATGGCAACGATTACGATGACCAGAACGAGTTCAACGATCGTATAGCCGCGTTCCCGGCTCCGATGCCCGACGTTTCGAAACGATGTTTGCGAACTGGTTAGTTCCATACTTCAACACCCGCTGACGTCCACAGCGATTGCCGGTGCGCTGCCGACGAGTGCGTCGTTGTAAACTATCTCGCAGTTGGCACTGGGACCGACCTTGCTGAAAACCGCCTGATCGGCGGCGCCATTAACCGCAACCGTGAAGCCGGTCAGATCAGCCATTGTTGCAGCGATATCCGATGCATCCGGATAACCCTCTGTCAGGTCGATGACATTGCCTTCCATGGTCACCGGGTTGATCGACTGCGACAGCCACAGGCTGTGCGCAAGTGTCGCCGCGCTGCGAATACTGCCCGAGACGCCGAGCACGGTTGCGCTGCGCGCCTCATGTTCGAGTCCGGCGAAGCGGGGTATTGCGAATGCCGCCAGGATTCCGAGCAATGCGATAACGACGACGAGTTCGATCAAGGTGAACCCACGTTGCTTCGATCTTCGATTTTCGACTAAATCATTCATGTGTCTTTCTCCAGCGCACTACCGGGCCCAGGGCAAAGTCCCCGTAGCCCGGTCTGTGCCGCACACATCAGCACCCGGAGGTGGTGACGGTTACCGACGGCGGATTGTTAACAAGCGCCTCTACGTACACCGCTTGGCATAAACCACCGGCACCGGTCTTTACGAACGTCGTGGTATCGCCACCAGCATTCGTCGTAACCGAAAAGCCGGTCGAATCAGCCAGGGTATTGACGATAGCGCTGGCATCCGGGTATCCATTTGTGATGACAATGCTATTGCCTTCCATAACGACGGGTGCAACACCCGTGGCAAGAAACAAACCATGCGCCATCGCTGCAGCACTGCGAACACTGCCTGAAAGGCCCTGTACGGTTGCGGAGCGTGCCTCACGTTCAAGAGATGCGAATCGCGGTATCGCGAACGCTGCCAATATGCCGAGCAGGGCGATGACCACCACTAACTCGATCAATGTAAAACCACTTTGCCGTTTCGTTTTCATAGCTACTTCCTTTCCTTTTCTACAGTTAAAAATTTGTTGATCAAACCTGCTTACATCATTCCTGAAAGCCAGCGCGTGCCGGCGACCCGCACTAGCCTGACGCCATACAATTCATCGCGAGTTGCATCGAAGCTGCCACTGCCATCTCGATCCGCAAACTCGATATGCACCGCGAATGCCGGGGTGTCTACGATTGTGTCGGGAGTGCGAAGACCATAGGGGATGCCAGGACGATAAATGAGGAGTTCGCTGTGCCGGTCGAAATACCAATGCCGCGTAGGAACTTCTTCACTCTCTCCAATGCTCAGTTCGCCGAGGTAATTTTCTGGCGGCTCCAGCAAAAGCGTTACGGGATTGCTGCCTTCGAGTTCGGCGATGCTGGTCGAGTGGCCGCGAACGATACGTCGTGCCGCTTCCATAACCAGGCTGCTGCGCAGCTCTCCTTCCACTCGCAGCACGGAAATGCGTTCTGCTTCGTCGATATACGGCAGCAAGCGATTTGCGGCGACGGCAACAAGAATTCCGATAATTGCGATGACGATGACGAGCTCCAGCATTGAGAACCCTCGCGCCATTTTCCTGCCCGATGTGTGTGAACGATTCATTTTCAGCCCGCCTTCGCCCGTGCGACCATGTCCCACATAGGCAGAAATACGCCGAGTGCGAGGATCAGTACTATCGCGCCAACGGACACAATGAGGATTGGTTCCAGCGCGGCACTGAGATTCTCAAGGTCGTAGTCCACTTCACGTTTGTAATAATCGGAAACCTCGTTCATGAGCTCCGGCAGCGCACCGGTTTCCTCGCCCAGGGCGATCATCTGCAATATCAGCGGCGTAAACAGGCCGGTTGCTGCTGCTGTTGATGAAAGGGATGCGCCACGCTCTATACCTTCACCGAGCGCTGACATTCTGCCACCCAGCCACGTATTGCCGATCGAGTCCGACACCGTGTTCAGGGTTTCATTGATCGGCAAGCCCGCATCCAGTGATACCGCCAGCGACCGGGAAATTCGTGACAGTGCGGCGTTGCGCACGATGACGCCGGTAACCGGTACCTTGAGTTTCAATCGGTCCCAGTTGAGACGACCCGCCTCAGTTTTTATGTAGCTGGAAATTCCGGCATAAACCGCGATGGCCGCACCGAGCATCAACATCCAGGAATTTACAACGAAGTTCGAGACGCCGAGGATAATTTTTGTCGGTAACGGAATATTATCGCCGAGGGCGCGAAATATAGGACCAAAATTCGGGATAACGAAAACGGTAATAATGCCCAGAGCGATTGCGACAGCGATGAGCACCATGATGGGGTAACGGACAGCGGACTTGACTCGATCACGCACATCCTGGTCCATGCTGAGGTATTCATATAAACGCTGAAACGCGACATCCAGCGTGCCAGTAGCCTCACCAATCTCGACGAGACTCACAAACAGCCGAGAAAATATTTTCGGATGGGCCGAGAACGTATTGGCAAGCGCACGACCGGATTCAAGGCCGGCAATGATGTCAATAAGTGCGTCCTTCAGAATCTCGTTATGGGTGGTTTGCATGAGCCCGGTAAGGCCACGCAACAAGGGCAGACCAGTACGTGTGATCGTGTGCATCTGGCGACAGAACAGGACCAGGTCTTTACTGCCTGGTTGTCCTCCACCCAGGCGTCTCCAGATATCTGCGACGGTCAATTCGGTGGAGTGTGTGGCATCCTTGATCTCGACCGGTGTAATGCCCAGCGATACAAGTCGACCGGCAATGGCGTCCACGGAAGTGCCGAATAATTTGCCGCTGACCATGTCGCCGCTCGGCGATCGACCTTTGTAAGCGAATTCAGCCATCGTTGACCTCGCTGACTTCGTCGTTGTGCGTCTCAGTGTCATCAAGGCCACCGGTTACCCGAATTACCTCTTCTACGGACGTAATTCCCTTGATGGCGTAGTCCAGTGCGCAACTGGCCAACGAGACAAAGTTGTCTTTCCTGGTCGCCAGCGAGATAAAGGCGTCCAGGTCCTCGTTCCGCAAGGCCTCCGTGAGTTTGCTATCCATTTCGATCAATTCGTAAACACCGATACGACCGCGATAGCCGGTCAGATGGCAGTAGTTGCAGCCGCGTCCATGCATGAATTGAACTCCCTTTGTCGGCAGGGATACTGGTTGGTTTTGTAGCCAGGCTTTCTGTGCCGCATTGAGTTCGACAGGCTCAGCGCAACTTTCACAGACACGGCGCACGAGTCTTTGTGCAACTATCCCTTGCAGGGCAGCGGCGATCAGATAACCGGGTGCACCCATGTCCAGCAGACGACTTGCTGTGCCGACTGCACTGGTTGTGTGCAGCGTCGAGAACACCAGGTGACCGGTCATTGCAGCGCGCAAGCCGATATCCACTGTCTCGCGGTCACGCATCTCGCCGACCAGGATGATGTCCGGGTCCTGCCGCAGGGCCGTTCTGAGTACGCGTCCGAAGTCCAGACCTATGCGAGGATGAACCTGCACCTGGTTGATACGCTCAAGCCGATACTCGACAGGGTCTTCGACCGTAATAATTTTGGTCTCAGGTCGATTGACGTGGTTCAAAGCTGAATAAAGAGTTGTCGTCTTGCCGCTGCCGGTTGGCCCGGTTACCAGGATCATGCCGCCGGTACGCTCCAACATGCGGTGGAAGGGTTTCAGAACAGTCTCTGGCATGCCGAGTTTTTCCAGGCTCAGGAGATTCGCCGAGTGGTCGAGTAGCCGCATTACTACGGCTTCGCCATGTTGAATTGGCAGAGTGGACACACGAATATCCAAAGTCGTATCACGCAACTGGATCGAGAAACGACCATCTTGCGGCAGGCGTTTTTCGGAAATATCGAGCCCGCTCATCAGCTTCAAGCGAGTTACCAGGGCCCCTGCAACGCCGCGGCCTTCAATTACCTGCTCCTGCAATACACCGTCTACCCGCTGACGAATCCTGAGTACGAATTCGTCGGGCTCAATATGAATATCGGACGCATTTACCTGCGCGGCGTCTGTGAACATTGATTGCAGTAACTTGGTTACCGGCGCCTCGGGTGTATCTTCATCGGCAGAAAGCTTTTCGATATCGATTCGGGATTCGTCGAGTTCTTCAATTACTTCGGCGGCGAACGCACTGATTTCGTCGGTACGTCGGTACACGATGTCCAGGGTTCGCAGTAGTTCTGATTCATTGACTAATGCGACGGTGACGGGCTTCTTAAGCAGGCGGCTGACTTCGTCAAAAGCAAATATGTCGGTAGGGTCGGCCATGCCGACCAGCAGTCCTCCATGGTCTGGTTTCAAAACGATTGTGCGCAGTCGCCTTGCCTGTACTTCGTCAAGTAACATGACGTAGTCGAGGTTCAGCTTGATATTGGTGAGGTCCAGATAATCGATATCCAGTTTCTTCGCCAAAAACTGGTGGAGTTCCTTTTCGCCAATTGCACCGACCTCTGTCAGGGCCCGGCCCAGTTTGTGGCCGCTGGTTTTCTGAAGCGCCAGAGCCTGTTCCAGTTGGTCCGGGCTAATCGCTCCGGCCTCGAGCAGCACCTCACCCAGGCGCAATTTCTTGCGGAGTTTCAGGTTCGAGACATTGGCCGTTGTGCTGTTCATCGTCAGAGCCTGTGCTTACTGCGCTGTGGTTTGCTGAATTCGATGCAATGCGTCACCTGCGAGCGTGGTCCATACGGCGTCGTTGTCGACAACGATGGGTTTAAGCAGAATAACCAGTTCCGTTTTTCGATCAGTCGTGCGCTTGCTCCTGAACAATCGACCTAGACCAGGAATCTTGCTGAGCATCGGAGTCGAGTAGTCCTCCTCACTGCTCGAGTTGCGCATCAGCCCACCGATAACGATGATCTGCCCGCTGCGGGCTCTGACGATGCTGTCTGATTCCCTTATTTCGCTGACGGCAAGTGGCAATGTGTCAGTCTCGCCCGAAACGGTCAGGTTTTTGATCTGATCGGTTACTTCGCTGACAGTGGGATGAATGTGCAGCGTAACGTCGCCACGGGCGCTGATCTGTGGCGTAACATCGAGCGCAATACCTGAGAAGAAGGGGGTTAGCTGCACATTGCGTGAGGTGCTGGAAGATGTACCCGTCACCGTATTGCTGGCGATGTCGGTGACAAAAAATTCATCGGTGCCGGCCTTGATCACCGCCTTCTGATTGTTCAGCGTGGATACGCGGGGGCTCGAAAGGACACGGGTATCTCCCTGTACAGCCAGCAACTCCATAAACGAACTGAAGTCGCCGATATCGAAGGCCATGGTAAACGCGCCACCCAGTGTGGTCAGGTCGAAGCCCGAAGTTGGGTTGCCGGGTTCAAGCCTGCTTGACCCTCCGCCGAGATCAGCCGGATCGCCATTGAAGCCCGGCGGTGGTGCGAGTTGTCCAAAGGTGTATGTGTCGCCACCGCTGTTCTGTGCAACTGCGACCCAATTGATGCCTGCTCGAAACGCATCGTTCAGTTGCACCTCAATGATCTTCGCTTCGATAACAACCTGGCGTTGCGCAATTTCCTGGGTGGCTGCCAGGTATTCGCCGACGGTTCGCAATTTGTCCGGCAATGCACGAACGACGATGACGCCGGTCTGCGAGTTGACAATGACTTTGTGGCCCGGAGCATCACCGACCATCAACTCAAGTGTCGTTCTCAGCTCAGACCAGAAGTCAGCTTCGTAATTTGTCTCGATGCGCGAGCCGCTGACCTGTTGCGGATCTTCTGCACTACCAACATTGGGCATCGCGGTGCCACCGCCACCGTAAGCGCCGCCTCCCTGGTTGCTGCGAGCCCCTTCACTGACCTGACCAGAACTCACTCGTGTCCGTGATACACCGGAGCGTTGCAAGTTCAGATAGTCGATCTGGAAAATGCGACTTTGCAGTGTGGCCGGAAAAATTGCGTAGCCGGCTGCCGTCCGTCTATACACGTAGCCGTAAACTTCACTGACGACATCAAGTACTTCCACAACGGTGACTCTTTTCAGCATCAGTGAGATCTGGCCGCGAACATCCGGGTGAACAATGATGTTGTGCGGTGTCTTGTCGACCAGCGCCATGAAGAAAGCCCGTGCAGGAGTTGCCTCGCTATTAACATCGAACCGATGTTCGGCTGCTCGAGTCGGGACTCTGTCGGCAGGCAGATTGTCAGGAACGGTGACTGCCTGAACCGGTTGTGGAACTGCGGCGACTTCCCCGAGCGCGGCTTCAATGGCGGCCTGCGTTGCATCACTCCTGGCTGGTGCTGATTCGTTGGCCGGTAATATTGCGTTGCAACCGCAAAGAAAGACCACAGTCGCACACACGAGTGGAATATTTTTCAACATGAGTTGTTCGCTCCGATAATCGTCATTGTCACGGCGTTCCATAAGTCAGTTTTGCAGTGATGCTCTTGCCACCAATCGTAAGTACCAGCTGGTTTTTCTCGATAGAAACAACGGTGGCGCCATCAACTCGCTCGCCAACTGTGACGCGTTGTCCGTTCACAATGGCCACTGCCCGCTCAGCGGAGGAGAAGATGGCATTGACAGTGAATTCGGGTGTGCCAAGCGATCGTGCCGTGCGCGCTGCGTAGGGCCGGGTAGGGTCCCGCAAGACTTCGTCAGCGACGACAGGAGCTGAAATACTGAGTAACAGCAGTCCAATGAATAAACTGATTACGTTGCGACTAGGCACCGATCCACTCCTCATTGAGGCTCAGTGTGCTGACCTCAATACGAATTCTATTGCGGGGGTATTCGATGACCTCAAGGTCCAGTACTTGCCAGTACAGTCGCCAGGGCAAGGTCTCGATCGCTTCGAGATACTGCAGGCAGGCTGCATAAGTACCCTCAACTTCAATTTGCAGACCATGTCTGTACAGGACCGTTGCGTTTTCGGCGTCGCTGGCCGAGATCAGCTCGGGCGTCGTGTTACTGATACTGACTATGCTGATATTGGACTGCTCGCGCAGAACGCCTTCCAGCACCTCGGCCATTTCCGCCGGGTCGATCAGTTCCACAAGGTAATCGCCGAGCGTCGTATTGACTTCCTCGATGCGTTTTTGAAGTACTGCGATACGTGCCCGGTCTCGTCCGCTTTCACCGGCAAGTTGCAGTATCTGATCTTGCAGGCTTGCGTTTGTTGCCAGGATTCGGTCGTTAAGCGCTGTGAGTTCAGCACGGCTCTGGTCGGCCCGAATAGACAAAGGCGTAATAAATAGCGAGAGCCACAGCATCGATATCGCGGTGAGAAAGGTGATGACGACAAGCAGTCGCTCGCGAGCCGTCAGACCGGAGATCTTCGCCAGGATGGGCGCCAGCTCTTCATTGATTCTGGTAAGCGGGTTCACTGCGTATATCCTGTAGAGGCGGTAAGCAGCACCTCGGTATCCATTGAAAACTCCAATGCCTGTTCGCTTTCGTCGAGCGGTGTATCGATGCGAAAGCGATTAAAACGCTGCGTAGCAAATGGTGGGTCCTCGGTTAAATCCTGCACATACGGCGGAATCAGCTCCGCACGTAACGCGCGGCCTTCCAGTCGGGTCTTATCGCCCATGGCGGATAACACAATGTGGGTCAACCAAATACCCTCGACATCCTGACGTGCCAGTGCCCGCAGGTGGCGTGAGAATCCCTGCGTTTCATCGACAGTCGCACCTTGTACAAGGCTCAGAACGGCCTGGCGTTCCTGCAGGCTATTCAACGCATCGTCAAGTTGCTCGGACCAGCTGCGTTCACCAGTCACCGAAGTGATCAGCGGCTTGAGATTCTCCAGCCGCTCGATAGCAGCCGTTTCCTGGAGCGTTACGAGCTGCAATTCTTTTTCGGCGCTTGCGACGCGTTGCCAGGCGAATCCGTAGATAACCACCATCGCGAGCAATGTGATGCCTGCTGCCCGAATCATGAACGACGGCGAGAACTGGTACGCCTGTGGAAGGAACTGAGCCTGGTAGAGGTTGATTTGCTGGGTCATACCGATGGCACTCCAGCGGCAGCTTCGTCGACACGCAGGGCAGCGCCAATAGCCAGCAGACAATGACCTTCTGCTTCGGACGAGATCTCATTCTCCAGGTGAAACAGATCACCCAGCTGAATCTGGCTCACGACCAGACCAAGGTGTTCGGCCAGTGCTGCGGGCAGCTCTTCTACGCCGGCACCTCGACAAATAACGAGTTCCGCGATAGGTTGGAAGTCATAGTTACTCTCGAAATAGTCGAGCGAGCGCTGCACTTCAAGTGAGATACCGGCGACGCGTTCCTGCAACAGGAACTCATCATCCGCAGCTTCCGCCAGCAAGTGCCTTCCGGTCTCGATGCGTCGCACCAGATGCAGTAGACCCTTGCGCGTGATGGTCAGGTAGCCGCAATTCTCCGCCAGGTACAAAAGCGCAACGCCGTCTTTGTCCTGCGGTAACAACATCGCAATATTGCGCATGCATAATTCCGGAATATCGATTACGTCCATGCTGAGCCCGGCATTGTCCATGCGCTCAATCTGATCCAGAATTTCGGAACGTTGGCTGACGACGGCGTACGCGCTGGGTTTGCTGCCAGCTCTGGAATGCAGCGGCATCTCGAAGAGTTCAATAACTGCCTCGTCCAGCGGATAGTCGATCATGTCCTTGATGCGCCAGCGCACGGCGGCGAGCATTTCATCGGCCGGGACATTCGGAGTCTCGACATACTGCAACCGGTAAGCATCAGGGCGAAGTACGGTGGAAACAGCGGTTGGTTGAGCAGTGTCGGTTCCGATGCAGGAACTTATGCGGTCGGACCAGTTGCCGCCTTTTTCCGCCAGACCAAAGGCGCAGGCGGCCAGGCTCAGTTCGCCGTCTTTGAGCCGCTTCACCCGGGCCATACCAACCCAGGAATCGTCCAGGGTCACGCCACCGCGGGTATTTGCCGCCAGAGTTTTTTTGAAAAGTCGCAACACAGCCCGGTACCTGCCACCGTATAGAAATACATAGTGTAGATATCGGTCAGATCGACATTTTCTTTAGGAATTTAGCCGTTTGAGGCCCTTGGCACCGGTTCGAACGTCGCCTGGAAAAAACGCAGCACTTCGGGTTCGTAGACAAACCTAAGACCCCGAATTAGCTC
Organism: Woeseiaceae bacterium; assembly: GCA_021773055.1. Classification (GTDB taxonomy): domain Bacteria; phylum Pseudomonadota; class Gammaproteobacteria; order Steroidobacterales; family Woeseiaceae; genus UBA1847. The sequence goes on from JAJFKV010000063.1 coordinate 34,238, forward strand.
TGCATTTTCCATTACGCGAATAACGCTGTCTGCGGTGACATCCATGTGCGCCTGGGTATAGACGCGGCGCGGAATCGTCAGGCGCACGAGTTCGAGTCTTGGCAATATATTTTCACCGCTGACCTTGTCTCGTCCTGCGGACACTACACCGCGTTCCATGGAACGAATACCCGACTCCACGTAGAGCGCCGCAGCGAGTGCCTGCGCAGGAAACTGTTCCTGCGGAATGTGCGGCAATATGCGGCGCGCATCGAGGAATACAGCATGCCCGCCAATGGGTTTTACGATGGGTATACCCGCTTTTTCCAGTTGCTCGCCAAGGTATTCAACCTGACCAACTCGAGCGTGGATATGGTCGTCATCAACACTTTCGGTAATACCAATCGCAAGGGCCTCCATATCCCGGCCAGCCATGCCGCCGTAGGTATGCAAGCCTTCGTAAACAACGACCAGGCCACAGGCCTTTTCGTAAAGCGCGGCATCGTTCATGGCCAGAAAGCCGCCGATATTGACCATCGCGTCCTTCTTCGCTGACATCGTGGCGACATCAGTAAGGGAGCAAATTTCGTAAACGATGTCCTGGATGAGTTTGTCGCGATAGCCTTCTTCGCGCTTCTGGATGAAGTGTGCGTTTTCGGCGACGCGGGTCATGTCATGGACTAACAGGGCATCATTGCGATCACACCAGGCGCGGACCTCGCGAAGGTTGGCAAGAGAGAGCGGTTGTCCGCCCGCCATGTTGACGCAAGTAGCCACACATATATATGGAATGCGATCAGCGCCAACCTCGGCGACGAGTGCATCGAGTTTTTCGATATCGACGTTGCCCTTAAACGGGTGCTCGGATAACGGGTCGTGGGCTTCATTGATAATTACGTCAACAAAAGTGCCGCCAGCCAGTTCCTGGTGCAGCCGCGTGGTCGTGAAGTACATATTGCCGGGAATAAAATCACCGTCCGATATCAGGATCTTACTCAGTATGTGCTCAGCACCCCGGCCCTGGTGAGTGGGTACGGTGTATTTGTAAGAGTAGTAACGCTCGACCGTGCTTTGCAGGTGGTAGAAGTTTCGGCTGCCTGCGTAAGCCTCATCACCGGCCATTAGTCCCGCCCACTGGCGGTCACTCATCGCGCCAACACCCGAGTCGGTGAGCAAGTCGATATAGACGTCTTCAGATCTCAGTAAGAAAGTGTTGTAGCCAGCCTCGCGAATGGCCGTCTCGCGCTGCTCGGGAGTCGTCATTTTGATGAGTTCGACGGCTTTGATTTTATAGGGTTCGGCCCAGGTTCGAGTGGACATTTGATCACCTCCGGAAGAAATTACTTTAGAAGTGGCATTTCATCCCTCGCTGTTGCAAGAACAGTAAGTGGCCGTACAGGATCACAATAAGAGTCCGGAACCGGACTTGCCAATACGTAGTAATACGGCGAATTGGCTGGAGTCTGCGCGGTCAGGTATTCCCTATACGCATGATGGGTCGCGACAGACCAACGGTGAGTCGTTCACCCAATACTTCCCGGCGAAATCTGAATAATTCTGCTGGCCGACCGCGACTCACTGCGGTCGTTCGGCCGACGGGTTCAACCAGATCTGCGTTGGCAACGAGGCGCCTGAAGTTCTGCTTGTGAATCTTCGCACCGCTCAGTGCTTCAGCAACACGCTGCAATTGCAGAAGCGTGAACTCACCCGGCAACAGTTCGAAGACGACGGGTCGATAAGCGAGTTTGCCGCGCAGTCGTCCCAGGGCGGTCGCCAGAATACGGCGATGATCAGAGGCCATTGCTACGCCCATTTCCCCACTTTGGCCGGCACCGATATCGTTGCGGGATGCTCCTGAAATAACGGAGTCATCTCTCTGTGCTTCCATTACGACGCCGGCCTCGTAAAGTAACTCAAAGCGCTCTAGCGACAAGACCGCATCCATCTCAATGTCATTGTCGTTGCCGAAAGTCACATTTATTCTCTCCCGTCGATTCTTGCGACGTGGGTTTTGAGCTCGCTGTGCCCAATGCTCCAGTCCTGGCAGAATAATGTCTTTGATGATCGCCGGACGACCATCACGCCAGTCTTCCCAGGGCAGGCAGCGGTACCAGTCGGCCCAGCGGATGTGTTCTGCGTCAACAGGACTCTCATGAGTTAGCGCAATATAGGCAATCGATATGACTCTGGGGCCACCCCCTATTTCAGACGGGTCCCGATAGCGATTGCCGAACGTATAGAGCTGCTCGATGTAATAAAGGTCGAGGCCTGCCTGTGCCTCGATAAGTTCGCGGAATCCTTCTTCCAGACTGGCGTGATTCGCGGGATCGAATTGGCCGTTTGGCAGCATGCACTCGTCTTGATGATCGACTACCAGTATTCGGGGTACTTCGTCTGTCACCGCGACGATTACCCCCGTCAGGTTGATGACTGCAGCATTCGACTCTTTGGTCATATTCGGAGTTCCGGCGGGCAGGTAAGGCTAAATTCAGCTTGACATACTATATGCTCTTTGTGAGTATAAGCAATATGCTCGATGAGAGCATATAAAAACCCCGACAGCAGGTATCAGCATGGCAATCAATCCCCGTTATGCCGCCGATCTGGCGAAAGTGGCGCCACTTTACGAGCGTGTCAAAACAGTCATTCCGGACATTGAATGGCCAGTTCATGCACCGTATGTAGCGGCAATTAACGATCTCAAGAAGCAGCGCAACGCCGTTATTCTTGCGCACAATTATCAAACACCCGAGATTTTTCATTGCGTTGCCGATATCACTGGCGACTCTTTGGCGCTTGCTCGAAGAGCCGGTGAGACGGATGCCGATGTCATTGTGCTGGCCGGCGTTCACTTCATGGCTGAAACCGCGAAATTATTGAATCCGGACAAGACCGTTTTGATTCCTGATCAACGAGCAGGGTGCTCGTTGGCGGAATCAATCACAGCTGCAGATGTCCGGGAACTTCGCAGGCAGCACCCGGGTGTTCCTGTCGTCACCTACGTGAATACATCGGCAGAAGTCAAAGCCGAGTCTGATATCTGTTGTACCTCTGGCAACGCGGTCAAAGTAGTTGAGTCACTAGGTACGGAACAGGTCATATTTATTCCAGATGAATATCTTGCGTCTTATGTCAGAGAGCAGACCGACGTAGAGATTATTCCGTGGCAGGGTCATTGCGAGGTTCATGAACGCTTCACCGCACAGGAATTAAGAGACTTTCGTGGCAGCCACGAGGGCTTAAGTATTGTCGCGCATCCGGAATGCCCACCCGACGTGCTGGGTGAAGCGGACTTCGTCGGCTCAACGGCGCAAATGCAGGACTATGTGACGAGCAACAGGCCGGCAAAGGTCCTGTTGGTCACCGAGTGTTCGATGAGCGACAACATCGCGGCGGATATTCATGATGTCGAGTTCATTCGCCCATGCAATCTGTGCCCACACATGAAACGCATCACGCTGGCGAACATTCAGGAATCGCTGGAGACGCTCAAACCTGCCGTTGAGATTGATCCGGTGGTTGCGGATAAGGCCCGCGCGGCCGTTGAGAGGATGCTTGCTATTGGTCGCTAGTACTCGTTATGAATAATCAAGCGAACATGGCGTTGCGGACTGACAATATTATTGTTGTCGGCTCCGGTGTCGCGGGTTTGATTTGTGCCCTGGCATTTGCCCCCAGGCGGGTCACGTTGATCACGAAAACCAACGGCCTGGCGAGTGGGTCATCAAACCTGGCAAAGGGTGGTATCGCTGCTGCGATCGGACCTGATGATTCACCGTCAAGTCACGCAAGCGACACATTGCAGGCCGGTGCCGGGCTTAGTGACCCGGAAAGAGCGCTGGAACTGGCGGAGGACGGTATTGAAAGTTTGCACACGCTGGTTCGAAAAGGGGTGCCATTCGATCGCGCACCGGACGGAACACTGGAACTCGCGCGAGAGGCTGCGCATACGTGTGCACGGGTGGTGCATGCGGGCGGCGATTCTACCGGTGAAGTACTGATCTCGGCGTTGACCAAAATGGTTTACGCGACACCGTCAATCGAAGTTCTCGAAAACACTTTCGGATACGACCTTGTAGTTAATGAGGGCCAGGTCGACGGGCTGATTACAGTCGACTCAGATCATGGCTGGGTTTTTCGCCAGTCATCGCTGGTTGTTCTTGCAACGGGCGGCATCGGAATGCTCTGGTGGCAAACAACCAATCCAGCAGAGTCAACCGGGGATGGCCTGGCGATAGCTGCACGTGCCGGTGCGAAACTTAGGGACCTGGAATTCATGCAGTTTCATCCCACAGCGCTGGCCGTCGCGGGAGAGGGCGCACGACTACCGTTGTTAACTGAGGCATTGCGCGGTGCGGGTGCTTTGCTACTGGATGAAACCGGGCATCGCTTCATGGCGGACGAACACCCGGATGCCGAACTAGCGCCCCGTGATGTTGTCGCACGTGCAATTCAGCGCCGGACAGCGTCCGGGCAGGACGTCTTTTTGGATTTGCGGCCCGTTTTTGCGAATGGCCAGGCGGCGCTTTTTCCGCAGGCCATGGATGTGGCAAGTGAAGCTGGCTTTGACCCGGCAATGCAGCCGTTGCCAGTGGTGCCGGCTGCCCACTATCACATGGGTGGCGTGCTGGTTGACCGAAATGGACGTACTTCGGTGAATGGTCTTTGGGCCTGCGGTGAGGTCGCATCAACGGGAATTCACGGTGCCAATCGCCTGGCCAGCAACTCTCTGCTTGAGGGTCTCGTTTACGCCCAAAAAGTCGCTGAGGATGTGTGCGGTCAAAGTGTCCGCAAAAGGCCAGCGGCTCGCCGTAAACCTCTATTGCCACCCGTCATATCAGCGCCGGGTTTGGCCGAGCTCGATGTCACACTGGATACAGTAAGACGGTCCATGTCAGAACTCGTCGGAATTTCCCGCTCTGCGCATGGTTTGGACACGGCACTCTCAATGCTTGCCGATATCGATTTGAAATTTCACCAGACCAGGCGGCCGTTAGCTGATGTTGAGACGCACGAGGCATTCGTGCGTTGCTCAGAAGTCCGCAACGTCGTGCTCGTCGCACGACTCGTGACGCTGGCTGCTTTGCGACGCGAAGAGAGCCGTGGTGCTCACTATCGCATCGATTACCCCGGTTCGCATCGCGCGTGGAAGCATCATCAGGAGATGACGATTAACGGTCTCTACGAGTACGAGCGAACGGCAGTTTTTCACGCAGCCGCGTCGTAGTATCAGCGACCCGCAAGCCGAAACTGAGCCCCATTCCAAGCGCCGGCTGCAGTGGCAGCGACTCGATGCTTATACCCTCGAGAAAATTCTTGATGAACAAGCCAAGCTCCGTATCGCCGGTCATTTTCAGGTGACGACGAAAGAACAATGTGTCTGAGTCTTCGGTGCCAGCGGCGAGCTGCATGAGTGAATAGATCGTACTCTGGATGCGTAGCTCGGGATCGGGAAGGGCAGGACCTGCAATCAGCTGGTTCTCCATTACCGTAAGCGAGAATTCAAGGTGCGCGTCACTGACGGCGACCGTTATGCGGCGCTCCTCGAGAAAATCCAGTTCGTCATCGGCAAGCTGCTCTGCAAATACAGTATTCAGAAATTTCTGCAGCGGCGCTGTCTTCAACGCCCGGGGCAATATCCGGAGTGGTGCCTGTAACAACCTGGGCAGCTCAGGGCTTGTCTTAGTGGCCGTTGATTCAATCATTCTTGATGTCCAGTGAGTTCCATATGTCATCCAGACGCTTTTCTACATCTTCGGACATACGTATTGGTCGTCCCCATTCGCGATCTGTTTCACCGCGCCATTTGTTAGTAGCGTCAAGCCCGATTTTCGATCCGAGGCCGGAGCTGCGACTGGCGAAGTCCAGATAATCGACCGGCGTGTTGTCCAGTATAGTCGTATCGCGCGCCGGATCCATGCGCGTCGAAATGGCCCACAAGACCTCGTCCCATGATCGAATGTCTACGTCATCGTCAGTCACGATAACCATCTTTGTGTACGTGAACTGACGCAAGTACGACCATATGCCCATCATGATGCGCTGCGCGTGACCCCGATACGCTTTGCGGATACTGACAACCGCGACTCGATACGAGCAAGCGGCGGGCGGCAGGTAAAAGTCGACGATCTCCGGAAACTGTTCCTGTAGCAACGGAATGAACAATTCGTTAAGCGACTTTGCGAGCACCGATGGCTCATCGAACGGTGGTTTGCCCATGTAGGTCGCCTGGTAGACTGGATTGCGACGGTGGGTGATTTTTTCAACGGTGAAAACAGGGAAGTGTTCGACCGAGTTGTAATACCCGGTGTGATCGCCAAACGGTCCCTCGGCATGGGTCTTGTCTGGTTCGACGAAGCCCTCAAGAACGATTTCTGCTGTCGCGGGCACCAGCAGGTCGTGCGACAAGCAGCAGGCGACGTTGGTCTTCACATTACGCAACAGACCGGCGAACTGATATTCCGAAATGGTATCGGGCACCGGCGAAACAGCGGCCAGTGTGGTCGCCGGATCGGCACCAATCGCGACGGCGACGGGAAAACGACGGCCAGGATTGGCGGCGCAGAACTCGGCAAAGTCGATTGCACCACCGCGATGTGGCAGCCAACGCATGATGAGCTGATTCTTTTCGATGACCTGTTGCCGGTAGATGCCAACGTTTAGCCTTTCCTTGTGTGGCCCTTTCGTCACGACAAGCCCGAAGGTAATCAGTTTTCCTGCATCGTCGGGCCAGCAATGTTGAATAGGAAGTTTGGCGAGGTCGACGTCCTCTTTGTCGATGACTATTTCCTGGCAAGGCGGGTTGTCGTCAATCAGCGGATTGATGTTCGCCAACCTGCCGAACTTCGACAGACTGCCAATGGCATCACCAATGTTATTCGGTAACTGCGGGGACTTGAGCCACGCCAGATCTTTGCCGAAGTTGCGAAACTCCTCTGGGCTGCCAAGACCGATCGCTGCCGCGACCCGGCGTTCGGATCCATAGACGTTGCCAACCACTGGGATGTCGCTTGCTATTGGAGACTCGAAATAGAGCGCAGGGCCATCACGCTTTATGGAGCGCAGGCAAAGCTCGGTAACCTCGAGCTCCGGACTAACCGGGTCCGCGATACGAGCAACATCACCGTGTTGTTCCAGTGAAGCAACGAAGTCCCGAAGGCTTTCGTGTGTAACCCGTTTGTCCTGCGTTAGCGAGGCAATTCGGCGACCAATGAAACGCTCGGTTCGAGAGCTCATTGGCTTGCCGTATCTTCGCAGTAATCCATACCGGGTTCACCATGCCAGTAGCCATTGCAAACGCCATCCGGTGCGTATTTCGCCATCTCGTTGATTACTGTTGCGGCGTTCCCGGATTCATTTCGGAGCTGGTCCAGTAATCCGATGATGCTGCTTGTGCCTTTTGCCTGGGGGTTGATGCGCAGTATGTCGGCACCATGTTCGCCGCTTTGAAATTCTCGCGCCAGACAGGTCGTTTTCGCAGACATTGTTTGAATGCCGTTGATGACAAGAAATTCTTCGTCGTCGCGGGTTGAGAGCATCAGGCCATCCTCGTATTGTATGCAGCAGTTTTTGCATTGGTCTTTCGGAATATCCAGCGCGCGCGTCGTGTAGCAACGGGCCGAATACGCCATGGGCATGCGACCCCAGCCAAATACCTCGCACTCGATTTGTTGCGGCGATTGGGCTGCAACCGCGGTCATCACAGATGCGGACATTTCATGCGGTGCGACCCAGCGCACCAGGCCCTGATCTATCAGGATTCTCAGGGAGTCTTGATTCTGGATATTCAGTGTCGCGCCGCCAATGAAGGCGGTATCGCCACCCAATAGTCGGACAGCCGACATGTCGTTGGCTTCGACCATGAACTGCCCGTTGTCGCAGAGCCGTTTCATGTAGCCCATTTCCGAACGCGCTTCGACCAGTACGAGCGTTGACAGGACCACTTCCTTGCCTTTATCGAGCAAATGTTCCGCGACAGTCATCCAGTCGCTGTAGTCGAATTCTCTGCGTTTCGAGCAAACAGTCTCGCCAAGGTAAACAATATCGACATCCGTCGATTCAATATCGCGATAGAAATCGAGCATCACCTGTTTTGGCCAGTGATATTGCAGCGGCCCGAGCGAGATTTTATAGGGGAGTGTCGCGGTGCTCATTGCCAACCCCGGTTGTACGCGCCCAAAGTCGTCTGACTGCCTTCGGAGAGAGACTGCAGTCGTGCAAGCCAGGCGTCTTCGGCAATAAATTCCTCAGGATTTTTCTTGCAGGCATCTATTGCTTGCCGAAATACAGATGTCACCTGGGCGACGTAGGCCGGGCTTCGCTGGCGCCCTTCGATCTTGATCGCAGCGACACCAATACGCAGCAACTCCGGCAGTATCGGCAATACATTCAAGCTCGTTGGTTCTTCAATCGCGTAGCTGGTTTCGCCATTGACCTGGAATCGGCCTTTGCAGATCGTCGGGTAACCAGCGTGCTCGTCCGGGCCGAATCTATCGATGAGCAGATCATTGACGCGCGTCTCAAGATTGTTTT
>JAJFKV010000064.1 GCA_021773055.1 Woeseiaceae bacterium
TACGACGGACGTAACAGGCGCCTGTGAGTTGCCGGAAGGCACCGAGATGGTAATGCCGGGCGATAACGTGCAGATGGTTGTAGAGCTGATTGCACCGATTGCTATGGAAGACGGTCTCAGGTTCGCTATTCGCGAAGGTGGTCGCACTGTCGGCGCCGGCGTTGTAGCGAAAGTAATAGAGTAATAAGCAGGGGCCAGAGCCCTTTTTTAAAAAAGGGGTCTGACCTCTTTTAGGGAAAACATATGACAGCTAATCAAAATATACGTATTCGCCTGAAGGCATTTGATCACCGTTTGATCGACAAGTCGGCGCGTGAAATTGTTGATACCGCCAAGCGAACAGGCGCTACGGTCAAGGGTCCTATTCCATTGCCGATGAGGAAGGAACGTTTCACGATCCTGATTTCTCCGCACGTGAATAAAGATGCTCGTGACCAGTACGAGATTCGAACGCACAAGCGTTTGATGGACATCGTGGACCCTACTGACAAGACTGTCGATGCGCTCATGAAGCTGGAGTTACCGGCTGGTGTAGACGTTCAGATCAAGTTGAATTAGGCGCTCTAATAACGATCGGCCCGTCGCCGACATACGTGTGACCAGGAATGGCTCGCTACGCTGCTTTTATTTCCTGTCACACCTATCTCGCCGATGTGCCTGACAATTAGTCAGGACGCTTAGCCAGCACCTCAGGTTTGGCACGACGTTCGTGAAGATCCTAAATCACTTTCCGAAGCTGAACGGGCGGTCTGGAGAGTGTTTACAGGAAGTAAAGCGGACCGGAGGGAGCCATTCCAGTAAACACTCTCCAGACCGACCTAAATCTGTCCGGCTAAGTCATTGATTTTAATGGTATCGACTTGAAGTAGAAAAACCTGCAAAAAAGTCCGAATACCGCTTGTAATAAGGGTTAGGAGTCGTATAATTGCGGGCTCGCTTGATTTGGCCGGACCGGGAGTCGGCCAAAAGCTAAGAAAGCGAAATATCAGTCGCCAGGAAATTGAGGGTGACACGGCAAATCCCGGAACTGCCGAGCCAGCTGTATGGCTGGATCGGAGCTTGGGTCAGCCCCAGAGCAATGAGGACACGATCCTCAGCGATGGCTGGCCCTTTCGCATGTCTGGAAAGAATGAAAATGGTCAGAGCCCTTATTAGGACTCTGACCTTGCTTAAGAAGAATCAGCAGTCGCCAATCGAAGTGATTGTGTTGAAAATTTTGAAATTAAAGATTGTCACTGACCAAACGAAGTCGGTGCGAGGTTTTGAAAATGACAATGGGTATTGTTGGCCGCAAATGCGGCATGACACGTGTCTTTACGGATGATGGAGTTTCGATTCCAGTCACCGTAATCGAGGCACAGCCAAACCGAATCACTCAGGTGAAAACCGTTGAGACTGATGGCTATCGCGCGCTGCAAGTTGCGTCCGGCAGCCGTCGTGCTTCTCGTGTACGGAAACCTGCAGCCGGCCACTTCGCAGCAGCGAAGGTAGAAGCCGGCGACCTTATGATGGAGTTTCGACTCGAAGACACCGACGACGGTGATTTCGAGAAAGGGAATGAACTCAAGGTTGACCTCTTTGAGGAAGGCCAGAAGGTCGATGTTATCGGGACGTCAATTGGTAAAGGCTTTGCCGGCGCCATCAAGCGCTGGAACTTCAGCATGCAGGACGCGACGCACGGCAACTCGCTGGCGCATCGTGCTCCCGGTTCTATTGGTCAGAACCAAACGCCTGGTCGCGTTTTCAAAGGTAAGAAAATGGCCGGCCATATGGGTAACGTTCAACGTACCGTACAAAATCTCGAAGTTGTACGTGTTGATGCCGAGCGCAACCTTCTCCTGATCAAGGGTGCTGTCCCGGGTCACCGTGGCGGCAGCGTAGTTGTTCGTCCCGCCATTAAGACCAAGAAGTAAGGGCGATCCGATGAAATTGAAACTTCAGGACAAGGGTTCGGTTGACGTTGCAGAAGCAGCGTTTGGTGTGGACTTTAACGAGGCGCTGATTCACCAGGTGGTGACGGCCTATCTCGCAGGTAGTCGTGCCGGAACGAAAGCACAAAAGAACCGCGCAGCCGTTCGCGGTGGTGGCGCGAAGCCCTGGAATCAGAAGGGAACTGGCCGTGCACGTGCCGGTACTATTCGCAGCCCGATCTGGGTCGGTGGCGGTCGTACATTTGCTGCGCAGCCGCGAAACCACGATCAAAAAGTAAACAAGAAGATGTACCGCGCGGCGATTCGCTCGGTATTTTCAGAATTGATTCGTCAGGACCGACTGGTCATCGTCTCCGAGCTTACTCTCGAAGCACCGAAAACCAGGTTACTGGCTGCAAAGCTTAAGGAATACGATCTGAACAACGTGTTGATCCTCAACGAGGCGTTCGACGAAAAGGTATTCATGGCTGCTCGCAACCTGCCAAATGTTGGTATCTGCGATGTTGCGTCCATGGATCCGGTTGTTCTGATTCGCTTTGACAAGGTTCTGGTTACCGTGCCAGCACTGAAACTGATTGAGGAGCGTCTGTCATGAGCCGCGTACTGCATCAGGAAAGATTGTTGACGGTTATTCAAGGTCCGCACATGTCTGAGAAGGCACATATTGCGGCCGAGAATAATCAGGTTGTCCTGAAGGTTCGTACCGACGCGACCAAGAAAGAGATAGCGCAGGCAGTTGAGCTGCTCTTCGAGGTCAAGGCGGATTCTGTACAGGTTGTAAACGTAAAGGGCAAAGCCAAGCGTTTCCAGCAGACAAAAGGTCGCCGTCCGAGCTGGAAAAAAGCATACGTGAAGCTCCCCGATGGAACATCCATCGAAGAGCTCTTCGGCACTGAATAGGGGTATCCGTCGTGTCATTGCATAAAGCCAAACCGACATCAGCAGGACGCCGTTTCGTCGTCTCTGTTAAAACGCCGGAATTGCACAAAGGTAAACCATACGCACCACTTCTTGAAAAGAAGTCGGGCAATGGCGGCCGCAACAACAATGGTCGAATTACGGTTCGTCACCAGGGTGGCGGCCATAAGCAGCACTATCGCCTGATTGACTTCAAGCGCGACAAGGACGGAATTCCTGGCGTTGTAGAGCGTCTTGAGTACGATCCTAATCGTAGTGCTCACATTGCACTGATCAAGTACACCGATGGCGAGCGTCGCTACATCCTGGCACCGAAAGGCGTCCGTGCCGGCGCAGCAATCATCAGTGGTGAAGACGCACCGATCAAGCCGGGTAACGCCCTGCCAATTCGTGCGATCCCCGTTGGTACGACGGTGCACAATATTGAGATGAAGCCAGGCAAGGGCGGGCAATTGATTCGTTCGGCCGGTGGCTCTGCCCAGTTGGCCGCTCGCGAAGGCGCGTACGCAACGGTACGTTTGCGTTCTGGCGAGACTCGCAAGATTCACATCGACTGCCGCGCAACGATTGGCGAAGTCGGTCATGGCGAACACAACCTCCGCAAGCTCGGTAAAGCCGGCGCTACGCGTTGGAGGGGTGTGCGTCCGACGGTTCGTGGTGTTGCCATGAACCCGGTCGATCACCCACACGGTGGTGGTGAAGGCCGCACCTCAGGTGGTCGTCATCCGGTTAGCCCCTGGGGTACACCGACGAAGGGCGCGAAGACGCGTTCAAACAAGCGTACGGATGGAATGATTATTCGCCGTCGCAACAAGAAGCGTAAGTAAAGGATTTCGATAATGCCGCGTAGTGTAAGAAAAGGCCCATTCGTCGATAACCACCTGGCGAAGAAGGTTGGTGTAGCAGCGAAAGCGAACGACCGCCGCCCGATCAAGACATGGTCTCGTCGATCAATGGTATTGCCGAACATGGTTGGTTTGACAATAGCTGTACATAACGGTCGTCAGCACATACCTGTGTTGATATCTGAAAACATGGTTGGTCACAAACTCGGTGAGTTTGCGATGACTCGTACATTTCGCGGTCACTCCGGTGATCGGAAAACCAAGTAGAGGAGCTGGGTGATGCAAGTTGCAGCAACACTTAGATACGCACGTATTTCACCGCAGAAATGCCGCCTGGTGGCTGATGTCATTCGTGGCAAATCTGTTGATGATGCGCTGCGTGTTCTGACCTTCTCGCCAAAGAAGAGCGCTCGTATTGTGAAGAAAATTCTGGAGTCGGCAGTTGCCAACGCAGAACACAATCACGGTGCGGATATCGATGAATTGAAAGTTGCGACCATTGAAGTAAACGAGGCACCGACGTTTAGACGTTTCCGTGCTCGTGCCAAGGGTCGTGGCGCACGGATTATAAAGCGGAATAGTCACATCACTATCCGCGTTGCGGACGAGAAGTAATATGGGCCAGAAAGTACATCCAACAGGAATACGCCTCGGCATCGTCAAGGACTGGGCATCGAAGTGGTATGCCGACTCCAAGACTTTCCCGGAGTACATTCGCGCGGATCATCAGGTGCGTGTCTACATCAAGAAAAAGTTGAAAGACGCATCGGTGAGCCGTATCGGGATTGAGCGTCCGTCAAACAAGATCAACATTACGATCCATACGGCACGTCCGGGTATCGTAATTGGCAAGAAGGGCGAAGACATTGAAAAGCTTCGCGCCGAAGTGGCAAAGCTGATCGGTATGAACATTGGTGAAGTTCGTATCAATATTAACGAAGTCAGAAAGCCTGAGCTTGATGCACAGCTGGTTGCTGAAGGCATCGCGCAGCAGCTCGAACGTCGCGTAATGTTTCGTCGCGCGATGAAGCGGGCGGTAACCAACACGATGCGTGTTGGCGCTGAAGGCGTCAAAGTTAAGGTTGGTGGTCGTTTGAACGGCGCAGAAATTGCCCGTTCGGAGTGGTACCGCGAAGGTCGGGTTCCGCTGCATACGTTGCGTGCGGATATCGATTACGGTACAGCCGAAGCTAATACTACTTACGGCCTGATCGGCGTGAAGGTATGGATATTCAAGGGTGAAGTTTTTGATAAGCCCGAAGTAATTCCGGCAGGGCCGGTAGACGCTAAAGCAGGCGCGCGTTCTTAAGAACGCTCCTACAGAAGAACTGGATATACAAAAATGTTACAGCCAAAACGAACAAAATTTCGCAAGCAGTTCAAGGGGCGCAATCGCGGCCTCGCACTGCGCGGAAGTAATGTTTCGTTCGGCGAGTTCGGACTCAAAGCGACCGGTCGCGGTCGCCTGACAGCTCGTCAGATTGAGGCAGCTCGTCGTGCAATGACGCGTTACATCAAGCGTGGTGGAAAGATCTGGATCCGGGTTTTCCCGGACAAGCCGATTTCCAAGAAACCGCTTGAAGTACGACAGGGTAAGGGTAAAGGCAACGTTGAATACTGGGTATGCCAGGTTCAACCGGGTCGTGTCCTCTATGAAATGGAAGGTGTTACCGAAGAGATTGCTCGTGAAGCATTTCGTTTGGCTGCTGCGAAGCTGCCTTTTGGTACCACGTTTGTTAGACGGCAGGTGATGTGATGAAGGCAGCTGATCTCCGCGGTAAGTCGGTAGAAGAGCTCAACGAAGAACTCGTTGCGCTGCGTCGCGAGCAATTCAACCTGCGTATGCACCAGGCAACGGGTGAGCTGGCTCAAGTACACCAGCATGGCCGTGTAAGAAAAGATATCGCGCGCGTCAAGACTGTTATTAGTGAGCTGTCGCGTGCAGCGGGTGAAGACAAATGAGTGAAGAAAAGAAAGCACAGCGCACGATCACTGGTCGTGTAGTAAGCGACAAGATGGACAAGAGCGTTTCTGTTGCTATCGAGCGCCTGATCAAGCACCCGGTTTACGGCAAGTACATCCGCCGCACAACCAAGGTGATGGCACACGATGCGACAAATGAGTGCAAAGCGGGCGACCGCGTTGCAATTTCGGAATGTCGTCCGATTTCGAAAAATAAATCCTGGTCGGTCGTCAGCGTTGTTGAACGCGCGGCGGACAAGTAATTTAAATAGGATGCAGTCATGATTCAGATGCAGACAGTTCTGGATGCGGCGGACAACTCGGGTGCCCGCCGTGTGCAGTGCATCAAAGTACTCGGTGGCTCCAAGCGCCGGTATGCCGGTGTAGGCGATGTCATTAAGGTCAGCGTCAAAGACGCTATCCCGCGCGGCAAGGTCAAGAAGGGCGAGGTCTACAACGCCGTTGTGGTTCGCACCCGTAAGGGCGTACGCCGCAAAGATGGTTCGTTGATTCGCTTCGACGGCAATGCGGCAGTCTTGCTGAATGCACGTCTCGAGCCCATTGGTACACGTATTTTTGGACCGGTTACACGTGAACTACGTACCAACCAGTTCATGAAGATTATTTCGCTCGCACCTGAAGTGCTGTAGCTAGAAAAACAGTAGGAGCGCGCCCTGCGCGCGAATAGAGAATATGAACAAGATAAGAAAAGGCGACGAAGTCATAGTAACGGCCGGCAAGGACAAGGGCCGCCGTGGCACTGTGCTTGAAGTGTTTACTGATGATCGCGTGCTGATCGAGGGAGTTAACCTCGCCAAGAAGCACGTGAAGCCGAACCCGAACGTTGGTGAAGCTGGTGGCATTAAAGACCACGCGATGCCGATGGACATTTCGAACGTACTCGTTTTCAACGCGAAAGCGAAAAAGGGTGAGCGAGTTGGTTTCCGAGTCGAAGATGGCAAGAAAGTCCGCGTCTTCAAAAGCGGCGACGTAGTAGACATATAACCGTAGGAGCGTGCACTGCGCGCGATTACTGAGATAAATAGAATGGCCAGATTACACGAAAAATTTCAGAACGAACTCGCTGGAGAGATCCAGAAGAAGCTCGGTCTCGAGAATCCGATGGAAGTACCGAAGATTACCAAGATCACCATCAACATGGGTGTGGGTGAAGCGGTTGCTGACAAGAAGATCATGGAGAAAGCGCGCGCCGATATGGAGAAGATCGCGGGCCAGAAGCCAGTTACGACGATTGCTCGTAAGTCTGTCGCTGGTTTCAAGATCCGTGATGGCATGCCGATCGGTTGCAAGGTCACATTGCGTCGCGAGCGCATGTATGAGTTTCTCGATCGTCTCGTCAATATCGCAATCCCGCGTATTCGTGATTTTCGTGGTTTGAACCCGAAGTCGTTTGATCGACAGGGAAATTACAGCATGGGTGTCCAGGAACAGATTATTTTCCCGGAGATCAACTACGACGAAATTGATGTACTGCGTGGAATGGACATCATCATTACCACGACGGCGCGCAACCCCGAGGAAGGCAAGGCGCTTCTCGAAGCGTTCAACTTCCCCTTCAAGAAATAACAGTAGGAGCGCGCCTTGCGCGCGAAACAGGAAACAACATGGCAAAGAAGTCGATGATCATGCGTGAAGCAAAGCGAACCAAGCTCGTTGCTCGGCACGCTGAAAAGCGCAAGGCACTCAAGGCGATCGTTCGCAGCATCCACAGCTCCGATGATGAGCGTGCTGTTGCCCAGGCGAAGCTGAATAGTTTGCCACGTGATGGCAGCCCGACTCGGCAGCGAAATCGTTGTGCGATCACGGGACGTCCGCACGGCGTTTATCGAAAATTTGGCCTTGGCCGAAACAAGCTGCGTGAAGCCGCCATGAATGGCGAAATCCCCGGCCTGACAAAAGCCAGCTGGTAGGCGGAGACAGAACATGAGTATGACCGACCCAATTGCAGACATGCTGACCCGAATTCGTAACGGACAGGGCGCACGCAAAGTAAGTGTGTCAATGCCCGCTTCGAAAGCGAAAGAAGCGGTCGCCAAAGTATTGCAGGACGAGGGCTACATCACAGGTTTCGCGACCGAGGGTGTTGGCGCCGAGAAAGAGCTCACAGTTGAGCTCAAGTATTTCGAAGGCACGCCCGTAATTGAGAATATCCAGCGCTCCAGCAAGCCGGGTTTGCGGATTTACCGCAGCAAGGACGAGTTGCCGAAAGTACTGGGTGGCCTCGGCGTGGCAATCGTTTCAACGTCGGCTGGCGTTATGAGCGATCGTCAGGCTCGAGCAAAAGGTATTGGTGGTGAGGTTATCTGCGTCGTTTCCTAGACGCTTAGACCCCATTAAGAAGAGACAGGACTATGTCAAGAATTGCAAAAACACCGGTTGAATTGCCAAAAGGCGTCGAATTCAAGCAAGACGGCAACGTTGTCACACTGAAAGGTGGCAAGGGCGAATTGTCGATGGAACTGAATTCCGAAGTTGCGCTGACCCAGGAAGAAGACGGGCTGAAATTGTCGCCACGCTCTGGCTCGCGTTTTGCGATGGCCGTAACGGGCACGATGCGTTCGCTGCTCGCCAACATGGCGCAAGGCGTATCGGAAGGATTCGAACGCAAGCTCGAACTGGTTGGCGTTGGTTATCGCGCACAGGTACAAGGCACGAATCTGAATCTGACACTTGGCTTCTCGCACCCGGTTGTGTATGCAGCACCGGAAGGCATCAGCATTGAGGCGCCAAGCCAGACCGAAGTCATCATCAAAGGCACTGACAAGCAGAAAGTTGGTCAGGTTGCTGCTGAAATTCGCCGCTTCCGACCGCCAGAGCCCTACAAGGGCAAGGGTGTTCGATACGCCGGCGAGCGTGTCATTCTGAAAGAAGCGAAGAAGAAATAATTAGGTAAGTCAAAATGAAGTTGAACAAAAAAGACAATCGTCTACGTCGTGCCCGCAGGGGTCGCTCGAAGATTCGTGAGCTAGAGGCCACTCGCCTTAGCGTTCATCGTACGCCTCAGCATATTTATGCGCAGGTCATCGGTGCTGTTGGCAACAAGGTTCTGGCATCTGCCTCAACGCTTGAAGCTGAGGTTCGCAAAGGAATCAAGAATGGCGGCAACGTAGAAGCGGCAGCTATCGTAGGTGCGCGTATCGCCGAGAAAGCAAAAGCGGCAGGTATCGACACCGTTGCATTCGATCGCTCCGGTTTCCGTTACCACGGACGTGTAAAGGCATTGGCTGATGCGGCTCGCGAAGCCGGACTGAAGTTTTAGAGAGAAACACAACATGGCTAGAAACGATCACAATCAACCGAACGATGACCTTATTGAAAAGCTGGTCACCGTCAATCGCGTCGCCAAAGTAGTTAAGGGTGGCCGTCAATTTGGATTCACAGCGCTCACCGTTGTTGGTGATGGTGCGGGCCAGGTTGGATTTGGGTATGGCAAGGCGCGTGAAGTGCCGATCGCTATTCAAAAAGCGATGCAGTCTGCCCGCAAGAATATGATCAACATAAACCTGAATAACGACACGCTCGTGTATGCCAAAAAGGGCCGCCACGGTGCAACACTGGTTTACATGCAACCGGCATCCGAAGGTACCGGTGTAATTGCTGGTGGAGCGATGCGCGCGGTATTCGAGGCAGCTGGTGTGCGTAACGTACTCGCCAAGAGTTACGGTTCGCGTAACCCGATCAATGTCGTTCGCGCGACGATCAAGGGCTTGTCGGAGATTCATTCTCCACAGTCGATCGCAGCGAAGCGCGGCAAAAAAGTTAAGGAAATCCTCGCCTAAGTTAGTGCGCGGATGATTGAACAAAGAATTTAAGAGACAAGATCATGGCGAAGTCCAAAGAGTTAAAGGTCACGCTGCTGAAGAGCAAATACGGGCGGCTCAAGAGCCACAGAGCCTGTGTTGCGGGATTGGGTTTACGGAAGATCCGTCACACAGTGACGGTAATCGATACACCTGAGAATCGCGGCATGATTAACAAAATTTCGTACATGGTATCGGTTGAGGAAGTTTGACATGCGTCTGAACGATCTATCACCTGGTAAGGGTGCGAAAAAAGTAGGCAAGCGTCTGGGTCGTGGGCATTCCGCGGGACAGGGCAAGACCAGTGGTCGGGGCCAGAAAGGGCAGAAAGCCCGTTCCGGTGGTTTCCACAAGGTTGGTTTTGAGGGTGGCCAGATGCCACTGCAACGTCGCCTTCCGAAGGTTGGCTTCCGTTCACGTATGGCACGCCTGACAGCAGAGCTGCGCTTGCATGAGCTGGATATTCCGACGGCTGACGTCATCGACATGGATGTACTGAAAGCGCTGAATCTCGTGCCGGCATTTGTGACCAAAGTTAAGGTCATCAAATCCGGTGAAGTTAAGAAAGCGGTCAAGCTGAAAGGTCTCAAGGTCACCAAAGGTGCCCGCGTAGAGATCGAGAAAGCTGGCGGCTCAATAGAAGAATAGGAAAGCATCGTAGGAGCGCGTCTGACGCGCGACAAACGAAGACAGGAAGAACATGGCAAAGAAGCCCCAACAAAGTCCGGCAGATATAGCGAAGCAAGCGAGCAAATTGGGCGAACTCAAAATTCGCATCCTTTTCCTCATTGGCGCGCTGATTGTCTATCGCTGTGGTACCTATATTCCGGTACCAGGCGTGAACCCGGTTGCGTTGAATGACTTCTTCCAGCAGCAGTCAGGCGGCTTGTTGGCGACGTTTAACCTGTTCTCCGGCGGCGCACTGTCTCGATTCGGAATTTTCGCTCTCGGCATCGTGCCGTACATTTCGTCATCCATCATTATGCAGATGGCGAGTCGTATCGTGCCGAGTCTTGAGCAGCTTCGAAAAGAAGGTGAGCAGGGCCGACGCCAGATCGTTAAGTACACGCGCTACGGCACAGTGGCTCTGGCCAGCTTCCAGTCCATAGCGGCGGCGTCCTGGCTGCAAGGTCAACCGGGACTCGTGATTATCTCCGGCCCGTCGTTCCTGATTACGGCGTGCATAACGCTGGTCACTGGTACGGTTTTCCTGATGTGGCTCGGGGAGCAGATCACCGAACGCGGTATCGGTAACGGTATTTCGATGATCATTTTGTCCGGTATCGTTGCTGGTTTGCCGGGAACCATCGCCGGTACAGCTGAACTGGTGCGAACGGGTGAAATGTCTTCGATCACAGCTATCATGATGTTGCTCGGCGGTATCGCAGCAATCATCTTCGTTGTCTATATGGAGCGTGCGCAGCGCCGTATTACGGTCAATTACGCAAGGCGCCAGCAGGGCCGCAAGATGATGCAGGCACAGAGCACGCACTTACCATTCAAGATCAACATGGCGGGTGTTATTCCGCCGATCTTCGCCTCGAGCATCCTGATGTTCCCGGCAACGATTGCACAGTTTTTCGGCCAGGCAGCTGAACCGACTATTGTACAACGTGCGTTACAGACGATTGGTGCCAACCTCGGCCCCGGTCAGCCTGTTTATGTGCTGATGTACGGCGCTTTGATTATTTTCTTCTGCTTCTTCTACACAGCACTGCAGTACAACTCGAAAGAGACGGCTGATCAGCTGAAGAAGGGTGGCGCGTTTCTGCCGGGTATTCGGCCGGGTGCGCACACGGCAGATTACATTGACCGGGTCCTGACTCGACTGACTTTCTGGGGCGCACTGTACATCGCGGGTGTATGTCTTCTGCCTGAGTTTGTTCGCATGTTCTACCCGAGCATGCCGTTCAGTTTTGGTGGCACGTCGCTGCTGATCCTGGTCGTTGTCACGATGGACTTCATGTCACAGTTGCAGGCACATGCCATGAGTCACCAGTATGACGGCATGATGCAGAAAGCCAACCTGCGCAATTATGGCAAGGGTGGACAAGCACGCTGATGAGTCAGCGTTTTGGAGAAAGCTCATGAAAGTAAGAGCATCAGTTAAAAAGATCTGCAGAAATTGCAAGATTGTTCGTCGCAACGGTGTTGTGCGAGTGATCTGCACCGATGCACGACATAAGCAGCGCCAGGGCTAGTCCCGGGTCTATTGATAAGGATAGGTTAAGTGGCACGTATAGCAGGCATAAACATTCCATTGGCGAAACACGTCGTGATTGCACTGACGTCGATCTTCGGTATTGGGGATACGCGCGCGAAGCAGATTTGCGAAGCGGCTGGCGTTGCTCCAGACACGAAGGTGAAGGATCTGGCTGAGCCGGAAGTCGCAAAACTGCGTACCGCAGTTGCCATCTTCACGGTTGAAGGTGATCTTCGTCGTGAGACGTCAATGAATATCAAGCGTTTGATGGATCTCGGTTCGTACCGAGGCATTCGTCACAGACGTGGTTTGCCGCTTCGCGGTCAACGCACTCGCACGAACGCCCGGACCCGTAAAGGTCCGCGTCGTCCGATTAAGAGGTAGGTCTTAAATGGCTGAAGTAAAGAAGAAGAAGGTCAAAAAGCACGTGGTTGATGCAATCGCGCACATCCATGCTTCCTTCAACAACACGATCATCACGATTACCGATCGTCAGGGCAATGCTCTTTCCTGGGCAACGGCTGGCGGCTGTGGTTTTCGTGGATCTCGTAAATCCACCCCGTTCGCAGCACAGGTTGCGTCGGACAAAGCGGGCCGTGTGGCTCTCGAGTTCGGCGTGAAGAATGTCGATGTGCGTGTTCGTGGGCCGGGCCCAGGTCGCGAGTCTGCAGTACGCGCTCTGAATGCTCTGGGATTCCGTATTCAAAATATTGAGGATGTCACTCCGATTCCTCACAACGGCTGTCGCCCGCCCAAAAAGCGTCGCGTGTAGAGGCTGAACAATGGCAAGATATTTAGGACCAAAATGTAAACTGTCCCGCCGCGAAGGCACGGATCTGTTTCTAAAAAGTGGCGTAAGGCCGCTTGAATCAAAGTGCAAGCTGGATGTTCCTCCAGGCGGTGCGGCTCAACGTCGCCCACGTCTGTCGGAATACGGCATGCAGTTACGTGAGAAGCAGAAGTTGCGTCGTATGTACGGCGTGCTCGAAAGACAGTTTCGTAATTACTACAAGCGTTCGGCACAGCTGAAAGGCTCAACGGGTGAAAATCTGCTGCGTCTACTCGAAGGTCGTCTGGATAATGTTGTTTATCGCATGGGCTTCGCGTCAACGCGCGCCGAAGCACGCCAGCTTGTGAGTCACAAGAGCATCGAAGTTAACGGCAAGGTCGTTAATATCCCGTCCGCTCAGCTCAAAGCCGGTGATGGGATCACTATTCGCGAGAAAGCGAAGAAACAACTGCGGATCCAGAGCGCATTGGAAATTGCAGGACAGGTCGGCATGCCTGAGTGGGTCAATGTCGATACGAAGAAGATGGCGGGTGTTTTGACGTCGTTGCCGGATCGGGAAGACATTCTCCCCGATATCAACGAAAACCTAGTTGTCGAGCTGTACTCGAAGTAGTCAGGAGGGTTAATTCCCATGCAGGAATCAGTACACGAATTTCTAAAGCCGCGCGTTGTAAAAGTAACGCCGGTAAACGATCTGCAAGCCAAAGTAACCATCGAGCCGTTCGAACGCGGGTTCGGTCACACGCTTGGCAATGCGCTGCGTCGAATCTTGCTGTCGTCTATGCCAGGCGCCGCAATTACAGAAGCCGAGATCGAAGGCGTACTTCACGAGTACACCAGCATTGAAGGCGTTCAGGAAGATGTTGTCGACATTCTTCTGAGCCTGAAGCTGGTGGCAGTCACGATGAATACTCGCGACACGGCTGAGCTGCGTGTGTCGAAGAAAGGTCCGGGTCCGGTCACGGCTGGCGACATTCAGCTCGATCACGACGTTGAGGTCATGAATCCCGATCTCGTGATCGCGAATCTGACCAAAGCCGGCGAGTTGAACATGATTCTGAAAGTTGAGCGCGGTCGTGGTTACCGCCCGGCGACACAGCGTCCGTCGTTTGAAGAGCAGGGTGGACCAATTGGTCGCCTGCAACTCGACGCATCGTTCAGCCCGATTGTCCGAGTAACCTACAACGTTGAGTCAGCGCGCGTAGAACAACGCACTGACCTCGACAAATTGCTCATTGAACTCGAGACAAATGGCACGATTGATCCTGAAGAAGCTATTCGCCGTGCGGGCAGCATCCTTAAAGATCAATTGTCCGTTTTCGTTGACCTGCAGGGTCAGGAAGAAGGCGTTGGCGCACAAGCTGAGAACCAGGTTGATCCGATTCTGTTGCGTCCGGTTGACGAACTTGAACTAACTGTACGTTCTGCAAACTGCCTTAAGGCCGAAAATATCATGTATATCGGTGATCTGGTGCAGCGAACCGAAGTCGAACTTCTGCGTACGCCGAATCTCGGTAAGAAGTCATTGACTGAGATCAAGGAAGTTCTGGAAGGTCACGGCCTCGGTCTGGGTATGCACCTGGATAACTGGCCACCGGCCTCCTTGCGTCCCGAACACGAACTCGTGATGTAATACTGCAAAAAGGGGTCTGACCCCTAAGAATGCTAAGAATGAAGGTAGAGAAAAATGCGCCATAGAAAATCCGGTCGTAAACTGGGTCGTAACAGCTCTCATCGCAAGGCTATGTTTCGCAACATGGCTGCGTCGATGATCAAGCACGAAACGATCCGGACGACAGTACCCAAAGCAAAAGAATTGCGCCGCGTCGTAGAACCTTTGATTACGCTGGCCAAGGAAGATAGTGTGGCGAACCGCCGCCTGGCTTTTGATCGCCTTCGCGATAAAGAAGTTGTTGGCAAGCTGTTCACAGAGATCGGCCCACGATGCAAAGAACGTCCGGGTGGCTATTTACGAATTCTGAAGACCGGGCCTCGGCCAGGTGATAACGCACCGATGGCGATCGTCATGCTGACTGATCAGGCACCAGAGGCGGTTGCAGACGAATAGAAGTAGGAGCTCGTCTGGCGAGCGACCACACGCTTTATTCGTACTCCTGCACCAAAAAAACCGGGCAATGCCCGGTTTTTTTATGTCTGCTGCATCGAACAAGGCGTAATGCGTTGAAAATTAACGATAAAGCGAAATCGTGCAATTGTGAATCTGCTCACAGCGATTTTTGACCAATGCTTCTAAGGTTGGCCACATGACAGCTTCGAAAAACAAAACCGACGTTGGCGATAGAAGCATGGATGAATGTGTCGTCCTGAATAAAGAGGCGTTCGATCCGGACTTGGTTTTCCTTGATGATATTGTCGACGATGAAGTTCTGCCTTACTTGAGCCTGGCGGTCGATGGATTGACCGAAGCTGGTGAGAGTAAGGAAGGCAAGCTCGAGTTGCGCCCTGAAGACGTTGCGGCAAATGAGGTCATTGAGGCCGACACTACAATGCCAGTCGCAATACTCGACCCCGACGAGCTTGATGTCTACGGCTGGGAGACCAGCTGGTGGAAGAAAATAAAGGGCTATCTGGGCTTCTGATCGCGCGCAGGCGCTACGTGCCCTTGGAGTAGCGCGCTCCTACGGTGGTAAACTCCACCAATGATATTCAATAACAAGACCGTGATCATCACGGGCGGGTCCGAGGGCGTAGGCGCGGCTACTGCGCGCATGTTTGCCGAAGCTGGCGCCAACCTGATGCTGGTCGCGCGCAACAAAAAGAACCTCGATACGGTTGCCGAGGAACTTCGGTCCAGGACCAAAGTTGAAGTATTTGCCATGGACGTGTCGGATGCAGAGGCTTGTGTTGACCTGTTCAAGAAGGCGGCATTCGAATTCGGGAGCGTTGATGTTCTCGTCAACAACGCTGGCTATCACAAGCGCGGTCCGGTTGAGGATATAGACCCAACCGACCTTGGCAAGATGATCGACGTGAACCTCAAGGCACCGCTCATACTCAGCCGTATCGCTTTACCCTATTTGCGCGAAGCAGGTGGTGGCGCGATTATTAATGTTGGTTCATTGGCTGGTCGGGCACCGATACCGGGCAGTGCCTGTTACGCTGCCAGCAAAGCAGGCCTGAGATCACTCACTTATGCATTGGGAGTAGAGTTGGCCGACAGTAATATTAAGCTCGCCGTTGTGTCACCAGGACCTATCGATACCGGTTTCATCATGGCCGACATTGATGCGACGTCAGACCTGACATTTTCGCAGCCCATCAGTACAGCGGAGGAGGTCGCTCAAGCCGTTCTTGACTTGTGCGGCAATAATTTGCGCGAACAGTCAATGCCGAAGCTCAGCGGTTTTCTGACCACGTTAGTGTATTTGTTCCCCGGTCTGAATCGACTGGTTCGGCCAACGCTGGAACGTAAGGGCGCAAAAGTCAAAGCAAAGCTCAAAGCAGAGCAAAAGCGTCGCGAGTCAGATTCTCCTGATCATTAAGTAGAACGCGAATATTGTCTTCGATGCGGATGCCGCCGAAGGGGCGTAGCCAGTCGACACTGTCCCAGTTCACATGGGACTCAGCAGGCGTGCCGCGCAGATTCTCCAGCAGCATGTCGATCGCGTACAGGCCGGGTTCGATGGTAAGTACCATGTTTTCTTCAAGTACGCGCGTCAATCTCAAGAAAGGATGACCGCTGGGCGGATCGATAGTGGTGCCGGACTCGTTTTCCATGAAGCCACCGACATCGTGCACCTGAATACCGAGTAAGTGTCCAAGGCCGTGCGGGAAAAATGCAGACGTAACACCGGTCTCCAGTAAAGTGTCGGGAGCACCACTGGCCAGCTCAGCGTCAACCAGCACGCCCGCCAGCATCTTGTGAGTGGCCACGTGCAGATCGCGGTAATCAAGACCGGCGCGGACCTCTGCAACGATATCCAGCTGCATCGTATCCATTCGATCAATGAGTGCGCGGAAGCGCTCGTCGCGATTTGAATATGTACGGGTGATGTCAGACGCATAACCGTGTACCTGCGCGCCTGCATCTATAAGGAAAGATCGCGATTCGGCGGGTGGCTGCCGATCGAGGTCGGTGTAGTGTAGGACGGCGCCGTGTTTGTTCAGCGCGACAATGTTCCCGTAAGGCAACTCCGAATCTGTGTGACTGACCGCCTCACAATATGCGCGGTGAATTTCAAACTCAGGCTGGCCGTCACGATACGCCGCCTCTGCCGCAATGTGACCCCGTGCACCGCGCTGGGACGCAAGACGCATGATTGCGAGTTCGTACTCCGTCTTCACGCCGCGTGCGTAGTGGAGGATATTCATAGCCGTATTCGGGTTCACCCGTTCGATTCCGAACGTCAGGGCATCGTCGTCGATCTCACCGATAACAATGCACTTTTCCCGATCAACAGGAATGTGCTCAGCGACACCCTCGACGCTATGCACGACGCGAATATCGAATCTGCTGGTCCAATAGCCGGCCGGTGTGCCCGGAACGACATGCCAGTAGTCATGCGGCTGGAAGTAGACCAGGATCGGTGTCTCACCGGGTGTATAAATGATGTAGGAATAAGGCAGACACGTGAGTGGTACCCAGTTGACGAAATGCGGATTCGGCTTGAATGGCATCTGGTAGTCATCAAGAAACGCGTTTTTCGGGTTCCCTGAATAAATGACAGCATGGCTTGCGCCAGCCTGCTCAAGCGCGTGATCGTGGCGCGCGGCAATCGTTTCAATGTGCTTGGCGTAAAGCGCACCAAGGGCGGGATTGGAGTCTGTGTAGTCGCTATTCATAAGCAAATCATACCCTGTTGCCGCGGTCGACGGCGAGTGCCATCATAAGCGGCTCCCGGAATCCGGGTCCAGGATTCGCCCAGTATCGGAGCAGAGGATGCAACAGGCAATATGGGTAGCAAGTATCGCAGTTCTAGTCACAGGAGCCGTAGCAGTGGCCGCGTCTGACCCCGGCTATGACCGGGTTGCGGGTCGCGCCCATGCGTCCCGTTCGGAGGTTATCGCCCCGCACGCGATGGCAGCGACGAGTCAGCCGCTGGCAACCCAGGTCGCGCTCGATATCCTGAAGGCCGGTGGCAGTGCCGTGGACGCAGCAATTGCAGCCAACGCCACGTTGGGGCTGATGGAACCAACCGGTAATGGCATTGGCGGTGACCTGTTCGCGATTATCTGGGATGCTGAGAAGAAGGAACTCGTCGGGTTGAACGCATCGGGGCGTGCGCCGAGAGCAATGACGCTCGAATACTTCCAGAAGAACGGCATCGACAAGATTCCACCGTTTGGTCCGTTGCCGGTGAGTGTCCCGGGCGCTGTCGATGGCTGGTTCCAGTTGCACGGTCGTTACGGACGCCTCGACATCAAGGCAGTCCTGGCGCCGGCGATCGCCTACGCCCGCGAGGGGTTTCCGGTCTCTGAAGTGATCGCCCATTACTTCAAGTCCAACAAGGCACGCATCAGCCACTACCCCGGATTCGCCGAAACCTACATGCCAAACGGTGATGTGCCGAAAAAAGGCGAGATGTTCAAGAACCCGCGCCTGGCCGATACGCTTGAGGCAATTGCATTGAAAGGCCGCGACGAGTTCTACAAAGGTGACATCGCGAAGCGTATCGATGCCTACATGGCCGAACAGGGTGGCCTGCTGAACTATGATGACCTGGCGGCGCACGAGTCGGAGTGGGTAACACCAGTGTCTACCAACTACCGTGGTTGGGATGTTTACGAATTGCCACCTAATGGACAGGGTATTGCTGCACTGCAAATTCTGAATGTGCTCGAGGGCTATGATCTGGCCGCGATGGGTTTCGGTAGCGCGGAGTACATTCACACCTTCGTCGAAGCAAAGAAACTGGCGTTTGAAGATCGAGCGAAATACTACGCGGATATGGATTTCGTGGATGTGCCAGTCGAGACACTCATTTCGAAAAATTACGCCGACAAACGTCGCAAATTCATAGATGAGAGCAGGGCATCAAATTCACTGCCGGCCGGTGACGCGAAGCTTGATAACGGAGACACTATTTATCTCACGATTGCGGACGCAGACGGCAACATGGTGTCGTTGATTCAGAGCAATTACCGGGGCATGGGTTCAGGTATGACGCCGGGCGACCTTGGTTTCATTTTGCAGGATCGGGCGGAGTTATTTGCACTCGACGCCAATCACGCAAATGTAGTTGAAGGCGGTAAGCGCCCGTTTCATACCATTATTCCCGCGTTCGTCATGAAGGATGGCGAACCACTGATCAGTTTCGGGTTGATGGGCGGCGCCATGCAGCCGCAGGGACACGCACAGATCGTTGTTAACATGATCGACTTTGGCATGAATCTTCAGGAAGCGGGCGATGCGGCTCGCATCAATCACACGGGCTCATCGCAACCGACGGGTTCCACAATGACAGACGGTGGCGTTGTGCATCTTGAAACCACCTTCAGTACAGAAACCCGCGAGGCTCTCGAAGCAATGGGGCATACGCTGGGCGATAGTAATGGCAGCTTTGGTGGTTATCAGGCAATCATGTGGGATAAGGAGCAAGGCGTGTACTATGGCGCCTCGGAAGTCAGGAAAGACGGGCAGGCAGCAGGTTATTAGTGCCTTGAAGGACCACTAGAATGACGCAAGAAATTTATCTCACGGGCATTACCACGACGGGCACGCCACACATTGGAAACTATGTGGGTGCGATTCGCCCGAGTATCGCTGCGAGCAAGGACCCGGACAAGAAGAACTACTACTTCCTGGCCGACTTTCACGCGCTGGCTAAAAACGAAGATCCTGACAAGATAAGCCAATCAACGCTGGAGATCGCGGCGGCATGGCTGGCGCTTGGCATGGACACACAAAACTCTGTGTTCTATCGGCAGTCGGATATTCCGGAAATCCCTGAGCTGACCTGGATTCTCACCAGCATGACGGCGAAGGGACTGATGAATCGTGCGCATTCTTACAAAGCTACGGTGCAGGCTAACGTTGAAGGAGACAATAAGGATCCGGACAAGGGCATAACAATGGCCTTGTATAGCTACCCGATCCTGATGGCGGCGGATATCCTGATGTTCAAAGCGACCAAAGTTCCAGTTGGCAGAGACCAGAAGCAGCACGTTGAGATGGCGCGGGATATCGCGCAGCGATTCAATCATCACTACGGTGATGTTCTGGTGCTTCCGGATCCGGCTATCGATGACCACACGGCGGTACTCGCAGGACTCGATGGTCGAAAGATGTCCAAGAGCTACAACAACACGATTCCGTTGTTTGCGCCGGAGAAGCAATTTCGCAAGCTCATCATGAAGATCAAGACCAACAGTCTTGAACCTGGCGAGCCGAAAGATATCGAGGGCAGCACGCTGTATGATATCTACAAGGCATTCGCGACGCCCGAAGAAACCGCAGCCGTCGAAAAGCAGTATGCCGAGGGTATTGCCTGGGGTGCGATGAAGCAGCAGTTGTTCGAATACATCAATGATCACATTGGGCCTGCGCGAGACGAATACGGTCGATTGATGGCCGATCCATCAATTGTGGAAGCGGAACTTCAAAAGGGTGCAATCAGGGCGCGAGAAGTTGCCGTGCCGTATCTGCAGCAGATTCGGCACGCGATCGGAATCCGCAAGCTTGGTTGAGTTTCTATCAGTGACTAACAAAGCACTCATCGTCATATGCTCTTTGCTCTTCAGCGACCTTGCTATCGCTGAAACAGTTTTCTATTTGCACGGCCGAATTATTGAAGTCGAAGGCGTGCAACCTGTTCACGAGCGATTCGGATTGTACGACTATCTCGGTACGCTCGAGGCACTGCGAGCGAATGGCGCGACTGTCATTGCGGAAGTGCGACCTGCCGACACAAATGTCGTGGAGTACGCAGGGAGGGTCGTCGAGCAAATCGAAGATCTCATCGCATCTGGCGAAGCGGCTGGCAATGTCACCGTCGTTGGTTTTTCGAAGGGTGGTGCGATAGCCATCTACGTATCCAGTCTGCTCAAGAACCCAGAGGTAAATTTCGTTTTTCTGGCGTCGTGCAGTGAGTGGATATCATCAGCTCCAGGGTTGTCCGTAAACGGGAACATTCTCTCCATCTTCGAAAAATCAGATACGCTGGCAGGCTCTTGCAAGCAGTTGGTGCAGCGGAATAGCGAGATCAGCTCTTTTCATGAGATCAAGCTTTCTACGGGTAGGGGCCATGGCGCATTCTATTTGCCGCGGAAGGCCTGGGTCGAACCTCTCTTGAGCTGGGTAAAGGGTGATCAGGAATGATTGAAGGCTCCTGTCATTGCGGTGCGGTCAGCTTTACGTATCCAAAGCAGCCGGAATGGCTAACATCTTGTAATTGTTCGGTTTGTCGTCGCTACAGTGCACTTTGGGCGTACGCACAAGTGAGTGAAATTTCGTTGCGAGCGGCGCAGGATGCAACGATTGCCTATATTCACGGTGACAAGACACTGGCGATGCATTCCTGCAATAAATGTGGATGCACCACACACTGGATCGGACTCGATTCCGATGAGTCAGCCAAAATGGCGGTTAACTTTCGGATGTGCAGTTCCGACTTAATCACGAATATCAGAATCAGGAATTTCGACGGAGCGGATACCTGGGAATTTCTGGATCAGGAGCAATGATGCACGAAAACCGAAAGTCTGACGTAAACTGGCTTATAGAAACCGAAAGGCTGCGTCTGCGGCCCGTGACTGTTAGGGATACGGAATTGATGCTGGCAGTCTGGAACGATCCCGCGTTTATACGCAACGTATCGGACCGTGGTATACGTACCGTCGAGCAGGCCCGGGAGGCAATAGAATCCGGTGCTCAAAAGCTGTTCGAGGATTATGGCTACGGGCCGTACTGCATGTCATTGAAGTCCGACGAGACCATGATCGGTATTTGCGGATTATTTAAACGCGAGAACCTTGATGATCCAGATATCGGTTTCGGCGTGTTGCCAGACTACTGTGGCAAGGGCTATGCGGTTGAGGCTGCGAAAGCGGTCGTTGAGTACGCGCGAAATGACCTCGGAATAGGTGTTCTCACGGCGATCGTTTCTCCGACAAACGCGCCTTCGATTGGTCTTATCCAAAAACTTGGCCTGACATTCGACCAAATGATTACAATGCCGGGCGAAGAAAAAGCCATCTGCCTCTATAGTATGGCGCTGACGGATTAGAGAAAAATACGATGGAATATTTTAAGAGCGACGGTGCACGTACCGGACTTTTCTTTGGTGCGACTTCAGGTGTTATCACGACGCTTGGACTGATAACAGGACTGAATGCCGGAACGCAGTCGATCACTGCTGTACTGGGTGGCATTCTCGTCATCGCCGTTGCGGATTCCATGTCTGATGCGCTTGGTATCCATCTGGCCGAAGAGGCAGATCCCCAAACCGATCACGAACATGTCTGGCAGGCTACTATTACGACTTTCCTGACGAAGTTCGTTTTTGCTTTGAGCTTCGCGATACCGTTATTGCTGCTGCCGCTCGGGCCCGCTGTACTGGCCTCGATCGCCTGGGGCATGTCGGTCATAGTCGTGTTGAGCTACTTTCTGGCGAGGTCGCAAAACGAGTCGCCTTGGTTAATCATCCTTGAACATCTCGGAATAGCAGTTCTCGTTGTCGTTCTGTCGCACTTTATCGGCGTCTGGGTCGCCAATACATTCGGTTGAGCTATACTCGCTGAACGTGAAATGTCGTTGGCCAAAACGAAACAAGCGGCGAGTTTGGTACGGTGTTCGTGACTTCTGAGCGACCGTTGTTACGGTTGAAGGGGTCGTAGTCACCGAAGGCAAGCGAGGAAAGATAATGAGAGCGGAGAATCGTATCGATTACGTCGAAATTCCGGTTACGGATCTCGGCAAAGCCAGAGAATTTTTTACCGCCCTGTTCGGTTGGTCGTTCCAGGAATGGGGCGACGACTACATGAGTTTTAACGACGGCAGGATCGAGGGCGGCTTTCGTCACGCGCACGAACCCGCGCCTCCGACCGGAGTGCTGATTGTCTTTTTTAGCACGGATCTCGAACGCGATTTTGCCCGAGTGCAGGAACTCGGAGCGACGATATCCGAACCCGTTTTTTCGTTCCCTGGTGGCCGACGGTTTCACTTCGTTGATCCAACAGGTACCGAATTCGCAATCTGGTCAGCCGTTTAGTAGCTGACACATGGAGAACAGGTAATGGCGGAACTGATTGACCACCCCTGCGTACAACATAAACTCGCGATCATTCGCGACGTTGATACCGGGCACAAACGTTTTCGTGAACTGGCAACTGAGATCACAAAGTTCATATGCTACGAAGCGCTCAAAAACATCGAAACCAAAGCCGTCACGGTACAAACACCGGTCGCCGAGGCTACCTGCCGCAAGCTGGATACCGATCTCGTCGTTGTGCCCATACTTCGTGCCGGTGTCGGCATGCTGGAGGGCATACTGGAGCTGGTACCGACCGCTCGGGTTGGCTTCGTTGGTCTGTACAGAGACGAAGAAACGAAACAGCCAGTGACCTACTACGAACGGTTTCCGTCCCAGATCAGGGGAGGGACATGCATCATCATCGACCCGATGATCGCAACCGGTGGCTCAACGGCGGCAGCTATCGATAAGCTCAAGGAAAGCGGCGCTGGAAGAATCGTCGTTGTTTGCATCGTTACATGCCCGGAGGGCATCGCGCTGGTTGAGTCTGAGCATCCGGATGTCCCGATCTATGCGGCGGCGATTGATGAAAAACTCAATGAAAATAAGTATATCGTGCCGGGCTTGGGTGATGCCGGAGACCGATTGTTCGGAACGTCGCATTAGCAGAACCGGATATGACGGAAAACAAGACCAAACCCACAAGGCAGAGCGTCACGGCGTTCGTCAACGGCGTCGAAGACAAACAGAAACGCGCCGATATCAAGAAAGTGGCGGCCATGATGCGAAGTGCGACTGGCGCAAGAGCCACGATGTGCGGCGCCAGTATTGTTGGCTATGGCCAGTATCACTATAAGTACGCCAGCGGCAGGGAAGGTGATTGCTTTTTGACGGGGTTTTCGCCACGAAAACAGGCATTGACGATATACATCATGTCCGGATTCTCGAAATTCAACCCACTGATGCAGAAGCTGGGAAAATACAAGACCGGGAAGTCATGTCTCTATATCAAGCGTTTGTCAGATGTCGATGAAAAGGTGCTGGAACGGCTGATTGTTGGAGCCGTAGAATACATGCGAAAGAATTACGAGACAAAGTGAGGCAGACATGAGTGAAGACATCATCAAATCTCGGGTCGAGGACGGCAAGCTCATCGTCGAAACCGCTGCAGGCACTGAAGAGTATGGCTCACAATTTTTGGTAGCCGCATTGCTTGTGTATATAGCCCGGACTGGTGGCGAAATCGCGCCGGCAGAGTCTGCTCGGATGATTGACCTGATCGAAGAGCATTTTCAGTTGCAGGGGGCGGAATCTCTGGAACTGATTACGAGCGCCATGAACGAGACAGTAGACAAGCCTGAACTCGGATTATTGCTGACCAATCTCGCACCGTCGCTCGCGGAAGCGGAGAAAGAAGATATTGCTGTCATGGCGTTAAAGGTTGTGGCGGCAGACGGACGTCGGGAATTCGCCGAAATGGAGCAGTTTAATCGTGCGATGGAGGCCGCTGGCGTTTCGCCGGAAACCGTCCACCGGGCATTCGACAGGTATTTTTCCGAAACGATGCCAGGCACGTTGGGCGAGAAGTAATGAAGGTGTTGGGTATTCGATTTTGCGCGGTCGCAGAAGAAGCGATTCCGATGTCCGAGTTTTTCACCGAGGGCCTCGGTCTGGCCGAGCGCGACCTTGGCGAAGGTGAGGGGTTTCAGGGATGTATTATTCCGGCCGGTGATTCGAGTTGGGTCGAGATTTGGCAAAAGGGTGAGAACATGCCGGCGGGACTTATGTTGCAGATTGTTGTGGATGATGCAGATGCCGTCGCTGCCAACGCGAAAGATAACGGTGTTGAAGTGCAGGGGCCAATGGAAGCGCACGGCGAAAAGATCTATTTTGCTGTAGCTCCGGGTGGTCTGCGCGTCAGCTTTCAACAAGTACTCTAGATGCAGGCAACAATTCGAAATTTTCTGCGGATGGAGTCCGCCGGCGGAATAGTCCTCATGGGTGCCGCAGTACTGGCGATGATAGCTGCGAATTCCCCGGCTGCTCATCTGTACGCCTATTTCCTCGAGACTCCTGTCGAGGTACGGGTCGGTGCGCTACAAATCGCCAAGCCTTTGTTTTTGTGGGTAAATGATGGCCTTATGGCGATATTCTTTTTCCTGGTTGGGCTGGAACTCAAGCGGGAATTCCTGGAAGGAGAGTTGTCGCGCCCCGCAAACGTATTGCTCCCCGCAGTCGGTGCGGTTGGCGGAATGGCCGCGCCCGTGGCGGTTTTTGTCTGGTTCAACAGCGGTAACCCGCAGGCGATGCAGGGCTGGGCTATACCGGCCGCAACTGATATCGCTTTTGCGCTGGGTATCCTTATGTTACTCGGCAGCCGGGTACCCGTCGCGCTCAAGATATTCCTGGTATCGCTGGCAATTTTTGATGATCTTGGCGCTATCATCATTATCGCCATTTTTTATTCGACGGATCTATCAACCGCGGCATTAATCATTAGCGCGATATGTCTAGCAATTCTCGGCGTGTTGAGCTGGCGTGGTGTCAGCACCATTTCGCCTTACATTTTGGTCGGCACCATCATGTGGATAGCGGTGCTGAAATCCGGCGTACACGCAACGCTTGCGGGGGTTGCGCTTGCAGCTTTTATTCCGATGCGAGATTTAAACGACAAAGCGCATTCGCCGTTACGCGAACTGGAGCACGACTTGCACTCGGTCGTCGCATTCGCCGTGTTGCCATTATTCGCTTTCGTAAATGCTGGTATCAGTCTGGAGGGCGTCAGTTTTTCAGATCTGTTGCACACGGTACCGCTGGGCATTGCCGCCGGTTTATTTGCTGGCAAGCAGATAGGGATTTTTCTGTTGTGTTTTCTGGCGATCAAAACGGGCGTTGCCCGGTTGCCTGAAGGCGCCAACTGGGGATCGCTGTACGGCATTTCGGTGTTGTGCGGAGTCGGCTTTACTATGAGTCTGTTCGTTGGCTCGCTTGCGTTCGAAAATGTGGCCTTTGATCCGGCAGATATATTCGATGAGCGGCTCGGGATTATTCTCGGCTCCTTATTATCTGGCGTAGTCGGCTATATCGTCTTGCATGTGACCCTGCCGAAGTCCGCATAATGCCGTGGTCGCTGGATACTGCTTGTGAAGCTGATATCGACGAGCTCATGACGTGGTTTCCAGACGCCCATTCGGTTGATATCTGGGGTGGGCCGAATTTTCGTTTTCCTTTTACCCGCGAGACATTCTTCTCAGATTGCCGATGGCGGGATTTTTCGTCGTTCTGTTTGAGAAATTCGGATAGCGAGCTCGCCGCGTTCGGTCAGTTGGGTGAACGCTACGGGCGCTCACACCTGGCACGCCTCATCGCGAATCCTCGTATGCGCGGTCAGGGCATTGGCAAGAAATTGGTGGAAATGACTATCGCCGCAGCGCGCACCGAACAGGATCACGCTGAAATTGCATTGTTCGTTTACAAGGATAATGAGCCCGCCTATCAGTGTTATCTGGCCGTGGGGTTCGAGGAGCACGACTATCCGGACGGCGCGCCGATGCAGGAAAAGTGCTTTTACCTGGTACGGTCTCTTTAAGGCTACGAACGGCGGCTTTCTCCGAGAGCGGCCATTCAGTGACCAAAGACGGAGCGAGTGACTGTCGCGTTCCGGCCAGAAGCCGAGTCTACTTCCGGGCCAATAAAAAAAGGGCCAGGCCTAGAGGCCCCGCCCTTTTATGCCTCAACTCCCACGGAGTGTGAGGCTGGCCAGCAATTACTGCATTGCTGGCGCAAATTGCGCTAATTAAATCGCTACGATGTTCTCTGCCTGCGGACCTTTCTGGCCTTCAGTAAGAGTGAATTCGACTTTTTGACCCTCAGCCAGCGTTTTGTGTCCATCGCCTGTAATCGCGCTGAAATGGGCAAACACGTCGGGGCCAGATTCTTGCTCGATGAAGCCAAACCCTTTGGCATCATTGAACCATTTAACAGTTCCAGTAGTAGACATAGTCATAATCCTATTTATTCAAGAGTAATCGGAGCCTTCTTGTGAAGGCCAAGTCGCTGAAAGCGTTGCTATTACTTATGAAAACAGGACGAGGTAGTGAAGAAGGAACTTCGAAATCGTGGCCATAAATATCAGACGTACATTCAAGCTGTGCGAAGTGTAACAGCTTGACCCCGTAGTCAAAGTTTATTCCTCTTATTTGCGGCCACACACAGCGATCAAAATGAAGGCCAAAATCGATTTAGCGCGTCACCCTGGCGGTGGAAGTGAATTCAGGCGGAATCATGACTCCGTCGCGCTCATCGTCCCAGATAACTGACGATATCCTCCAGCCGTCATCGGTTTTGACAAGTTGGATAGACTTCATTCCCATCGCGTCGAACCGATCACCGCAATGATCCCCAGACTTTTCATATGAACAAAAACGTTGAGCGATACTGCCAAAAATCTGCGTATTTTCCCAAACCTCGGCCTCGGAGAAATTTGCAAGTTTTCCGGAGCTCAAAAGGTCCTGTCGTGGCGCGATGAAATCGGCAAGACAATTCACGGTCGGGGTCTCTCCACACGTTTTTACGATAACGCAGCCGGGCACGCACAAGGTATGAAGAATACTCAAATCGGCTTCTTTGCCGTCCGTATTGGTGAACGTAGTAAAAAACTTGCGCACCACGGCATCTATCGCCGACTTCTCCGTCGCCTCATTGAACTTGTGCGGGTCGTTCATCGACCAGGGCCTGCGATAATTCGTACGATATTCGTTAACTCATTCGGTCTGGCCGACTTCATAAGCCGCGAAAGCCTCGTCGACATCGGTGTCAAAAAGATGGTTACTGTAGTTGCTCAGCACCTTAACTGATACGGCAAGAATAATCGCGAGCAGATGGGTCTCTGTATAACCGGCCTCTAGAAACGTCTTCACTCGATCGGACTCAGGTCGACCTCGACTATCGTTAACCTCAACAGCCATTTCATACAAAGCTCTGATCTTGCTATCGCCAATTACGCCTCCGGAACGGATGGCACTCAATACCTCTTCAGGAACACCGGAAAAGTTGGCAGCTAATGTACTGTGTGCGGCCATGCAATAGTGGCAGTCATTAGCTTTACTGATAGCCAGGAAGACCACTTCCTGCTCGGCTGGGCTTAAGTCGCTTTGCTCACGAAATAAACCGTAACCGTGTAGATAGCTTTCAAGAAAGGCTGGCAGATTGGCCATATTGCTGTACATGTTTGGTATAAAGCCGACCTGCTTTTTCGCCTGATTCAATATGGATGCTTGCGTCTCGGACGCAGAGTCCAGTGTCACCGCTTGCAAGTCTTTAATTAGGTAATGTGATGTCATGGTCTTATCTCTCGTGAAGGGGTTTAAGCAACCAGGTGAAACTGACTGTTCATGCCCTGATTGCGCGTTGGAATAATTGCCTGGTAAGCCTCTGACCGATACCAGTTTTCTGCGCTTTCCCGATCAGGAAACTGAATAACCACTTTGGTGCTGAAAGCGGCGTCACCGTGCAGCGCCTCGATTGGGCCTTTGGCGATAAACTCGCCGGAAAATGGAACCAGGGTTTCTGCGGCTAATGCACTGTAAGTGCTTAGTCGATCTTTATCGGTCGGTGTCAGGTCGACAATAATCAGTGCGCTCATAAGAATGTGTCCGTTGTTTGCTAGTGTTGACACATCTTATGGGCTAAGTGAAAATACGACAATAGACGAAAACTTAACTGATTGTTTAAAAATATGAACAATATAAAGACACTTCCATCGTTGCTGATGTTTGCCGAGGTCGCCAAGCAGCAATCATTCACACTGGCAGCCAGGCAACTGGGTATGAGTAAGTCTGCGGTGAGCCAGCAGGTGAAACGTCTGGAAGCGCATATTGGTCAGCAGTTGTTGTCCCGTCATACGCGAGGTATGTCGCTGACCGCTGCGGGTGAAAACCTGCTAACCCGTTGTGAGCTGTTACAAGATCAGGTGAACCTCGCCTTTGCCGAAATAGACAGCGTCAAAGAAGCGCCCTCAGGGACATTTGCGATCACCATTCCACATTCACTGGAAAGACAGGTGGTGATTCCCGCTTTGAATCAACTGTGTATCGAGTTTCCGAACATTGAGCCAAGATTGCTTGTCAGCGATGAGTTGCAAGACCTGATCAAGAATAAACTTGATGTCGCACTTTCGTTTGGCGAACTGAAAGACAGTCATTATCGCGCGTTGCCGGTAGGTTCTGTCGGCGAAATTATCTGTGCGAGTTCAGTTTATGCGCAAATGCACAAACCTGCCAAAACGATAGAAGATCTGCAAGAGCATCGCTGGGTTGCCGCGCCCTGGCAAAAGCAAAGCGTCTCTATCTGTAAGAATAATGCCATATCGGAAATGATCGACGTTCAGGTCAAGTTTGTGGCAACGACCAATACCTTGTCTGCTGCACTCGAAATGGTCCTCAATGATATGGGAATGGCATTAATGCCCGAATTTGTTTTGCACTCGGAGCTTGCAGCAGGGCGTTTGGTCAGAGTTTTGCCAACGTATCAGGGCAGGCGGTGGCCATTTTATATGGTGCACCGTTTTCAAGCCGAGAAACCGATTCACGTCACGCGCTTCTACGAGTTAGTGAAGCATTTCTTTGCCAAAGCTTGTGTTTAACGCCCTATTTTGGAATCGCTGGTCGGCTCATCGGACTGTGGGTCAGACGTTCGCCGCTTCCGCAGCATTACCACACACGCAATTACAAGAACCAGCAACGTCATAATGCTGCCTTCTGGTCCGGTAGTGCCTCCGGTTAACCACTCCGCCTTGCCGGCAACCGGGGTGAGATCCGCTATCAAAGGAGATAAGCCGAGTTCGATGCCAGTGGTGGGCAGACCAAACCAGGTAATGAATATCCAGTTCCAGGCGGCATGCCAGGCACTCGCACCGATGACCGATTTCTGTCGAATGGTGAGGAGACTCAAGAAAATCGAAAACAGCAGGGTCATTGCGGTGAACAGAGCAAGCATGAGCGGAGGCGTACCTGCCAGGCTGTCGACCTCGACGTGGACCAACGTAAACAGCAATGAATTCCCGATAATACCCGCCCAGATGCCGTAGCGTTCTGCGATGCGCCCCATCATCCAGCCGCGGAATACCATCTCTTCGGTTCCCGACTGCAAAATGAAAGCAAACATTAGTATGACTATCGGTACCAGGTCCAGCGATCTGTCGGCTGACGCTGATTCCAGGGCATAACCACCGAGTACGAAAACGCCACAAACAACCGCTGCTCCCATCAGCAGTCCGTTGGCGTAGCCGGTAATGAAGATTTTCTTTGAGCGGCGACCCAGCATCAAGC
Source organism: Woeseiaceae bacterium (assembly GCA_021773055.1). Taxonomy (GTDB): domain Bacteria; phylum Pseudomonadota; class Gammaproteobacteria; order Steroidobacterales; family Woeseiaceae; genus UBA1847. The sequence goes on from JAJFKV010000064.1 coordinate 29,950, forward strand.
CGACACTCGCCATACTGCGGCCCTCGAATAGCTTGATCCAAAGCGTGAATAACAGGGCAATCATCGCGAAGCTACCAATAATTAGTATCAACACGGTGGGATATGTTTCCACGTTTTCGCGAGTCGCGATGCCCAGGACCTTGGCGGGGAAAAGCACAAGAAGCTGGCCAGCAATAATTACAAAAAGCACCAGGAATGGTATTGCCCATACCCATGTACGGCGATAGTCAGTGCGCTCTTCCGGGAATATATTCATTGTCAGTTGGGTCCAGATCGTGATTCTAAAGTTCAGCTACCCAGCCAGATGAGCGTCAGTGGCAATTGGATGCAAGAAAGACGAATTTTCTTTGGGTTGATATATCGAAGCATTGTTACGTCGACTGCAGCGAGTCCTGCATGCTTTCGAGTTCGCCCCAGCGTTCGATGCGCTGTTCCAGTAACGACTCTGCTTTACGCAGTTCTTGCAAGGTATTCTGTACCGCCTCGTTTTCCTGAGCATAAAAATCACTGCCGGCGATCTTTGTCTGTAACGCCGAAATTTCCGATTCCAGTAATTCGATTTCCGCTGGAAGCTTATCGAGTTCACGTTGATCATTGTAACTGAGCTTCGTTTTGTTCCTGTTCTTGCGACGCTCCGCCGTTTCGCGTTTTCTTGCTTCGGCGGCCGCGATATTTTCTGTTTCAGCCAGTTGATGTCCGTGTCGTACCCAGTCAGAGTAGCCACCGACATATTCCTTCGCGCGACCATCGGCCTCAAACACAACCGTGCTGGTGACGACGTTGTCGAGGAACTCACGATCATGGCTGACAACGATCAAAGTCCCGGCGTAGTCACAGAGCCGTCTCTCCAGGACCTCCAGAGTTTCAATATCGAGGTCATTGGTCGGCTCGTCGAGTACCAGCAGATTGGCCGGACGCGTGAACAGTTTGGCGAGAATGACACGATTGCGCTCGCCACCAGACAAAGCCTTCACAGGCATACCCGATCGCTTGGGTGTAAACAGGAAGCCTTTCAGGTAACCGACGATATGCCGTTCCTTGCCATTGAGATTGATGTATGTGCGACCTTCACCCACGTTGTAGGCTACCGACTTTTCGAGATCGAGTGTCTGGCGCAATTGATCGAAGTAGCCGACTTCGATGTTGGTGCCGCGTTTGATAGTTCCACTTTGGGGTTCGAGTTTTCCGAGCAGTAAGCGCAGCAGTGTGGTTTTTCCAACACCGTTATTGCCGATCAAGCCGATGCGGTTGCCGCGCATGATCTTGATTGAAAAATCCTGAATGACTTTTTCATCACCGTAGCTGTAAGCAATGTTCTTCGCGCGAATGACTTTGCGGCCTGACTGCTCGGCCTCTTCAATGTGGATACGCGCTTTGTCATCCTGCTTGATGCGCCCGGCGGACTCCTCGCGCATTTTTTCAAGTGAGCGAACACGGCCTTCGTTCCGGGTACGTCGCGCCTTGATACCCTGCCGGACCCAAACCTCCTCCTGGCCGAGTTTCTTGTCAAAGCGGGCATTGGCGGCGTCTTCGTCCTCCAGCGCTTTTTCTTTTCGTTTCAGGAAGTTGCTGTAGTCGCCAGGCCAGCTCGTCAGCTTGCCGCGGTCGATTTCAACGATGCGAGTTGCGAGTCGCTGCAGGAATGCGCGGTCATGCGTAATGAATAAAACGGCGCCGGAGAAAGAGTAGATACGATCTTCAAGCCACTTGATAGTTGCTATGTCGAGATGGTTGGTGGGTTCGTCGAGCAGTAGCAGATCGGGTTTTTGAACCAGCGCTCGCGCCAGTGCGACGCGCCGGCGCCATCCACCCGACAGTTCGCTCATTTTCTTATCGGTCGGTAAACTAAGGTCGGTCATCGTTGCGTCGACTCGCTGGTCAATATGCCAGCCGTCATGTGCATCAATTTTAGCGTGCAGTGCTTCGAGCTCAGTCAGCCCGTGCTTGTCGAGATTCTGGCTCGACATCTCCTTGTATCGCTGCAGAAGCTGGTCGATTTTTTTCAAGCCTGAAAGAATGACATCGCGTACGGGCAAGTCTATTCCGTCAGGAAGATTCTGACGCAGCTGGCTGACTATCATGCCGGCCTTCGGAATAATCTCGCCCTGGTCCGGCTCCATTTCGCCCATGATTAGCTTCAGTGTGGTGGACTTGCCCGCGCCGTTACGACCGATCAGGCAGATGCGCTCACCCGGCTCGATGGAAAATTCGGCGTCGCGCAGTATGACCTGCTCGCCAAAATCCAGCCTGATATCCTCAAATCGAAGTAATGACACTAAGTATTCCTGTGTAGTAACCCGTGTATCCTATTACGAATAGCAACCATGGCGCAGGAGATGTGCATGAGTGACGAACGTTTTATCGATATGGAGAGCCGGCTGGCGCACCAGGATCAGCTGTTAAACGAGCTCAATGACGTTGTAACTGAGCAGCAGGCGAGGCTCATGCAGCTCGAAGAGTTATGCAAGGCACTGGTACAACGCCTGCGATCGGTGGGCGAGAGCATGTCGGAAGCTAGCCCGGGCGACGAACGCCCGCCACATTATTAGGGTCTCGGGCGATGCGATTGGTCTGGATAAGTATTTTCACAATGGTGCTCATTTGGTCGGGTATTGCGCCGAAGGACTTCATGACCTGGTGTCTCGAAGTGTTTCCGGCGGTTATCGGCGCATCGGTGCTGTGGTTCACGCGCGAGCGATTCCCGCTGACCAGCCTGGTGTATGTTCTGATTCTGATTCACTGCGTGATTCTGATGGTTGGCGGTCACTACACCTACGCGGAGGTACCTGTCGGTGACTGGTTGCGCGACGCGTTTGACGGCACACGTAACAACTACGACAAGCTCGGCCATTTCGCACAAGGATTTATCCCGGCAATGATCGCCCGCGAACTCGTCATCCGGCTGCAGGTTTTCAATTCGGCTCGTTGGCGAGATTTTTTCATCGTCTGTTTTTGCCTCGGATTCAGCGCCTTTTACGAACTCATCGAATGGTGGGTCGCGTTGCTGTCGGACGAGGCAGCCGATTCTTTCCTTGGCACCCAGGGCTATATCTGGGACACACAATCGGATATGGGTATGGCGTTACTGGGTACGATCATCGCGCTTGCGGTGTTGAGCAAATTCCACGATCGACAAATGCGTGAACGTGGTTTCGTCTGAATGGTCCAATCCATCATGAAGCGAGTTTCGGTCTCTGTCACCTTGTGCCTGCTGCTAACGAGTGGTTTGGCGTCGGCGGCGGAATGCGTGGTGCTGCTGCATGGCTTGGCGAGGTCGTCCACGTCACTCAACAAGATGCAGGATGCGCTGGAAGAAGACGGATATAGCACGGCGAATGTAGACTATCCATCGCGCGAGCATGAGATAGCGGAACTCGCCAGCATAGCCATTGAAGACGGACTGGCGACTTGCCGGGCTGGAGAAGATATTGAGAAGATCCATTTCGTCACGCATTCGCTGGGTGGCATTCTGGTACGCCAGTACCTGAGTACTGAGTCAATCGATGAACTGGGGCGCGTGGTCATGCTTGGCCCACCAAACCAGGGCAGTAGTGCAGTTGATAATCTGGACGGAATTCCTGGATTTGACTGGATCAATGGCCCGGCAGGGCACCAGCTGGGCAAAGGCAAGGCCAGCGTGCCGTTGGCCCTCGGAGCAGTGGAATTCGAACTGGGCGTTATCGCAGGTAATCGCAGCATAGACCCGATTACATCGGCCGTGCTGGAGAATCCGGACGATGGTCGGGTGTCCGTTGCAGATACAAAGGTCGAAGGAATGGATGACTTCGTCGTCGTTAAGCATTCGCACGCTTTTATGATGCGCATGCAGCGGCCGATAGATCTCACAAAGAAATTTCTGCGCACCGGTAGTTTTTCAGGACGGGCTGACTAAACCCTAATTCTTTCCGTCTTCTATGCGGGCTCGATACTGTGCCAGCGTCGCGGCGTCCTCATCATTCCAGCTTTCACCTGAGTTGGTTCGAGCACGCCCCATTAACCGGGCAGCAGCCTCGATGTCGCCTCGCATCGATTCGAAATGCGCCTGGACCTTCAGGCTGTCGGCGTCCTCCGGACGGAGCGTGGCTGCCGCATCGACATGTGACGCTGCAGCATCCGAATTGTCGGTAGCCAGATAGGCCTCGGCAAGTCGAATATGCAGGGATGCCTGAACAACGCTGTCATCAATGTTGTCGGCGATGGCGAAAGCGTCCTCAAGAACCTGGATGGCTTCCTGATGTCTGTCGAGCTGAGTGTAAACCCGGGCGAACACCCTCATCGCGGCGGTCTCGTCCCGTTGACGGTTCTTGTCTCGGGCCTCGTCCAGCAACTCGGTGGCGATTGCCAGCGCGTCGTTGTACCGCCCTGATTCGATCTTCGTTTCTGCGATGCCAAGCCGCGCTCGAAATACGTTGTGCGGGTCGTCCGTATTTCTCGCAATCGCCTCCACTGTGGCGTAGCGCTCAGCGGCGCTGTCCGGATCGCCAAGCCTTGTTTCCGCCCTGGCGATACGAATCAACGCTGGCACAGTGATACGCGTTGAGTCTATGTCGATGCCAATATCATGGGCTTGCAACGCGTGCTGCATCGCGCGCGTGTAATTTCCCTGTTGAGCAGCGATGTCTGCAATACTGATGAAACTGGACGCGATACCGAACTGATCATCCAGTTCACGTCGCACAGAGAGCGAGTTTTCCGCCGCTTCAAAAGCCTGGTCATAAAATCGCTGCTTCGCGTAGATATTTGATAGCCGACTCATTGCCGTCGCCTCGTTACGGCGCTCCCCGGTCAGACGAAAACTTTCGATCGCCCGGTTTGAATAGTCCTCAGCCTCTTCGAAGTGACCCATCTGAATCAGTACGCCTGACATGTTGTTGAGTAGTGCTCCCGGCAACATCTGGATGTCCATGTCGTTGTAGGTTTGCTCGGCTTGCCGCATGTATGAAAGCGCCTTGGGAGTATTGCCGACGTTCTTCTCAACGAGCCCGAGGTTCTGATAACCCGTTGCTGCGCGCAAGTCGTTGCCAGATAGCAGTGACAAGTCGACCATTTTCTGGAACGCAATACGCGCTTCGTCATGTCGTCGTTTGGACCAGTAAATGACGCCGAGCGCGTTCTCGGTACTCGCCTGCTCTTTTTCCATGCCGGGCTTTGAGACTTCCTCACGCAGCACGATGAGATCACGTTCGGCATCTTCAAAGTTGCGAAGATTGCGAATGGTCAGGGCAAGTTCGTAGCGTGGCCAGAAGAGTTGCGGCTCTTGTTCGACGATGAGCTCGAACAGGCTCTTGGCCTCTTTATATTGACCTTCGTGAAAGAGCGCCATTCCCCTTGCGTATGCTTCGTTAAGGAATTCGTCATTGCTGACGGATGACTGATCTACCGATGGCGGCGCACTCTTGACGATTAACGCAGTTACCGTGTTGACGACATCCTTTACCAGTTTTGTGGGTTCCTGGCCGACCATAGTACGGCGTGTAGGTCGCCGGCCCGCACCGGCGAGTGTATAGGTCAGCCGGTAAAGCCCGTTGTTGTCTTCGAGTTTTGCACCGATAACGTGAGTGACTGCCGCTGTCTTCGCCAGCGTGTCGCGAAACTCGCTACCCGATGCAATTAGTTCGGCTAATGGCGCGTCACCTGCGAGCCCCGATACGTCACGGGAACTCGCTGTTTCGATGCCGCTGTCCTGCAGCATGCGACTCATCAATTCCATTAGTCCGAATGACACCCAATCCATGTCCGTGTCGCCAGTCGCGTTTTCGATCGGCAATACGGCCAAACGAACAGGACCGCTCAACGCGGGGGGTGACAGTAACAGCCAGGCAATGACAACTGCGGCGATCAGTCCCGCAGTGACGCCAAAGACTTTGAACACCTGCAAATTAAAGGCACGGCGTAGTCGCGGTCGGGGTAGTTTTTTCGCATCGGGCTCATGCACTGTCGCGGCGTCGATCGTTGCGATGAATCGATAGCCGTGGCCATGCACGGTCTTGATTAGCGCCTGTTTATCGGCGTCGTCACCGACAGCTCGGCGAGCCTTCATGACGCAGCGGGTGAGCGCGGTTTCTGTGACGATACTGCGTGGCCACAAAGCATCCTGCAATTCATCTTTGCTCACCGCACGGTGGTGATTGCGGATCAGGTACAGGAGTAACTCGAAGGCCTTGGGCTGCGTCGTAACCGGGTCGCCCACAATCGTAAGTTCACGTCTGTCAGCATCGACAACGCAATCACCGAACTTGTAAACCTCTGTTTCTTGGTCTTTTTCTGTGGTCATTGCCGCTAAATCCGAGCGCGTCAGCAAATGGTCAGGGTTTAGTCCCCAGGTGGTCAGGACCCTGAACCATGATACGCGCAGAGTGCAGATCAGGCCATAAGCGGATTTGTTGAGGAGACAAGGTCAATGAGCAACAAGAATGACACGGATAATCGTCCCATCGTTGTGTGTGTGCACGGCAGTGCCAGCAACGGTGGTCAATGGCGAGCATTCAGACAGGCGGTTCGCGGCCGCTGTCGGGTATTTACGCCGGATCTCGTGGGTTACGGATCAAGGCGCTATCGTGCCAACAGCGGGTTCAGCCTGCAGAACGAGGTTGATGCGATTATCGAACAAATCGGTGACATCACGGAGCCGTTTCATCTTATCGGGCACTCCTACGGTGGAGCAGTCGCGACGTACTTCGCGAAGAAGTATCCGGAGAGAATCAAGAGTCTGATTCTGTATGAGCCGGCGAACTTCGCCGTGCTATTCAAGGAGGGTCTGCACACTGGTGCGGCGAATGAAATTCACGCAGTGCGCGCAAGGTTTGCGAACGGCGCGGGAAATGCAATATCCCGATGGCGCGCTGCTCGTAGCTTTATCACCTATTGGTCTGGGGCGAAGGCGTGGCGAAACTTCAAGTTGGCGCAACGTAGCTGGTTTGCGGCGATGTCGCCAAAGGTCGCCGCAGAGTTCGATGCGATCGCGGCTGCACACGACACGTTGAGTGACGTAAGTGATCTCGAGATGCCAGTAAAAATTGTTTGTGGTACCGCTACCCGGGACGCCGCCAAACAAGTCTGTGAGCTTATGGCCGTACAAATCAAGAGCTCGCGGCTCCTGCGGCTTGTCAATCTACGGCACATGGCACCTCTCACCGATCCTGATAGCGTAAATCCGTTGCTAATCGACTACGTCATTCCGGCATGGCCAAGGAGTGCGTAATGAGACGAGTCCCGGTCCTGGGGTACGCGATCCTTGCTTACCTGGCATTCATTCTTACGATCATCTATAGCATCGCGTTCATCGGCAATTTTTTCGTCGCCAGAACAATCGATTCAGCGGCAGTCGTGCCCTTCGGTGAGGCACTAGCCGTCAATCTTGGTCTGTTGCTGCTGTTCGCTCTTCAACACAGCGGCATGGCACGGAAGTCTTTCAAGAACTGGCTGCAAACTCACTTGAGTCACGGTCTTGACCGCAGTACCTACGTATTGGCATCAAGTATCACCATCCTTCTGGTCATGGCGCTTTGGCAACCGATGGGTGGTGTCGTCTGGTCCGTTTCCGGACTTGTCACTTCGAAGGTGATCGTCGCGATCTTCTTTGCGGGTTGGGGCCTAATGATCTACGCGACCTTCCTGATTAATCACCTTGAATTGTTTGGTCTGCGCCCGGAGAGGAAAGCGGAATTTCAGACGCCCGGTGTGTATCGCCACGTCCGTCACCCGATCTACCTTGGCTGGCTACTGGTCATGTGGGCCTCGCCGATCATGACGGTAGCGCACCTGGTGTTTGCTGCCGGCATGACGATCTATATGCTTATTGGCATAGAATTCGAAGAGCGTGATCTGGCAGCCGAACTGCCGGACTACCCGCAATATCAGCGCAAGGTACCCATGCTGTTTCCATCGTGGCGGAAGCGCTTGCTGCGAAAGCCCGATAACTAGCGGACGAGAGTGACAGGAAAAAGAGTCGTGTACCGACGACGGAGGATCAACGTGATTTCGTCACCGATGTAATCACTGGGCTGGGATGTTGAAACCGTCACTTTATCTAAGTACCGACAGCAACTCCGCGGCGCGATTTGCTCGTGCGTTCGACCAGCGGTTTGAGGAACTCGCCCGTGAATGAACCCTTGGCAGTGGCAACCTGTTCCGGGGTACCCGTCGCGACAATCTGACCGCCTCCGTCGCCGCCTTCCGGGCCGAGATCAATAACCCAGTCTGCCGTCTTGATCACATCCAGATTGTGCTCGATGACAACGACCGTGTTGCCGCGATCGCGCAAGCGATGTAGTACATGCAGCAGGTGCTCAATGTCGAAAAAATGCAGGCCGGTCGTGGGTTCATCAAGAATGTATAACGTGCTACCCGTATCGCGCTTTGAGAGTTCTTTCGCGAGCTTGACGCGCTGTGCTTCGCCGCCGGACAAAGTTGTGGCGTTCTGGCCCAGTCGTACATAGCTCAGGCCGACGTCGACCAGCGTTGTGAGCTTCCTTGCGACCACCGGTACATTCTTGAAAAATTCGGCGGCATCCTCAACGGTCATGTCGAGAACCTCGTGGATATTCCTGCCTTTGTAGCGAATCTCGAGTGTCTCGCGGTTGTAGCGTTTGCCGCGACAGGTGTCGCAGGGGACGTAAACATCGGGCAGGAAATGCATCTCGACCTTGATAACGCCGTCACCCTGGCAGGGCTCACAGCGACCGCCCTTGACGTTAAAACTGAAGCGTCCCGGCATGTAGCCGCGAGAGCGTGCTTCCTGTGTACCAGCGAACAGTTCGCGAATCGGCGTAAACAGCCCGCTGTACGTTGCCGGGTTGGAACGTGGTGTGCGACCGATTGGGCTTTGGCTGATATCGATGACACGATCGATATTCTCGAGGCCCGTAATTTTCTCATGTGGCGCCGGATTGCGATTGGACCGATTCAGCTCGTCCGCAACGGCTTTGTACAAAGTGTCGTTAACGAGTGTGGATTTACCCGAACCTGACACGCCGGTAATACAGGTCATGAGGCCAATGGGAATCGATGCGCTTACGTTTTGCAGGTTATTGCCGTTCGCGCCAATAATTTCCAGCTGGTGGTCAGGGTCATTCGGGGTGCGCTTGTCTGGCAAAGCGATAGCCCGCTTGCCTGACAGGTACTGCCCGGTCAATGACTGCGGATCGTTTTTCACTTCGTCCGGAGTACCCTGGGAAACGATCTTGCCACCGTGTACACCGGCACCGGGGCCAAGGTCGACAACATGGTCGGCGGCGAGAATTGCCTCTTCATCGTGTTCGACGACGATCACCGTGTTGCCGATATCGCGAAGGTGAACGAGTGTGCTAAGCAGGCGCTGGTTGTCACGCTGGTGCAGCCCAATCGATGGTTCATCCAGGATGTACATGACACCCACAAGCCCGGAGCCGATTTGACTGGCGAGACGAATACGCTGCGCTTCGCCGCCGGACAGGGTATCGGCACTACGGTCGAGGGACAGGTAGTCGAGACCGACATCTGAAAGAAAGCTGAGACGATCGCCTATTTCCTTGACGATCTTGTCGGCAACCGCCGCACGCCAACCGTCGACTTTCATGTTTTCGAAAAACTCGCGCGCGTGGCCGACAGACAGATGGGTGATTTCCGGCAAAGAGCGGTCGCATATGAACACATGCCGGGCAGCACGATTTAAGCGCGTTCCCTGGCAATCCGGGCAGGCCTGACTGTTCAGGAACTTGGTCAGCTCCTCGCGAACCGCGTTCGATTCAGTCTCGTGATAACGCCGCTCAAGATTTGGCAACACGCCCTCAAAGCGATGCAGTTTTTTGATCTGCATGCCTCGCGTGTTCTCATAGAAAAACTCGATCTTCTCCTTACCGCTGCCGTGCAGGACCACATTTCGCAGTTTTGCTGGCAATTCGTCGAACGGCGTCTCGATATCGAAGCCGTAGTGCGAGGCCAGACTTTGAATCATCTGGTAGTAATACGTTGTCTTACGGTCCCAGCCGCGAATTGCACCGCCTGCCAGTGACAGACCGGCGTTTACGACCACGCGGTCGGGATCGAAGAACTGTTTCACGCCGAGGCCATCACAAGTGGGGCAGGCACCGGTTGGATTGTTAAACGAAAACAGGCGTGGTTCGAGCTCTATCAGGCTGTAGCCGCAAAGATTGCAGGCAAAGCGATCAGAGAAAATGATCTCGTCGGCGTCCTTGTCGTCCATGAATGCGATGCGGGCCGTGCCGTCTGCAAGACGTAATGCAGTTTCGAACGACTCCGCAAGGCGTAGCCGAAGGTCCTCTTTGACTTTAATGCGGTCTACGATAGCGTCAATGTTATGTTTTTTGCGTAGGTCGAGAGCCGGCGGCTGGTCGAGTTCGTAAATTTCACCATCAATACGGGCGCGTATGAAACCTTGCGCCTGCAGGTCGGCCATCAGCTGCACGTGCTCACCCTTGCGGTCGGATACGACCGGCGCGAGCAACATGAGTTTGCTGCCCTGGGGTAAGGCCATTACCTGATCGACCATTTGCGCAACGGTCTGTGCTTCAAGTGGCAGGTCGTGATCCGGGCACTGCGGTGTGCCAGCACGAGCATAAAGAAGCCGCAGGTAGTCGTAGATCTCCGTTACCGTACCGACAGTGGAGCGCGGATTGTGAGAGGTCGATTTTTGCTCGATCGAGATGGCAGGCGACAGACCTTCGATGTGGTCAATGTCGGGCTTTTCCATCATCGACAGGAACTGCCGCGCGTAGGCCGACAGGGACTCAACGTAACGTCGCTGGCCCTCGGCATAAATGGTATCGAAGGCAAGCGAGGATTTGCCTGAGCCGGACAATCCAGTAAATACGATTAACTGGTCTCGCGGCAGATCAAGGTCAATATTGCGCAGGTTGTGCGTTCTCGCGCCACGGATGCTTATGGTTTTCATATGTAAGGTGCAGTCATTTCCGGCCAACCTGCTAATATACGCCGCCGCACATCTGCGGCGCAAAGGAACAACACGCGTGAGCTTAGAAAACCCAGACACAGCCGTCCCGATGAGCGCTTTCGAGCGTCGTTCGGTGGGCGTCGTTGCGCTGATTTCGATGATTCGGATGTTCGGGCTGTTCGCGCTGCTGCCGGTGCTGTCGCTATATGCAACCGATCTTGAGCACGCGACACCGTTGCTGGTTGGGTTGGCCGTCGGTGCCTACGGGCTGACACAGGCGGGGTTTCAAATACCACTGGGTGCATTGTCAGACCGGGTCGGCCGAATTCCCGTCATTCTGCTGGGATTGGGGATATTCGCAGCCGGCAGTGTACTGGCGGCCGTCAGCGACTCCATTTACGGAATTATCGCTGGGCGTCTATTGCAGGGTGCCGGCGCGATCTCGGCAACATTAACCGCGTTGATCAGTGACGCGACCCGCGAAGAGGTACGTACGAAGTCGATGGCTATTTTCGGCGTCGGTTTTGGCCTGTCATTCATGATCGCTATGGTCGGTGGACCGCTAATCGCAGCGAAGTTCGGTGTGCAGTCGCTGTTTTGGGTGGCGGCGCTACTCGCGGTGGTGGCCGGGTTCTTGCTGTTGCTGTTGCCCAAAATTCCGCGGGTGCGAAAAAACGAAAGCTGGAGCCTGCTGCCAGCCCTTCGCCCGGACCTGTTGCGGGTCGATTTCTACGTGTTCCTCCTGCATACGATCATGACCGCAACATTTGTGGCGTTGCCGTTCTTGTTGACCCGGCGCCTTGAGATGACGCTAACCGATCACTGGAAAATGTACATCGGTGCGTTGCTATTGTCATTGGTCATCGCCGTCCCGATGATTATGAAGGACCACCGGCAGGGACAGGGCCGGCTTATCGGTATTGCGGTGAGCATGATACTGGTTGCACAACTGTCGCTGACGTTCTTCAGTTTCTCCGTAATTCCGGTGTTTCTCTCACTCGTAGTCTATTTCGGTGGCTTCAACTTCCTCGAGGCCGGACTACCGGCCAGGCTGTCGGTGCTGGCGGACAGCGACCTCCGCGGCGCTTCACTAGGCGTGTTCTCAAGCGCCCAGTTCCTGGGAGCCTTCATTGGCGGCCTCATAGGCGGCCGATTCCTGGGCCAGGGCCGACCGACCGACGTCTTTTTCGTCTGCGCCTTACTAGCTGGAATCTGGCTGGCACTGCAGAGTTTCGGCCGATTCCGCAAATCGTAGCGGTCTGGGGGTCTGATCCGGCAAATCGAATCGGTCCGGAAGGCCGTAACTGCAATGGCTCGCTACGCTGCGCTTTATTTGCTGTAACGGCCTTCCGGACCGCTACGATTGTCATGAGATCTGAATCCGGCGTTGTATTGAAGAAATCGGGCTAGCAATTCGCCAACCAGTCACTACAATAGTCCCCCCTCGCCGCACCGCGGCGAGTCACATCAACCACATACATAAGACAGGGGATCCGTATGGCCCGCGGAATAAATAAAGTTATCATTGTCGGAAACGTCGGCGGAGATCCGGAGACACGTTATATGCCGAGCGGCTCGGCCGTGACAAATCTGACGGTTGCGACCAACGAGTCGTGGAAAGACAAGCAAACCGGTGAACAAAAAGAGCGCACCGAGTGGCATCGCGTGGCGATGTTCAATCGTCTGGCTGAAATAGCGGCAGAGTATCTACGCAAGGGCTCACAGGTCTACATCGAGGGCAAACTGCGCACCCGCAAATGGCAGGACAAGGGTGGTCAGGATCGCTACACAACTGAGATCATTGCTGACGAAATGCAAATGCTCGGCGGCCGTGGTGGCAGCGGCGGTGGCGGCAACTTCGGCGGTGGCAGCCAGGGTGGCGGTCAAGGCGGCGGTCAAGGCGGCGACCAGGGCGGCGGTAATGCACCTCCGCAGCCGGGTCCGGACGATTTCGACGACGATATTCCTTTCTAGCAAGCCCGCATTTTGAAGCTGTACATCAAAACGATGGGCTGCCAGATGAACGAGTATGACTCGGACAAGATGGCAGATGTGTTGCGTGAGTCGCACGGTTACGAGTTGACCGATACGCCTGACGACGCCGACCTGTTGCTGGTAAATACGTGTTCGATTCGAGAAAAAGCCCAGGAAAAAGTTTTTTCTGAACTCGGGCGCTGGCGCAAACTCAAGGATTTGAATCCGAACGTCAAGATTGGCGTCGGGGGGTGTGTCGCGAGCCAGGAGGGCGAAGGCATCATCAAGCGAGCGCCATTTGTTGACGTGGTCTTCGGACCGCAAACCTTGCATCGTTTACCTGAATTGCTTGATAGCACAGAGAAGAAAAAGTCCGTTGTCGATATTTCATTCCCTGAAATCGAAAAGTTCGATCGATTACCCGAGCCTCGTGCGGAGGGACCAACTGCCTTCGTATCGGTCATGGAAGGTTGCAGCAAATTTTGCAGTTTCTGTGTCGTTCCGTATACGCGCGGCGAGGAAATAAGTCGACCGTTCGATGACGTGATAGCTGAAGTTGCGAGTCTTGCTGATCAGGGTGTGCGTGAGGTCAATTTGCTGGGGCAGAACGTCAACGCCTATCGCGGGCCGATGCACGACGGACAAATCGCAGATCTGGCGACGCTCATTTATTACGTTGCTGAAATTGACGGTATCGATCGAATTCGCTTTACGACCTCGCATCCGGTCGAATTTACCGATAGCCTGATTCAGGCCTATGCGGAGGTGCCGAAACTGGTAGGGTATTTACACTTGCCGGTACAACATGGTTCGGACAGGATACTGGCAGGGATGAAACGTGGTCATACGATTCTTGAGTACAAGCAAAAGATTCGTAAATTGCGTGCAGCGCGGCCCGGCCTGTCGCTGTCATCGGACTTCATCATTGGTTTTCCCGGCGAGACGGACCGAGACTTTGAAGCACTGATGAACCTGATCGCCGAAATGGGTTTCGATCAGTCGTTTAGTTTTATTTACAGCGCACGCCCTGGTACACCGGCCGCAAGCCTTGCGGACGACACGTCGATGGAAGTCAAGAAAAAACGACTGCAGCTCTTGCAAACACGCATCAATCAGCAGGCGATGGATATCAGTCGGGCGATGGTTGGGACGACGCAAAGTGTGCTGGTTGAGAAACTCTCGAAGAAAAGCGCCAACCAGGTATCCGGACGCACCGAGAATAATCGCTGGGTCAATTTCGACGCCGATGCGACCTCAATAGGGCAATTTGTCGACGTTGTTATAACCGAGGCGTTACCAAATTCATTGCGCGGACGCCTTGCGAACGAATCAGCTGCGGCGTAGTCTATAACGCAATGATCTATTGCCTTAATAGATTTTTCGTCATCGTCTGTTACAGACATGACATTGCCCCTGTCTTCCTGACGGGCGGCTTCCTACGCAGAGGTTTTAAATACAGATCTTGAATGCTGTCCAGATTTTTCGGGACGTGGTTCTCGAACCCGCCGACAACAACCGCCTGGCCAATCTTTGCGGCCAGTTTGATGAACACTTACGACAGATCGAACGCCGCCTGGAAGTTGAAATCGCCAGTCGCGGCCATCGCTTTCGTGTCACGGGGCGCCCGGGTGCCGCGGAGGTTGGTGGCGACGTCTTGTTGTCGCTGTTTGCGATGACGGATCAGGAGCGACTGGATCCCGAACGCGTTCACATGATGTTGCAGGAGTCGTTTATGGACAATGCTGAAACAAGTGCAGCTGATGGTGCGTCGGAAGTGTCGAATGACGAGATTGTAAGCATTCAAACTCGACGCAAACTAATTCGTCCGCGCGGTGCGAATCAGACCGCGTACCTGCGCAGAATTCGTGACCATGATTTGGCCTTCGGTATTGGTCCTGCCGGAACCGGCAAAACCTACCTGGCAGTCGCGAGCGCGGTGGATGCTCTGGAAAACGAGCAAGTTCGTCGAATTGTGCTGGTGCGGCCAGCGGTCGAGGCGGGCGAAAGACTTGGTTTCCTGCCTGGAGATCTGTCGCAGAAAGTCGATCCTTACCTGCGACCGATGTACGACGCGCTGTATGACATGATCGGTGCAGAACGCGTGACACAATTGATCGAGCGTAACGTCATAGAGGTAGCGCCACTGGCATTCATGCGCGGTCGATCGCTAAATGAGTCGGTTGTTATTCTGGATGAAGCACAGAACACAAGCAACGAACAGATGAAAATGTTCCTGACGCGTATCGGTTTCGGATCACGCGCTGTAGTGACAGGTGATATCACGCAAATCGATTTGCCCTCAGGCCAGATGTCCGGACTCAGGAACGCGGCTGAAGTCTTGAAGGACGTAAGAGGTGTTTCCTTCACTTATTTCTCACCAAAGGATGTCGTTCGTCACGAACTTGTACAGCGCATCGTCGAAGCCTACGAAAAAGATGACCGTTGACGTTCAATTTGCATCCGAAAAAGAAAACGCACCTGCATCGATTGACATCGTCACCTGGGTCGGTCGCACCCTTGAAGCCGCGGGGCACGCAAGTGCAGTAGAAATATCGGTGCGTGTAGTCGACGCGGCCGAGATGCAGCTCCTTAACAAGGAGTTTCGTGAGCAAGACAAACCGACCAATGTATTGTCTTTTCCGGTGGGTGTTTTCGACGGCTTGCCGGGGGACGCAGATGTGCCGCTGGGTGACATCGTTATTTGCGCGGCAGTTGTGGCTGATGAGGCTGAGCAACAAGGCAAGGCGATCGCTGACCACTGGGCCCACATGGTCGTCCACGGGACCCTGCATTTGCTGGGTTTCGACCACGAAAGAGACGACGATGCCGCGAAGATGGAAAAACTGGAAATACAAATCATGACTGCCCATGGGGTTGCGAATCCCTATGGAGAGTCTCCTCAAGAGAACTGATACACTTATTGTCAAACAGGTTGGACCACTCCCTTATGAACGAAAAACCTCCAAGTACCAGCGGCTTGGGTACGCCCGGACTGGTTGCACGCGTGCTGCGGGCGATCAGGGGTGAACCCTGGAGCCGCGATGAAATTCAGACCTTTATCCAATCCGACGTCGAACTCGATGCTGAAGAGAAAAGCATGCTCTCCGGTGTGCTCGAGGTGTCCGAAATTCAGGCTCGCGAGGTCATGGTGCCGCGATCACAAATGGTCGTCATCGATATTGAAGACGAGTTCGAAGATACGCTGAAACTAATCGTCGAATCAGGCCACTCTCGTTTCCCGGTCATCGGTGAAGATCGCGATGAGGTGCTCGGCATCTTGCTTGCCAAAGACCTGCTCCGTTACTACGGCAGCGACGAAGCCAAAGAGCTCACGATCAAGAAACTATTGCGGCCGGCGACGGTAATTCCTGAGTCGAAGCGCCTCAACGCATTGCTGAAAGAATTTCGCGATAGCCACAATCATATGGCGATCGTCGTCGATGAATACGGTGGCGTCGCCGGGCTGTTGACCATCGAAGATGTTCTCGAAGAAATCGTCGGAGAAATCGACGACGAACATGATCGCGAGGAAGCCGAGTTTATCCGGCCGGACGGAGACCGTGATGGTAAGCCGAGTTTTGCCGTTCGTGCTCTGACTCGAATCGAGGATTTTAACGAGTACTTCGAATGCCAGCTGGACGATGAAGAATACGATACGCTCGGCGGTCTTGTGTTGCATGAGTTGGGACGACTGCCGCGCCGCGGTGAGAAAATCGAGTTTGGCGGGTTCTGTTTTTCGGTCATAAAAGTCGACGATCGGCGAATCGATTCTTTGCAGGTGCAACGTGAAGGTAGCTGATTTCTGTGGCTAATAAGAATGATCAGAGTTTCCTGTTTTCTCTGGCGGCCGATCAGCCGCTAATGAGCCGAGGTCTTGCGTTCATAATCGGTTGCGCGACGACACTTGTTTTTGCGCCGGCTGAGTGGTGGATTCTCGCGCCATTACTTACTTTGCCGCTGCTGTTTGTCGCGCTCACCAGGTCCCCAAGAGATGCGGCTGCACACTTTTTCTGGTTTGGCTTCGGACTATTTTTGACCGGCACCTATTGGATCTACATATCTGTGCACGTATTCGGTCATGCCGAAGTATGGGTCGCATTGCTGTTGATGGTTGGGCTGTCGCTCATCATGTCGATGTTCCTGTGGTCAGCCGGTTGGCTTACATCTCACCTGTCGCATGGTGAGCCGTGGCGCCTGTTCTTCATTGGTCCGGCGGCGTGGGTGCTGATTGAATGGGTACGGGGCTGGATTCTGACCGGATTTCCGTGGCTGGCACATGGCTACGGGCAAATAGATACTTCGCTCGCAGGATGGGCACCCGTGCTCGGTATCTACGGCATGTCGTTCATGTTGCTGTTGAGTACTGCGGCGATCCTCGTCGCGATCATGACCGCCGGAAAAGAGCGTCTGATTGCGATCACCTTGGTCCTCGTACCATGGATTATTGGTGGCATGTTGTCTGTCATTGATTGGACGGAGCCGTACGGTAAGTCAATTCGCACCACCATTGTCCAGGCCGGGCTTTCGCAGGATCAAAAATGGCTGACCTCGCATCGACAACCAACACTCGACTTCTACCGGGGCGCGACCTTGAGTGTGCCGGAAAGCGAACTCGTCATCTGGCCGGAAGTCGCGATACCTGCGCTGCACACACAGGTTTCTGAATATCTGGATATCATCGACAGGGACGCCGAACGCAATCGCCAAACAGTGTTACTGGGCATCCTTGAAAACAACACAGAACGCAGTACCGAAGCTCGAATATTCAACAGCGTTTTGATGCTCGGTGGAGAGCAACGACAGTTCTACCGTAAACGGCACCTGGTGCCCTTTGGTGAGTACTTTCCGGTTCCGGCCAGTGTCCGGGAGTGGATGAAGATGCAGAATCTTCCCTATTCTGACCTGGCGGCTGGCGAGGATATTCAACCGCTGCTGGTGGCTGCCAACGGCGCGAAACTTTCGGTCGCTGTGTGTTACGAAGACGCCTTTGGTGCGGAACAACTGTACGCATTTCCCGACGCAGATATTCTCATCAACGTCAGCAACGATGCCTGGTTTGGTGAGTCGATCGCTCCATTCCAGCACTTGCAGATTGCTCGTATGCGGGCGCTGGAAGTCGGTCGATTTTCCGTTAGATCGACCAATACCGGAATCAGTGCGTTCATTGGACCAGATGGTGAGCTTCTGAAGATAGCCGAGCAATTTGAAGAGGTCATCATGACGGCCGACATTCGATTGCATCGGGGTACAACCGCCTACTCAAATTGGGGCAATGGGCCTATCCTGGGGATCTGCTTCGCGATACTCGGTTTCTTCTGGGTTCGGAGCCGTGCGGGAATCTAGTGTGGTGTAACGAATAAGGTGCACGCCATTCCCTGCGAGCCACGCCTTGCTGCTGCGCATTGCAGCCTGTTCATGTAGGCTTGCGGGTTTTCAGGCATCGAAGACGCGCAACATCCATGAGCACCCCTTACAATCCCGAAACCGTAGAGCTGAACGCCCAGAAACACTGGGACGATGCTCGCAGTTTTGAGGTCGGCGAAGATGCCGACAAGGACAAATATTACTGCCTGACCATGTTTCCGTACCCCAGCGGAAAATTGCACATGGGTCATGTGCGGGTATTCACGATCAACGACGTCATAGCGCGTTATCACCGCCTGCAAGGGAAGCATGTGCTGCAGCCCATGGGCTGGGATGCATTTGGTATGCCTGCCGAGAACGCGGCAATTCAGCGCGGCATTCCGCCAGCAAAGTGGACTTATAGCAATATCGAGGACATGCGCGGCCAGCTCAAGCGACTGGGTTACGCCTACGACTGGACACGTGAAGTCACGACTTGCCGACCCGAGTACTACCGGTGGGAGCAATGGTTGTTTACGAAGATGTTCAAAAAGGGTCTCGTGTACCGTAAGAACTCCGTCGTCAACTGGGACCCGGTAGACCAGACGGTGTTGGCGAATGAACAGGTCATCGATGGTCGCGGCTGGCGATCAGATGCGCTCGTAGAGCGCCGCGAAATACCACAGTGGTTCATGAAAATCACGGCGTATGCCGATGAGATGCTCGAAGAGCTGGATCGCATGCCGGGATGGCCTGACTCCGTCAAAATTATGCAGCGAAACTGGATAGGACGGTCCGAGGGCATCGAGCTGTCGTTTGACGTTGCTGGTGAAGAAGAGCCACTGACCGTCTACACCACTCGACCGGATACGCTTATGGGCGTGACGTATATGGCGGTCGCGGCGGAGCATCCATTGGCAAGCAAGTCGGCGGCGAATAATCCCGAGGTCGCGGCATTCATAGAAGAGTGTAAGCAGACGGATGCTCAGGAAGCGACATTGGAAACGATGGAGAAAAAGGGCATGGCCCTTGATATCTGCGCGATCCATCCTCTGACGGGTGAAGAAGTACCGTTGTGGGTCGCGAACTTCGTCCTGATGAGTTACGGCACTGGCGCGGTCATGGCTGTGCCAGGCCATGACGCACGTGACTGGGAATTCGCGAAAAAGCACGACTTGCCCATCAAGCAGGTCATCGCACCCGCCGACGGTACACAAATCGATATTGAAGAAGCCGTCTATCTTGAACGCGGGGTACTCGTAAATTCGGGTGACTACGATGGGTTGGACTTCGATGCTGCTCTTAATGCCATCGCAGATCACTTTGAAAAGATCGGGCGTGGCGGTCGCAAAGTCAATTACCGTTTGCGTGACTGGGGGGTTTCCCGGCAGCGTTACTGGGGTACGCCGATTCCGATTATCTACTGTGACGATTGCGATGCGGTTCCTGTTCCGGAGGATCAGTTGCCGGTTGTGCTGCCAGAGGACGTCGAAGTCAAGGGCACTGGATCGCCCTTAAAGGATATGCCGGAGTTCGTCGATGTTGCTTGTCCGCAGTGCGGTAAAGACGCGCGCCGGGAAACAGATACATTCGATACCTTTGTGGAATCCTCCTGGTATTTCGCACGATATGCCTGCCCGGATAGCGACACTGCGATGCTTGACGATCGTGCGAAGTACTGGACGCCGGTCGATCAATACACGGGCGGTATCGAGCACGCGATTCTGCACCTTCTGTACTCAAGATTCTTCCAGCGCGTTATGCGCGACGAAGGTCTAACCGATGTGTCCGAGCCGTTCACCAATTTGCTGACACAGGGCATGGTGCTGAAGGACGGTTCGAAGATGTCCAAGGCAAAAGGTAATACTGTTGACCCCGCCGAACTCATAGAGAAGTACGGCGCGGATACAGTGCGCCTGTTCATGATGTTTGCAGCGCCACCTGAGCAGGCTCTCGAATGGTCGGATGACGGCGTGCAGGGTAGTTTTCGATTCCTGAAGCGCTTCTGGAGCGCAGTCGTCGATCACGCGGCCAGCGGCCGGGCGGGCGATGTTGATGTCAGTGCACTGAACGACACGCAAAAAGAACTGCGCAGGAAGACGCACCAGACCATCGCAAAAATCAGCGATGACATTGGTCGTCGGCACAGCTTCAATACAGCGGTTGCTGCATCAATGGAATTGCTGAATGCGATCAACAAACTCGCTGATGATTCAGTAGCCGGCCGCGCCGTCGCGCGGGAATCCCTGGAAGCAGTCGTCGTAATGCTGTCACCCATGGTTCCGCATATTTGCCACGCGCTGTGGCAGGAACTTGGCCACGAATCTGCACTGATCGACCAACGCTGGCCGGACGTAGACGAGAGTGCTTTGGAGCTCGACCTGGTTGAGATGGTTGTGCAGGTTAATGGCAAGTTACGTGGTCGTATTTCGGTCGCTGTCGACGCGGCCAAAGACGCCGTCGAGGCTGCGGCGCTTGCCGATGAAAACGTACAGCGTTTTATAGACGGCAAGGAAATTCGCAAAGTCATTGTTGTGCCCGGTCGATTGGTTAATGTCGTTGTTTAAGCTAATCCGCCCAACGCTCTTGCTCTTGGCGGCAGCCAACCTTGCAGCATGCGGATTTCACCTGCAGGGAGTATTTATCGCTCCCGCGGGGATGGAGCGTACCTACATCGCGACCGGTGACCGCTACAGCCAGTTTCTCCGAGAATTCAAAGCGGAACTTCGCGCGGCCGGCGTTGAACTGAGCGATTCAGCAAGCGACGCGACAGCGATTTTTACGATTACATTTGACGAGACATCGCAGCGGGTTCTGTCGGTATCGGCGCGCAATGTTCCAACCGAATATGAGGTTTACTACACGTTGACCTATAGTCTTGATACTGGGGCGAAGAACTTGATGCCTGAGCAAACATTGACGCTCACGAGAGACTATACGTATGACTCGACGCTGGTATTGGGCAAGGCCCGTGAGGAAGAGTTACTTCGCGAAGCAATCGTTAAGGATCTCGTGCGCATCGTCATGAAGCAGATTTCCACGCTCTAGCGCAAGATGTTATTTGTTGCTGATGTAACGCATGCAGCTGTTGAAGCATTGTTGCGGCGATACGGGCTCAAACTTATTCTGCAAACAGACGGTTCCTCAATAACAGGCAGTTTCTGGGGTGATTCGGAAGCGGGCATCGTCGGCCGCAGCGTCTATGTCCGCAGCGACACACCAATACATTCCTTGCTGCACGAAACCTGCCACGTCATTTGTATGACGGAGGATCGCCGTGCCGGCCTTGATCGCGATGCTGGTGGCGATGACCTGGAAGAGGCGGCTGTTTGCTACCTGCAGATTATCCTGGCCGACTATATCAATGGTGTCGGCCGCGACTGGCTGATGCTGGATATGGACGCATGGGGCTATAGTTTTCGCCTCGGAAATACGCGTGCCTGGTTCGAGCAGGACGCCGAAGATGCCGCAGAGTTTCTTACGAATCATGGACTTCTGGATACGGCCGGCGCACCAATGTTCAATCTGCGCCTATAGCTCAACCGCAGTGTATAGTTTGGTATGCCCTGGCCCCGCTACCTGCTGCATTTTGTCGTTATCGCGTTCATAACGTGGGCGCTGACGCAGATGGAAATCGCGTCCCCCGGCAGCCTGAAAATGCACATACTGCTGAGCGAGACTGATCGCTTCGGTACCAGCGAATTTTCCCCCGTCGAAATTATTCAGGCTATTATTCTCGCCGTTTGCGGCTTGATCATGGTTTGGGTGGCACGCCACTGCCCGACACAACGGCCCGTGGCCATATCGTTCGCGGGTATGGCGTCGGTATTCCTGATACGCGAGCTGGATTATTTTTTTGATCACTTAATTGCTGATAACCTGTGGCAGGTGCTGATTGTCATCATTGGCTCGCTCGTGATCGTCTACACGGTCAGGAATACACGACGACTGCAGGTGGCACTCGCACGAATTTGGCCATCTCCGGGACTAACATTATTATTTGCAGGCGCTGTGATCCTGTTCGCTTTCGTGCGCTTCGTTGGCCATGAACCACTTTGGATGTCGATACTGGGCGATGACTACCAACGAATCATCAAGCTCGCGGTCGAGGAGTTCATTGAGCTGATCGGCTACTTCCTGTGGATGATTGGCACCATCGAGTATGCGTTTCAGGCCAGAGCTTTAGCGATGGCGGAACCGCAACCAGCGGCACGAAGACGAAGAGACAAACGCCGGCATGATGCCGAAGGGCAATTCTGACTGGCGACCGAGTCTGATTACGTTGGTCACAGGGTCGTTGGCCAGGAAACTGTTTTCTGGAATGGCTCGCTGCGCTGCGCTTTATTTCCTGTAAACAGTTTCCTGGCCAACAACCTTAAGAACACGGTAATGACATCCGGCGACGGGTATGGATCCGACCACCCGAGATCGGCTGGGCGACATATCAGGTCGCGCTCCTACAGGACCGTGGGGTTTGGCGCGTTTCCGTAGACTTCTTGCGGATCGAAGACTTTTTCAGTTTCGGTCCATTCGAGTTCTACCTGTCCGTCCGTTTGCTTGCGCGCGAAGTCTGCGCCGACCGGAACCTTGCGATAAAAGCAACTGCGGTAGCCAACATGGCAGCTGGCGCCGCCGCTGACACTTACTCGTAACCAGATGCAGTCCTGGTCGTCATCCACCAGCAGTTCGCGGACTGTTTGTACAAGTCCGCTGGTCGCGCCCTTGTGCCACAGAACCTGTCGGCTACGGCTGTAGTAGTGCGCTTCACCGATTGAAATGGTGAGTTGCAGTGCTTCCGCGTTCATATAGCCCTGCATTAGCAGCTCGCCGCTCTCGGCGTCGGTCGTTACGACGGTGATGAGGCCGCGGTCGTCGAACTTGGGCGCGAGGTCGTTGCCTTCCTCAACCTGCTCGATCGTTTCGCGAGCTGAAAATCTGACGAACGGGACTGACATTGCGGGTCCTTGGTAAAAGAGTTTTCGGGTCGAAAGAGTACCGGGCGTGGCGGTCAGCAGCAATATGTAGCGGCCAGCCGCTATATTGTTATTATTGGGTCCTTTGAAAGGACGAGCCGCAAGACCATGACCATACAGCTTCACGACACGCTTCAGGGCAAGAAAGTCCCCTTCGTACCGCAGAAAGAAGGCGAGGTGACGATGTACCTGTGTGGACCAACCGTCTATAACTTCGCGCACATTGGCAATGCCAGGCCAGCTGTTGTTTTCGACCTGCTCGCGCGCTTGCTGCGGCGGAGCTACAAATTGACGTTTGCCCGCAATATCACCGACGTCGACGACAGGATCAATGCTGCATCTGTCGAAACCGGTAAGCCCATCGAAGAGATCACCGCGCGCTATATCAAAGCATACAACGATGACGTCGCCGCTCTCGGCGTGCGCCCGCCCGACGTCGAGCCGCGCGCGACGCGGCATATCGAAGAGATGATTGCCATGATCGAAACTCTCATTGAGAAGGGTTTCGCCTATGAAGCCGAGGGCCATGTACTGTTCGATGTGTCGTCGAACGCGAGTTACGGCTCGCTTTCCAAACGCGACCTCAGAGAAATGATCGCCGGAGCACGTGTCGAAGTTGCTCCCTACAAGAAGGCGGCCCACGATTTCGTATTGTGGAAGCCATCGACACCCGAATTGCCAGGCTGGGATTCTCCCTGGGGACGCGGACGACCCGGTTGGCACATCGAGTGTTCGGCGATGGCCGAAAAGCATTTGGGCACGACGATCGATATTCATGCCGGTGGCCGCGACCTCGTTTTCCCACATCATGAAAATGAGATGGCACAAAGTTGTTGCGCCCATGATGGTGCACCGTTTGCGCGCTACTGGTTGCACAACGGATTTCTCAGCATGGACGAGACCAAAATGTCGAAGTCGCTCGGCAACGTCCTGCTGGTGCATGAATTGATCAAGACCATTCCGGGTGAGGTGATTCGCCTGGCATTGCTCGGTGCTCACTACAAGCAGCCGCTCGAGTGGTCGGCCGAGACAATCGAGTCGGCACGCCGCATGCTTGATCGCCTGTATGGGGCTGTGCAGGGGGTTGAGGTTCCGGAGGCTGCGCGTGCAGCGGCAGAGGTGCCAGAAGCATTGATTGCGGCCCTTGAGGACGACCTGAATTCGCCCAAGGCAATGGCCGCATTTTTCAGTCTGGCAAAGGATCTCAACAAAGCCACAGACGATGAAGTGAGGGTATCTCTCGCGGCACAAATGTACGCGAGCGGTGAGCTGATGGGACTGCTGGGTAACGATCCGGATGAGTGGTTTTCCGGACATGTTGAGGGTGATTTGTCGTCTGACGACATCGAGGCACTGATCGAAAAACGCAACGCGGCGAAAGCGGCGCGCGACTTCGAAATGGCTGACGCCATTCGCGATCAACTTGGCGATGCCGGCGTCACGATTCAGGACAGCCGCGACGGAACGAGCTGGCGTCGGAGCTGATCATGGGCAACGAAATACAAGTCGCACAGCAAGAACTCATCGAAGACTTCGAGCTGTTCGAGGATTGGATGGATCGTTATCAATACCTGATCGACATGGGTCGTCGCCTGCCCGACTTTCCCGACGCACTGCGGACGGATGAAAATCGGATCCGGGGTTGTCAGTCGCAGGTCTGGTTTGTTGCCAAAGAGCAAGATGGGCGCCTGCATTTTGAAGCAATCAGCGATGCCGCTATTGTTTCGGGTCTTATCGCCTTATTGCTGCGCCTGTACAGCGGTCGCAATCCTCAGGACATTCTTGATACGCCGCCAGACTTCGTTGCCGCGCTGCAGCTCGAAAGCCACCTGAGTCCCACGCGCAGCACGGGCCTGTCTTCCATGCTGGTCGCTATTCGCCGCTTCGCCGCAGACGCTTTGCAGGCAGCCTGATGGCGAACGCCGTGAGCAAGGCGCTCGCGTGGCCGTTAATCCAGTTGCTGCGGTTCTACAGAGTCGCGATCTCGCCGTGGCTGGGCGACAACTGCCGCTACGACCCGACCTGCTCCAGCTACGCGATAGAAGCGTTGGAGGTTCACGGGGTTATTCGAGGAACATGGCTGGCCGCCCGGCGCATAGGGCGCTGCCATCCCTGGGGTGGGTCGGGTTACGATCCAGTTCCAAAGAACGACAAGAATGCCGATGAAACCTAGCGAGTTACTGCAAACGGCCGTTGTGCCGATCACCAATCTCGGTGTGTTGCTGGCGTTGCTGATGTTCTGGCTAATGTTGATTCTGGCCTCGGCTGCCGGGATGTTGGGAATCTGGCTTGGCATAATCATCGTACCTGCGTTGTTTCGTTACCTAACGAATCTCGTGGAGACAATCGGAAGTAATCGAACGCCCGAGCCTCCCGGCAGCGAATTTTTTCGTTGGGTGGGCGAGTTCTGGAGTTTGTTCCCGTTTCTGATCGTGATCGCGCTGGCCCTGGCGAGCCAGATGCTTCATAGCGCCTCGGCCGATGCTCTGATGATCCTGTTGCTCGTCGTCGCAGGTTTGCTGTACCCGGCAATGCTGGGGGTGTTGTCGGTGACGCATTCACCGCTGCAATCAATAAACCCGGTGGCTCTTAAGCATTTCATCCAACGCGTCGGTATCCAGTATCTGATCGCACCCGCATTTCTGCTTGTCATCATATATCTTAGTACTGTCGCGCAGGATCTCCCTTACAAGACTGATTTGCTGTTCGATTTGCTGCTGATTTTTTCCCTGCACGCGGTCATTGGCGGCATCATTTCGCCGCACGACATTTTTGCCGACGTGTATATTCCGGATGCGGTTGAGGTTGGCGTCGGCGAAATTGACGAGCAAACAGAGAAATCCCGAAATGCGGCTTTGAGTCATGCCTACGGATTCGTTAGCCGCGGCAATCGCGAGGGTGGTTTCCGGCACATTTTAGATGCCATTGATCGCGACCCGGATACGGTTGGCGCCTGGGCATGGTATTTCGACCGAATGATTGGCTGGGAACAGAACGAGCACGCGCTGTTTTTTGCGCAACATTACATTCACGATATGCTACGGCACGGCGAGAATATCCCGGCGTTGAAGGTAATCATGCGATGTCGACTGCTTAATATGGACTTCAGGCCGTTGCGGGAAGACATCCCGGCGGCCATCGAGGCGGCGGAAAGTAGCGGAAATATCGAGCTAGCGGCTGTCCTGAAACGTGTGTGAAGCGCTACAATAGCCGCATGGACAAGCGATTACTGACAATTCTGCGTTGCCCGATTTCCCACAAGGGTCTATCGGTGCTCAAAAAGGACCAGCTGGCAAGAGTCAACGCCGCTATCAAGGCCGGTGAACTCGTCAATCACGAAGGGACGGCAGTAGCCAATGCACTGGTCGAGGCCCTGGTGACTGACGACGGCAAACGCATATACCCTGTTGACGACGGTATCCCTGTTCTGCTGGAAGACGAATCGATAAGCATGGAGCAGCTTGCTTGAAGATTCAGGCTAACCAGCTCTCGTCACACCTCATCAAATCGCTAGCCCCTTGTTACCTCGTTACAGGTGATGAGTTTTTGCTTGTTGATGAAGCGCTGGCCGCGATTCGTGGCAAAGCTCGCGAACGCGGATTTACGTCCCGCGAACTGCACGTCGCAACCGTTGGTTTTGACTGGAATGCTTTGGCGGCTTCAACCGCTAATCTGTCGCTGTTCGCGGAACAGCGCATCATTGAATTGCGCCTCCCCACCGGCAAACCCGGCAAGACGGGCAGTGCCGCGATCATCGACCTCGTTGAGCAGTCCGGTCCTGAGCTCATGTTCATTGTTACCGGCCCCAAGCTCGACAAGAGCAGCAGTGCTTCCAAATGGGCCAAGACCATCGACAAGAAAGGCGTGTCGTTGCCACTGTGGCCGATCGGTGTACGCGAGCTACCGGGTTGGATAGCCAACAGAATGCGTGCAGCGGGACTGCAACCTGACAGGGATGCGGTGACACTGATTGCCGATCGGGTCGAGGGCAATCTGCTCGCAGCACAACAGGAGATTGAAAAGCTGCGCCTGATCCTGGGTGAAGGAAAAGTCAGCGCGGAAGCGGTCAATGACGCGGTCGCGAACAGCAGTCGATACGACGTGTACAAGTTGACCGATGCGGCGCTTGCGGGTGATGCCAACCGTTCGGTAAAAATTCTCGGTGGTTTGCGTGCTGAGGGCGTGGAGCCGGTCATAGTGATGTGGGCTTTGGCGCGCGAGCTGCGGACGCTTGCCACGCTGGACGATGTGATTAGGCAAGGCGGTGATCTCGGTGGGGCAATGCAGAAGTCCGGCGTTTGGCGTAATCGACAAGGTCTGGTGCGCAGCTGCATCAGCCGTCATCAGCACGGTGATTTTCATAGAATGCTCAAAGCCACAGGTCGCGCGGACGCCGCAGCCAAGGGACAGCGGGCTGGTAATCCCTGGCATATGGCTACCGATGTCGTAGTGAGTCTGTCGCAATGACGCCAAGTGCCCCAATTGGTATTTTTGGTGGCACCTTTGATCCCATTCATTACGGACACCTGAGAACCGCATTCGAAATGCTGCAGGCGTTGCGTTTTTATGAAGTGCGTTTTATTCCCTGTGGTGACCCACCGCACCGCGGCACCACCTTCGCCGACGCGGAGCTGCGCTTTCGGATGGTTGACGTCGCGATTGCGGAGCAAAACGGCTTCGTCAGCGATGATCGGGAATTGCGCCGCGGCGGTTTGTCGTACTCGATAGATACGTTGATTGGTCTGCGCGAGGAATTTCCGGACCGTTCACTGGGTCTGATAGTAGGAATGGACGCATTCCTGGGATTGCAGCAGTGGCACAGATGGGATGAAATTCTCGATGTTGCCCATATTGTCGTTGCGCACCGGCCGGGCTGGAAGGCTCCGGACATAGGGCCGCTAGGGGAGCTGATTTCCGAGAACGGTACGCACCGGGTCGATGATCTGCACGAGGCTACCCACGGGCGCATACATATTCATGCGGTGACGCAGCTTGAAATAGCGTCGACCGAGATTCGGGATTTGGTCGCGGCAGGCAGAGACCCGCGATTCCTGATGCCGGACGCGGTGAGAGATGTCATTGAGGAGACTGGAATATATATGGGACAAACGAATGAATAGTGAAGAACTCGCCGACCTGGCTGTCGATGCGCTGGAGGAAATTAAAGGGCTGGATATCATCAAACTCGATGTCAGCAATATGACGACGGTAACTGACTGGATGATCGTGGCCAGCGGTACTTCGAGCCGGCATGTGCAGGCGCTGGTGGACAATGTTGCCGAGAAAGCCAAAGCAGCTGGTCACCGGCCGTCCGGTATCGAAGGCGAAAGCGGTGGTGAGTGGGTATTACTCGACCTGCAGGATGCGTTGATCCACGTGATGCTGCCGAAGGTGCGTGAGTTCTACAATCTGGAGAAACTCTGGTCGATCAGTCCGTCTGGAGATGCGGCGGCCACCGACGGTTAGGTCGTGCATATTCGATTGCTAGCTGTTGGAGATCGCCAACCGTCCTGGGTGGACGATGCCTTCGGCACCTACTCCGAACGTTTTCCGCGCGAGTGGAAGTTTCGTCTTGATACTATCCCCACCGTTCGTCGCAACAAGAACGACAAGTCGCGCCAGGCGATGGAGGCTGAAGGCGAACTGATCAATGCGAAACTCAGCTCGACCGAACAGGTCGTGTTACTCGACGAGCGAGGCAAGCAACTGAGCAGCAAGTTACTCGCCTCGAAACTCAGCGAATGGCAATCTGACGGCCGAGATTTGTGTTTTATTATCGGCGGCCCGGATGGCGTATCCGATGCGGTGCGACAGCGGGCTGACATGATGTGGTCTTTGTCACAACTGACCTTACCGCATGGTATGGCACGCGCGTTGTTGTCAGAGCAGCTTTATCGGGCCTGGACTTTGCAAACAGGTCATCCTTACCACCGTTCCTGAGACTAATTTGTGACTTCCATCCTGTATCTGGCCTCTACCTCACCCCGACGTCGTGAACTACTGGCGACGCTGGGCATCAAATTTGACGTTATTCCAGTTGTGACGGATGAGAGCCCACTGGACGGTGAAAAACCGGGCGACATGGTCTTACGATTGGCGACCGCCAAGGCGGAAGCCGCGGCCCAACGCGACTGCGTGCTGGGGGCAGATACGGTGGTCGTGCTGGGCGACCGCGTGCTCGGTAAACCTCGCGATGCTGAAGAGGCTGTCGAGATGTTGCTGGCTCTGTCAGGACGTCGCCATGCGGTGATGACCGGAGTTGCGCTCAAAACGGCCTCTGCAACCCATGCCGTGCTCTCCACTACTATGGTGCAGTTTCGCGAAATAGGTCGGGACGAAGCGTATCGTTACTGGCAAAGTGGGGAGCCTTGTGACAAAGCCGGCGCGTACGGCATCCAGGGGCTTGGTGGCATGTTCGTGAAAGCCATCGAAGGCAGTTATTCCGGCGTTATGGGCTTGCCGGTTTTTGAAACCGTTGAGCTATTGAAATTAGCGGGAATTGACGTACTTGTAGATCAGAAATGACGGACGAATCACCCAAAGAGGAAATCCTGGTTAACGTCACACCGAGTGAGGTGCGGGCCGCTTTGATTGAAAATGGCGTGCTGCAGGAAATCTACATTGATCGCGCGGCGCGGCGTGGGATCATCAGCAATATCTACAAAGGCCGGGTGTCACGAGTCCTGCCCGGCATGCAGGCCGCATTCATCGATATTGGGCTGGATCGAACTGCCTTTCTGCACGCCTCCGATATAGCGTCCCCGACCGTTGCCGAGAATGGCGATGAGGTGCCGGACATCAAGACGCTGGTCCGTGAAGGCGATGGCATCATGGTGCAGGTCGCCAAGGATCCCCTGGGGAACAAGGGCGCACGCCTCACAACCTACATTACTCTGCCGTCCAGACACGTTGTGCTGCTGCCGCACAGCAAAACTGTCGGTATTTCTGCTCGCATCGGGGATGATGACGTGCGCGCAAGGCTCCGCAGCATGGTCGAAGGCCTGCTCGAGGAGCATGGGCTCAGTTGTGGCGCCATCGTCAGAACTGTCGCCGAGGGTGCCGCAGAGGAAGCAGTGGCCGCGGATCTGCGCTACACCTTGAAGCTCTGGAAGGTTGTTCAGGAGCGGTGCAGCCTGGCTAATGTAAAAACACTGGTACATGAGGATCTTTCATTGCCATTGCGCGTGCTGCGTGACCTGGTAACGACGGATGTGGAGAATATTCTGGTTGATTCCGAGCCCGATTACCGGGCGATGCAGGAGTTCACAAGTACCTATTTGCCGGATGCGGCGCCGAAGTTGGAGTATTACAAAAGGCGTCGTCCGATCTTTGATTTACACGGTATCGAAGATGAAATCCGGAAGTCACTGGATAGAAATATCCCTTTGAAATCGGGTGGTTATGTGATTTTCGATCAAACTGAAGCAATGACGACAGTTGACGTAAATACGGGCGG
Source organism: Woeseiaceae bacterium (assembly GCA_021773055.1). Taxonomy (GTDB): domain Bacteria; phylum Pseudomonadota; class Gammaproteobacteria; order Steroidobacterales; family Woeseiaceae; genus UBA1847. The sequence goes on from JAJFKV010000064.1 coordinate 60,587, forward strand.
CTATGTGGGCCACCGAAACCTGGAAGAGACTATCTACCGCACCAATCTCGAGGCTGCGGTCGCAATTGCCCGGCAGCTTCGACTGCGCAATCTCGGTGGCATAATCATCATCGACTTCATCGATATGGAGGAAGAGGACCACCGCAGCAACGTGCTGCAGGTGCTGGACAAATCGTTGTCGCGAGATCATGCGCGGCACCAGATCACACCCGTCTCGCCCCTGGGTTTGGTGGAGATGACCCGCAAGCGCACGCGTGAGAGTCTGCAACACATTCTGGGCGAAGATTGCCCTGGCTGTAGCGGCCGTGGATTCGTCATGACAGCCGAGACCGTGTGTTTCGAAGTTTTTCGCGAAGTGATTCGCCAGTCACGGCAATTCGAGTTTGAGGAAGTGCTGGTTCTCGCGCATCAGGATGTCATCGAGTTGTTGCTGGACGAGCAGGCGAGTAGTCTCGCCGATCTCGAGGAGCAAACCGGTAAATCGATCCGCTTACAAACTGAGTCACTGTATCTTCAGGATCAGTTTGACGTTGTCCTGATGTGATGCGGAGCTAACAAGTTAATGCAGAGTTTTCTCAGTCGCCTGATCAAGATCCTCGCCTATTCGGCGGCGGTTCTCGTGATATTGCTGGCAATTGCTGTGGGCCTGTTCAGATTGTTTCTGCCTCGAGTACCCGAGTACCAGGACGAGATCAAAAGCCGCGCCAGCGAAGCGATCGGCATGCAGGTGGAGTTTTCCGGTATGGATGCGCGCTGGGGACTTAGCGGGCCGGAACTCGAATTCTACGATGCCGAGTTGATACGTGAGGATAGCGGCGCACGCGTAGTGGCAGCCGAAGAAGTGCGGGTCGGTGTGGGTTTGATGCGCTTATTGTTCGAGCAGTCACTTGTCGTCGATCTCCTGGTCGTGCGTGATACGAGCGTCGACATTCGGCAAAATGAGGACGGCAGTTATCGAATTCAGGGAATACCTCTGGACGAGCTGCTGAGGACCGATCAGGCAGAGCAAAAACCGCTGATGAATATCGAGATCATCGGCGAAGACATCGAATTGCGATTCATGCAACCTGGGGATGAGCGCCCACATTTCTTCGCGGTTCCGCAATTACGCGTAAGCATCGACGAGAATCGAATTGCCGCCGATGCCGATATCCGTTTACCACGCGACTTTGGGCGGCAACTAAGCCTGTCCGCGACGCAGGTTCTGGCAGACCCTGCTGAAGAGCCAGGCTGGAACATCACAATCGATGCCGACGATATCGATCTGTCGGGCTGGTCGAAATTGTTACCCGGAGATCGACAATTTCAGTCCGGTGTTGGAGATATGGAACTCGCTTTGTCTCTTGCCAACGGTCGTATCTCAAACGCGGCGGCGGAGATTGATTTCGTTGATATTGGGCTCGTGGATAATGCGCTGTTCGATGTTAGTGGCCGCGTCGAAGTGGATGTTTCAGCTAATGACTGGCTCGTTGCTGCCAATGATTTTGTCATTTCCGTGCAGGACCATGAATGGCCTGAAGCAACGCTGCGGATCGAGGCCAGCGCCGACGAGGACGGCCGCGTTGTGATGCTGGATGCGCGCGCCTCCTACCTGAATCTTGACGACCTGCGAGTGCTGAGGCCGTGGTTCGCGGCAGACCAGAAGGATATTCTCACCGACCTTGAGCCGTCGGGCGTCATCAGAAACCTGGTTGCTACGGTATCCGACATCGATAGTGAAGCGCCGCGCTTCAACGTTTCGGCGGAGCTGGATCGGGTTGGTGTTGCCGGCTCGCCGACCCGTCCCGGTATGCGCGGATTTTCTGGACTGGTAAGGGCTAATCGATCGGGTGGGCGGCTCGAAATCAGGTCCACAGACCTCGAAGTGAATGCGCCTGAATACTTGCCGGAGATCATTGCGGTTGACCGGGCGGACGGAACGGTGATTTGGCGCAGCAGCAATAGCCGTACGACCATACTCTCGGACAGCATTGCCATCGCCAGTGAGTTTTTCCAGAGCCAGAGTAACGTGCAGTTGGTTCTGCACAAAGACGGCACATCGCCCGAGATTGATCTGGCGAGCAGCTGGAGCATCTCCGACCTTGCAGAGGCCAAACGCTTCATTCCGCAAAAGGGACTGCAGTCCAAACTTTACGAGTGGTTTCAAATGGCGCTGGTCAGCGGCTCGATCACGCGCGGCACTACGACGCTGAACGGCCCGCTTGACAAGTTCCCGTTCGATGGCGGCGAAGGGCGTTTGTTGGTGGAAGCATCAGTTCGCAACATGACGTTCAAATACCATGACAAGTGGCCGGCGACGGAACAGTCGGATATGGAAGTCGTACTCGACAACGCCAGGCTGTACACGACACAGAATCGTTCGGTCAGTGCAGGTATCCCAGTCATCGATGCCGACATCGATATTCCGGATTTGCGAGATCCCGTATTGAGTATTGAGTCGTTTTCCGCCAGTTCGCTCGAAGCGATCCGGGAATTTTCCCTACGCAGCCCGATCGCAGACGTGTTCGGTGGGCAACTTGATCGAGTATCTGTATCCGGCGACGCGTCCTTCACGCTAAATCTGATGGTACCTCTGAAGCGGGAACGCATACATGAGTTTGAGTTCGTCGCCCGCGTACGCAGCAACAGTGGCACCCTGGCTATCGAAGGCTTTGACCCGCCGATTACTGATCTGATCGGCGAAGTGACGATTGAGCGCGAGCAAATTTCCAGCGAAGGTCTTGGCGCGAGTTTTCTCGGGGAAGAAATCAGCATCGCGCTGACGCGTTCGGAGGATCCGCAATTCACCGTCGTTGCAACCGTACTCGGTGAAGCTACGGCGATGGGGATCGTTAACGATTTGGGTGCGCCGCTCGAAGGCGTGGTGAGTGGCTCTACGCCCTACCAGGCCCGCATCCTGTTTCCGGGCAGCAATACAGAAATACAGCCGCCTTTGACCATTCAGATCGATAGCGATCTCATGGGGCTCGGATTCGAATTGCCGGAGCCGCTTGGCAAGCCAGCGGATACTGTGCTGCAAATGTCCGGCGATATCCGCTTCCTGCCAGGTGGAGAGATAATCGAAAGTGCGGGTTTCGCCGAAGATCGATTGGCATGGCAATTGGCGTTTAATCATCCCGAGGACAGTTGGGACTTCGACCGCGGCGTCGTAACGCTCGGTGGCGACGCCATGGAGGACGCTGATACTCGCGGTCTGCATATACGCGGTAAGACCGACACCGTACGACTGGAGGATTGGCTGAGCCTGTCTCGCAGTGGCGAAAAGAAGGTGGGTGCGGCGGAGCGAATTCGATCGATCGATCTTGTTATCGACGATCTGTATCTGATCGGACAGCAGCTGAAAGGACATCACATTCGAGTTGATCGGAGCGCGCTCGATTGGCTGGTGCAGTTCAGCGGCGATGATGTGTTTGGCTCGGTTTTCGTTCCCTATGACTTTGGCGGCGATCGGGCCATGGTATTGAATATGGACAAACTGCGCCTGCCCGGCGAAGAGCAGGAAACAGGATCCGAATCGGGGACCGGGCTCGACCCACGCAAGTTACCCCCTATAAAAATAACGGCAGCGGAGTTTGCGTTCGGCGACCGCTATCTTGGCGATGTCGAGGCGACGATCGAAAGGACCGATGACGGTCTTGAGGCGGTCAGCATTATTGGCAAGGACGAAACCTTCGATATCGCCGGAACAGGTCGTTGGCTGGTAGATGCGGATGACCCGCTGGGCAGCCACACATTCATTGCAGCGACGCTGACCAGTACCGATGTCGAAAAGACAATGGCCAGGCTGAACTTCCAGCCCGGCATAGTTAGTGCAGACATGAGCATGTTGTTCGACCTCGACTGGTCGGGAAGTCCGCGAGCCGATTTTTTCGACACGCTGGATGGATCGGTGCAGGTTCGATTTGGCAGTGGTCAGCTGGAAGAGGTTGATCCTGGTGCCGGCCGTGTGTTCGGACTGATGAGTATTGTCGAGTTGCCGCGCCGATTGTCGTTCGATTTTCGCGACGTTTTTAACAAAGGGTTCGGTTTCGACACGATCGCCGCAACATTCAGAGTTGAAGATGGCAAGACCTACACCTGCGATCTGTCACTCGAAGGACCCGCCGCAGATATCGGTATTGTGGGCGAAGCCGATCTGGATCTTCGCACCTACGATCAGACGGCGATTGTGTCCGTGAACGTCGGTAACACCTTGCCGATAGTCGGTGCTGTAGTCGCGGGTCCCCAGGTTGCTGCCGTTTTGCTGATCTTCTCCCAGATATTCAAAAAGCCTCTGCAGGAGGTTGGCCAGGTCTATTACGCCATCAAGGGTTCATGGGACGAGCCGTCGATCGACTCGACAAATTCTGCCGCTTTTGTCGCCAGCGGTGAACTGGCCAGTTGCCTGGGCGATAGTGAGTAATCAGACGGTGCGTGTAGCAGCAATTCAGATGAACAGCGGCAGTGATGTTGGCGAGAACCTGCAGCTTGCAGACAAACTCATTGCTGGTGCTGCAGATGATGATTGCAGGTTAGTCGTTCTGCCCGAAAACTTCGCGCTGATGCCGGAACGGGGAAGGGATAAAGCGAAAGCAGCTGAGGAGCCCGGAGACGGCCCCATACAAACGTTTCTGTCCGACGCGTCAGCACGCTATGGATTGTGGATCGTCGCCGGTAGCATGCCGCTCAATTCGCCACAGATCGCGGCAGAACGCGTCTACGGTGGCTGTCCTGTTTACGATCCGAAGGGTAATGCACAGGCGATCTATCGAAAGATCCATTTATTTGATGTCGATCTTGCCGAGAATCAGGAATCCTATCGCGAATCGCGATCGATGTACCCGGGTGACGACGTGGTTAGTGTGGATACACCGTGCGGGTGTGTCGGACTGACGATCTGCTATGACCTGCGATTCCCGGAGTTGTATCGGCAGCTGGTAGACATCGGGGCGACAGTCTTTACAGTGCCAGCGGCATTTACCGCGACCACGGGCGAGGCGCATTGGCACACACTTTTGCGTGCGCGTGCGATCGAAAATCTGGCGTATGTGATCGCGGCGGGGCAATATGGCGAGCATGCAGATGGTCGGTCGACGTACGGACATTCAATGATTGTCGACCCTTGGGGTCGTGTTCTGGCTGAAGCGGCTACAGGGAACTGTCATGTGGCGGCGGATTTCGATCCGGATTTACCTCAAAAACTACGTAGCGAGTTTCCCGCGCTCGCGAATCGGCGTCTCTAATCACCACGGAATTCAGATTTGAAAAACAACGACAATTCGATCGATACGCTGATGGCCAGCATGCTCGAGCCCGCAGGGCTCGATGAAACGAGCTTAAGTGCAACGCTTGGCGGCATGATGCGCGGCGGCGTGGACTACGCCGATCTGTACTTTCAGGTGAGCCGCCACGAAAGCTGGACTCTTGAAGATGGCATTATTCGAGAAGGCAGTTTCAACCTTGATCAAGGTGTTGGTGTGCGTGCCACAAGCGGCGAGAAGACCGGATTCGCCTACTCGGACGAACTGCAAATACCAGCACTTGAAAAAGCGGCTGGCGCGGCGCGAGCAATTGCACGTCAGGGACAGGACAAGAGTGTACAGGCCTGGAGCCGAACCGACGTGGCGCCGTTGTACCCGGCGGATGATCCAACAACGAGCATTGACGATACACAGAAGACGGCGTTGCTCAGCGAGATTGATGCGGCGACCCGTGATCTCGACAATCGCGTTGAGCAGGTGATCGTCAGTCTGGCGAGCAGTCAGGACTTGATTCTGGTCGCCGCCTCTGACGGCACCATGGCAGCAGACAGGCGGCCTTTGATTCGATTGAATGTGAGCGTAATCCTCGAACAGGATGGTCGGCGCGAGCAGGGATATGCTGGTGGCGGTGCACGTACCAACCTGAGTTATTTTCTGGACGGCGATATTCCAATGGATTTTGCACGCGAAGCGGTTCGCCAGGCCATTGTGCAACTGGAGGCCATAGCGGCACCCGCCGGAACGATGCCGATCGTACTCGGACCTGGTTGGCCGGGAATACTACTGCATGAGGCAGTCGGGCATGGCCTCGAAGGTGATTTCAATCGCAAAGGCACGTCGGCCTTTAGTGGGAAAGTCGGACAAAAAGTCGCATCGAAGCTGTGCACGATCGTGGATGATGGCACGCTCAACGATCGACGCGGCTCGCTTGCGGTCGACGACGAAGGTACGCCGGGCCAGTATTCCGTGCTGGTTGAGAACGGCATTCTCAAGGGCTACATGCAGGACAAACTGAACGCTCGTCTGATGAGAGTGAAATCGACCGGTAACGGGCGTCGCGAGTCATTTGCGCACACGCCGATGCCGCGCATGACCAATACTTATATGCTCGCCGGGCCGCATGATCCCGAAGAAATTATCGCGTCTGTTGAAAAGGGCATCTATGCACCAAACTTCGGCGGCGGGCAGGTTGATATTACGTCAGGCAAGTTCGTGTTTTCAGCGAGCGAGGCATATCTGATCGAAAAGGGCAAAGTCACCACCCCGGTCAAAGGTGCGATGCTAATTGGTGATGGTCCGGAAGCGCTCAACAAGATTTCGATGGTCGGCAATGATCTTGAATTCGACTCAGGTGTAGGTACTTGCGGTAAGGAAGGTCAATCCGTGCCTGTCGGAGTCGGTCAACCGACACTCAAGATCGACGAAATTACGGTCGGTGGTACCGGCTAGCAGAATCGCCTTTACATAAGTCGAAAATCGCACACTTCACACTGCACAATGTGAGATAGCTCACTTCATTAAACATAGTGCTGCGCTACCTTCTGACTCATCTCATGGAGGAAGATAGTGATGGCATTCGAAAATACAATAACTGAGCAGGACATGGACGCGAATGCCCAGCAGTTCGTACAAGGATTGCAGGGCGATATGGGCGATATGGAGCCGGATCTTTCGGTCGACGGTCTTTCGGAATCAATACTTTCGAGAATCCTGGGTTTATTCGGCTCAGCAAAATCCTGACTTATAGGTAGATTCCTACTGGACAATGGCGCCCCGCTATGGAGAATGAATCGGCCCCGGGGAAGAAAAGTACAAGGTCATGTGGGTCTCGAAACCAATCTACGAAAGCTTGCCCTACTTCTATTTGACGATAGGAGCCATCTGTCTGGGCGCTTCAATGTACGTTAATCACTGGTACTGGCCGACGATTTGCTTCGTCGTGGGGCTCGTGTGTCTGGTGGCGGGATTGGTTGTCTTATTGAAACGTCGTGACTACCGGGACACAGGCCGCCGCGCCGGTCAGCGACAGGATTACTAGCCCTTAGGTCTGGTTGACAGCCGAGTCATGATCGCCGGAATTCTCTCCGTCGATACTCTCAATCACATCATCAGCAATCGTCTCGCTACTGTCGAATTCACTCTGCTTGCGCAAGTCGTGATAAATGAGTTCGTGCACTCCGAGTGACACCGTATCGCCATCTCTCAAGCGGTATTTCTTGACCTGTTTTTCGCCCAGAAACACGCCGTTGGTACTGTTCAGGTCTTCGATGACACAGCCACTTTCGTCGCTGACAAGCTGGGCATGATGGCGACTCACGAACTTGCTCTTGATGTAGACCTCGTTGTCGGGCGAGCGGCCAACGATTACGCGGCCGAGCGGGAATGTCAGTACATTGACAACGTCGTCATTCGAGCGCAACTCGATGTGGGTGACGTGCGATTCATCGCTGCTACTTCGCTCCTGCTCAAGTTGCCGGAGTTGGTCGTAAATGCCGGTATTGCTTGGGTGTTCCTTCCAGTTCAGCTCTTCGGCGGCAGAAATAACGTCAGCCGCTTCAATGATACTTTTTTCGTCCGCGAACGTGCACAGAAGTGCTGTATCGCAGAGCGTATTGATGAGTCTTGGTACGCCGCCCGAGAATCGATACACCACATCGAAACAGTCGTCCGCAAACAGGTCGGTATTCTTGCATCCGGCAACTGCCAGCCGACGTTCGATGTATTCGCGCATTTCGCGTCGATCGAGTGGGCCAATATGGAAGCGCAGGCGAACACGTTGTACCAGCTGCTTCATGCTTTTGGAGTCGAGTGTGTCCTTGAGCTCCGGTTGGCCGGCCAGGATGATGCGTAGTACTTTTTCCTTGTGTGTTTCGATGCCCGAGATCATGCGAATTTCTTCGAGGACCTTCTTGGTCAGGTTTTGTGCCTCGTCGACGACCAGCACAACCTTCTTGCCATTCGAATACTGTTCGATCAGGAACATGTTGAGCATATCCAGCAGTTCGACCTTCTGCTTGTTGAACGGTTTGAAGCCGAACTCGGTCAGAATGGCCTGCAGAAACTGTGTTGGTGTTAGCTGAGTCTGTGAAACGACGGCATACAGAACGTCGTCCTCAAGTTCGGAAAGAAAAGACTGCAGCAGTGTGGTCTTGCCTGAGCCGATCTCGCCGGTGATGACCACAAAGCCGTCGGCCAACCAGATGGTCGACTCCATATAGGCTTTCGCGCGCGCGTGCTGCTTGCTCCAATACAGGAACTCAGGGTCGGGCGTCAGCCGAAAGGGCTGCTCCGTCAGATGAAAGTGTTCTAAATAGGACATCGCTGTTGTGAGTTTACCTGCTTTTGGCCTGTACGGGTTACGCTGGTTCTCAACCAGGTAGGCGGACTAGGTCACACTTCGGCCAATGCGGTCAATCTGCGTATCACGCTCTTCTGCTGTGTCTGCCACAACTGTGATATGGCCCAGTTTTCTGCCCTTGCGAGCTGTTTTTCCATAATCGTGCATCTGGCCAATTTTGAGAGCGCGGGTGGTCTCCGTAATCTCGCCGATAAGATTGACCATACCGGCATGGCCGTTGCACGCCGTGGAGCCGAGTGGCAGGTCCAGGATTGCGCGCAAGTGGTTCTCAAATTGACTGGTTTCCGATCCTTCGATACTCCAGTGACCGGAATTATGTACTCGCGGCGCGAACTCATTGGCGAGTAACTCATCACCAACGACGAAGAGTTCCAGCGCCAGTACACCGACGTAGTCGAGGTGGTCGAGGAGGCGCTCTACGAAAGAGGATGCCTTCGTGCTCAGCTCCGGGGCGTCGACGGGCGATCGCGAAGTTCGCAATATTCCGTCAGTGTGACTATTTCGACTGAGCGGATAGATGGCGACCTCCCCACTCACACTACGTGCACCGATGCATGAAACCTCATAGTCGAATGGCACCCATCGCTCGGCGACTAGCGCCTGATCACCCAGCTCACTCCAGGCGGCGTCCAGATCATCTGTACTAGCGGCAACAAACTGTCCTTTGCCGTCATAACCGAATCGACGAGTCTTGATCACCATCGGCAGGCCAAGTTTCTCGGCGGCGGCGTCCATGTCTTCGCGGCTATTGATCCCGTGATAGTCCGGCAACGGGATCTCAAGCTCATTGAACAGTCGCTTTTCGTCCAGACGGTCCTGGGAGTGTCTTAGTGCGGCAGCCGGTGGGTAGACGGGCGCGATGCCTGCAATATGCTGCAGCGCTTCGACCGGTACATTTTCGAATTCATAAGTGATTACGTCACAGGTGTCTGCCAACGCGATTAACGCGACCGGGTCGTCGAAAGCGCTTTGAATGACTTTGCCGCACACGGCCGCTGGTGGTTTGTCGGCCGGATCGACGAATCGAACCTCTGCGCCCAAATCACGAGCTGCGAATCCGAGCATCTGACCGAGTTGCCCGGCACCGATAATACCGATACGCATGTCTTTACTGTGTCGGGTCGCTGTCGGCCAGAACACTGTCGGTCTGGTTCTTGCGGAATGCGTCCAGCGACGCGGCAATTGTCGTGTCGTTATTGGCAAGTATGGCCGCAGCAAGCAATGCGGCATTTACGGCGCCTGCGCGCCCGATCGCCATGCAGCCAACGGGAATCCCGGCAGGCATCTGTGCGATCGAGAGCAAAGAGTCCATGCCATTCAGTGCCTTGGACTGCACGGGGACACCAAGAACCGGCACACGAGTTTTGGAGGCCGCCATCCCCGGCAAATGTGCCGCGCCACCAGCGCCTGCGATGATCACTTTCAAGCCGCGTTCCGCTGCAGTTCCAGCGTATTCAAATAGCAGGTCGGGCGTACGGTGCGCCGAGACTACTTGTACTTCATAGCTCACACCCAACGCGTCCAGCGTTTCGGTCGCGTGTTGCATCGTTTCCCAGTCCGAACGGGAACCCATGATAATGCCGACATCGTTACTCATCGAGAAATTCTATCACTATAGTTAGCGGCGCAGCTTTGCCATTTGTTCCCGGATCGGTTCCGGGTCGATATGACGCATCAGTTTGCCAATGTATTGTTTTTGCCGGCGCAGTGCGCCATGTGCTTTGATTTGCTGTGCTTCGATGACCGCCTCACGGAGGTTGTCATCGATGGTCAGGCTGTCGAGCTCGGTTTGCTTAAGCGTCATGAGCTCCTCACCCAGCTTCTGCAGGGCAATATACTCGCGTTTTCGTGCGCTTTTGCTGGGCTTTAATTCAGTCACTGGTTACAGTACTCCCGGCGGTCACTCCACCGATTAGCGGCCGGAGTCTAACACGCGTAAGGAATGTTCCAATATGGCAGAAATAGCGAAGCGCGAGTCGCTGGGTAGCAAAGAGCTGGAGAGCATTGTTGCTCTGGCGCTGGATGAGGCGCGGTCACTGGGAGTCGATCAAGCCGAAGTGGCGGCGAGCCAGGACATGGGTTTGTCTGCGACTGCGCGTCTGGGCGATGTTGAGAACCTGGAATTTACGAATGATCGCGGCATCGGCATCACGGTGTACAAAGACTCCTGCAAGGGCAATGCAAGCACCTCAGATATATCACCTGCAGCTATTCGCGAAGCTGTTGCGAAGGCCTGTTCGTTTGCCGAGCTAACAGCGGAAGACCCGAATTCCGGATTGGCGGATGCTGATCGGATGGCAACGGAGATTACGGACCTCGATCTCGATCACCCCTGGGACCTTGATGCCGAAAAAGCGATTGCTCTCGCACTCGAAAGTGAGAATGCGGCGATGGCCTCCGACAAGCGCATCAGCAACTCGGAAGGCGCGACGGTCGGGACCAACCGTGGAACACGTGCTTACGGCAATACCCACGGATTTATGGGCAGTTATTCTCGAACCAGTCACAGCATCACCTGCGTCGTGCTGGCGGAAGAAGATGGCACGATGCAGCGTGACTATCACTACACGTCATCGCGGTTGGCCGATGAGCTTGATGATGCGGCGTCTGTTGGTGTGCGGGCGGCGCAAAAGACCGTGAGCCGGCTCGGTGCCCGAAAAATCCAGACAACCAATGCTCCGGTGCTGTATATCCCGGAGCTGGCACGGGGTTTTATTGGTCACGCGATCGGCGCGATCGCCGGCGGCGCGCAGTACCGGCGTTCGTCATTTCTACTCGACGCGGTCGGTGAAAAAATATTCCCGGAGTTTGTACAAATTCAGGAACGGCCACATATCCTGCAGGGCATCGCCAGTCGCTCCTTCGATGGTGAGGGTGTTGCCACCTATGACCGCGACATTGTCACCGACGGTGAGTTGCAAAGTTACATCCTGAGCAGCTATTCGGCGCGCCGCTTGGGGCTCGAAACGACAGCCAATGCGGGCGGCGCACAAAACCTGCTTATCCCCGGAAGTGATGTCGATAAAGATCAACTGATCGCGGACATGGGAACAGGTTTGATCGTTGAAGAGCTTATCGGGCAGGGCGTTAACTCGGTCACCGGCGACTACTCCCGTGGCGCTGTAGGACATTGGGTCGAAAATGGTGAGGTTCAGTTTGCGGTCCATGAAGTGACTATTGCTGGCAACCTGCGGGATCTTTATCAGCGCATTGCGGCTATCGGTAACGATCAGGATCTGCGCAGTGGTGTGCGTTGCGGCTCGTTGCTGGTTGAGGAAATGACAATAGCCGGCGCGTAGCGTCAACCGGTCGTATTCAGTCGTCGGCCTGGTCCAGCAGGTCCGCCAGAGTCTGCTCAGCCAGCGTAGAGGCAACCGCACCATCAAGGCTTTGGCCCAATGCCTCGATCGGGTCATCCCATTTCGGATCGCGATGCGATCCGGTTTCACCCTCATGGCGCACAACATCCAGAATATTGACAAGCGTAATGCGTGACATCTCGCGCGCCGGCAACAATTCTTCCTGTTCGTTGGTCGTGAGCATTCCCGCAGTTTCAAGTCCCGCGGCGATCGGCGCGAGCGTAATCGACGGGATACGCATCGTCCGGCTCAGGCTGCTTAAGTTCACTCCCAGCACCGGATTCCGGAACTCCCTGCCAACCAGAAACATGATGTTGAGTGCGACACGTTCACGCATGGCGTTCGACAGTCGTGGTTCGCGGCGGCCAATACGCAGGTAAGCAGGGTTTTGAAAGTAAAATGCGATTTGCGAGCCGATCAGCAAGATCAGCCAGTTCAGGTACAGCAAAAGCAGCGCAGAAATAGCGACCGCGAAGCTGGCGTATATTGCCTGACGACTTGTCGAGGTGGCGATGAATGTCGCGAATATTTTGCTGGTCGTGACCCAAAGGAAGCCGCCCGCCACGCCTCCGACCAGGGCAGAGCGAAGCTTCACGCGCGTATTCGGCATGAACTTATACAAAAATGTGAAGATACCGATCGTAATCAGGTATGGCGTTAGTCGGTCAGTGATCGTAAATACTGGCGCAAAAGCAGTGCTCTCCTGGATCGAAACGACCAGTTTTTCCTTGCTGAATTCTGCGAGTGCTTTAACGGACAAACCGACCGCAATTGCGCCTACGATCAGAACGGTACTGTACTCGACAAGGCGCGTCGTAAAGCTACGTGGTTTTGACACATACCATACGTAGTTAAATGAACCCTCGATTTTCTGCACCATTGTAATAGCGGTGTAAATGAAAAAGATGAAGCCGATACCGCCAAGAACATTGCCATTTACATTGGAGACGAGTTTCATAACGTAATCGGTTATTTCGGCACCCTTGGGCCCAAGCGGCTCGAGGAGTCCGTACAAGTGCGGCTCTACGTCTTTGTGGACGCCAAACGCCTTGAGTGCCGAGAAGCTGACTGCGACCAGCGGGACGATGGAAAGCAAGGTCGTATAGACGAGACTCATTGCGCGCAACGTCAATTGCCCGGAGAAAATGTCTCGCAGCACAGCGTAGGCATTGCGTAGTATCCCCGTGACGATTCGCCCGACCAATCCATAGCCACGCAGCATATCGCCCCAGACCAATGCTTCAATCCAGTTTTTGATGGTTACAACCATGCGGACATTGTCCTCCCTCTTACGAGGTCATGCGATCGAGCGCTTCACGGTATTTAGCAGCAGTTTGTTCGAGCAACTCCGGCGGCAGATCCGGTCCGGGCGCAGTCTTGTCCCAATCCAGCGTATCAAGATAGTCACGCACGAACTGCTTGTCGAAGCTCGGCGGGCTCGTGTCGACCTTGTATTCATCCACCGGCCAGAATCGTGAAGAGTCCGGTGTCAGTACTTCGTCAATAAGGTGCAGACGACCTTCGTCATCGAGGCCAAATTCGAATTTTGTATCGGCAATAATAATGCCACGCTCAAGCGCAAAAGCAGCAGCCCGTTCGTAGATTTCAATCGACACGTCCCGCACGCGTTTTGCGAGGTTCTCACCAATCAGTTCGACGACCTGATTGAAGCTGATGTTCTCGTCGTGATCACCGGCCTCAGCTTTGCTCGCTGGAGTAAACAATGTGTGCGGTAGTTTCTCCGCTTGTTGCAGGCCCTCCGGAAGGTGAGCGCCGCAGACCTGTCCGGTGTCGAGATAATCGCGCCACCCGGAGCCGATGAGATAACCACGAACGACGGCCTCAATCGGCAGCGGCTTAAGTCTCTTCACGACCAGCGCCCGATCGCGAAGTTGGTCACAGAGCGCTTTGTCAGTGATAACGTCATCCACGCCTAATTCCGTCAGCTGGTTGTCGATGATGTCGGCCATCATGCGAAACCAGAACAGAGAAATCCTGGTGAGGACTTCGCCTTTGCCCGGAATAGGGTCGGGCAGAATTACGTCATAGGCAGACAGCCGGTCCGTCGTGACGAGAAGCAAGTGCCTGTCATCGACGCTGTATATATCCCGGACTTTGCCGCGGCCGATCATCGGTAGATCGGGTATCGAAGTTTCGAACAATACATCGCTGGAGCTCATGCAGCGATGATCGCCGTTCCGGCCGGGTCAGGCAAGCTTCAGCAATATCAATGGCTGCTGACACAGGATAGGATTGCAGTTCTTCTCATCGCCTGGCGGCTGGATTCTCGATTGTATTGGGGCAAGATTATTGGCACTTTGGCCGGGCTTGCGATGCGCAACCCCTGGGCTGTGCTGGCGGGTTTTATTCTCGGTCACCAGTTCGACCGCGGCTTCGCCGACCGTTATCGTCTGTTTGAGAAGCAAGGCGCGAATATATCGAAGGTCTCGGAAGAGTTCGTTAAGGCACTGTTTCAGGCTATGGGACATCTCGCGAAAGTAGACGGGCGCGTTAGTGAGGACGAGATACGCTCTGCGCGAATGGTCATGCATCGACTGAGCCTGAATCCCGCCCAGGTGCGGCGCGCAGTTGGCTGGTTCGATGCTGGCAAGCAGTCGGGGTTTCCGCTGGTGCAAAAAATGCGCGAGTTACGGCGCGTGAGCGCACGCAGCGCATCAGACCGCCTGACATTTGTGCGTTTGTTGCTGGAGGTTGTGCTGGCAAAAGACAGCCTCAAAAAAGAAGAGCGTGCTTTGATCTGGAAAATATGTATGGAGCTAGACATTGGTAGAGTCGAGTTCGCGCAACTTGAAGCAATGATCCGGGCACAAAAGGGGTTCAAGCGATCTCCTGCCGGCGATGCGGATGCCGTACGGGTGCGGCGTGCTTACGAGGAACTTGGCGTATCGGCGGACGCGACCAACGATGAGGTCAAGAAAGCCTACCGCAGGCTGATGAACAAGAATCACCCGGACAAGATATCGGGAAGCAATCCGGGCCCAGACGTGATTGCAGAAGCGGCGCGCCGAACCCGGGAGGTTCGCAGCGCCTACGAAATGCTCAAGGCCCGCCGCTCGATTCGTTGAGGTTTTGATCCTGCGGAGGCTCATGTACAGTTGCCAAAAACCGGAGGATGATAGTGACACCATTTATAGCGCCTTCAATTCTTTCTGCCGACTTCGCCCGTTTGGGTGATGACGTCAAAGCCGTGCTTGACGCTGGCGCGGACGTCGTTCATTTCGATGTAATGGACAATCACTTCGTACCCAACCTGACGATTGGTCCGATGATTTGCGATGCATTACGTAACTTCGGCGTCGAGGCTCCCATAGACGTGCATCTGATGGTCGAGCCTGTAGACAGCATCATCCCGGATTTCGCGAAAGCCGGCGCCAGCTACATTACTTTTCACCCGGAAGCGAGCCGCCATGTCGATCGCTCGTTGGGCCTGATTCGTGAGCAGGGCTGCAAAGCCGGGCTGGTATTCAGCCCAGCCACACCGCTGGACTGGCTCACACACGTCATCGATAAGGTCGACATGGTGCTGCTGATGTCCGTTAACCCGGGTTTCGGCGGACAGAGCTTTATCCCGTCAGCATTAGCCAAGCTACGTCAGGCCCGACAAATCATCGAAGCGAGCGGTCGGGAAATCCGTCTCGAAATCGACGGTGGCGTGAAGGTAGACAACATCGGTGAAATTGCTGCAGCTGGCGCAGACACATTCGTCGCAGGCTCAGCCATCTTCGGCAGTGACGATTACGCCAAAACGATCTCGGCGATGAAGACGGCGATAGCCAACGCCACCTCATAACGTAAGAAAGGCCCCTGCGATCATCTACAGGTTGCGGTTCGGTCTCGCCCCAAACACGACAATAGTCTTGCCGCTCGCCGACACCAGTCCTTGTTCCTCAAGCACTTTGAGGACTCGGCCAGCCATCTCGCGTGAGCAGCCAACCAGACGACTGAGTTCCTGACGACTGACTTTGATCTGCATGCCATCCGGGTGCGTCATCGCGTCAGGTTCGTTACAAAGATCCATGATCGCGTGCGCCACTCGACCAGTAACATCGACGAATGCCAGGTCACCGAGCTTGCGGTTGGTCCGGTCAAGTCGAGTTGCCAGCTGCGTGGCGAGTTCAAATACCAGGCCGGGACTTTCGCTCGCAATCTGGCGAAAACGCGGGTAGGTCATCTCGGCAATTTCACACTCGGTTCGTGTTCGAACCCAGGCACTTCGCGTCGGTTGCTCGTAGAAAAGACCCATTTCACCGAAGAACTGCCCCTTGTTCAGGTAAGCCAGCACCATTTCGTTGCCGTCTTCATCCTCGATCATGACTTCAACCGATCCATCGACGATGTAATACAAAACATCCGGCAAGTCGCCTGCATGAATCATTACGGTTTTTGATGGAACAGTTCGTACGCGGCAGTAACTTAGGAAGCGATTGATCGCCGGTACGTCACTCAGGTTCTTGGCTGTTGTTTGCATTGATAAATCCTCACCCCTATTGCGGACTACTTTTAATACAGAACGCCTGCGAGAGCAAGCTAAGTCCGTGTTTTATCGTCAATTTTCACCGTTCTTGACCTTACTAAACCCAATACGCGGTTTTTGTCATAATTTTGGCGGTCGCCCGCATCAGGCGAACGATCGGTGACGGCAATTCGGCGGCCCCTGCATCGATGGCACTTTCACCGTGTTGCTGCTCTTCATCGCGCATCTGATTTACGATCGCGCGGCTCTTCACGTCTGCCTCAGGAAGGTCGTCGAGATGACTGTCGAGGTGCGCGCAAACCTGTTTTTCGGTTTCGGCAATAAAACCAAGACTCCACTTGTCACCAAGCACGCCGCTGGCCGCTCCGATAGCATAAGCGCCGGCGTACCACAGCGGGCTAAGCCGACTCGGCGCAGAGCCCAGCTCGTGGATGCGCTGTTCACACCAGGCGAGGTGATCAAATTCCTCGTTGGCGGCGCGCTTCATCTGCTCTTCGATGCCCTTGTTACGTGCAACCGTCGCGTGTCCCTGATAAAGGGCCTGGGCTGCCACCTCACCCGCATGATTTACCCGCATGAGTCCGGCGGCATGCGCTTTTTGCGTTGCGTCGAGGTCAGCGTCTTCAATATCTTTGGCCGGATTACGACGGGCGGGTCGCCCCGCCGGCGTTGCAACCGTTCGTAGCGCATTGTTGGCGCCGGCAAGCAGTTTATCGAGCGGGGATAGTTGTCGTTTTTCCATGCAATGAATTATAGCGCCGTGCGGCGGTCAGGCGGTATACTCCTCGGCCAATTTTTACGGGGCGACCGCCCAATTCAGGAGATCGTGAATGACACCTCGTCAGATATTGATGGTGGCACTAACCATAACGTCTTTTTCTGTATTTGCAGAAGAAGCCGAAGAGCAAAGTCCATGGGCCGGAAAGGCTACCCTGGGCTACCTGGCGACCTCGGGTAATACCGAAAACTCGACCCTGAACTCGGGATTTGAGGTTGGCTACAAGTCAGGTCAATGGGCGCACCTGCTTGAGGCAGCGGCAATTACCGCGTCAGAAAACGAGGTAACCACGGCTGAGGCTTATGATCTGGGCTGGAAGAGCGAGCGCAAGATCAGCGATCACGACTTCCTGTTTGGTCGTTTACAATGGCGCAAGGACAATTTTGGCGCTTTTGATACGCAATTTTCCCAGTCGCTGGGTTACGGGCGTCGATTGATCGAAAACGATCAGCACAAGTTGAGCGCGGAGCTGGGCGTCGGTGCCCGGCAGTCAGAATTGCAGCTCGGCGGGAAAGAGGATGAAACGATTTTCACGGCCGGTGCTTACTACCGCTGGCAGTTCAGTGAAACGGCAGAGTTTCGGCAGGATTTGGCGATTGAGGCAGGTGGTGAGAACACCTATTCGGAGTCCGTAACCGCCATATCAGCCAAGCTACTCGGGGACCTCGCCCTGGTGGCCTCATACACGATCAAAAACAATTCAGACGTGCCGCCGTTGACTGAAAAAACCGATACTTATACGGCTTTGTCGCTGGAGTACGTGTTCTGACGATTTCAGAGCAACAAGGCGGACTATAAGTTATTGATCCGTATGTAAAAAAATAAAGCTCCGGATTGTTTGCAATGGCGCGGGAGCTAAAGTATTATTTCGCGCCTTTCGCCTCTCCAGCGAACGTCTTTGCGTGCGTGGAGGGCATACCGGGCAAGGGTCCGAGCTACAACGCCGACCAATAGAAGATTTACAAGATTTTTCCCAACGGAAACTTAAAGATTATGAATACGTTTTCTGCAAAGCCAGCAGAGGTGCGCCGCGATTGGTTCGTGGTTGATGCAACAGGTAAGACCCTGGGTCGCCTGTCGACTGAAATCGCTCGTCGCCTGCGTGGCAAGCATAAGCCTGAATACACGCCGCACGTTGATACGGGCGACTACATCGTTGTCGTTAATGCGGAGAAGATTCGCGTTACAGGCAACAAGATGCAGGACAAGATTTATTACCATCACACGGGATACATCGGCAACCTGAAGTCAATCTCGCTTGAGAAGCTGCTCGACAAAGCTCCGGAGCGCGTCATTGAAAAGGCCGTCAAGGGCATGTTGCCTCGCGGACCGCTGGGACGTCAGATGTTCGGTAAATTGAAAGTATTTGCCGGCCCTGAGCACAACCACGCTGCACAGCAGCCTATTCCTTTGGAAGTAAGCGCTTAAGGCCGGGCCTTAAGTATTGAGACAATATTATGAGTGATACGTACTACGGAACCGGACGTCGCAAGTCATCGACAGCTCGAGTCTTCATGAAGCCAGGTAAGGGCAGCATTACGATCAACAACCGTGCACTGGATGTCTTTTTTGGTCGAGAGACAGCCCAGATGATTGTTCGCCAGCCATTGGAGCTGACGCAACATGTTGATACGTTCGACGTGAATGTAACCGTCAAGGGCGGTGGCACGACGGGTCAAGCAGGCGCTATTCGCCACGGCCTGACTCGCGCGCTGATGCAATATGACGAGTCGCTTCGCGGTTCGCTGCGTAAAGCTGGGTTTGTAACCCGCGATTCGCGTGAAGTTGAACGGAAGAAAGTCGGTCTGCGCAAAGCACGTCGCGCAACGCAGTTCTCGAAACGTTAATCACGTTCGCGATCCTTTTTGGGGGATCGTCTAGTGGTAGGACTGCGGACTCTGACTCCGCCAACGGGGGTTCGAATCCCTCTCCCCCAGCCAAAACAAAACCCCGTGTTCACGGGGTTTTTTTTGGCTGGGGGAGAGGGAAGACGCACGCAGTGCGCCCGAAGGGCGAGGAGCGGAGCGACGAGTCAATCCCTCGACCTGGTGATTGCTGCAAGCGAACCCTGTTCGACAAGCGCGAGAATCCCTATCCACCTATCGAGACAACTTCCTCTCCAACACGAGCCCGATAGCCCCAAACACGCCGAGCAAGAGACCAATAAACGTCACGCCCTTGTTCTGCCAGGGGTCAGTTTCGCGATGGCCATCCAGATAGTAGGTGCGCGAGCCGCCATCAACGGGCACATTAAACACATTCCCGCGATACTCCCAGGTCGTCAGATACTCTTCATTGCGGCGCTGATCTACCAATTCTCTTGCGTGACTGCGTTGAAAAAACTCTTTCGATTCTCCATCCAGAATTACGCCTTCCGACCTGTACTGGTAAACCACGTTCGGGTAGAAGAGGTGCACGTTGCCCGCATAGATGAGGGCTACGCCACTGGCGATCAATGCCGATGAAATCAATATCCAGCGCCGGCGATTGCCGATGAGCTGCCGTTTCTCGTTATTGAAATGGGTGGCGACGTCCGGGATTTGTCGCAATTGATTACGAACGCCCTGATCCAGGTCGTCGACCAAATCGCCAATGCCCAAAGAAAACACGTCGAGAATTCTGTTGAGGACATCGTTAGATGGAAGTGACTTGCCGTTTTCCAGCTTGGACAAATAGGACTGCTCGATACCCATGGTTTCAGCCAGCTCAGGCTGGGTGAGTCCCTTGTTTTTTCTCAGCAAGCGAAGCTTTTCACCGAATTGCATTTGATACTCCTACGATCACTTGAAGAGCATAGTCTTTGGTATTCATGCTTGCATAGGAAGATGAATATCAGGGAATTGTCGGGAATTCTTCCGTTTCGACTACCAGGCAACTTGGAAAAGCATCCTGAAGTTGCTGTATCTTTTCGCGATACTCGGAATAATTGAATCGAGAGCCAGGTTTTCTCTCGGCTAGCGCCGCCATCATCCTCTTTGTGAGCTCATCGTATTCGAACCACCATTGCTGAATGGGTCCAATTGCCCACTTGTTGTTGATCCTGGATAGCATCAGTCCATCGTATCGATTGTCCCGGTGCGCGAGAATCCATACCTGACTATCGCACTTGAGACCATTTTCACACGGACACCCGGCCGTCACTCCTCCGATATTAGCGATCGCACCAGGATAACGCTCGGCGGTAAGCACTTGTATCTCTCGAGTCTCATCGTCTGAGATATTTTCCTCTCGCAACGGTTCATCGATGCGATGCGGCCGAGTTGAGTATATGTGTCGAATTCTCTCGCGCTCGGCGATTCGGGCTTTCACGCGATTATTGTCACCAAGCGCGGTGGCAAAAATGGATAAGGTGAGGAGCGCAACCGTTATTGTCAGGAGGGACTTCACTGTAGATCAACGCATACCGATTAAGTATCGTTGCTGCGAACTAGCCGAAACTGTCATTTTGTGGCGCCAGGTACGCGAGTACTGCCGCGACCAACAGGAGTGCTGGTACGTCTCCGACCAGATGGCCATGTTCGCTCTGGTCGCCAAATGCTTGCGCAGCCATGATCAACGCATGCACAACGCTCGACCAAACAGTGAACGAAATAAGACTTCGGTTATCATTTGGTCTGCTTGCCGCCAGGATCAAGAACACACCAAGTACGGCGTAGACACCCACAATCATCTGAAAGTAATAGACACCTTCGCCGCCATGCCAAACCCAACCCGATGGCCAAACCAGGCTTAGAGGGTATACGAGGAGGAAAATAACGCCGAAGAGACGGAGTGCGATTTTCAAAAACCGGTTCTTTGTATCGAGATTCATCAAATTCTCCACGTTACGTAGCCAGTGTGTCTTGGCAATTCGACTGCTCTATTGCTTCTATGCGGTACCAAAGAACAGCAGCGCCTTTGAATTCGTCAACCAGATAGATATCGGTTGTACACGAATGGCCCGATTGGTGAACCGATTCGAGCAACGCCGTAAATCCGAGGCCCTGCGCAGGAAGAGTGCAGTTGCGAAGATCCGAAACATTGCGACCTAAGCAGTAATTCAAGCGGTGGGCCAATGCCCACCCTTACCATGCCTAAATCCGCATCTCGCGAACGCCATCGTCGCCGCCGATCAGGAGTATGTCTGCGGCGCGGTGCGCGAAGATTCCGACTGTCACCACACCGGGAATACGGTTAATTCTGGCTTCCATTTCCAGGGGGTTGGAGATTTGCAGGTCGTGGATATCGAGAATGTGATTGCCATTATCGGTGACGAAGCCTTCACGCCAAATAGGTTGTCCACGCATCTTCAGCATTTGCCGGGAGACCAATTCCTGCGCCATGGGAAGAACTTCAATCGGTAGAGGAAAGCTGCCGAGCATTCCGACCAATTTGGTGTCATCTACTATGCAGATGAAACGTCGCGCCGCTGCGGCAAGAACTTTCTCGCGCGTTAGTGCGCCACCGCCGCCCTTGACGAGCTGCAGACGCTTATTGCTCTCATCAGCACCATCGATATAGATGTCGTAATCGCCAATTTCATTGAGGGTCGAAACTTCAAAACCGTTTTCCTTGAGCAATGCCGTCGATGCCTTGGAACTCGATACCAGTTTATCAATCTTGTCGCGTATTTCGGGCAACATTTCGATTAGAAGGTTGACGGTGGAACCGGTGCCTACCCCGAGCGAAGTGCCTGGCTGAATGAACTCCATTGCAGCTTTCGCAGCGTTACGTTTTTTCTCAGATGCATCCATAGCTGCGTACTATAGTCGTTTCGGCACAAATGAAAAGAGCCCGCCGAAGCGAGCTCTTTTACTTTGCTTTGGAAGAAGGCTCTTCCAAGCGGTCAGTCAGCTACCTTTTCTTCTTGCGGGTAGCCTTTTTCTTCTTGGCTTTCCGCTTTGTAGCTTTCTTCTTTGTGGCCTTTTTCTTAGTGGCCTTTTTCTTGGTCTTACGCTTAGCCGTCTTCTTCTTGGCTTTGCGCTTTGTAGCCTTCTTCTTAGTCTTGCGTTTCGCTACTTTCTTTTTAGTCTTTTTCTTGGTCTTTTTCTTGGTCTTTTTCTTGGCTACCTTTTTCTTCGTCTTCTTCTTAGTCTTTCTCTTAGCTACTTTCTTTTTAGCTTTTTTCTTAGTCGCTTTTTTCTTCGTCTTACGCTTGGCGACTTTCTTCTTGGCCTTTTTCTTAGTGGCCTTTTTCTTTGCTACTTTTCTCTTGGTCTTTTTCTTAGCGACTTTCTTCTTCGCTACGCGGCGTTTCTTAGGCGCTGCTTTTCTCTTTGCAGTTACTTTCCGCTTCTTAGCGACTTTTCGCTTCGAAGCTTTTTTACGAGTCTTCTTCTTGGTAGCCATGCTTATCTCCGTGTCGGGTACCCGGGGCTGAGTATATACAAGAAGAGAAGAAAAACCAGCAAGCTACTGGCGCGCAAGGATTTGTCGAAAACTGTCGCTTGACGAAATCGATTTTCTGAGAGAAAAGTTTTTCGACTACGAACAGCTTGTTTCGTACTTGTTGGAATTCCGGTGAGCTAAAAATTACGAAGAGAAGAAAAAAAAGTCAGTTGGTAAGCGTCGTTTCACATCAAAAGTCAGGAGGTGCTCAACGTTGTTTAAAATGTGCGCGAAAAACAGCGCTAATCTACTTCATTAAAGAAGCTATAAAGCCGTACATCCCATGTATTTGGCGTTATTTCCTCGGTTTCCTGGCACTTGAACGCGACGCCTGCGAGTTTCGGTTTCAGCCAGTGTTTTCGATGTTGAAGGAAGGAAAAACAACGGTCGTAATAGCCTCCGCCCATGCCAATTCGGTGTTTGGATTTATCAAAAGATACCGTAGGTGTAATGACCATCTGCAGTGCACGAGGTGAGATGAAAGTACCAGTGACCGGTTCCCAAATCGACATTTTATTTCGTTGCAGAGTTGTATCTGGTCGGATTTCGCGAAAAAACATTTCGCCTTTGTTGCGCATTACAGGCACAAAAATGCGCTTGTTTGCGCGCCAGGCGCGCTCAATGATCAATCGAGTATCTACTTCATCTCGCATTGGCAAGTAACACGCGATGAGTGATGCAGACAAAAAATCGCGTGAGCTTGTTATCTTTTCGCAAATTATTCGTGATGCTCGCGCGCGTTTTTCTACGGACATTTTGCGTCTTGCGAGTAATGATGTTTTGCGAAAGTCATGCATGATTTTCGTCATCGAGTCGGCAAATCAAAAAGGAGGCGCCTCCCGCCTGTGCCGTCACTTTCCTTCGCTCTCGAACCGGAGCTAAAGGTGGGGTCAACCGTGGTTGCAACAGGCTAACCGTCGAAACGGTTTTGCTCACATGCCACCGACAGGCAGCGACCCCGAAGTGGAAATTTAGGGTCGGGAGGATCCAGGTCGGTGTCGAACACTGCAGGAGACGCCAATCTGATTTTCGTTTACTGCGATCGTGTGTCGATTACAAATCGAGTTGCTGCGAGCCACCCAAAACGTGATCAACACGGTCAGATATGAGTTTAAGGCGGTCACTGATGCCACCTTCCAGTTCCAGGTCCCGCGCATTAGCGTGGATCAGGTCATTGGCCATATTCAATGCGGCCATTACAGCGATGCGATCAAGGCCGACGATTCGACCGCTATCGCGAATCTCACGCATTTTGTTGTTCAAAATTTCGGCGGAATCCAGCAAGTTGGTCCGCTCGTTGGCGGGGCAGGCTACCTGGTATTCCTTGTCCAGAATTCTGACACTTACCTGGGCGTTTTGTTCGGTCATTCAGCGTACTCCATGCTGTGGTTCAAGAGCCTTGCTCCATTGCTTTTAGTCGGCCGATCATTGCCTCAACGCGCGCTCGTACCTGCTCATTTTTCTGCAACAGATTGGCACGTTCAGATGTCAACACATCCTGACGCTGTTTCAGGGAGCGATTCTCGTCCTGCAATTGGTCGCAAACGTGCACGAGTGCATCGACCCGCTTTTCGAGGCGCTTGAGTTCGTGTTCAAAAGTCGAATTGATGTTTTCAGCCATGGGGTCAATATAGTCACGCATCTCAACAGAATCAATCGCCGTATTATTCGCAGGCACGCGAACATGGCCTGAAAGAGCGGTCCGTGGGATCATAAGGGATTGGCGGGAAAGACAAGGTTGGCATCCGGATGGATGAAAAGATTGATTACGATACGCTCGAAGAATTGCTCAAACGGTGTGGCTCAAACTGGGATGCTGCGCAAACACATGGCTTGTTGACCGGCCGGCTGGCGATCGCCGGCGTACCTGCGGGACCGGATTGGATGCTGCAGGTACTGGAGGGCGTCGAAGAGGACAACGCGCTGCGCACAGAGAGTCAAAAACACCTGGAAATCTTGTATCAGTTAACGTTTTGGCAGCTTTCGGAACGATTATCGGAGTTCGAACCGCTGTTACCCTCCGATCTTGAAGATGTCGGCCTGCGGACAGTGGCGTTGGCACACTGGTGCGAGGGTTTTCTGCACGGCCTGGTCTCCACAAAGCACGGCGATGACCTGAAAGAACGTCTGGGGGCGGAACCACTGTCGGACATCATCAAAGACATGCTGCATATCACTCGGGCGGGCCTGGATGAGGAGTCCGATGAGGAAGAAAATGAATCTGCATACGTCGAGCTAGTAGAATACCTGCGCGTTGCGGCACAACTTTGCTATGAAGAACTGGCTGACACCCGCCATCACAAGAGTGAATCCAAATGAGCGAGTCCAGATGAACCACAAAGAATTCGAAAAGCGCCGCCGGCAACTGCTGCGCATGGTTGGTCACGGCGGCATTGTAATATTGCCGTCTGCGCCCGTCAGAACGCGCAGCCGCGACGTTGAGTACAATTATCGTCAAGACAGCGACTTCTACTACATGACCGGTTTTGCGGAGCCTGAGTCCGTGGCGGTGCTGGTACCGGGCAGAGCGAACGGTGAGTACTTGTTGTTCTGTCGCGAGCGTGATCCTAAGCGCGAACAGTGGGATGGCTTACGCGCCGGGCAGGCGGGTGCGACAGAACATTTCGGCGCCGACGATGCTTTTCCGATAGAGGATCTGGACGATATTTTGCCGGGCATCATGGAATCCTGCAGTCGTGTGTATTACACGATGGGTATGTACGCCGAGTTTGATACGCGCATAGCGGAATGGGTGAATACGCTGCGCTCAAAGCTTAATCGAGGTGTACAAACACCGCAGGAATTCGTTGCGCTTGACCACCTGTTGCACGATATGCGTCTGTACAAAAGTCGCAGCGAAATATCCGTAATGCGCAAGTCGGCAAAGGTTGCGGTTGAAGCGCACAAGCGAGCGATGCGGATTACGGAACCCGGTCTGTTTGAGTACGAAGTTGAGGCCGAGTTTCGGCACGAATTTCGACGCAATAATGCGTGGGTTTCCTATAGCCCAATTGTTGCTGGTGGGAAAAATGCCTGCATACTGCACTACGTCGAAAACAACGCTGAACTGAAAGACGGCGAGCTGTTGTTGATCGATGCTGGTTGCGAACTGGACTACTACGCGTCGGATATCACCAGGACGTTCCCGGTGAATGGGCGCTTCAGCCCAGAGCAACGTGCAGTTTATGAGATCGTTCTGGAAGCGCAACAGGCTGCGATCGAAAAGACCCTGGTAGGAAACCACTGGAACGAGCCACATGACGCCGCGGTCAAAGTCATTACCAAAGGGTTGAAAAAACTTGGTTTGCTGAAAGGGCCGCTGCCCAAGTTACTTAATGACGGCGCGTATCAGCCCTACTACATGCATCGCACCGGGCACTGGATCGGAATGGATGTACATGATGTTGGTGACTACAAGGTCGGTGACGAATGGCGCATGCTCGAAACAGGAATGGTCACGACCGTGGAGCCTGGAATCTACATCGGCAATAGCCGCAAGATTCCGAAGGCATTTCGGAACATAGGAATTCGTATTGAAGATGACGTAGCTGTCACCAACAAGGGACCCGACGTACTCAGCAAGGGCCTCGTTACCGATCCCGACGACATCGAGTCCTTGATGAGCAGTTCAGCCAAATAGAAAATGGGTAGCGAAACGGGCAACTACGACATCGTTATTGCGGGCGGTGGCATGATCGGAACGAGCCTTGCGCTTGCTTTGGCGCCGCTCGGTTTGCGTGTCGCGATCGTCGAGGCGATTGCTCGCAGGGAAGATCAGCAGCCGAGTTTCGATGATCGCTCAACGGGATTATCGCGAAGCACGCAATGCATGTTTGAAGCAATGGGGCTTTGGGACGATGTAGTCGCTGCAGCCACGCCGATTGCCAGCGTTCATGTGTCCGACAAAGGTCGTTTCGGTTTCTCACACATCAGCGCGAAAGAGCAAAGCGTGGAGGCGCTCGGTTATGTCGTGATCAATCGCGTTCTTGGTGAGGTCCTGCAATCGAATCTTCTTGCTGCAAAAAACGTTGATGTGTATTGTCCCGCGCGAATTGAAAGTACCGAACTCGGGCCGGAGCAGGTCTTTGCGACGCTGAAATCAGACGATGGCGAGCAAACCCTGATGTGCAAACTGCTGGTTGCTGCGGACGGCACAAATTCCGCCGTTCGGGAGATGATGGGCATTTCGGCACAGCAGCGCGGATATGGGCAGCGGGCCGTTATCGGTAACCTGCTGCCGGAAAAAGCCCTGGAGCATCGTGCATTCGAGCGTTTTACGCCGCAGGGTCCGTTGGCTATCTTACCTGTTGCCGATGATCGCGCGGGATTTGTCTGGACGGTAGCCGAACACGATGCGGATCGCGTCATGGCGCTCGACGACGATGAGTTTCTGACTGAGCTTCAGGAAGAGTTTGGCTATCGTCTCGGAAAATTTTCCCGTGTAGGCACAAGAGCGTCGTATCCGCTGGTTCTGAGTAAAGCGGTTCGGCTGACGGCGACTCGAAGTGTATTAATCGGTAACTCAGCGCATGGACTGCATCCGGTTTCTGCTCAAGGATTTAATCTTGGTATGCGGGATGTTGCAGCACTCTGCGATTGTATTGCCGATGCGACCGAAAAGGGCTCTGACCCCGGTGATGCGCGCTTACTCGAGCGTTATGCTGAGTGGCGACGTGCCGATCAAAAAAAACTCGTACATTTTACTGACAATCTCGTGCGCCTGTTTGGTAGTTCCCGTCCTGGATTAAGAACGTTACGAAACATCGGCATGATCGGATTTGATCTGGTGCCCGGTGTGCGCCCGATGTTTGCGAGACACACGATGGGCCTCGCTGGCGAACTACCGCGCTTGTCTCGCGGTGTACCCATTCGATGAAAAGTCAGTTCAACATGGTCATTGTCGGTGCGGGCATTACTGGCCTCGCGCTCGCCGCATTGCTGGCGAAATGCAAGCGCTCCGACGCATTGAATATTACGGTAATTGATGCGGCCAAGCGGCCGAATTTTTCGCCAGACGACGATGTATCACTGCGTGTGTCGGCGATCGCGAACGGTTCAGCCGAGCTTCTGGATTCCGTTGCTGCCTGGTCGATCATCAAGCAGGCGCGTGTTTCGCCATATGAATCCATGCGAGTCTGGGATGAGGGCGACAGCCCCGACAGCGGCGCAACATTGCGTTTTGATGCCGCTGAGTTCGCGGTTCCACAATTAGGCCACATTGTTGAGAATGTACTCATCCAGGACGCCTTGTTGAAAGTGCTCGATGAAAGCAATGTCTCGCTGCAATTCGATACCAAAATCGAGGTCTTGCCGGAAGCAGATCTCGTTGTCGGTGCAGATGGCGCACGTTCATTTGTACGCGATTTGGCAAACATCAAGACGAAGCAGTGGCCGTACGAGCAAACAGCCGTGGTTACACATTTGAGTACAGAGTTGCAGCACAAAGGGACGGCGCGACAGCGATTCCTGTCAGACGGTCCGCTCGGCATGCTGCCGCTCGCAGATGGGCGTATTTCCGTGGTTTGGTCGACGACGCCAAAAATGGCACAGCGAGCTATTAACGCGTCGGACGAGCAACTGGGACAGATGCTCACCGAGGCATCCGACGGTGTTCTGGGCAAGTTGACAGTGGCTGGTCCGAAGGGCGCGTTTCCGCTTTGTGCGCAGCATGCTGAAGACTATGTGCGAGCTGGTGTGGCGCTGGTTGGAGATGCAGCACATGCGATCCATCCACTGGCGGGGCAGGGCGCAAATCTCGGCCTGCAGGACACTGCTTTGCTGGCGAACATTATTGATACTGCTATTAGTGAGGGTCTGCACCCAGGTGACCGGCCGGTCCTGAGGCAATATGAACGTGCACGCAAAGGTGCGAATTCGACGATGTTGCACTTCATGACTGGCCTCAATAGCCTGTTTACGACAGACTCCACAGTTCTGGGAGAAATAAGGTCGGCTGGCATGCGGCTCTTCAATCACAGTGGGCCGATCAGAGAACGCGCGGTTCGAATCGCGCTGGGCGTCAACTAACACGCCCGAGCTAAAGAGCAGGGGGAGACAATGAACCAGCGTTACGTGTACCTGTTGGCGGCATTGCTGGCGGTCATCGGATTGTCTGTCTTTTTCTATAAATGGCAGGTGCTGGGTTTTCCGGTGACGGAGGATCAGGAGTCACCAGTATGGACGATCGAGTCTGCTGTCAGTTTTCAAAGCGGACCGGGCTCGATCAAAGTGCAGCTCAACGTGCCGTCGCTAACGCCTGGGTTTCGGACCCTCCATGAGAACTCCGTATCCCGCGGTTATGGCTTCGCCACCAACTTCGGTGGTGGCGGCCGCGAAGCACAGTGGGCGATTCGTCGCGCTGACGGCGAGCAAACCATTTACTACCGTATTTCGGTTTATGAAGATGACAGCGTTGACCAGTCTGATACGACACCGCCGTTCCCGCCGACACCGACAATCAACGAACCAATGAAGACCGCAGTCGATGTGCTTGTCGATGACGTTCGTGATCATTCTGCAGATACGGCGTCTTTTACAACTGAGCTCTTGCGCAGCATGAATGACCCGTCTCCGGATTCAAATGTGGAACTGTTATCGGCCGGCGTATCGTCAAACGCTGAGTTCGTCGACGTCATTACTACCTTGCTTGCTTCGGCACGAATACCTGCACGGATGGTGCATGGATTCCCGTTGGCCGGTCGGCAAAGAAGCGCAGAGCTTGTGACCTGGCTCGAGGTCCACGATGGTGATCGCTGGTTGTACTTCAATCCGACGACCGGAGAGGAAAGTCTTCCGGATAGATTCCTGGTCTGGTGGCGAGGCAATGAACCGTTGGTGAATGTCGAAGGTGGTAGCAACGTTCAGGTCGATTTCGCGATTCAGCTGAATCATCTGGAGGCGGTAGCCATCGCCGAAACGCAGGCGGCGCGACAAGGCGCAAGCGCAGTCGATTTTTCCTTGTACAGCCTGCCGATCCAGACCCAGGCCGTGTACAGTGTGCTGCTGATGATTCCCATTGGTGCACTCATCATGGTGATCATGCGAAACATCGTCGGTGTCGATGCTTTCGGTACGTTCATGCCTGTATTGATTGCGCTCGCATTTCGCGAAACCAAACTGTTTTGGGGTTTGATTCTTTTCACGCTGCTCGTGACGCTGGGCCTTACTATTCGCTTTCTGCTGGATAAACTGCGGTTGTTGTTAGTACCCAGATTAAGCGCTGTGCTGATTGTCGTCGTCATTCTGATGTTGTTTATCAGTATGACATCACACCGATTGGGCATGGAAATGGGACTGTCTGTCGCCTTGTTCCCGATGGTGATCATCGCCATGACGATCGAG
Organism: Woeseiaceae bacterium; assembly: GCA_021773055.1. Lineage (GTDB taxonomy): Bacteria > Pseudomonadota > Gammaproteobacteria > Steroidobacterales > Woeseiaceae > UBA1847. The sequence continues at coordinate 90,525 of JAJFKV010000064.1, forward strand.
CGAATGTCCGTAGTCTGGGAAGAGCGTGGTGCCGTTGATGCTATTCGCGCCGGGCTTGGCAGTCTGGCTGTCGCCGTTGCCGCTTACATTTTCATGGATATGGCGTGGCTGGAACACCTGATCTTCACCTTCCCTGAATTACTGCTTGTCATTCTTGCGTTTGTGATGCTTGTGGGTCGCTACACCGGCTATCGCCTGACTGAGCTCAGACGCTTCAAAGAGCTGGCGCGGGATTGATGTTATCCACTAACAGGAAACTGCGTGATGCCGGCGTTCTTGGCCTGAACGAACGCAACACCGATTTCATCATGCGTCTTAACCCGCGCGGTCTTTATCCAAGAGTGGACGATAAAGTCCTGACTAAGAAACTTGCACTCTCGGCGGGAATGCCGGTGCCGGACTTATACGGTGTCATTGTCCACCAGGCAGAAGTCCGGAATTTCGCAGAAATAGTTGGTGATAAGGACAGCTTTGTCATCAAGCCGGCACGAGGTAGTGGCGGTGACGGCATCCTTGTTGTAACTGGTCGCAGCGATCGCAAGCGTGACAGTTTTCGACTCAGTAGTGGCATGCTTATCTCGGAAGATGAGTTGCAGCATCACATTTCAAATATCGTTGGTGGCCAGTACAGTTTGAGCGGCACCCGCGACAAAGCGTTGATTGAATATTGCGTGCATTTTGATCCGACGTTCGCTGAAGTCAGCTATCAGGGTGTGCCGGACATTCGCGTCATCGTGTATCGTGGCTACCCAGCAATGGCGATGGTCCGCTTGCCGACCCGGGCATCGGACGGCAAGGCTAATCTTCATCAGGGAGCAGTTGGTGCCGGCGTGGATCTCGCGACAGGCACGACTTTGCAGGGCGTCCTTGATGACCTGCTGGTAGAAGAACACCCGGATACCGGCGCGCTCGTAGCGGGCCTGCAAATTCCACAATGGGATTTTATTCTGGAATCTTCAGCGCGCGGCTGCGAAGTCACCGGTTTGGGCTATCTGGGAGTGGATATGGTCATCGATGCGGACCGCGGCCCACTGATTCTCGAAATGAACGCACGCCCAGGACTAAATATTCAAATCGCAAACTGTACTGGTCTCGCAAACCGAATCGCGCGCATCGAAGAGATTTATGACGAGGGTGCCAGGCCTACGGAGCGGGCGGCAATCGCCAGGCGAGAGTTCCCGGCTAAGAATGTAGTGCATCGCTAGTTCGCAAAGCAAACGACCGAGATTGAGATTGATAGCCGTCGCTTGTCCGGGTTCAAATACGAATGCCGCTGATCTCCCCGAAACACCAGCATGTCACCTTCGTTCAACAAGTGATGTTCGCCGCCAGCAACAAGCTCGACCTTGCCGCGTTCACACGTCAGATACTCGCGCGTCCCTGTCGTATGGGGCACGCCGACCATACGCCCGCCGGGGGTCAGTTCCGTGCGTGATATTTCGAGCCCGGGCAACGCTTCCGGAATAAGCGGTCGAAGTTTGGCGTCCTGCCGCTTGCGTTCACGCACCTTCTCGGCGGGAATAAACCGGAATTCACTGCGCGGCGAGCCGACCAGTTCTTCTATGGACACGTTCAGCGCACCGGCAGCCTTGTTAAGTACCGCAAGCGTGGGATTGGCAGTGCCGGTTTCGAGGCTCGCCCAGGTGGGGCGGGGGATTCCCGAAATTGTCGCAATGCGTTGCTGCGACATATTGCGTGCTTCACGTAGCCGGCGGATATTGTCGGCCAGGTTTCGATTAATATCAGTCATGCTGGAAAAATAGCAATCCGCTAGTAAAATAGCAATATCGTTGTTCAAGCGTCAGGAGAGGTGCAGACTGCGAAGCAACAAAAGGAGAACATCATGACAATTCGAATGGAACACGCGAACCTGCACGTTCGCCATTTTGACGACGCGGTACGATTCTTGAAAACGGCGTTTCCCGATTTCCACGTACGTAGCGAAAGCACCAACGACGGTTTGCGCTGGATGCACATTGGGACAGACGATACCTACATTGCCTTGAACGAAACCCGGGACGACCAAGATGAGAACTGGGCGCCATACAATGGCAAACCTGGCGTTAATCACCTCGGGTATGAAGTGGGTGATGTTGACGCACTGCGCGAGCGGCTCTCAGCAGCGGGATTTGAGGATTCTACTTATCCCAATAACCATCCGCATCGCAAACGCGTTTACTTTCACGACGCTGACGGTAATGACTGGGAGTTTGTGCAGTACTTCACTGCTGATGTCGCGAAGCGTAATGACTACGACTTGCCGGACTAATCCGGTGCGGCTGGGTCGCCCGTAGGACGGGCTCCTACAGATGTTAGCCAGGAGTCCATGCGTTGCTCCAGAAGGTCGAGTGGCAGGGCGCCTGCGCCGAGCAGCTCATCGTGGAATGCGCGTATATCGAAGTTTTCACCAAGCTGACGCTCGGCCCGTTGCCGCAGCGTCAGCATTTTGAGTTGGCCGATCTTGTACGCGAGCGCTTGTCCGGGATTGCCGATGTAACGATCGATTTCATTGGTGATGTCGTGTTCCGTCTTGGCCGCGTTGTCCTTGAAGAAGTCAATCGCCTGCTGACGAGTCCAGCCTTTGTAGTGCATACCAGTGTCAACGACGAGCCGCACGGCACGCCACATGTCGTAGGTGAGTTGTCCGAATCGTGAGTAGGGGTCTTTGTAAAGGCCAAGGTCGTAGCCCAGGCGTTCACTGTAAAGTCCCCAGCCCTCGACAAAAGCCGTGAAACCAAGAAAGCGGCGGAAGTTCGGCATGTTGCCAAGCTCCTGTTGCAGTGCTAACTGCAAGTGATGGCCCGGCATCGCTTCGTGCACGCTCAATACCTCAATCTCATATTTTGGGCGAACTTCCGGGCGATACAAATTCACCCAGTAGATACCCGCGCGACTGCCATCCGCGGCTGGACGGGAGTAGTACGCTGTCGTTGTATCCGGTGCTGTCGACTCAGGAATTGGCTTCACGCCGTACGGCATGCGCGGCAGCTTGCCAAACAGATTTACAAGCTCCGGGTCGATGCGTTTGCTGGTCGCGAGGTAGGCCTCGTACAGGTCATCCGGATTGTCGAAATAAAACTGTGGATCGGTGCGCAGGAACTCGAGGAATTCCTGAAAACTGCCCTCGAATTCGACTTCCGCAATTATGTTTTCCATTTCAACGCGAATACGTTTGACTTCTTCAAGGCCCAGGCGGTGAATATCGTCCGGTGTCATGCGTGTGGTTGTGAAAGAGCGTGACAGATATTCATACCAGGCGTCACCGTTCGGTAAATCAGAGTGGCCGATGCTGGCGCGCGTGGCTGGCAAATAACGCGCGTTGAAGTAGCGGTCGAGTTTTTTGTAGGCGGGCAGGACAGAGTCTTCCAATGTGTCTGTGGCTGCCGCGCGGATGCGTTCGCGATCGGCGGCGGAAAATGACTCTGGCAGGTTCTCAAAAGGGCCAAAAAACGGGCTTTCATTCGCATAGTCAACGACCTGCAGCGCAAGTTGCTTTGGTACACGTTCCATGAGAATTCTCGGCGGCATATAGCCCGACTTACGCCCCTTCTCCGCGAGGCCCATCGTTTGCTCGATCAGGTTCTCGATATTGCCAAGCCGGGCGAGCCAGTCGTCGTAGTCCTGCACTGTTTCGAGGCGCAGCTGATTGGTGGTGTTGTGCAATGACTGAATGCCTCCGCGGTGTGAAAACGGCATCAGGTAGCCTCTGAATTGAAACTCGTCAACCGTATCCTGTAGCTGGCGCCGAAAGAGCTCATGGTTCAGTTGGGCGTTCGTCGACAACGCATCGCGGTCGATCGTGTAAGCACGTCGCAGGAATTCCTGTGACTGCCGGTGGCGCAGCTCGATCGCGCCGAGGCTCCGATCGGTCCATTGATCATTGAATCGGCGATCGCCATTGCGCGAAGCTTCCAGCGGATTGTTGGCGAGCCGGGCCTCCCAGTGGTCCTCAAGGAGCAGCGCAAAATCGGCTGTTGCGTCGGCAAAAGCTGCGCTTGAGGTAAGAATTAAGAGGATTGCCAGCCAATATCCTGGAGTTTTCATAGCGGAAGTCCCTGATTCAATTGCCCGGCATTGTTACTTGCCGATAGCCCACTGGCAACCGTGCACTCACTTGGCTATTATTGCGCGCACTAATCCATAGCGTGCCCAGAAGAGACCTCGTTCAATCGAGGCGCCGAAGGCGCAACACGCCCGGAAACGCTCAGGCAGAAGGACTGAGTACGCTGATTAGCTCTGGAGAGAGGCCGAGACGGCCCACCGAAGGGGTATGTGATTCGCGAGAATCAATGATCTCTCAGGTAGCAAAGGACAGAGGGGCGGCAGACCAGTTGCGTCTGCCGCCCTTTTTTGTTCGCTGAATTTAAGAGATGAGAGCTGATGGGATCCAAGACACCACTACACGATAAACACATCGATGCCGGCGCCCGCATCGTCGATTTCGGCGGCTGGGATATGCCGCTGCACTATGGCTCGCAGAAAGAAGAACACCACGCGGTGCGTCAGAATGCCGGTGTATTCGACGTGTCGCACATGACTATTGTCGATCTGGCCGGCGAACGCGTTCGAGAGTTCCTGCGACACCTGGTCGCGAACGACGTTGCTAAGCTCAATGACTACGGTAAAGCGCTGTACACCGCCATGCTGAACGCAGACGGTGGCGTTATTGATGATCTGATCATCTATTTTCTCAGCGACAACGACTTTCGCCTGGTCGTAAATGCGGCCACGCGTGACAAGGACCTCGCCTGGATACGAGAACAGGCTGCTGCCTTCGATATCGCGGTAAATGAACGCGCCGAACTGGCCATGATTGCTGTGCAGGGGCCCAATGCCCGAGAGCTCGCAGCACCTTGTATTGACATCGATTATCGTGAAACGGCGCTGGCTATGAAGCCGTTTTTCGGACTGCAGGCCAACGACTGGTTCATTGCCCGGACCGGCTACACCGGTGAAGACGGCTGGGAGATATGTATGCCTGCGGCTGAAGCGCCGGGAGTCTGGGATCGTCTGCTGGCGGCCGGTGTTGCGCCTTGTGGACTTGGCGCACGTGACACGCTACGCCTGGAAGCTGCGATGAATCTCTACGGCACGGATATGGATGAGGCCGTTTCACCGCTAGAGGCCGGGCTCAACTGGACCATCGCCTGGGAACCGGCCACACGCGACTTTATTGGGCGGGCGGCGCTTGAGGCGCAGCGGGACTCCGGCAATAATCAACGCTTCGTTGGTTTGTTACTGCAAGATCGTGGTGTGCTTCGAAACCACCAGAAGGTTGTCGTCGACGGAGTGGGTGAGGGCGAAATTACCAGCGGCGGTTTTTCGCCGACTATCGGTAAATCAATTGCATTGGCGCGCGTGCCGGCGGGTGACTACGACCGCGCCCAGGTTGAAGTCAGAGGCAAGTTACTGGACGTACGCATTGTAAAAACACCGTTCGTTCGCAATGGACAAATTCGAATCGATATAGAGGAGTAAGCGCGATGAGTGATTTACCTGGAGATCTTTTATATACCAAAGACCACGAGTGGCTGCGACGTGAGGATGATGGTTCAGTAACCATCGGTATTAGCGACCATGCGCAAAGTGCTTTGGGTGACCTTGTTTACGTTGAGCTGCCGGAAATCGGGCAGGATGTTGATGAAGGCGGAGATATGGCAGTCGTCGAGTCCGTGAAAGCTGCATCCGACGTGTACGCCCCGATCGGTGGCAGTATCGCTGCCGTAAACGAGAATCTGGCCGACGACCCGGAAGTAATAAATTCTGATCCTTACGGTGACGGCTGGATTGTTCGCATTCAGCCGGCGGACGCCATCGACGAAAGCGCACTTATGGCACCGAATGATTACCAGCAGTTCATCGACGAATTGGACGACTGAGCCTCCCTGCAGAGAAAAAGCAATGCCCTTCATACCCCATACTGAAAAAGACACGCGCGAAATGCTCGACACCATCGGCGCGGACTCCATCGCCGATCTGTTTGACGAGATTCCGGCAGAACTGATGATCGAGCATCTTCCGCATGTGCCAGAGGCTATGAGCGAGATGGAAGTCTCGAGGCTCATGCGCCAACGGGCAAAGATGGATGGTTCGCCGATGTGCTTCATCGGTGCCGGAGCGTATGAGCACCACATACCTACCGCCGTCTGGGACATCGCGACCCGAGGTGAGTACTACAGTGCTTATACGCCGTATCAGGCCGAGGCAAGTCAGGGCACACTGCAGACGATCTACGAATATCAAACGATGATCACAGAGCTCACCGGGCTCGATGTCAGCAACGCATCGCTTTACGACGGCGCATCCGCTCTGGCTGAAGCATCGCTAATGTCCGTACGCACCAATCGTCGGGTGAAGACGGGACGCATTTTGCTCGCCCCCGGTGTTAATCCGGTTTACGAACAGGTTGCTGCGGCTATTGCGGGCGCGCAGGGCCTGACATTCGAGCGCCTGCCGCAGGATGCCGCAAGCGGCAATGTCGATTTTGATCAACTGCCCGAGAACAGTGAGCCGGTCGCTGTTGTCGTGCAGCAACCATCTTTCCCGGGGACGCTCGATGACGTTGATCGACTCACCGACTGGGCGCACAAACAAGGCGCGTTGCTCATCAGTATCGTCAATCCAACATCGCTGGCGTTGCTGAAGCCGCCCGGGCAATGGGGCGAGGAAGGTGCCGATATCGCTATCGGCGAAGGCCAACCGCTTGGCGTGCCGATGTCTTCGGGCGGGCCGTATTTCGGGTTCATGACCTGCAAGCAAAAACACGTTCGCCAGATGCCTGGTCGTATAGTCGGACGCACAACTGACCTCGACGGCAATCCCGGCTTTGCACTGACTTTGCAGGCGCGCGAACAACACATTCGCCGCTCAAAAGCGACCTCAAATATATGTACCAATCAGGGACTGATGGTTACCGCAGCGACGATTTATCTGTCGCTGCTCGGCTATGAAGGTCTCAGGAGCGTCGCAAATTCATCGCACGCCAATACAACGCTATTGGTGGATGGCCTGTGCGAAATTGACGGCATCGATCGTCTTTACGACGGGCCCTACTTCCACGAGGTAGCGTTGCGGCTGGACCGCCCGGTTGCGCCGCTTCTCACGGCGTTGGCCGAGCGCGATATTCTGGGTGGTTTCGATCTCACGCCTTATGCTTCTGCCGATGCTTTATTGGTCTGTGCGACAGAAACAAAGACAGAAGCGGACATTGCCGCCTGCGTTGAGGCTTTTGCCGGAGTAATGGCCAGTAGCAACGTGAATAGCGCATAGCGAGGAACCCCGTGGCCAAGATTCGATACAAGAACACGAGTTACAACACCTACGGAGAACTGCCAGCCGTGGGCAGCCGTGCTCCCGATGTATCGCTCGTCAATACCGAATTGCAAAACGTGTCGTTCGCGAACTGGATGGGAATGCGAAAAGTCCTGAATATTTTCGCCAGCATCGACAGGCCCGTGTGTGCGAAGTCTGTCATCAGGTTCGATCAACTGGCGGGCGAGATCGAAGACGTCGCCATGCTGATGGTTTCTTATGATTTGCCGTTTGCCCATAAACGTTTCCAGGCGGAGCATGGGCTGAACAATATCGTCGGTCTATCTGCGATTCGCCACGCAGGCTTTGGCGAAAATTATGGTGTGCAGATTGTCGACGGCCCGCTTGCCGGCATGTTTGGCCGCGCGGTTGTTGTGCTAGACGAAAACAACACGGTCGTGCACGAAGAGCAGATCGAAGATATCACCACAGAACCCGACTACCGTGCGGCATTCCGCGCGCTTGGAATTGAAATTGATGAATGATCCGACACCAAGAAGCAGCAACCTGATTTTTGAAAAGTCGCGCTCGGGCCGGCGAGCTTTCGCGCAAGCACCCGCCGGGACTACGACTTCAACGATTCCCGAGACGATGTTGCGCAGCGACATACCAAGATTGCCGGAAGCATCCGAACTGCAAACAGTTCGTCATTTCACGCGTTTGTCGCAAATGAATTTCTCGATCGATACGCAGTTCTACCCACTGGGTTCGTGCACGATGAAATACAATCCACGCGCGTGTAATGCACTGGCGCTATTGCCTGAGTTGGCGGGTCGCCACCCGCACGGTCCGGTAAGTCACGGTCAGGGCTTCCTCACCTGCATGTTTGAGCTACAGGAAATGCTCAAAGACGTGACAGGCATGAAGGGCGTTTCATTGACTCCGATGGCTGGTGCGCAAGGCGAGTTTGCCGGCGTCGCCATGATCAAGGCCTACCATGATGCGCGCGGCGACCATGAACGTACGGAGATCATATGTCCCGACGCCGCTCACGGTACAAACCCGGCGACCGCAACCATGTGTGGCTGTGTTGTGAAGGAAGTCCCGACCGGCCCTGAAGGTGACATCGATTTTGACGCATTGAAAGAGGCGGTCGGTCCACAGACCGCCGGTATCATGCTGACGAATCCATCGACATTGGGTGTATTCGAACGTCGTATCAAAGAGGTCGCTGACCTGGTCCACGACGCTGGTGGCTTGCTGTATTACGACGGTGCCAACCTCAATGCCATTCTCGGTAAAGTGCGCCCCGGCGACATGGATTTCGACGTCATCCATATGAACCTGCATAAGACTTTTTCGACACCACACGGTGGTGGCGGTCCGGGCTCAGGTGCTGTGGGTGTGAACGAACGTCTTTTGCCATTCATGCCAATACCGGTGGTCGGCAGCAAAGAGCTTGATGGTGAGACTGTTTATGACTGGCTGACTGAAGCGGATTTGCCACAGAGCATTGGTCGGCTATCGGCTTTCATGGGTAATTCCGGCGTTCTGATTCGTGCCTACGTTTACATGCGCATGCTCGGTCGTGATGGCATGGAGCGCGTGTCGGAGTATGCGACGTTAAACGCCAACTATTTGTCAACGCGGCTTCGTGAAGCGGGTTTCGAGCTGGCATTCCCAACGCGAAGGGCCAGCCATGAGTTCATCGTGACAATGAAACGCGAAGCTAAATCCTTCAATCTGACTGCCATGGATATCGCCAAGGCGTTGCTCGACAAGAACTATCATGCGCCGACAACCTATTTTCCGCTACTGGTGCCGGAGTGCTTGCTTATTGAGCCGACCGAGACGGAAAGCAAGGAAACTTTGGATAATTTTGTCACTGCCATGGTCGAAATCGCAAACGCAGCCAAGGAGGGCAAAGAGTTCAAGGATGCGCCCTATACGATGCCTGTGCGTCGCCTGGATGACGTTAAGGCTGCCAGACAGCTGGATTTGGCCTACAAACCCGAGTAGATGCAATCGGAAAACGTGATCCTTGTGGTCGCACTTACGTCCTGATTTTGTTGAAATAGGGAACCGCTGGGTGCCCAGATAGTCGAGAGTAGTATGGGTGGGCGTTCAGTCCAGTTATCGATTCATCAATTTCTTGGAAGAATATGACAAAGGTCAGGATACTGGCGGCAGCCATCTTGCTGCTCTCAATTTCGGCGGCAATGGCCGCGGAAGACACCGAATGGACTGAAACACTTGAGCGAATTTCCTCAGGTGTTGTGTCTATCCGCGTGGATAGCACCCGGGCATTCGATACGGAATGGAACTCAACCTCGCAGGCGACCGGTTTTGTTGTCGATGCGGAGCGTGGGATTATTCTTACCAATCGCCATGTCGTGACGCCCGGCCCGGTTACTGCCGAGGCAGTCTTCCGCAATAATGAAGAGGTTCGGTTAACGCCGATTTATCGTGACCCCGTCCACGACTTCGGGTTCTTCCGTTACGACCCGTCTGCATTGCAGTACATCGACCCGGCGGAACTACCGCTGGTTCCGGATGGTGCAGGTATCGGCAAAGAGATCAGGGTCATCGGCAATGATGCCGGTGAACAACTCTCCATCCTCGCGGGCACAATCGCGCGCCTGGATCGCAAGGCGCCCACTTATGGGCGTGGCAAGTACAACGACTTCAATACTTTTTACTATCAGGCAGCGTCCGGGACCTCCGGTGGGTCATCGGGTTCGCCGGTCGTGAATATCGACGGTGAAGTCGTAGCATTGAATGCCGGTGCCAACAGTTCGGCCGCCAGTAGTTTCTTCCTGCCGCTGGATCGCATAGCGCGCGCACTTCAGGAAATACGTTCCGGAGAGCCGGTGTCACGCGGCACGCTTCAGACAACATTTCAAAGTAAGCCATTCGACGAGCTACGGCGACTGGGTCTGACGTCTGAATCCGAACGCCAGGCACGCTCGAGAAACTCTGAACAGACCAGCATGCTGACCATAGGTCATGTGATCCCAATGTCGCCGGCCGCGGGAAAATTGGCATCGGGCGATATTCTTATTCGAGTCAATGGCGAAATGGTCACCGAGTTTATTCCGCTTGAGTCCATTCTTGACGAACATGTCGGTGAGGAAATTGAGTTAGAGATTGAGCGCGGCGGCCGGACTATCGTCAGCAGTATAATAGTCGACGATCTGCACGGGATAACGCCGGATGAGTATCTGGAGTTCGGCGACGGTATCGTGAATACGCTGTCCTATCAGCAAGCGCGACACTACAACCGCCAACCGAGAGGAGTCTATGTTGCCAATCCGGGCTACCTGTTCTCAAAATCAGCGATTCCTCGTGGTGCGGTCATTATCGAGATGGACGGCGCGCCAGTTGATGATCTCGATGATTTCGAGGCGGCGCTCGAGAAGCTCGCTGACGGCGAACGAGCCAAGGTTCGTTATGTCGACATGGAAAATCCGCAAAATTCGGTGGTTCGATTGCTGGAAATGGATCGCGTCTGGTTTCGCGCACAGCGCTGCATTCGAGACGACGCGGCGGGCGCATGGCCGTGCCGTGCGCTGGCCGATGGCCCGAAGTCCTCACCAGCGGAAGTCGGTAGCACACAACTGAAATCCTATGATGATCCTCGTCTTAAGAAGATTTCCCCGTCGCTGGTCGTTGTGACTTTTGACTTACCGTATACCTTATCCGGCGTTTCAGAGCGGCATTACTACGGCACTGGCCTCATCGTCGACAAAGAACGCGGCTACGTTGTTGTTGATCGCAATACGGTTCCGATCGCGATCGGCGATGTGTCGATAACCTTTGCCGGTTCACTGGAAGTTGCGGCGAAGGTTGAGCAACTGCACCCATTGCATAATTTTGCGATCGTATCCTATGACCCGAAGAGTATAGGTGACACGCCGGTCAAGGCGGCCGAGTTTTATACCAAAGCATTAAAGCCCGGAGACGATGTCTGGGTTGTAGGCATCAAAGCCGATCATCAGCTCGCGCATCAGCACAGCACGGTTTCATCGGTCGACCCCCTGTTGCTGCCATTGTCGAGGACGTTGCGCTTTCGGGATTCGAATATCGAAGGTATCGATCTGGTCACCGCACCCACGGACTTTGACGGCGTTTTGGTCGACAAGAAGGGTCGAGTAGCGGCGACCTGGTCAAGCTTCGTTCTGCAATCGGGGAACGATGCTTCGCAGTTTAATCGCGGTGTCGGCAGCGAAGTTATTTTACAATTCCTCGATACCGTTCGTGATGGCAAGCCGTTTTATTCACTGGAAGCGGAATTTGTCTATGCACCGTTGTTTGCCGCCCGCAAGATGGGTGTTGATGAAGACTGGATCGCACGCCTGGAAGACAACAATCCGGTGCGCCGCAGAGCGTTGAGCGTGACGCGCCTGGTTGCTGATACAGCGGCGGCCAGACTTCTCAAGAATGGCGATATGGTGCTCGCGATAGATGGCAAAGTAGTAACGTCTTACAGCGCGCTCGAGAAAGCGGTCCAAAAGCCGGAAGTTGTGGTCACCGTTTGGCGGGATGATGCTGTGCAGAATCTTACAGTACAGACGGCGGCTCTGACCGGTCGTGGAATCGACCGGGCAGTCTCCTGGGCCGGCGCACTGCTGCAGAACCCGCATCGCGCGATGGCGGCACAGCGCGGTGTTGGCACAAACGGGGTTTATGTTGCCTATTTTAGTTACGGATCGCCAGCAACGCGGTACGGACTTTGGGCGGGCCGGCGCGTGGTGGAGGTGAATGAAACGGTAACACCGGATTTGCAAGCGTTCGTCGATGCTGTAAAAGATATTGAGCATCGAGAGTCGGTGCGACTAAAGACCGTGACGTGGAACGGTACTACTGAGGTCATAACACTGAAGCTTGATAATCAATACTGGCCAGCTTACGAGATTCGTCGCCAGGAAAACGGTTGGAGGCGCACAGACTTTGGGTCGTAGGTCAAAAGTTACTGCGAGATTGTTCCTGCCGCTGGCGGCGCTGACGATACTAATTGTCAGTTACTCGCACGCGCAGACGATGTACAAGTATCGCGGTGAAGCCGGCGAATGGATATATACCGATCGCAAACCCATGGCCGCGGAAACCGTCGAGGTGCGCAAGCTGGAAACTACGTTTATCGTGCCTGAATTTTCCGTGACCCACGACGTGCTCGGCAGGACGATCGAGTTCGTCGCGCACAATGAGTTTTATGCGCCCGTTGAAGTCCTGCTTGAATTCGTCGAGATAACCGGCCTCACCTATCCGGATCCGGACCAGATACTGCGTTGGGTGATCGAACCACGCAGCGATCAGTTGCTGCTGACTCTCGAGGCCCTGGAGGAAGTCGATGCGCCGCATGTCGAGTATCAGTTCGAGTACATGCCGGGCGACCCGACCGCACATCATCAGGCTGGAGATGGCTACGTGGCGCCATTTTCTGCGGGGCGTAACTTTCCGGTTACTCAGGCGTACCCGGATTCGATTACGCATCAAACTCTCGACAGTGTCTATGCGGTTGATATCGTGATGCCGATCGGCACAGACGTTCTTGCAGCACGCGGCGGTGTGGTGTTCGACGTCGCGTCGGACAACTATCGAGGTGGACTCGATCTTTCGCGCGACGGGCAGGCGGCAAATATCGTTCGAATACTGCACGATGACGGTACGTTCTCGCTGTATGCGCACCTGAACTGGAATTCTATTCGTGTTAAACCCGGTGACCGTGTTCGCGCGGGCCAATACATTGCGGATTCCGGTAATACCGGATTTAGTAGTGGGCCGCATTTGCATTTCGCGGTACAAAGAAACTCCGGGCTAAACATTCAGTCATTACCGGTTGTATTCAAGGGGCCAAACTCGAACCGCGTTGTTCCTGCAACCGGTGACGTGCTAACCGCATATCCGTAGGGGCATTCAAACAGGATGGATATTCTAGCGTCACCGATTGGTGTACTGATTATTTTGGTAATCGTCACGATTGCGGCCTTCGTTTATGAACCGGCCAAATACGTCGGCGTTTGGCGCGAAATAGCAACCCGCTACGAAACGGACCGGCGCCCGGTTTCGGTCGCGTTTCCCGGAGAGAAGGTATCGCTGGGTGTATTCGAATTTGCACATATCGATGCGGGCCTTGACGACGAGGGTTTCTGGATGCTGTATGACGGCCCCGCTGAAAAAAAAGCGCCTGACTGTGTTCTCGTGCCCTGGGATTGCATTCGCTTCAAGCAGGCGGAGGAAAAGCGACACAATTTTCAAATTCGATTGAAGTCGCCGCTTGATTTTTATGTGTCGCCAGAGCTGGGCGAAGCATTGCAACGACGCAGTCAGAGCATGCCGACGCAGCAACAGTCGTGAGCGGCCCCACCGGGTCCATGCGTTTTCTTGTTCTGTGCACCGGTAATTCTTGCCGCAGCATATTGGCGGAGGTGTTGTTCAATGAGCTCGGCACCGGCAAGGTCGTAGCGCACAGCGCAGGTAGCCATCCAGCCGGCGAGGTCAATCCGGCCGCCTTAGACAAGCTCGAAAGAGAAGGTCATTCGACAGTGGGACTAAGCTCCAAATCCTGGGATGAGTTCAGTGGCGCAGGCGCACCCGAGATCGATATCGTCATTACTGTCTGTGACAGCGCGGCCGGCGAGTCCTGCCCGCTTTGGAACGGCGCGCCCGTAAGCGCTCATTGGGGTATCCCGGATCCTGCCGACGCCAGTGCGGCAGCGGCGGAAGCAGCATTTGATAAGGCATACCGGCAATTGCGATCGCGAATTGAGCAAACGCTTCAATTACCGATGCAAAGCATGGATATCAGATATCGAAAAGATGCACTGCAGCGTATTCACGATGCTTGCAACACAAGGGAAGGAAAGCTGGGGTAGTATTCTCAACGCGTTGATCAAAAGGTACTCGTACAGGGAGATTCGAACATGCATATCGTATTGGGCCTGCTGACGACCATCGTCACAATTTTGTATTTGCTGGACAGGGCGGGAATCGATATTGGCTGGCTCAATCCCTTCCACTGGCGAAGACGCAGAGCCTGGTCGAACCAATACCACGGCGATCCGATCTACTCGGTTAAAGACCCGTTGCACGTTGCTGCTTTGCTGGTCATCGGCGTTGCGAAAATCGAGGGTGATCTCAGCTCCGAGCAAAAGCAGTTATTGCTGGATCAGTTTTCGACGACTTTTTCCATGGACAAATCAGAAGCCTCGGGGTTGTTGGGCTCGGCAGCGCATTTATTGGCGGCACCACAATTGGTTGGATCTCAACTGGAGAAGCTAGCGGAAAGAAACAAGGGCAGCTTTTCCCATGAACAAGCGGAATCTGTTATTCAGATGATGCACACAGTCGCATCTGCGAGCGGCAGCCTGTCAGGAGAGCAGTGCAGCTACATTGACGGCATGCGCTCGTTGTTGGCGCCGACACCAAAAGCGGCTGGGCCCTGGAATTAGCCCGCACTCGCCTCGCTAATTTGCGCGGCCAGTGCCTCCCAGGTCGTGACCGGCATTTCGCAATGAGTGCCAACGCATCGGTAGGCGACCGTCTCTCCAGCAATTTCTTTTCGATCTGCGAGGGCGCCCGGCAGACCTTCCTCTTCGGATTCGATCGCAAATACCATGCGCCGGGGTGCATAGATTTTGGCGGCAGAACTACGCCAGCGAGCGATTTCAACGGCCTCGCCACGAATGACAATAATCTCCGGGTGGGTCAGATATTCCTCGAGGACCGTTAACAAGCTGACATGCCCGTGCGGGTATTCTTCGATGGCCTGCCAGGTACCGCGCAGGGTTCTTTCAGCAGCGGCGAGGTAACGAGTCTCGCCGAGCAGGAAACCGAGTCGCTGTAAAGCGAACGCGGCGATCCCATTACCTGACGGTACAGCTTCGTCCGCGATCGATTTCGGTCTGTGCATGAGCGCTTCGTGGTCGTTGGCCGTGAAGTAGAACGCGCCACTTTCTCCATCTTCGAAAAATTCCAGCATCAGCTCTGCGAGTTGTACTGCGAACTCCAGATGCCGGCTATTCCAGTCCGATTGCAGCAGTTCGAGCAATGCGTCAAGCAAGAATGCATGATCGTCCAGATACGCCGGAAAGCGCGCCTTGCCATCCTTGTAACTCGCCAGTAGTCGCCCGTCCTCGATCAGGTTTTGCCTAATGAAATCAACCGCGTCACGTGCGGCCGACGTTAGTTCCGGTCGTTCCAGTGAGCGCCCGGCGATCGCCAGCCCCCGAATGGCGAGCGCGTTCCATGATGTCAGCTGTTTTTCATCACGGTCAGGCGCGACACGTTTGACGCGCTCATCAAGTAGTATTTTCTTTGATCGTTCAATCGAATCTCGAGCATCGTCATCAGCGACTGCTTCGCGTACCGTAAGATGCCATTGGCCTTCAAAATTCGCAGCCTGCTTGAGTCCAAATCTGTTCGCAAATACTTCGTAGTCGTCGCCGAGAAGTTCTTCTACCTCACCCGGCGTCCACAAATAGTACAAACCTTCCTCACCTTCCGAGTCCGCATCACGTGACGAAAAGAATCCGCCACCAGCGGCCCGCATGTCGACCAGCATCCAGTCTGCTGTTGCATTCGCAATGTCCACGAACAGTGTTTCTCCTGTCGCCAATGCCGCTTGCGCGTATGAGGCCAGCAACGGTCCGTTGTCGTAGAGCATTTTTTCGAAATGCGGGATCTGCCAGTACCGATCGACCGCATAACGACAAAACCCACCGCCCACATGATCGAAAATTCCACCGTCAGCCATACGCGTTAACGTGAGCGTCGACATTAACAGCGCATCAAGATCGGGTTCTGTATCGTTGGCGCTGGAGCGCCAGTGGCGCAACAGTCGATCAATGCTTGCCGGGTGTGGAAACTTGGGTGCTGAGCCAAATCCGCCGTAATCGCGATCAAATGATTGTGCAAACGTGTCGCGAGCCTTGAGTAACGGGGCGGCAGTGAGGGTTACGTTGTCATCGCTGCCAGCGGGTTCGAGTTTCTTGAGAACGTCCAGCAGTTGACTGCTTTGAGTACGGACTTCGTCGCGTTGCTCCGTATAGTAGGCCGCGACTTTTTCCAGCAGGTCTGCAAAAGCGGGCAAGCCGTGACGAGCTTCACTCGGAAAGTAGGTGCCACCGAAAAACGGCCGCTGATTCTCACCGTCCAAGAACATGGTCAACGGCCATCCACCGCCGCGCTGCGTCAACAACTGGTGCGCTGTCTGGTAGATCTTATCGACGTCCGGACGTTCTTCACGGTCCACCTTGACGTTCACGAAGAGTCGATTCATGACTTCGGCAATCGCCTCATCCTCGAACGACTCATGCGCCATGACGTGGCACCAATGGCAGGCCGAGTAGCCAACCGACAGCAGCACCGGTTTGCCCGTGTCCCGGGCCTCTCTGAAGGCCTCATCGCCCCACGGAAACCAGTCGACCGGATTGTCGGCGTGTTGCTGGAGGTAGGGGCTGGACTCCTCGGACAGGCGATTAGACATTATTGAGCGACCTCGGGTGGCGGCCACTATGACCGGCTGTGGAAACTGACTATGATACGCGTCTTACCAAGGCGACTAGCAGGATTTCATGCTGACATATCCCGAGATCGATCCGATCATATTTGCGCTTGGACCGCTCAAAATACGCTGGTACGGCTTGATGTACGTTATTGCCTTTCTCCTGGCCTGGTGGCTGGCAAAGCGTCGCTGCGGACGCGCGGATTCTCCCGTCAATTCCGAACAGGTCGACGATCTGCTGTTCTACGGCATGCTGGGCGTGATCATCGGTGGCCGCGTTGGATACGCGGTCGTCTACGGATGGGATCAACTCACCAGCGATCCACTGTATCTCTTCAAGATCACGCAGGGCGGCATGTCGTTCCACGGCGGTCTCGCGGGTGTAATGACGGCGATGTGGCTGTACGGCCGAAAACTTGGCCACTCGCTCTGGCGCATGACGGATTTCGTCGCCCCGATCGTGCCGCTGGGCCTCGGCTTCGGCCGTATTGGCAATTTCATCAATGGCGAACTCTGGGGAAAACAGACGGACGTCGCCTGGTCATTCATCGTAAACGGCGTCTCTGTACACGCATCGCAACTCTATGAAGCCATTCTGGAGGGCTTCGTACTGTTCGCGATCCTGTGGATTTATTCCGCAAAGCCGCGTCCGTACCTTGCAGTTTCAGGCATGTTTCTTCTGTTCTACGGAATTTTCCGCTTCACGGTCGAGTTCTACCGTATCCCCGATGCGCACCTGGACTACCTCGCGCTTGGATGGGTAACGATGGGGCAAATTCTCAGCGCACCGATGATTCTTGCCGGCCTGATACTGGTCGTCATGGCGTATCGCGCGGAGGCAAAAACCTGAGATGCAGCAATACCTTGATCTCATGCGCCATGTGCGCGACACCGGTACAGTTAAAAGTGATCGCACGGGCACGGGCACGGTCAGCGTATTTGGCCACCAGATGCGTTTCGATTTGAGTGACGGTTTCCCGCTGGTCACAACCAAGAAACTGCACCTGCGCTCCATAATTCACGAGTTGCTCTGGTTTCTGAGTGGCGACAGCAATATTCGGTACCTCAAAGAAAACGGTGTTTCGATCTGGGATGACTGGGCCGATGAGGATGGCGAGCTTGGGCCTGTCTATGGTGTGCAATGGCGTAACTGGCCGACACCGGATGGCCGCAGCGTCGACCAGATTTCCCAAATCGTGCGGCAGTTACGCGAGACGCCCGATTCCCGACGCATTCTTCTCAGTGCCTGGAATGTTGCCGAGATCGAACACATGGCGCTGCCGCCCTGTCATTGCCTGTTTCAGTTCTACGTGGCCGACGGCAAGTTGTCGTGTCAGCTGTACCAGCGTAGCTGCGATATATTTCTGGGTGTGCCGTTTAACATTGCTTCCTACGCACTGCTCACTCATATGCTTGCGCATCAGGTCGATCTGGCCGTTGGCGATTTCGTCTGGACGGGTGGTGATTGTCACTTGTATGCCAATCATCTTGAGCAGGCCGATGAGCAATTGAGTCGTAAGCCGATGCCGTTACCTCAACTGGCCATCAGACGTCGGCCGGACAGTATTTTCGACTACAAGTTTGAAGACTTCGAGATCCTCGACTACGAGTCTCATCCGCACATCAAAGCCGCCATCGCGGTCTAGCCGGAACCGTTATGATCAGCATTATCGTTGCGGCGTCCACGAATAACGTAATCGGCGTGCAGGGCGAATTGCCCTGGAAAATCTCGGACGACCTGAAACGTTTCAAACAACTCACCATGGGCAAGCCCATCGTTATGGGGCGTCTTACCTGGGAGTCGATTGGGCGTCCGTTACCCGGGCGGCAAAATATTGTCATCACCCGGCAGCCGGGGTTCTCGGCAGAGGGTTGTGATGTTGTGGGTTCTCCGGCTGCCGCGTTGGACATGGCGGGCGATGTAGAGGAGATCATGATTATTGGCGGTGGCCAGATTTATGATTTGTTCCTGCCCAAAGCAGGGCGCTTGTATGTCACGCGGGTGCATACCGAGATCGAAGGTGATGCGTACTTTCCGCCTGTGGATGCGAGCAGTTGGGAACTCGTTGACCGTGAGGCATTTGCTGCGAATGAAACGAACGAATTCGAGTTTGAATTCATTACTTACGATCGGCGTAGTGTCGAGTGACCCAAAGCGGCCTTTCTCGCTTTTCATGATGTATGCCCCATCGTTTCTGTCTAGGAGTTTTCAATGAATACCGAAAAGGTCAATCGCTGGGTGACGTTGGGCGCGAATGTTGGTGTGTTTCTGGGAGTAGTTCTCCTGATAATTGAACTCAGTTTGAATCGAGACATGATTCGTGCTCAGACACGCAGTGAGCTATCGGCACAAATTGCGTAACATCTCGAATTGATAGGAAGCGATCCCAAGTTGGCGAGCATTAAACGTCGCGGTGACGCTGGTGAGGAACTGTCGGCAGATGAGCGAGAACAGTACTTCCTATTGTTCGTTGCCAACAAGCGGTATTGGGAAAACGTGCATTATCAATATCGGCAAGGCATGTTCGATGAGCACGAATTCGATGCCGAACGAGCTGCATGGCGGCGCCTGATAAACAACAATAAATCGTTCGCAAAAAACTGGTGTCCGATAAGGCGATCATTTTCTCCGGAATTTGTAATCGAACTGGAACGCCTCCTCGAAGAAGATGTCTGCGCTGTGACTCGATAATAGAGACGGCAAGCGCAAGAATGAATCGTTTCATCGCCGTTGCTTCGGCACAGGTCTCGCACTACTGCCCCTGCACCTGAATAACACGCGGTACGCGCTTGTCTAGCCGCACGGCTGTGAGCTGTCGACCCCAAACGCAGCCGGTATCAAGACTGATGAGTCGTGGCAACACAATAAGCCCAAGTTGCGACCAGTGGCCGAATACAACGCGTGTTTCGGCTGTCGCCGGGTTTTGGGCCATATACCAGGGCAACAGATTCTTGCGCGACCGCCACGGTGATCCGGTGTGCGAAAAATTGAGGTTATTGCTTGCTGTGATCATGCGCATACGCGTCAGGCAATTAATAATGAATCGCAGCCGTTTATAGCCAGCCAGTTTTCCCGACCAGCCGTTCGGTGTGTTGCCGTACATTTTTCCGAGCAAAGTCTCATAATCACCATGTCGAAGTTCTTCCTCAACCTCTGCGGCACGTGCGAGCGTCTTTTTCACGCTCCATTCCGGGTGTGTGCCAGCATGAACCATCAAAGTGTCCAGAGAGGCGTCGTAATGCGCTAGCGGTTGCTGGCGTAACCACTCGCACAGCTCTTCGGCATCCGGAGCGTTGATGAGATTTTCGAGAGAGCCGAATCGCTTTCCGAAGTGCACGGCATCGCTCGACAAAGCCAGGAGATGCAGGTCGTGATTGCCCAGCACGCTGATAGCCGCATCGCCGAGACTCTTAACATAGCGCAAGGTCTTCAAAGATTTCGGGCCGCGGTTGACGAGATCTCCGGCGAGCCAGAGGGTATCTTGGGACGGGTCAAAATTGAGTGCGTCGAGAAGTCGCCGGAAAGGGTCGTAGCAACCCTGTATATCGCCGATCGCGTAAACCGCCATACGGCTCGCCTAGTGCAGCAGTCCGGGGACTGCGAGCGTAAAGGGAGCAATTAACGCATCAAAGCTGATGCCTGCGTCGGTTTCCATGCGATAAAGCCCCTGCATCGCACCGACCGGAGTTTCGAGAACCGCGCCACTGGAGTAGCGGAATTCTTCGCCAGGATTCAAAAAGGGCTGTTCGCCGACGACGCCGTCACCATTCACTTCCTGCACTTTGCCGTTTGCATCTGTGATGATCCAGTGGCGACTGATCAGCTGCGCCGGGACGTCGCCGCTATTTGATATTGTTATCGTGTACGCGAACACGTAGCGGCCCGAGTCGGGTTCCGACTGGTCGTCAATATAGCTGGTAGCCACTTTAATCCGGATGTCGCATTGAGTCTCTTCCATCACGATAGTCTAACGTATGAAACTCGCCATATGGTTGCTCAGTTCAACGTATTTCGCGATGCTGATTTGTTCAGGCCGCAAACCAGGGTCAATCTCAACCGCCTGCAGGTCGTCGACGTCGACATGGTCTTTCAGCGAATTGCGGATTGTCTTGCGGCGTTTCATGAAGGCACTGGCAACGAGTTTTGACAACAGCGCTTCGTCCTTGATGTCGAACGTGTCGAGTGGCAGAGGGTCGAGACGGACGACGGCGGACATCACCTTAGGTGGTGGCTCGAACGCTGACTTGTCGACCTCGAACAGAGGCTCGATGTTTAAGTGACAGCCAAGCATGATGCCCAGTCGACCATAGGTTTTGCTACCGGGGCCGGCCGCCATGCGGTCAACAACTTCCTTTTGTAGCATGAAATGCATATCGAGAATGCGGTCGCGATAGTTGAGCAAGTGAAACAACAGCGGAGTGGAGATGTTGTAGGGAAGATTGCCCACGATACGCAAGCGATCGCCCAGGGTGGAAAAATCAAACTCCAACGCGTCAGCTTCATGAATGGTGACTGTCGATGTGTTTTCATACTGTCGCCGTAAGCGGGCGACCAGGTCGCGATCCAGCTCGACGGCGTGTAACTGCCCGGCATCCGCAGCCAACGCCGCGGTGATCGCCCCCTGACCCGGGCCGATCTCAACCACGACGTCATCTTTTGTCGCGTGCACCGCACGCAATATAGCGTCAACGACGCCGGGGTCGGTTAAAAAGTGCTGGCCAAAGCGCTTGCGTGCCCGATGTGCCACTAGCTTGAGACCATGGTTCTTGCGAGCTCAATCGCGGCAATGAGACTACCGGGATCAGCACTGCCTGTACCGGCGATAGCAAATGCAGTGCCGTGGTCAACCGAGGTGCGAATGATGGGCAGACCGAGTGTGACATTTACAGCCTGTCCGAAGCTTGCGTACTTGATTACCGGCAGACCTTGATCGTGGTACATCGCCAGTACCGCGTCCTTGTTGCCTGCAGCAGGAGTGAATGCCGTGTCCGCGGGCAATGGTCCACGCACGTTCATCCCCTGTTGCGATAATGCATCGACAACGGGTGCAATAACCGCGTCGTCCTCACTACCGAAATGCCCGCCTTCGCCGGCGTGTGGATTAAGCCCGCACACCACTATTTCCGGCGATTCGATAGCGAACTTCGAGCCCAGGTCGGCGTGCAGTATTTCAAGTACCCTCGTCAGCCGTTCTTTGGTGATGAAGTCGGGGACGTCCCTCAATGGCAGGTGCGTGCTTGCCAGCGCTACTCGCAAGTCGCCGGCGACGAGTAACATCACGGGCAGGTCGACACCGGTCAGTTCAGCAAGAAACTCGGTGTGTCCGGTAAAAGGCACACCGGATTCAGCTATGACACTTTTTGCGAGTGGGGCCGTAACCAGGCCGGAAAAACGGCCATCGACACAGCCTTCAACGGCGAGCGTCAGACCATCCAGCAGGGACTTCGCGTTCGTGGGATCAGGTTGTCCGTGAACAATCGGCGCAGGGAATGGAATGTCCACAACCTGCAGGCGATCATCCAGTAACGAGGCATCGCCAATAACGACGATGTCATTTGCGAGCGCAGTGCCTGCGAGCGCAGAGCAGAGTTCGGGACCAATGCCGGCAGGCTCGCCGGCAGTAACTACGAGGGGCTTTGATCGCCGCATTCAGGTGGGCCTAAATGCGTGTGTCGACGAAGGCCTCATCCCGCATGCGTTGCAACCACAGAAGTGTTTCTTCTTCCTGCTTGCTGGTACGAATGCGCCCGACGCAATTGCGTTCCTTGATCTCTTCGGTGTTGTCGTAGACCCGTCGCTCCAGGACTTCGAGAACGTGCCAGCCAAACTGTGAGCGGAACGGTTCACTAATGACGCCAACCTCAGCTGCGTCGGCCGTTGCCTTGAATTCAGGAGCAAAGTCACTTGTTTCCGCCCATCCCAGATCGCCACCGAGATTTGCAGAGCCCGGATCGTCGGACAGTAATTTCGCGTGCTCGCCAAAATCTTCGCCATCGCGAATTTTTCGAAGCGCTTCTTCAAGACGTTGCTTTGCGGTTGCATCGTCAATGATTTCGTTAGGCGCAACGAGGATATGACGAATCTTGCTTTGATTAATTTCGCTGCGTTCAACTGCGCTGCGCAGATTATCAACCTTGACTATATGAATGCTGTTGGCCGTGCGGAAAGGTTCGCTAATGTCGCCGGCTTTCATATCCTGCAAGACTTCGGTGAATATCGAGGGAATTTGTTGCCCCTGGAGCCAACCCAGCGACCCACCTTCCAATGCCGTCGGTCCTTCCGAGTAGCGCGCTGCTAACTCGCGAAAGTCAGCGTCGTCCTGCAAGCGGGCGTAAATGTCGTCTGCGTTTTGCTCAACAGCTGTCAGGACATCTGCGCTGGCCGACTCGGCGATCGTCAGCAGGATATGCGACAACTCCCAATCGGAGTTCACCACAACATTGGTTTCGAGGTCGGCGATGCATTGTTCGATTTCACGCTCGGAAACCTCAATGTTGCGCAGCACCTCGATGCCCTTGAGTTCATTAAGTGTTAGTTCCTCGCGAAGGTTTTCACGAAACTCGGCGTAGTCGACGTTGTCCTCCGCCAGTAGTGCAGGGATGTCTTCAAAACTAATACCATTTTGATCCGCAATTCGCTGGATTGACGCGTTGATGTACTGGTCGGATATTTGCGAGGTGAGCCCGATGCGCTCCGCACGTTGCATCTGGAGTTCGGTGACAATTAGTCGCTCGAGAACCTGTTCATTGAGCACATCTTCAGGCGGTAATTGTATTCCGCGGAGACCGGCATTTTCTTTGATCATAGCCAGCTGTCTGTCGAACTGGCTTCTGAGAACAACGCCCTCGTTAACGACAGCGGCGACGCCGTCCAGAAACTCGCCGTTTTCAGAAAGCTCTTCAGCAACCGCGACAGGCGCAGCGACCAATGCGACGATTACGCATAAGTTTATGATTTTTAACACTATTTACTACCGGAGATCTGCAGAATAGCCAAGAATACCACGTTCGAGGAGTTTGTCAGCAGCTGTGCCGACGCTCGTCATTCCTTTCAGTACTAATTGCAGACCGAAGGACGAATCGCGAGTTCCATCTCGAGTGGAAATATGACGTCGGGAAACGAGCCGGAGGCCCCAGCAACAGCTCTCGTATTCGAGACCGAAAAACTGCTCAAGGACTTCCTGATCGCGGAATGAAAAATTGTAGCGGCCCACGAAATTCCAGCGACTCGCTATCGGCCAGGACCACGATAAATCGCCTTGTTCCAGTGAGTCACGGCGGAATCGATAGGCCAGATTCAATATCTTGTTGCCGGCAGGCTGATACTGCAATCTTGCTTCGGATTTCGTGGTGTTATCAACACCCGATCCCCACTGGTGGCCGAAGTCGAAATTAACGTTCTTGAACAAGGAAAAACGCAGTTGCGCAATGTAGTCCGATGTCTCAGCGGTCGCCATTGTGGCGCCCGGCAGGACGACGCTCCGGTCACTGAAATAGCGTGTCTGTCCAATGGTTGCCGAGACCAGTTCGCGACCTGTTGAAACATCCAGAACACGCGACGTGACTCCGACACTGATGTGATCGGTGTCGCCGATGCGGTCAATGCCGATGTAGCGATTCTTTCGAAACAGTTGCACCAGGTTGATGTCGGGCGTGATCGTATCGAAAACCGGTAGATTGTCCTGATCGCGCTGCGGAATGTGGACGTACAGGAGTCGTGGCTCGATGGTTTGCACCCGGTTCGCGCTACCCATCGTTCGCTCGAGTATCAAGCCGGTGTCGACGCTGCTTATGGGAACCGACCGCGTCGGGGAAGCGTCCATACCCGGCAGCGTGTCATCAAGCTCGTAGCGGGTGTAGTCATATTCGATCGCCGGATTAACAAACCAGCCCGGTCTTTCGATCCGCAGATCCAGTTTTGGCGCGGCATTCATTCTCCAGCCGATGACGCCGATATCGCGGTCAAAATTAACGATCTCGCCGCCTACACCAAAGCGCAGACCCAGCGGAATTTGCCAGCTGCCACTGACGAGTAGCTGCGGCAAACGGCGATACGGCTCCATGTCCTCAGGGATAGCATCGTCAATAGTTTGGTGGGACTGTACCTGCCCAAGTACGGAAATATTTTCTGAGTAATAATCGAAGCGCACGCTTTGGTTCAGGTGCGTGATACTCGAAATGCTGAGGCTACCGCCCAGATCTTCATAATACTGACTGTCCGATACTTCTCGGATATCGATCTGATTCCGCCAGCCATTGCCAAACAATGTGCTGTGCTCCAAGCGAAATTGATGGCGCGCACGATTGATTACGTCGTCGGAGGGGAGGTAGTCCGCCACGACGACCCCTTCGTTGCGCTCGGTCAGGTAGCGAAATTCCGTTGCGATTTGCAGGCCGCGGCTGGTCAGGAGACGGGGCGTGATGGTTGCGTCGTAGTTCGGGGCGATATTCCAATACCAGGGAACGCTGATTTCGTTACCGCTCCGACCCGAGCTGCCAATCTCGGGAGTCAGTATGCCGGACTTGCGCGCGTCTCCAATAGGGAATGACAAATACGGTGCGTACAGAATCGGCACCCCCTTGAATTGTAATTTCATGTTTCTGGCGGTGCCGACACCCTTGCGCGTATCGAGCTCAATCGTTTTGCCTTTCATCAGCCAGTCTTCGGAGCCAGGAGGGCAGGTTGTGTACTCCACGCCATCGAGGGTCAGCAAGCCGTTCTGATTAATTTCAATCGCTTCCGCGGCCCCGCGGGAATTGCTGCTGCCGAGAGAAAACTGGGCGCCCTCAAATCGAATTCGACCTGATACGTAAGCGAATTCGGCGGTATCGCTTATTATTTGGGTGCCGGGGTCCTCATAGCGCACAGCGCCTTCCAGCAGCAGCGCTTTGCGCAGTGGGTCATATCGCGCGCTATCAGCACCCGCGAGCTTGTCATCCCGCCGCAACAGCACGCCGCCCGACATGGTTGCGGTCGGCAGAGGGCCTATCTGCGCTTCGACGCTACCGGCCTCTAGCTGAATCGTACCTGGGTTGGCGAGCGGCGTCAGCGGCACAAATGGGTCCGCCGAAACCGGCTTGCTAAGCGTCGTTTGGCACGATAGTGGCTCCGCGGCGTTCGCATTAAACGCGGCCAGCAGCAGAGACGCTGAAATAAGGGTTTTCGAGGACAAGTCGATGTTCGGGTCAGGTTTCGGCCGGGGCCATTAGGGACGGGATGTTAACAGGCATTCTTATTTGTTACCTTCGCATAGTTTCTTAGGTGCTTCAACGCGTTACGGAGAATCTCGATTAGTCAAACTGACAAAACTGCCCACGGTCGCCTGGCCGCGCTGCACGACTGGATCGGCGGCATCGACATCGTCGCGGGCTCTGAACCTGTGCCGGCATCAAAGGACGCCAGCTTTCGTAGCTATTTTCGATTGCAAAAGGGGGGCGAAAGTTTCATCGCAATGGATGCGCCACCAACAGAGGAGGACTGCATGCCATTCGTACGTGTTGCAGGCTACCTGGAGTCCATGCAACTCAGTGCACCGCGGATCATTGAGGCGGATATCGAGAACGGTTTCTTGCTGTTGACAGATCTCGGCAGTGAACACTATCTCGACAAGCTTGAGCGAGAGCCGGATCTGGCTGACTCGCTTTATACTGCTGCCATCGATGCGTTGCTCGTTCTGCAACGCCGCGGCGAAGCCTATCAATCTTCGTTACCACCGTACGACGAAGAGCTGCTGCGTTTTGAGCTATCTCTTTTTCGCGACTGGTTATGCGGTACACATTTGCAATTGCAGCTCAGCGATGACGACGAACGAAACTGGCAAGCGTGTTGCGACATGCTGGTAGAGAATGCACAGCGTCAACCGCAGGTTTTCGTGCATCGAGATTACCATTCCCGAAACCTGATGGTTCTTAACGACCATAATCCCGGCATACTTGATTTTCAGGACGCTGTCGAAGGACCGTTTACTTACGACCTCGTCAGCCTGCTCAAGGATTGTTACATTCGCTGGCCAGCGAACAAAGTACGGCGCTGGGCGCTCAGTTATTACCAACAACTAAGTGGCAAAACTCGCGATCAAATCGATGCAACGCAGTTCTGTCGTTATTTCGAGTTGATGGGTGTGCAGCGACAACTAAAGGCCGCCGGTATTTTTTGTCGCTTGAACCATCGCGATGGCAAGTCGGGTTACCTGACCGATGTACCACGTACACTTGCCTACATTGTCGAACTTGGCCCGGTCCATGAAGACTTGGAATTCCTCGTGCGTTTCATTGAAGAACGTGTCCTGCCGGCATGGAGTGGTGCAGAGTGATCGCAATGATTCTCGCCGCCGGGCGGGGTGAACGCTTGCGGCCACTAACTGACGATAAGCCCAAGGCTTTGGTCGAAGTGCAGGGACGAAGTCTGCTGGAGCGCAAGCTTGAAGGCATTCGCAATGCGGGAATTGAAGACGTTGTGATCAACCTCGGCCGATTCGGCGAGCAGATAGTGAGCCGCGTTGGCTCCGGCTCCCTGTATGGCCTGAATGTCGAGTACAGCGATGAGGGCGACGACATTCTTGATACCGGTGGTGGAATCCACAAAGCTCTGCATTTGCTCGGCAACGAAGCGTTTCTGGTTCTGAATGCCGATATCCTTACTGACATGCCGTTGTCAGATATCGCGCTCAGTGACGATGCCGATGGGCACCTGGTACTGGTGCCGACACCGGACTACCGTGATGTCGGAGACTTCGATCTCGATGGTGACCGTATACGCAACGGTGACACGCCCGCATTACTGTACAGTGGCGTTTCAATGTACCGTCCGGAATTCTTCGACGGGTGTGCGCCGGGTCGATTCTCAGTTGTTCCGATGATGCGTGCCGCGGCCGATGCGGGCCGCTTGCAAGGATCTCTATATAACGGTCAATGGGCAGATATTGGTACTCCCGAACGACTTGCCTCGATAAACAGGCTATAACCGCGAAACGCCCAGATGTCGCAGGAAATGGGGCAGCAATCTTTCGGCAGATTGCTCGAGTGTCAGATCAACTCCGAGGCGCTTGAGATCTGTCATTTGTAACTCAGCATAACCACAGGGATTGATTCTCGAAAAGGGTTCGAGATCGATGTCCACATTCAGTGCCATGCCGTGGAAACTCGAGCCACGCCGAATGCGTAACCCAACGCTTGCCAGCTTATCACCCGCAACATAAACGCCGGGAGCATCGGCGCGAGCGACAGCGGCCACTTCAAATTCCGCGACAAGGTCGACAATACTTTGCTCGAGCGCGGTAACAAGATTGCGCACCCCAATCGACGAGCGTTTGATATCGATTAGCGGGTAAATCATCAGCTGGCCCGGGCCGTGATACGTGACCTGCCCACCACGGTCGATCTGTACGACCGGAATATCACCCGGTGCGAGCAGATGCTCGTCACTCGCATTGAGGCCCATCGTGAATACGGGTGGGTGTTCCACGAACCAGATTTCGTCGGCTGTTTTTTCGTCTCGACTATCGGTGAATCCCTGCATCTCCCGCCACAGAGGCACGTAGTCCTGCCGGCCTCGGAAGATAGTCTTCACAGGGCCATTAGTACGTCGTCATTTTCGGAGACGTCACGGTAAATGTCGTCGAGCTGTTGTTGGCTGGTGGCGGTCACGGTAACTGTAACTGAAACAAAATTGCCTTTGCCGCTGAGGTTGACCTGTATCGCTTCCGCAGCGATCGGCCCCACGTGTTTTTCGACCAGGGTGAGAGCCGTCGTGCGAAACTCTGGTGTATCCCGTCCCATCATTTTGATAGGAAATTCGCAGGGAAACTCCATGAGGGTTTCATCACTCATGTCATTCGAACCAGAGACTCACGCCGTCTCTCGTGCGTTGCCAGAGTGACCCGGCCGGATTGTCATCCAGTGCGCGCAACGGTGTATTGAGCAGGCTCTCACCGTCGAGGCTGATGTTTAGTTCGGCGACGGGTTGTCCAGCGGCGATTGGTGCAAGCACTATGGCCGGGATATCAAGATTCGACTCGAGCTCGTCGTAGGAGCCACGTCGTACGGTGATATACAGATCTTCAAGAACACCGAGGCGTGAAAACTCATTGGCCGACTTCCAGATACGTGCATTGGAAATTTCTTCGCCCGCCTTGAACAGCAAACGTGTCTCAAAGAAGCGAAACCCGTAATTGATCAGCGCCTGACTGCCATCTGCACGAGCCTTGGTGCTCGAAGTGCCCAATACTACTGAGATGATTCGCATGCCATCACGCCGGGCCGATGCGACAAGGCAGTAACCGGCGTCCTCGGTATGGCCCGTCTTGAGGCCGTCAACCGAATCATCGCGCCACAGCAGTGAGTTGCGATTACTCTGCTTGATATTGTTGTAGGTATATTCTTTTACAGCGTGCCACTGATAGTAATCGGGAAATTTCTCAATGAGTGCACGCGCAAGAGTTGCGAGGTCGCGAGCAGTGGTAACGTGATTCTCGGCTGGAAGGCCCGTCGCATTACCGAAGTGACTTGAGTGCATGCCAATCGTCGCCGCGTGCTGATTCATCATTTCCGCGAACACGCTCTCGCTACCCGCGATGTGCTCCGCCAACGCGACACTGGCGTCGTTTCCTGATTGCACGATCATGCCGAGCAACAATTCCTTCACCGTCACCCGTGTACCGACCTCGATGAACATTCGCGAACCTTCTGTTCGCCACGCCTTTTCGCTGACGGTGACTTCTTCCTCCAGCGTGATCTGACCCTGCCGCAGCGCACTGAAAACCACATATGTTGTCATGATCTTGGTCAGGCTGGCAGGCGCGAGCGGGGCGTCCGCATTCAGTGAGGCGATCTCGTGGCCCGTTGTGCTGTCAACGACCAGGTAGCTCTTGGCACCGATGATGGGCGCCGCCGGAGTTGGCATGGGTGCAGCATAAGAGGTTGAAAATAAAAGTAAAAATACCGTCGCGAGCGCGCTGCTTGATCGTTGGGACATGCTGCCTCTGATTGAAAAATTAGACGAATCGGCGCGTATTGTACGCAGCTATTCGGTAATTAGGTAAGGGTCAGTAATGCCGAGGCCTTCCAGCTCCTCAACAAGTACATCGTATAGAACTACATCGGCAACCGGTCCAATACGGACGCGGAACAGGGAAGTACCGGATGACTTGTCTTCGAAGATGAAGGCACTATCGATGCCTGATCTCGACAGGAACTCGAGACGGCGAGCGGCGTTGCTGCGGTCGCCAAACGCGCCGACCTGGACGAAGAGTCGACTAACTGTAGTCGATGGAATGGACGTAAGCGTTGGCTGTGGCGGTTTATTCACCGCCGTAGGACGATCGCCGCTCGGCTTGTCAAAGCTGATCGCCGTGACTTCGACGAGACTGGTGCCGTCGCGAATCATATCGAGCTTAGTGGCCGCCGCGTAGGACAAGTCGATAATTCGGTTGTGGGCGAACGGGCCGCGATCGTTGACGCGGACAACGACGCTCTTGTTATTTCGCAGGTTTCTGACACGCACATAGGCGGGCAAAGGCAGAGTCTTGTGCGCGGCAGTCATCGCGTACATGTCATAGACCTCGCGATTTGAGGTCAGATTGCCGTGAAACTTCGTGCCGTACCACGACGCCACTCCGCGTTCCTGATAGCCGGCGCTGCTTTGCATCACGGTATAAGTCTTATTGAAGACCTCGTATTGTGGCCCATTGCCGTATCTGCTGCGCGGTTCGGCGCGCGGAACGGCATCACCTGGCAAGTCCGGAATTCGTGAACTGCCAGGGCCATCACGCCTGGTTTTTCCGCTACCGCAGCCGGCGAGGACGATCGCGACCGTGAGCACGATCAGCTTTGCGGTATTACGACCCATCGGCATTAAGCTTAGACGAAATTTGTTGGCCAAGTTGATGCACGGCCAGTGCATACATCACGCTGCGGTTGTATTTTGTAATGACGAAAAAGTTATGGAAACCTACCCAGTGTTCGAGACCGGCGTCGCCTTTGTAGCTTAAGAGCTGGCCCTTACTGTCCGCGCAAAGATCGGTTGCGAACATGACACCCTTCTTGCTCAATGACTCGATTGTATCGCTGGCTTTGAGTGTGTTTGCGGGTGATGGAGCAGGGCCATTCCACGCGCTGCTTAGTGTCGCTTGTGCTATGACTTCTTCGTCGATGCGCCAGCGGTGCGCCAGAAAGTAGTTGGCGATGCTGCCGGCAACATCGGCCCAGTTATTCCAGATGTCTCGTTTGCCGTCACCGCTTGAGTCAACGGCATAGGCGCGAAAGCTGGACGGCATGAACTGGGGCCGTCCCATTGCACCGGCATAAGAGCCCATCGGAATGCCTGGGTCGAGTTCCTCTTCACGCGCGAGAATCAGGAACTGGGAGAGTTCCTTGCGAAAAAAAGTTGCTCGCGGTGGGTACTCGAAAGCCAGGGTCGCGAGCGCATCGATAACCCGGTCCTTGCCGGTGATGCGGCCGAAGTAGGTTTCAACGCCGATGATGCCGACCAGTATCTCAACAGGAACGCCGGTCTCAAGGGTGATGCGCTCGAGCATTTCTCGGTTTTCGCGCCAGAAACTTGTGCCTGCGTTAACGCGCTCTTTGGTGATGAAAATCTTGCGGTACTCGCCCCAGGACAGCGAGCGCTCTGCCGGCTTCGCGATTTTCTTGATAATGGACTTTTTGATTTCGGCTTTGGCCAATATCGCCGACAAGGCGCTGCGGTCGAACTCGTGCATCTGGACCATTTCATCAACGAACGCGACGACGTTCTTCTGCTTCAGGTCGACATAAACTTTGTCAGAGCCGAGAACGGGCGATATAGAGATCAGCAGCGTCAGAACGCCGGCAAGGAATCGTTTATAGGTCATCAGGAGGTCATTAGTGCGGCAAGAGTTTCCGGTGCGAATGAATCGACATCAGAATACCGAATCCTGCCATCAGCGTCACCATAGACGTGCCCCCGAAGCTGACCAGTGGCAGAGGCACACCGACAACCGGAACCAGACCGGTCACCATCGCCGTATTGACGAATACATATACGAGGAAGGTCAGGCTGATCGATCCGGCGAGAAGGCGCGAGTAGGTGTCGTGTGCCTGCACTGCGATGAACAAGCCGCGCCCGATAACAAACATATACAAGGCAAGCAGACTAATAACCCCTAACAAGCCGAATTCCTCACCGAGTACGGCGAAGATAAAGTCGGTGTGTCGCTCCGGCAGGAACTCGAGGTGCGCTTGGGATCCGTTCGTCCAGCCCTTGCCGAATAATCCACCGGAGCCGATGGCGATTTTCGACTGAATGATGTTGTAGCCCGCGCCAAGCGGGTCACTGTCCGGATTGAGTAATGTCAGGACACGCTGCTTTTGGTAGTCCTGCATGAAGTTCCAGAGGACCAGTGCGCCCGGCACGGCAAGTACACCGAGACCGAATATGAGCTTGAATGACATGCCGGCGAGAATGATTACGATGATGCCAGATGCCGCGATCAGCAATGATGTACCCAGGTCGGGTTGCTTTGCGATCATTATTGTTGGCACTGAGATGAGTACGGCGATAATCGCCAAGTGGCCTAACTTGGGTGGTATCTGACGGTCGTGCAGGAACCATGCGGTCATCATCGGGACCGCGAGCTTCATCGCTTCTGATGGTTGAAACCGAATGCCGATGTC
This sequence comes from Woeseiaceae bacterium, assembly GCA_021773055.1. Lineage (GTDB taxonomy): Bacteria > Pseudomonadota > Gammaproteobacteria > Steroidobacterales > Woeseiaceae > UBA1847. Next base: position 122,932 of record JAJFKV010000064.1, read on the forward strand.
AAGCCAGCGTTGCGCGCCTTGTCCGACGTCGCCTTTGGTCAGAACGAGTATCAGTAGTAGCAGACCGGCAGCATAGCCCCACGGCGTCCAGCGTCGCAGAAAGTCCGGAGGTAACTGCGCAACAACCAGCATTGCGATAAACGCTACGCCAAGTCGAACCGCCTGATTGATGATCAGTCGAGAGTTCTCACCAGCGGCGCTGTACAGAACAAACAGTCCAAAAACACAGATTAGGAGGAGTCCGCCGAGCAACGGAACATCAACGTTCAAGCGACGCAGTAGTCCGGAAAAATTTCTGGGCGGCCCTGCTCCTCCCGTGAGCATGCGCTGTGTTTCACTGAGTCGAATCATCACCGTACCCAAGATATTTGTCCATGACAGCCCTGGCGATTGGCGCGGCAACGCCACTGCCGCTGCTGCCATTCTCAACAATTACCGCTACCGCGATACGCGGGCTGTCGAAGGGGGCGAAGGAGATAAACAGTGCGTGGTCGCGCAGCCGCTCTTCGATCTCTTCCTCGTCGTATTCTTCGTCCTGAGCTATCGAGACCACTTGTGCTGTGCCGCTCTTGCCAGCCATCTCGTAGGGGGCACCAAAACCAACAGCACGTGCGGTGCCGCGTGGACCCTGCATGACGTCGTGCATCGCCTCTAACACGTTTCGCCAATAAAACTCGTTGCCGATAGCGACGCTGTCGAGCCGTTCCGGCGCGACCAATTCACGGTTACCCGTCAGTGGATCCTCGACAGCCGCGACCAAATGCGGTCGATAGCGAGTACCGCGTAACGCCAGAGTGCCTGCCGCCGTAGCCAGCTGCAGTGGCGTCGCCAGCATGAAGCCCTGGCCAATGGATGCGATGACTGTTTCGCCGTGGTACCAGCGCTTGTCGTCGCGATTGCGGAAATTATTCCTTTTCCATTCACGTGATGGCACCAGACCGGGGCGTTCGGCAAGAACATCCACGCCGGTCGGGCTACCGAGTCCGAACTGCGTCAGGTACTTGTGCATATTGTCGATGCCAAGCTCGCCACTCAATTCGTAGAAATAGACATCGCAGGATTGAGCTAAGGCATCGTGCAAATCGACGGGCCCGTGGCCCTCAGGTTTCCAGTCGCGATAGCGATGTTCGTCGCCTTCCAACTGGAAGAAGCCGATACAAACAGTCTTACGCGTCAGGTTGGTGGCGCCGGATTCGAGGGCTGCCAGCGCCAGCATTGGTTTGATAGTCGAACCAGGCGGGTAGGTGCCGCGTACTGCGCGATTGAATAATGGGCGGTCGAGATTGTCCTGCAACTCACCGTATTGCGCAGTGCTCATGCCGACAGCGAACAGGTTCGGATCAAATGACGGCGCGCTAACAAGCGCCAGGATTTCACCATTAGTGGGGTCAATGGCAACCACCGCGCCCCGCCGGCCATCCAAAGCGTCATGAGCAACCTTCTGTAGATCAAGGTCCAGGCTTAGGTAGATGTTGGAGCCCGGATTCGCAGTCTTGTCCACAGGTAGCGAGTCCAGTAACTCGCTAGAATTTGCCGGCACCTCTCGTCCGCGTGCATTGGCAATAAGGTGTCGAAATCCGGCATCGCCGTGCAGGTTGTTTTCGAAACTGCTTTCTATACCGGTCTTGCCTGTGTGCGACGTGCCCGCGTAGCGAGCGGAATCGAGTCTTTGCATATCACCCGTATCCAGCGCACCTACGTAACCCACCGTGTGAGCGAACAATTCGCCGTACGGGTAATGGCGTACAAGTCGTGGTTGAAAATCGACGCCAGGGAAGCGTGGCCGCTGAATGGCGAAATTCGCGATTTCCTCGTCCGTTAACCTGAATTTCAGCGTGACGGGTTTGAACTGCTGGCCGCTCTGACTCAGTGCAGCAAAGCGCGGTATGTCGCCGTACTCGATCAGGTTAATTGCAGCGAGTCGATTCAGCGTGTCATCAATATCGTCGACTTGCTCGGGAATAAGTTCGAGCTGGTAGGCTGGAAGATTCTCTGCGATCACTCTGCCTTTGCGATCAAAAACAAGGCCGCGAATTGGTGGCACTGCCGCAATGCGTACACGATTACCCTGCGATTTCTCAGCAAATAATTCGTGATCGAAAACTTGTAGCTGGACCAGTCGGGCGATCACTAGACCCAGAAGTACGACCGAAATTACAGATGAAAGGATAGCCCTGCCAATGAAAAGGCGCCGTTCCGAATGGTGATCTTTGATCGGTGAAAGCAGGCTCACCCTAATCTCCGGAACGCGTCCGGACACGCATACCGGACAGGAATATCATCACGACCGGCCACAGCAACGTGCCCGAAATCACAGGGCCCCAATACGTGACCGTTGGTGCATTGATGCCCGCGACGCCATTAATCCAGAATAAAAGAAACTGGTAAATGGCCAACATCGGGAACACGGTGGCGGACAGCTGTGGAACCGGGAATACCCGCATCAGTAAATGGAAGCGGACGGTGATGAACGCGATACAGCAAAGAGCGAGCGCATGCTGGCCCAGCAGGGTGCCTTGTGTTACGTCCAGAACGATGCCGACAATCCAGGCAGTACCAACGCTCCAGGTACGCGGCAATTGCATGGCCCAGAAAATCACCAGCATCGCCAGCCAGTCGGGACGGAACGCGGCGACCGAGTCGGGCAACGGCATGATGGTGAGCATCAAGCCGAAGATAAAGGACAGAATGACCGGCATGCGGCGAGAGGCGCGGTCCCTAATCATCGCCTGTGACCTCGGGGCTCGGTGTGCTGGCTGAAAAAATCAGCATGACTTCACGTACCTGGCCGAGAGACGCAGATGGAACGGCAGTGACATCCGCGTAAGGTTCTTGCGGGATGCGTGTAACCGACTCAACGACCGCGACCGGATAACCGGCCGGAAACGCGCCGCCAAGGCCGGACGTGACCAGCAAGTCGCCGACTTTAATATCTGCGTTGTTCACAACGAACGGCAGTTCGAGCTGATCGATTTTTCCAGTGCCCACAACGATCGTTCGCAAGCCATTGCGATTCACTTCGACGGGTAGGGCGTGGTCGGTGTCGCTGATCAACATGGCTTGTGATGTCATGAGACCCGCTTGAATGACCTGGCCGACAACACCGTCGACATCGACGAGCGCCTGACCATCGAAGATGCCATCTTGCGTGCCGACGTCAATGACCAGGCTGTGGTTATAAGGGTTTGCGTCAACGGACATGATTTCCGCTGCACGCACTCTGTCGCGCACCTGGGCGCGAGCATCGAGCAATGCACGGAAGCGGGCGTTTTCAGCTTCGAGCGCATTAAATTTTTGCAGGCGCGCGTTGGTCAGGAGCCGCTCGGCATTCAGTCGCGCGAGTTCCAGCTCCAGATCATTGCGCGATGTCGTTGAGTCGCCAATCCAGCTCCACAAGCGCACGGGTGCATCGACGATGACACGCAAGGGATAGACCGCGGCACCAATGCTCTTGCGTGCCGTGTCGAGGTGATTATCGCGATTGTCGAAATACATCAGCAAGATGCTGATGAAAATTAGGCCGAGGACTCGAAGACCCAGCGCCGGAACCCGGCCTGAGTTACTTCTACTATCGCGGGAAGCGACCATTCAGAATTGTCGCCACTATTCCAGACCGAATACCGCGGGGCCATGTTCGTCGATGAGTTCGATAACTCGACCACCGCCGCGGGCGACGCAGGTGAGTGGATCATCGGCGATGACGACGGGCAGACCGGTCTCCTCCATCAGAAGCTTGTCGATGTCGCGCAACATGGCGCCACCGCCGGTCAATACAATGCCGCGTTCGGCAACATCCGCTCCCAGTTCCGGTGGCGTTTGCTCCAGCGCCTCTTTGACGGCACCAACGATGCCCTGCAGTGGCTCCTGCAGCGCTTCGAGAATTTCGTTGCTGTTCAACGTAAAGCTACGCGGCACGCCCTCGGACAGGTTGCGTCCCTTGACCGAGATTTCGAGGACTTCCTGCCCCGGAAATGCCGAGCCGATCTCATGCTTGATACGTTCGGCGGTTGCTTCACCAATGAGAATGCCGTAATTGCGGCGCACGTAACTGGTGATGGCCTCGTCGAAGCGGTCGCCGCCGATTCGAACAGATGCTGCATAAACGATACCGTTCAGAGAGATGACCGCGACCTCGGATGTGCCGCCGCCAATATCGAGCACCATGGAACCGCGGGCCTCGTGCACGGGCATACCCGCACCGATCGCCGCCGCCATTGGTTCATCAATAAGGTGTACTTTGCGCGCGCCTGCGCCTTCGGCCGACTCGCGAATTGCGCGCCTTTCGACCTGTGTGGAACCGTAGGGAACGCAGATCAGCACGCGAGGGCTCGGTCGGAAGTAGCGAGATTCGTGCGCTTTTCTGATGAAATGCTGCAGCATTTTCTCGGTCACCGTGAAATCGGCGATAACGCCGTCTTTCAGCGGCCTGATCGCCGTGATGTTGCCTGGCGTACGGCCCAGCATGTTCTTGGCCTCTGCGCCAACTGCCTCGACAGTGCGGCCACCCCGGCCAGAATCCTCACGAATCGCCACAACGGACGGTTCATCGAGCACGATGCCAGCCCCACGTGAGTAAATCAGGGTATTGGCGGTGCCAAGATCGATAGAAAGGTCATTAGAGAAATAACCCAGGATATTTTTGAACATGTCGGGGTGGGGTCTCGAAAGAGGATAACGGCGTAATTTAACAATGCCCACGACATTGCACAAGGTGGCATGTATTATTGCGTCCCCGTCAATAAAGCCGTTCGACGGCAAAACAAAATACCCGGAATTATCACGTGTCACTCGACAAAGAACAGGTCCAATACATCGCGATGCTGGCGAGGCTGAAACTCACCGATGAGGAGTACGCCGAAAGTGTCGAAAAGCTGTCCAGTATCGTCGATTTCGTCGATCAGCTGTCGAAGGCCGATACGGACGGCGTAATACCGATGGCACACCCATTTGACGCGATCCAAAGACTGCGTCCGGACGCTGTCACGGAGTCAAACGAGCGTGATCGGTACCAGGAAAACGCCCCCGAGGTCGCTGACGGCCTGTATCTCGTGCCAAAAGTGATCGAATGATGGATTTGCACACGAGAACATTGACCGAGCTGGCGGCCGGTCTTGAGAAAGGTGAATTCACCTCCGTCGAGTTGACAAATGCGCTGCTCGATCGCATCGCCCGGCACAATGACAAACTCAATGCATTTGTGACGGTCACGACTGATGAGGCCCTGGCCGCTGCGGCACGCGCCGACACAGCGCGCGCATCCGGATCGGGTGGTGTGCTGAATGGCTTGCCCATTATTCATAAAGACATCTTTTGTACACGTGGAATCAAGACCAGCTGTGGCTCGAAGATGCTCGACAATTTTATTTCACCGTACGACGCTACCGTCGTTGAAAATCTCGCGAATGCGGGCGCTGTCGTACTGGGCAAGTCCAACATGGACGAGTTTGCGATGGGCTCGTCGAACGAGACCAGCTATTTCGGCCCGGTACGTAACCCCTGGGACCTTGAACGATCGCCAGGCGGCTCCTCGGGCGGCTCGTCTGCATCCGTGGCCGCGCGATTTGCCCCGGCAGCAACTGGCACGGACACGGGCGGCTCCATTCGTCAGCCCGCAGCGCTGACCGGCACGGTGGGAATCAAACCTACCTATGGCCGGGTATCGCGCTACGGCATGATCGCTTTTGCGTCCAGTCTCGATCAGGCCGGTGTCATCACGCGATCAGCAGAAGATGCGGCGTTGATGCTGGGCGTGATGGCGGGTTTCGACGAGCGGGACTCAACCTCGATCGATGAGCCTGTGCCTGATTACGTGGCCGGCCTCGGAGAGTCGATTGAAGGACTACGAGTGGGCATCGTGCGGCAGCACTTCGATGCAGGGCTCGATGCGGAGTGTGGTGCCCGTGTCAAGGAATCGATTGCTGTGCTCGAATCACTGGGCGCGACGACAGTCGAGGTTGATCTGCCCAATATCGACATGTCAGTGCCGACGTACTACGTGGTGGCACCGGCGGAATGTTCATCGAACCTGTCACGCTATGATGGCGTGCGCTTCGGGTATCGGGCGGAGAACCCGGAAGACTTGCTGGACCTCTATTGTCGCAGTCGCGGTGAAGGTTTTGGCGACGAAGTGAAACGTCGCATCATGACGGGTACCTATGTGTTGTCGGCAGGCTACTACGACGCTTATTACCTCAAAGCTCAACAGGTTCGGCAATTGATTGCCAATGACTTCAAAGAAGCGTTCGCGAATGTTGACGTTATTGCGGGACCGACGGCGCCAACACCGGCGTTCAAACTTGGCGACAAGGTCGATGACCCGATTACCATGTATCTGAACGACATTTATACGATCGGTGCGAATCTCGCCGGTTTGCCGGCGATTTCGGTGCCGTGCGGGTTCGTCAACGAGCTGCCGGTTGGCTTGCACCTGGTCGGTACGCATTTTGCCGAATCGACGCTGCTGCGTTGTGCGCACCAGTATCAGCAGCACACGGACCACCACAAAGCTTGTCCGGAGGACTTCCAATGAGTGCCGCCGGTTCAAACTCAGGGTGGGAAGTTGTCATCGGCCTTGAGATTCATACGCAGCTGGCGACGAAGAGCAAGATTTTCTCCGGGGCATCGACGGTTTACGGTGCAGAACCCAACACACAGGCGTGCCTGGTGTCGCTCGGCTATCCGGGTGTATTGCCGGTGCTCAACCAGGATGTCGTGCGTATGGCGACCCTTTTCGGGCTTGCAGTAAACGCGACGATTGCACCGCGCTCGGTCTTCGCCCGCAAGAATTATTTCTACCCGGATTTGCCCAAGGGCTACCAGATCAGCCAGTTTGAGCTGCCCATCGTCGAGCACGGCGAAATGGTCATAACGGATGCCGATGGCAATGAGAAGCGCATTGGCATTACGCGAGCACATCTTGAGGAGGATGCAGGCAAGTCCATCCACGAAGGTCTTGATGCGTCATCCGGCATCGATTTGAACCGCACCGGTACACCGTTGCTAGAGATTGTCTCCGAGCCGGATCTTCGATCTGCGAAGGAAGCGATCGCGTACCTGAAGAAGATCCACACCATTGTTCGCTACCTCGACATTTCCGACGGCAACATGCAGGAAGGTTCGTTCCGCTGTGATGCCAACGTGTCGGTTCGACCGATGGGCCAGGAAAAACTCGGCACCCGTGCCGAGCTGAAGAATCTGAACTCGTTCCGCTTTATCGAAAAGGCAATTAACTTCGAGGTTGAGCGGCAGATCGAATTGATCGAAGACGGCGGTGAAGTAAAACAGGAAACGCGCCTGTACGACTCGGACAAAGACGAAACACGGGCCATGCGGTCGAAAGAAGAGGCGAACGACTACCGCTACTTCCCGGACCCGGATTTGTTGCCGGTTGAGATCAGCGAGGAATATATTGAAGCGGCGCGCGCGACGATGCCGGAGCTGCCAGCAGCAAAAGAAAAGCGTTTCGTGGACGAGTACGGGTTAAAAGTTGACGATGCGGGAATTCTCATCGCGACTCGATCTTTGGCGGATTACTTTGAGGCTGTGGTTGACGCGACGGATGCGACGCCACAGATCGCTGCGAACTGGGTTATCGGCGATCTTGCTGCTGCGCTGAATCGGGACGGCAAAGATATCGACGAGAGCAATCTGGCGGCCGCTGATCTGGCGGGGCTGATCAGTCGAATTCACGACAATACGATATCCGGAAAAATCGCCAAGCAGGTGTTTGAGGCGATGTGGGATGGCGACGGCTCTGCTGACGAAATCATCGAAGTGAAGGGCTTGAAACAAATCACCGACGGCTCGGCGATTGAAGCTGTAGTCGACAAGGTGATTGAGGATAACCCGGGCCAGGTTGCTGAATACAAAGCGGGCAAGGACAAGCTAATGGGTTTCTTCGTCGGCAAGGTCATGCAAGAGACCAAAGGTCAGGCAAACCCAGGGCAGGTTAATCAGATCCTCAAAGACAAGCTTAGCAACTAGGGCATGTCAGCCGACAGCATCATACCGTTCGCGTTTGTCTCGCTACCAGTGCGTGGCGCACTTATTCACCTGTCGCAATCCTGGGTCCGTATGCAACGTGATCACGACTACGATGCATTGGTGATCGAGACTTTGGGTCATGCAGCTGCGGCAACCGGTTTAGTCGCCCAAAGCCTGAAGTTCGACGGTGCCATCACATTGCAAATTCAAGGTAGTGGTGCCCTGCAAATGCTGGTGATGCAATGCACTAGCGATCTCGATGTGCGCGGCATGGCCTCGATGGATGAGGACTCAGTTGCGAGCAGTTTCGCTGAACTAACCGACAATGCGCATTGCGCGATTACGGTTGATGCGGGCGAGCGCCCGTACCAGGGAATCGTCGCGATAGAAGGCGAGTCGCTGTCATCGAGCCTCGAAAATTATTTTGATCGCTCGGTGCAAGTGCCGAGTCATATCGTACTGGTCGCGAACGAGAATGTTGCTGGTGGTATTTTGCTGCAGCAAATGCCTGGCCAGCCGATCGATGAAGACGACTGGAATCGACTGCGTTTCTTGCTGGAAACGCTGACGGCCACCGATTTCGATGAAGCTACGGGTTTGAATCTAATTCGCAAGCTGTTTGCAGAAGACGATGTTCGGGTGCATGAATCGCGTGTGGTTAACTTCAGGTGTCGTTGCTCCGATCAGAAAGTTGAAGACGTACTGAAGATGCTGGGTGAGACGGAATCTCATGCAATGTTGGCGGAGCGGGATTCCATTGAGGTTGTCTGCGAGTACTGCGGTGAGAAGCGCTCGTTTGATCCTGTGGATGTTTCCCGTCTCTTCGCCGGTAACGTCGTTACAGGTCCTGACTCCGTCCAGTAGTCCCACTCGGCACCTAAGTACTTTCCATGATCACAGCGGATGTGTGGCCGGGTGTATCCTGATCAAAATCGAGGTCAGAACAAGTGGATTCATTTAGCTGGAACGATCAGTTCGTCACCGGGCTGCCCGAGGTTGATCAGCAGCATCAGCAACTGGTCGATATCATCAATCGCTACGGCACGAGTCTGTCGGAAAATGAAATCGTGTCGGACGATGTTGCAGCCGTTTGTACTGATCTTTTTGCCTATGCCGAGCACCACTTCGAAGAGGAAGAAGCTTTGATGTCTCGGGTCGGACTGGATGACCGCCACGTCTACGTTCATATCGAGGCCCATCGCACTTTCCTGTCCGAAGCGGCCAGTATTTACGAGGGCATCAGTCCGGATAATACGGAACCGGCTCGACAGTTATTGCACTTTCTTATTCACTGGCTTGCCTATCATATTCTTCATGTGGACATGAATATGGCCAGGCAGATCATGATGATTCAGTCCGGATCGGCCTCCGATGTGGCCTATGCGGCAGGGGAGAAAAGCGTCGACAGCGCGACCGAACCACTTGTCGGAGCGCTCAGCGGAATGTTTCGGCTTGTTTCCGCGCGCAATGCAGAACTGGACCAGGCCAACAAGTCACTTGAAGCGAAGGTTGCAGAACGGACCAAAGCACTCTCCAAAGCGAATTTGCGTCTTGAAGAGATCGCCATGACGGACAGTCTGACCGGACTGCCAAATCGCCGTCATGCCATGTGCCGCCTTGCTGAGCTTTGGGAGGAATCGTCGCAAGCTATGACTTCGCTGGCCTGCATCATGATTGATGCCGATAATTTTAAAGAGGTTAATGACACTTGTGGTCATGATGCTGGTGACATCGTGTTGAGTGAGTTGGCGAGGACCCTCCAGCATTGTTTGCGAAATGATGACATTGTGTGCCGTCTCGGTGGCGATGAATTTCTGCTTATCTGCCCCGACACAGACAAGGATGGTGGTATGCACGTCGCCGAGCTTATCCGCGAAGCGGTATCCAGGCTTCGTGTACCAACGGGTGAGGACTTTTGGCTTGGCAGCATCAGTGTTGGCGTGGCCTTCCGTACGCCCGATATGGACAATTTTGAGGCGTTGATTAAACAGGCGGACAATGGCGTATATGCGGCCAAGCGGGATGGGAGAAATTGCGTGAGGACAGCTTCCTGAACTTGTGTCAGGGGCGGGGTCCGTCCAGAAGTCCGGTATTCGTTTTGACCTCAAGTGGACTAATTCTGGCTTTCAGATAGCTTAGTGATCCTATTGGTGCCGTGAACCACAGCAATGCGTAATAGGGTCCGAGTTGCATTAGAACCAGGAGTGTCGATACTGCTGTCACTATCAATATGATCAGCGAGAAAACCACGGATACCAGTTTGTGAACGCCGACAGACTTTTCGCATTGGCTGCATACTGAGTTGTTGAACAGCAGGTCTTTAACCGGTATCGATTCCCGAGAGCAACCTGGACATTCTCTGTTCACGGTATTCGACGTCTCCAGTTTTGTAATCGCGGTGGTCCCACAACAGTATGCTACTGAATGCGAGTCCCCGTCGAGTGTTAAACTGCGGACTGGCGGTTGGCTGGAGAGTGAATTCAAATGCTAATGACGGGCGAGTGTTTCTGCGCAAAGATAAGCTACGAAATTTCAGGGATACTACGCGACGCAAGGTCGTGCCATTGTTCGCGTTGTCGCAAGGCGTTCAGTTCTCAGGCGTCCGCTTACGCCCTGGTCGATCCGGACGAATTCAAATGGCTAACTGGCGAAGACCAACTGACGTCATTTATTGGAGATCACGGGTTTGGTTTACAATTCTGCAATACGTGTGGCTCCACGTTGTGCGGCATATTCAAAGGCGCTGTGCACGGCGTAACTCTCGGGTGCATAAATGGAGACCCGGACGTCGAAATCGGTCGGCACATTTTCGTGGGCTCCAAAGCATCATGGGAGGTTATTCCTGACGGCGTCGTGACCTTCGAAGAAGGTGGAAATGGTGTGATGTGACTAGAAACTTCTAATTGATACTGCTCGCAATTGCAAAGACCAGCCAGGCCGACAGAGGAAGCAATGCGCTCCGAAAAAAAACGACTTGCCCGTGAACAGGCTACCATGACCAAAATGGTCGGTATTTATTGCTCCGCTCACCATGACAATTCTCACCACATTCTGTGCGCAGCGTGTCAGGAATTCCTGGACTACGCTGAGCTGCGATTGCAGAAATGTCCCTATGGGGAAGATAAGCCAACCTGCGCCAACTGTCCGATTCACTGCTACAAGCCTGCTCGAAAGGCCCAGGCCAGCCAAATCATGCGCTATGCTGGCCCCCGAATGCTTCTTCGTCATCCGTTACTCGCTATTGCCCACCAACTGGATAACTTCCGAAAGGTCAGGCATCCACGCGAGTCGACACGAGAACAAAGAATGCAATCACGAAAGAAATGATACGTCGACTTTCACTCAACGAGATCTCTTGCGTAGAAAATAATAAATGGATACCCGAATGAAGATTGCTTACACAGCTATTTTGGTCATATTGACGTTTCTGGCCATTTCCTCTGGCATCACAAAGGTGCTGTTAATGCAGCGGGATGTTGAATTTTTTAGTCAGTATGGCTTTTCCAATACACTCCTTATTATTTACGGATCTGTGCAGTTGATTGGTGGACTCTTGCTGCCATTCGGAAAAACAAGATTCGCTGGCGCTGCAATCGTGGCGATGACGTTTCTCGTTTCTCTTGTGGTATTGCTGATGGACGGCAACATACCTGTCAGCGTAGTTACTATTGTTATGACTCTACTTTTGGCTGTGGTCATGAAACAGAGTTGGAAAACTGCCCCGTCCCTGTCGTAGGGCCAGATTCATGACGATGCCGGCATAGAACTCTATCCTGAGTTCAAGGTGCTTTTCCTGGCAAATGTATTGCAAGAATCTCAGAAATTCGCATCTATAGGCGATTACGAACATATACCGATTGCAACCCATGCCCGATAATTAGATTTCCATTTGTCTTTTCGTCATAGCAACAGCCTATTTATGACCGATTCGCTATTCAGAAAAGCAGCCGTTGAATATCGGACAAACCACTTCGTTTCGAACACAAGAATGGTTTCGCCTTTAAGCTTTTCGACTTTCTCACTGTTCGTGAGCATCGTTTCTGCTTCTGTTATTGCGTTTTTGTTTTTCGGAAAGTATTCGCCGAAAGACACCGTACGTGGATATGTAACAACGACGATGGGGGGCGTTGAAGTCTACGCCCAAAGTGACGGGACGATTTTGGAACTGCTTGTTTCAGAGGGGGACTTGGTCTCAGTAGATCAGAAACTCCTGAGTCTCAGTACATCAAGAGCCGTGGGCCAATCGGCGGCGACCCGAAGAGAGGTAATTTCGGTCCTTCGATCCGAGCAAGCAGACTTGCTCATTCAAGCCCAGCGGGAGAGTGACACATTTGACGTTCAAGAACAGGGAGTGAAAGAAGACATATCATCCTTGCAAGCACGTTTGAAGTTACTGGATGAACAGCGCAAGGACCTGGTAAACGGGCTTCGACTTTCAGAACGTGCTTTGGAGCGACTCACGACGCTGCAAGCCTCGGAGCTTGTATCACAAAGGGATCAAGACCAAGCGAATGTCGCTGTCGTTGAGTCTAAACTGCGGCTGCGCGACCTGGGCTTGTCTACGGACTCTTTACTATCAGACATCCGTCGTAGCCAGCTGAAACTGGTTGAATTACCAGTTCTCCGCGACACTCGCGCCGCAGAAATGCGGGTCCGGTATCACCAGCTTTCAATTAAGATCTCCGAAAGTATGGGGCGCGATATGCAGCGAGTTTTGGCCCCATCCACCGGCGTCGTTTCCGGGCTACTCGTTCGAGAAGGCCAGACTATTTCTGCGAGCAGTCCGTTATTGAATATAGTTCCTGAATACGCTGATTTCTACATAGAGATCCTGGTGCCAACTCGTACTATCGCATTTGTTCGAACAGGCGCGCCGGTTAAGATTCGATACGACGCGTATCCGCATCACAAATTCGGAACATATCAGGGTGTGGTAGACAGCGTCTCTCGTACGACCGTTCTTCCCGCGGACAAGCGATTTCGCATAACCATCACAGAACCGGTGTACATGGCTCGTGTTCGAATCCTGGAGAAAAATGTTTCCGCCTATGGAAAATCGCGACCGCTTCAGTCCGGGATGACTCTTAGCGCAGACGTACTGCGCGATGAGCGACGGCTGATTGAGTGGATATTCGATCCGCTGATCAGCGCGGCTCAAAAACTATGACAGACGATTCGACTTTGAACCTGCGTTTTTTTCATCGAATGCGACTGCGCATTCAATATCAGACTGAAGCTGCCGAGTGTGGCCTTGCCTGCCTGGCGATGATACTTACGTTTCATGGCAAGCGAACGGATCTTTCCGCGTTGCGGCAACGTTGGGCGATTTCAATGAAAGGCCTGACCTTCGCGCAATTAATCGAAATTGCCAACAGAATGGACCTGTCGGGCCGGCCGCTGCGACTTGAACTCGCCGACCTCAAGAACCTTAAGACTCCCTGCATGCTCCACTGGGGTCTAGATCACTTTGTGGTTCTTGCAAGGGTCAGTTCCAGATACGCCGAAATTTTCGATCCGGCGATAGGTAAGAGACGGCTGCCGCTAAGCGAAGTGTCCAATCTATTTTCCGGAGCTGCTCTGGAACTGCTGCCCAGGAGCAATTTTGACAAAGCACCAGCAACCAGGAGCTTATCCTTCAAACGGTTTTTTGCTAATACTAAAGGAATCGGATGTGCCCTGTTCCAGCTTCTCGGTCTTTCCGTTGCACTACAAGTATTCGTGCTGGTTACCCCTTTTTACTCTCAGATAGTAATAGACGATATCGTTGTAAGCGGTGATCTGGACCTATTGTTGTTATCGGCTACAGCATTTTGCGGGTTGGCCATTTTCATCGCGATAACCTCTGGCTTCCGTTCGTGGGTAATCATTTACATGTCGTCGACCCTCAATTTTCGTTGGTCTTCCGGATTGTTCCACCATTTACTTCGACTTAGGTACGACTATTTCGAAAAAAGACATATCGGAGACATTCAGTCCCGGTTTGGCTCCATGAATGCGATTCGTGATCTTGTTACGACTCAGGTTGTCGAGGCGCTAATTGACGGATTGATGGCTCTAACCACTGCGGTTGTCATGTACCTGTATAGCCCGGTGCTCGCAGGAGTTGTTGTACTGTCGGTGCTGATATACCTGATCGTGCAGTGGCTACTGTTTGGGCCTTTGCGCGCTGCCTCATTAGAATTGTTGGTTCGAACAGCTTCCCGAGATACTTTTTTTCTCGAGACGATTCGCGGGATCCTGGCGATCAAGAATTTCGGTAACGAGTCTTTTCGAGATGTAGGTTTCGAAAACCGGATGGCTGATAGTATCGCCGCGGCCGCTGATGCGGGACGTATTCGAGTTTGGGGTGAGGTTGCCAGTTCGCTTGTTTTCGGCATACAAAATGTATTGCTGGTTTGGGTTGCTGCGCGCGCGATCATCGAGGGTTCTTTCACTGTTGGAATGATGGTAGCGTTCCTGGCATATAAGATTCACTTTGTCGCGCGTTCCGCAGGACTGGTCGACAAGGTCTTTCATTTCCGACTGGCACGAATTCACCTGGATAGACTGGCGGACATTGTCGAGGCTAGCCCCGAAGAACTGAATAATTCAGTTGTTAGTGCAAACACTCTTCGACCCAATAATCTATCGGGTCAGATTCACGTTCGAGATATTTGGTATAGATACGGAATAAACGAACCGTTTGTAATTAGTGGACTGGATCTTCAAATCGAATCGGGTGAGCACGTCGCTATCGCTGGCCCATCGGGTTCTGGCAAGAGTACGCTGCTGAAGATTCTAATCGGACTAACGTCGCCACAAAAAGGAGACGTATTGATTGACGGCATGTCTTTAAGGGCAATGGACCTGTGCACTTACAGGCAAAACATCGGTGTCGTCATGCAAAGTGACTACCTGATGAGTGGCACGCTGCTTGGCAATATTTCGTTTTTTTCTTCAGAACCGGATGAAGAAAAAGTCGACGAGTGTTGTCGGGTTGCAGGAATAAGAAGCGAGATCGCTGCAATGCCAATGGGCTACTACACATTGGTTGGCGATATGGGGGATGTCTTGTCCGGCGGCCAAAAGCAACGGGTTCTTCTCGCAAGGGCGCTGTACAGAAACCCACAGATCCTGTTCCTGGACGAGGCCACAAGTCATCTCGACACGGATCACGAAAAACACCTCGTTGGAGAAGTCTCCGCCCTCAACATCACGCGTGTTGTTGTCGCTCATCGACAAGAGACACTTCGGCACGCTGATCGAGTAATTAATCTGGGTATGCCGCTTTGAGCAGTTGATCTCGCAGCCGAAAGCGGCTGCCCAGGTGATAAACTGCAAAGAGGCTTTTGGGGGACAAATAATGTCGATTCAAGAATGGGCAGCGCTAGCAGAGATAATCGGTGCAGTTGCCGTGGTAGCGTCGCTGATATATCTGGCTGTTCAAGTTCGCCAGAACACTCACGAGCTATCTATGAGCTTAAGGTCAACTGAGCTCGCTGCATTCGAGCGAAATGTAGAATCCGGCATCCGCATCCGCGAAATATTTATTCTCAATCCCGAAATCCTGGAGTTGTACGCGCGAGGCGGCAAGTCTTACGCGGATCTGGATGAGGACGAAAAACTGAGGTTCGATATGGTTCTCAGAAATGTGTTTTCCGCATTGCAGGGCGCGTACGTACGGCAGCTGACATTCGGCAACGATCCGGCAAACTTTGCTGGCAGTGAACGCACGCTGGATCAGCTGGTTAGTGGCCGGGGTATCCGCGACTGGTTGAGCCACAACAATCCCGACTGGCGCCCCGAATTTACCGCGTTGGTACAGCAGCGTGTGCACCTGTTTGAGGAAACGGTTGAGAAGGCTTCGGAGGCAGACCATGTCCCATAGCACATCCGTTTCGACCATCGTTTTCGATGTGAACGAAACGCTCCTCGATATCACGGCGCTCGAACCTCTGTTCGAGCGCGTCTTCGGCAACCGGTCCGCGATGAGAGAGTGGTTCGCGCAGTTGATCCTCTACTCCGAAACCATGACCTTGTCGGGCCTTTACACTCCATTCGGCGAACTGGCCATAGGAACATTCCGTATGGTCGCATCAACTCATGGGCTAGCAATCGCCGCCGGTGATATCGAAGAACTCAAGGAGCGACTCGCTACTATGCCGGCGCATCCCGATAGCGTTCCGGCCCTCACTCTGCTGCGAAACGCGGGATTCCAGCTTGTGACTCTTACAAATTCGGCGAGCGCATCTTCACCCACGCCGCTTGAACGTGCGGGACTCAGCGGCTTCTTCGAACGCTCATTCAGCGTCGAGGAAGTTCGAAAATTCAAGCCAGCCCCGGATACCTATCACTATGTGGCAAACGAGCTAAATGTCGAGGCATCGAACCTGTGCCTCGTCGCCTGTCATCTATGGGATACGATCGGTGCCCAGGCCGCTGGCTTCTACGGTGCATTCGTAACTCGTGCCCACAATGCGATTCTGCCTGCACCAGACGTTCCAATGCCGGACTTTATCGCACCAGACCTAACCACGCTTGCCGATCAGATCGTTCGCCGCTGGCGAGTGTAGGTCCGTGGTAAAACACCCGCGCACCTGGTTGATCGCGGACGATGTCATTGAATTGGTCTCGCCTACGTTTGCTGAACACCTGAGTTAAGTACTACTGTCCGTTCATTACTTTGGAATTGTGTTCGCTCAACAATTTCCATTGCCCATCGACACGTACCCAGACCATTGTAAATGCAAGCTTATCCTCAATCGGTTTTCCGGCCCAGGTCCCAGGGGCGCGAAGTGTGCCCAGCGTAACAATCACATCGCCGAGATCGTGTATCGGCCCACGGCGAATCGTTACGCTTTCATAAACCAGCTGGCCCGAGCCGATCATTCGGACGGTCCATGCCCGATCGTGCCGCTCTCCGTCCACACCAACATAAAAATAATCGGCATGCAGGATATCGTTAGCGACATCCGCATCATTCGTGCTCCAGGTGTTCAGGTAGTCTTGCTCCACCGTAGTTATTTGTTCTGTCGCGGCAAACAAGGTTGAGCCGAATAAACAAAGTGACAGTATTGTAATTCTCATTTTTGGCAAGCCCGATTAATTGAAGTTGAACATAGTGACCCGGACAGGCTGCGAATTATTTCAGGTCGGTGGTCGATGCAACTCGAAATGGTGTTCCTTACATAGCGAGCCTCTAAAAATCGCCTCTTTCGTTTGTGTATGTTGTAGCCCAACAGTATGGAGCAACTTTATCGCCGCAATATTGCGCGAATCTGTAATACCGATAACTCGATGAGTATCTGTTTCCTCGAAAATGTATGTGACCGCGGCGGCTACCGCCTCGCTGCCAAGTCCCAGACCCTGCGACTGTCTGCAGAGCGTGAAGCCGATCTCGCACTCGGATTCGCTCGCCGAGCGGCATATGCCAATGTCGCCGATGAGCACGTCAGTTTCGCGTTCGGCGATACCCATTTGAAACCATATTCCCGGCTTGAAGAAATCAGCTACTGAACTTGAATTTAGAAAATCCAGAGCGGCAACCTCCGATTGAGCCAGCCAGCCCTGGTAGCGACCGACCTCTTCATCGCGCCGGTAGGACTGAAAATCCGCCAGGTCGGTTGGCGAGAGCCTTCTAAGTAGCGTTCGGTCGGTCACTATCGGGAAGTTTCTCGGCACGGTGTCTGGTTCCAGCAATGGTGGGCTTTGGCCGCGAGGCTAACAACTACATCATAGTTCATAGGCTGACGCGCATTAATTCGTTCGATAAAGTCGTTGGGTTACTGCGACCATCTCTGTATACTAATCAAGCATTAATATAAAAGAATCCTTATATTCTTATATGAATCCATCAACAGACAACCTGCTACTGCAATTCAAAGCACTCGCCGACCCGGTCCGGGCGAGGCTGGTCACCCTTTGTGGGGTCGCCGAATGCAGCGTGTCTGAGCTAACCAAGGTGACCGGCCAAAGCCAGCCGCGTATCTCCCAGCATGTAAAACAGCTATGCGCAGTGAACCTGCTTGAGCGCTTCAAAGATGGCCACTTCGTTTACTACCGCGTTCAAAACACGGGTGATGGCTCCGCAACTCGCCGCCGCCTGCTCGCCTTGCTCCCGGAAGACGAACCGCAGTTTCAAAAGGACATCGACAAGCTGCGTGAAATCCGTGCGGACGGTGAAGTCGTGCCAGTCCCGGTTTCCGAGGGCGACAGGTTGCTTTACCGAGCATTGGTTGAGTTGACGGTCGCCCGGCCGTTGGGTGAGCTTCTCGACATAGGCTGCGGCCAGGGCCGCATATTGAAGTTACTGGCGTCACGTTCGCATCGAGCAGTCGGCGTTGATATCGACTCCGATGCTCGCCGCCTGGCGCGCGCCGAGCTGTTGCTGGCAGGAACACCGAATACATCGCTTCGGCAGGGCGACATGGTGTCGCTGCCGTTTGACGACAAGGAGTTCGACACGATTATTCTCGATGACGTATTGAGTGATGCGAAAGACCCTGCCGCTGTGTTCGCCGAAGCGAAGCGTCTCCTCAGCGACGATGGTCGAGCGCTTGTGCTGGCATCCGTTGGTGACTCCGATATTTCTGCATTGCGGTCCCAGTTTGCTGCCTGGGCAGCGGCCGCCGATCTCCGTCTGTCTACACCACGATCCATTCCTGCTAACAATCCTGATTGGTTACTCGCGGTAGCGACAATTGCCGATCGAACGGAGCACGCGCCCGTCGCGGCTTGAGTAGAAGTCACTCATGAATACAAAAAAATCACCGTCTGTTTCCTTTGAGTTTTTTCCGCCGAACACAGAAGCGATGGAGGCCACATTGTGGCAATCCATTGAGAGACTCGCAGAACTCGATCCAAGTTTTGTGTCGGTAACCTACGGCGCAGATGGTTCGACCCGAGAGCGGACCCATGCTGCTGTGGAACGCATCATCAAAGAAACGCGACTAACACCTGCGCCACATCTGACCTGTATCGATGCGACGCGTGATGAACTTGACGATATCGTCAGGGAGTACTGGGACATGGGCGTGCGCCACCTCGTCGCGTTGCGCGGCGACGCACCCAAAGACGCAGAGTGTTACGTGCCGCATCCTGACGGTTACGCATATGCCTCCGATCTCGTTGACGGTCTGAAGAAAGTTGCCGATTTCGATATCTCAGTTGCTGCTTATCCAGAAGTGCACCCCGAGGCACAGGATGCTGACTTCGATCTCGACAACCTCAAGCGGAAGCTCGACGCCGGCGCGAACCGGGCGATTACACAGTTCTTCTTCGACACGGATGTGTTTCTACGCTTCCGCGATCGTTGCGGCCAGGCGGGTATCGAGTCAGCTCTGGTCCCCGGCATTCTGCCGATCACCCGGTTTCCGCAGATGGAGCGTTTCGCCAAAATGTGCGGCGCGGCCATCCCCGATGCTTTGCGGCATCGTTTCGATGGACTCGACGACGATGCCGAAACCCGGCAGATGATCGCTGCAAGCGTCGCGATCGAACAGGTTCGTCACCTCGAATCTGAAGGTATTGAAGATTTTCACTTTTACACGCTGAACCGTTCCGAACTCACCTATGCTATTTGTCACGCGCTGGGTGTGCGTTCCGGGCAAGCCGCAGCGTGAGGTTGTAGAGATGGAACGTAAGGAAAGAATTGCTTCAATGATGCACGCGCTCGACGAGCGCATCCTCCTGCTTGATGGCGCGATGGGAACGATGATCCAGGGCTTCGGTTTAAGCGAAGACGATTATCGCGGCGAGAGATTTGCCGACTGCCAACGTGATCTCAAAGGCAATAACGATCTCTTGTCGATCACGCGTCCCAACGTGATTCGCGACATCCACAATCATTTCCTTGATGCCGGAGCAGACATCATCGAGACGAACACATTCAACTCGAATGCACCGTCGATGGCCGACTACGGCATGGAAGAGCTGGTTGCCGAACTGAATACCGCTGCCGCAAGGCTCGCGCGCGAGTGCGCGGACGCCTATGCAGCCAAGGTGGGTAGCCCGCGTTACGTGGCTGGCATCCTCGGCCCGACCAATCGGACTGCATCTATCTCGCCCGACGTTAATGATCCGGGCTTTCGCAATATAAAATTCGACGATCTTGCAGACACCTACCAGGTTGCGGCTATCGCACTTATTGAAGGCGGTGTCGACTTCGTAATGATCGAGACGATCTTCGATACGCTGAATGCCAAAGCGGCAATCGTTGGTCTGAAGCGCGGCTTCCGCAAGACAGGAATTGAACTACCCGTCATGATTTCCGGAACGATCACTGATGCGTCCGGGCGGACCTTGTCGGGTCAGACGACCGAAGCGTTCTGGAATTCAGTACGCCATGTGAATCCTTTCATGATCGGCTTGAACTGTGCGCTGGGCGCGAAAGAACTGCGTCAGTATGTCGCCGAGCTGTCGAGAATTGCCGACACACGGGTTAGCGCGCATCCGAATGCGGGTTTGCCGAATGAATTTGGTGAATACGATGAGACGCCGGCCGAGATGGCTGCCGTTGTTGGCGAGTTTGCGACAAGCGGTCTGGTTAATCTGGCCGGCGGTTGCTGCGGCACGCGCCCCGAGCACATTCGTGCGCTCAAGGATGCCATCGAGGGCGTCGTACCGCGCGTGGTTCCAGAACTGCCTGTGCGTTGTCGCCTGTCCGGACTCGAGCCCTTCAACATCGGTCCCGATGACCTGTTTGCCAATGTTGGTGAGCGATGTAACGTCACAGGCTCAGCGATTTTTCGTCGCCTGATCGAAGCAGATGACTACACGGCAGCCGTCGCGGTCGCTCGTCAGCAAGTGGAGAACGGTGCGCAGATTATCGATATCAATATGGACGAGGGCATGCTCGACTCCGAGAATGCGATGGTCAGGTTTCTCAACCTCATCGCTTCAGAGCCGGATATCGCGCGTCTTCCCATCATGATCGATTCATCGAAATGGTCAGTCATTGAAGCGGGCCTCAAGTGCGTGCAAGGCAAGGCTGTCGTCAATTCCATCAGCCTGAAGGAAGGCGAAGAGTCTTTCATCGCGCAGGCGCAATTAGTGCGTGACTATGGAGCGGCCGTCATCGTCATGGCGTTCGACGAATCCGGTCAAGCCGACACCGTTGATCGCAAGATTGATATCTGCAAACGTTCGTACACCATACTGACTGAGCAGGTCGGGGTTGAACCTGCGGACATCATCTTTGATCCGAAT
This sequence comes from Woeseiaceae bacterium, assembly GCA_021773055.1. Taxonomy (GTDB): domain Bacteria; phylum Pseudomonadota; class Gammaproteobacteria; order Steroidobacterales; family Woeseiaceae; genus UBA1847. The sequence goes on from JAJFKV010000064.1 coordinate 144,100, forward strand.
ATCTTCGCGATAGCCACGGGCATTGAAGAACACGCCAGTTACGGACTGGACTTCATCGAGGCAACTCGGGAGATAAAAAAGGCACTGCCGCATGCGCTGATTAGTGGGGGCGTGAGTAACGTGTCGTTCTCCTTCCGTGGCAACAACGTTGTTCGCGAGGCGATACACTCTGTATTCCTGTACCACGCGATCCAGGCCGGCATGGACATGGGTATAGTCAATGCGGGCCAGCTTGCCATCTATGCCGATCTTCCGGATGACCTCAGACACGCCGTCGAAGATGTTGTGCTTAATCGAGATGCGGATGGTACGGAAAAACTGCTGGCGGTTGCCGCGAATTACATCGGTCAGAAGAGTGGCACCGCGGCCAGGGTCGCGGACCTGTCATGGCGCGAACTGCCGGTCAACAAGAGACTTGAACATGCTCTGGTCAATGGTATCGATGAATACGTTATCGACGATACCGAAGAAGCCCGCCAGGCGACCGACAGACCGCTTGATGTGATCGAAGGGCCGTTGATGTCGGGCATGAACGTGGTCGGCGATCTGTTCGGTGACGGCAAAATGTTCTTGCCGCAGGTTGTGAAGTCCGCGCGTGTCATGAAAAAAGCAGTCGGTCATCTCGTACCGTTTATCGAAGAAGAGAAGGGCGGAAAAATAAGTTCGAACGGCAAAATCATTATGGCCACAGTAAAGGGCGATGTGCATGACATTGGTAAGAATATCGTCGGCGTCGTTCTGCAGTGCAACAACTTCGAGGTTGTCGATCTCGGTGTGATGGTTTCGTGCGACAAGATTCTGGAAGCAGCAAAGCGCGAGAACGCGAACATGATTGGCCTGTCCGGATTGATCACGCCGTCGCTGGATGAAATGGTGAATGTTGCAAGTGAAATGCAACGACTCAAATATGAGCTGCCATTACTTATCGGCGGTGCAACAACATCACCCGCGCATACCGCCGTAAAGATCGAACCAAAGTACGAAGGCCCCGTCATTTACGTCAAAGACGCGTCACGCTCGGTCGGTGTTGCACAGGCACTAATTGAGCCAAGCACGCGACAGGCGATTGTCGACAAAACACGAAAAGACAACGCTCGTCGGCGCGACCAACACGCGAACAAGAAACGCTTGTCGCCGCAGCTTTCCTTAAATGAAGCACGAGCACGCAAGCACCAATGCGACTGGAACAACTACGACGCACCCAAGCCCGAATTCACTGGTGCCCGTGTGTTCGATGATATTGATCTCAATGATCTTCGCGATTACATAGACTGGATGCCTTTCTTCAACGCCTGGGAGTTCCACGGCAAGTTTCCACAGATTCTGGATGACGCCACAGTTGGCGAAGCTGCAACTTCATTGTTCAATGACGCGACAGCGATGCTCGATCAAATCATTAGCGAAAAATGGCTCACCGCGCGCGCCGTCATTGGTTTCTATCCGGCAAACTCGGAAGACCATGACGACATACTGGTGTACGCCGACGATGATCGAAACGATGTCGCTCATCGGCTATGCCAATTGCGCCAGCAGCGCTCCAAGGCTGAAGGTCAGGCACAGGGATGTCTGGGAGATTTCGTTGCGCCGTCAGAAACGGGTTTGCCCGACCACATCGGCGGCTTTGCAGTAACGGCCGGCATCGGTATTGATGAGCACATTGAACGGTTTGAGAAAGACTACGACGACTACAGCGCGATCGTTCTCAAGGCACTGGCGGATCGTCTTGCTGAAGCGCTGGCTGAATTCATGCACGCGCGAGTGCGGAAAGAATTTTGGGCCTACGAGCCAGATGAAGCGCTCAGCAACAATGAATTGATTGCCGAGGAATACCGTGGCATTCGTCCGGCGCCTGGGTATCCCGCATGCCCGGACCATACTGAGAAAGGCACGTTGTGGGAGTTGCTGAATGTTGAAGCAAGCATCGGTCTGAAATTGACCGACTCGTACGCGATGTATCCAACTGCAGCGGTCAGCGGCTTTTACTTTGCACACCCAGATGCCAAGTACTTCGCAGTCGGCAAAGTGGATCGCGATCAGGTTGAGTCCTATGCCGAACGAAAGGGCATTAGCATTGTCGAAGCCCAGAAGTGGCTGGCACCGAATCTTGGATATGACCCTGACGAAGCGAATGCAGCATAAAGCCTTCGGTGCGTTCATCGCGAGTGCGCTTGTTTTCTTCGCGCCGGCTCATGCGGACGATTACGGTGACGCGCGGGCAGAGCTGATCGCTGCCTACCAGGCAGAGAAATTTCCGAAGATGCTGCTGGCAGCGAGAAAGGCGGTGGCCGCCAGACCCGGGTATCCGGGCGGACTGTTTAATCTCGCGCTCAGTCAGACACTAAACAGTGATCACCACGGATCATTGCAGACGCTCGATACCCTGGCTGAGAAAGGTGTCGATTTCGGGGCGTCGGAATTAGCCAATTTTTCTGCTGTGAGAGAGCTCGATGGATGGAGCGCCTACTCAGCCAAGCTTAAGAACTTGTCACGGCCGGTCGGAGAGCTGCGGATTGCCGCAACCTATCCTGAGGCCAAATTCGTGCCCGAGGGCATAGCCGTCAACGACAATGGCGAGTTACTGATCGGAAGCATCCACACGGGCCAGATAGTCAGGCTTTCTGCAACCCCGGAAGTCTTGCTTGAACGCGGTGTCAGCTGGAGCGTATTCGGCATGCGATTTCATGCAGATGGCAGTCTCTGGTTCGCGAGTGCCGCGGTTCCCGAGCTTGCCGATGTGGCCGACGATTCTGGCCAAACCGGGTTGTTCAGACTGGACGTTTCAAGTGGCGCTATTACACGAGTTGCGGTATTGCCGCAGTATGAGCCGCAACAGGTGCTCGGTGACCTGGTCATTGCGGACGACAATATTTTGTATGCAAGTGAAAGCCTGACCGGCGCGATTTATCGCTACTACATCGATTCCAACGAGTTTGAAACGGTAGTGGAGCGCGGCAAACTGGGTTCACCGCAAGGCCTGGTTCTCAACGATACTGGTAGCTACCTGTACGTCGCGGATTACATCGGCGGTTTGTATCGTGTGTCATTGCAGGATGGCTCTTTTGTGAAGCTGGATGTGCCTGACAACATCACAGACTATGGCATTGATGGCCTTTATCTCTACGATGATGAACTGATCGTGATACAAAACGGCATTCGTCCTCACCAGGTCGCCGCATTTCAGTTAAGCGACAATGGACTCGCTGTCGTTGGCCGCCGATTGCTGGCAGCAAACCTCGAGCAGTTCGATGAACCGACACTCGGTGTTGTTCATGGTGACGATTTCTATTTCGTCGCCAACAGTCACTGGAATCGCTTCGATAGGGAGAGCAGGCTCCCCGAAGACCTCAACGGGCCAATTATTCTCAAACTGCGACTAAACTAGTAAGAAACTCCGAAATCGGGGTTGACAAGCTAAAACAGAATAGCTATTCTGATTCGCATGGTTAGAACACGCACATTCGATCCGGCAACGGCACTGACGAAAGCAGTAAACCTGTTTTCGTCCAAGGGTTACTCGGAAACCTCGATGGAAGACATCGTTCAGGCGACCGGGGTCAGCCGTTACGGGCTGTATGGCACCTTTGGCAATAAGCGTGAGCTGTTTGAGCAAGCGCTGGACCGGTATGCGGATGGCATGGGCAAGAACTCATTCCTGCGCTTGCTGGAGCCGGATGCATCTTTAGATCATATTCGCACCATATTTGAGGAACGTGTATACGATATGTGCTGCGAGGAAGAGACCAAGGGCTGTTTGTTCATCCACACGGCGATGGAACTGGCACCGCAGGACGAGGATCTCCGCGACGTTCTTCGAAGATTTATGAAACGCATGGGCAAGGCCTTTTCGGTCGGGCTCGAATCCGCCAAGGCGCGCGGTGAGATCCGGCAGGACTTAGACGTCAATGAAGCGGGCGAGCTGTTAACCAGCACTATGTTCGGCCTGGCAGTTCTCGGGCGCACTGGATTCAAACGAGAAACACTTGATGCCATTGTCGAAAACACATTGGCTGCGATGCAGTAACAAACGTTTTTTTTGACCTAACCAGAATGGAAATTCTGTTAATGAAACCACCAGGAGAAAGACCATGAATATCAGTAGACATGCAGTAGCAACAACACTGGCGATCGCCGGCCTCGTTTTCTCGGCAAGCGCATCGGCCTTGCCAGGGTTCTCGACGCCAGCCCCGGAGAGCAGCATTCAGTCGTGCGTAGCGCAAATTGGCGAGCAGGCGAACTACGACAATGCAGGACGTGTTCACCATGAAGTCGAAACGACGGATCGCCGGGTCAGCGGGCACAAGATGAATATCAAGACGACGGTTTACGATCTCGATAGCGGTGCCGCGATTCGTGAATACGCGACGATCTGCGCTGTTTCCGGTCAGTCAGAAACAAAGAAATTCAAGATCCGAGAGAAGAGTCTTTAAGAGTGTTGTTTGAAAGACCGCTGGTCGTCACAGCGAAATCGTGACGATCAGCGGCAGGTGGCCAGACGGGACGTCGCTAGCTGGCACACGTCGTACAATCTCCGCGTTTTTGAATTTTGAGCGTGTGAAATTCAGTAGCCGCGGCATCGTATAAATGCAGCATGGAAATGTCTGACTCGATGTCTGCGAAATGCTTCAGTGCTTCTACTGCCATCATTGTACCGATGACACCCGGGACGGGTGATAGCACGCCGTTCCCGGCGCAACTATCCATCGACTCGTCTGCCTCGGCATACAGACAGCGATAGCAAGGTTTGTTGTCGTAATCCGGGCCGAATACTGCCAGTTGCCCTTCCAAGCGAATCGCAGAACCTGAGATCAGGCGCTTCCTCGCCACTACGCAGGCGTCATTGACCTGAAATCGCGTCGCGAAGTTGTCACAGCCATCGAGAACCACGTCTGCCAGCTTGACCGCGGACGCGAGCGCCTCATCCCCCAAACGCCTGGTGATCGCCGTTATGTTGATGTGCGGGTTGATGCTGCGCAGTCGTTTTGCCGCGACCTCGGCCTTGCGTTCCCCGATGTTGTCGGGCGTGTACAGTACCTGGCGGCCGAGATTGGTCTCGTCGACCGTATCGAAATCGGCGATCATCAGATGACCTACACCGCTGGACGCAAGGTAGGCTGCTGCTGCGCAACCAATGCCGCCGGCACCGATAAGTAATACTGTGCCGGCGGCTATGCGTTCCTGACCATCAATGCCGACTTGCTCGAGGGCAAGGTGACGGGCATCGCGGCGCAGCATTTCTACATTACTCGGCTATGGTGACTTCAATGATCGTCACGGTGTCGAGCGGCACGTCTCCGTGGCCACCTTTATTGCCGGTTGCCACGGCAGCAATTGCATCTACGACATCCATGCCGTTGCTGACACGACCGAATACGGCGTAGCCGAAATCGCGACCGCCGTGGTTGAGAAAGTCGTTGCTATTCAGATTGATGAAGAATTGCGAGGTTGCGCTATCAACAGCACCGGTTCGAGCCATCGCCAGCGTACCGCGCTCGTTAAGTTCACCATTGTCGGCTTCATTCTTAATCGGGTCCCGCGTCGGCTTGGAATCCATATTTTCGTCCATGCCGCCGCCCTGAATCATGAAGTTCGGGATGACACGGTGAAAAATGGTGCCGTCGAAATGACCGTCCGTTACGTATTGGCGAAAGTTTTCGCAGGAAATGGGTGCTTTCTCGTCAAACAGCTCGACGCTAATGTCGCCGTGATTCGTTTTGATGGTGATCATGATAGTTCGTAATGTCTCGTAAATTAAAGTGTGGGCGCTTATGTACCATTCCGGCGGGCCACTGTCACGCGGGGAAGGCCGGCGAGGTCATTATGGCATGCAATTTCGACCCAGCCCGCAGCTTCGAGGATGTTGGCTACGTCGGTCTGCTGCTCGGCCCCGTGCTCCATCATGAGCAAGCCATTCGCGGCGAGTATCGCGGCGCAGTCGCTGGCCAGAATCCTTATGTCGTCAAGGCCATCCTCGCCTGAGGTGAGCGCGGACCGCGGCTCATGCCGGAGCTTTTGCAGGGCCGCATCGTCGCTTCTTACGTAGGGCGGATTGGAAACGACGAGATCGAACTGTTTTCCTGCCACGGCTGCAGCCCAGCTGCCCTCGATGCAGGTGACGTTCGCAAGGTCCGCCTGGCGCACGTTTTCCGCGGCTATCGCCAGAGCTTCCGGGCTGAGATCTGTGGCCGTGATATTGCTGAGCGGTCGTTCGCCAGCGATCGAAACAGCGATAGCACCACTGCCAGTTCCCAGATCGAGAATCCGCCATTCGGCTTTGCGGGGAATCTCGCGCAGGGCCAGCTCAACAAGTAGCTCGGTCTCAGGCCGTGGCACCAGCGTCGCGGGGCTGACAAGCAGCTCGCGCGACCAGAATTCCTTCACACCCGTGATATATGACATCGGTTCACCATCGATGCGCCGTCGCAAGAGTGCCTCGAAACGCTCGATCGTCAGGTCGTCGAGCTCGTCTTCAGGATGCGCGAACAGATAGCTGCGCGGCATGTCGATCGTCTGGCACAGCAAAATCTCCGCATCCAGGCGCGTAGAATCGCTGGCGGGTGCAAGTCGCTCAACGGCATCCGTAATGGCCGCATCGAGTCTCATTGAAGGCTTCCTCTAGTGTAAACTCGCCGAAAATTACTAATGTAACTGATGTGCTTATGAACGTGTATTCCAACATTCTCGATATGGTCGGCGAAACGCCGATGCTCGAAGTCACCCACATCGATACTGGCCCCTGTCGCTTGTTTCTCAAGCTCGAACTCATGAATCCCGGGGGATCAATCAAGGACCGCATCGGCATCTCCATGATCGAGCAGGCGGAGAAGCGCGGCGACATAAAACCGGGCGATACGCTTGTCGAAGCAACGGCCGGCAACACGGGCCTGGGCCTCGCGTTGGTTGCTGCGCAGAAAGGTTACCACCTGATTCTGGTGTTACCCGACAAGATGAGCCAGGAAAAAATATTCAACTTGCGCGCGATGGGAGCCGACGTTGTGTTAACCCGTTCGGACGTTGGCCGCGGGCATCCCGAGTACTACCAGGACCTCGGCAGAAAAATTGCGGAAGAGAAGGGCGCCTATTTTATCAATCAATTCGGCAATCCAGACAACCCGCTGGCGCATGAAACGACGACAGCGCCCGAAATTGTCAGTCAGATGGATGGCAATCTCGACGCAATCGTATTGGGTGTCGGCTCAAGCGGCACGGTCAGCGGTATCGGCAAATACCTCGCAGAGAATGCGCCGCATGTCGATATGATTCTGGCTGATCCGGTCGGCTCTATTTTGGCGAATTACATTAATAAGGGCGAAATAGGCGTCGGAGGAAGCTGGCTTGTTGAAGGAATTGGGGAGGATTTCATTCCGGACATTGCCAATTTCGAAAAGGTAGCCAAGGCGTACGCTATCAGCGACGCGGAATCGTTCGCCGCAGCACGGGAACTCCTGAAGATGGAGGGCGTACTTGCCGGTTCATCATCGGGCACGAACATGGCGGCCGCGTTGAAGTATTGTCGCGAGCAGACGGAGGCGAAAACCGTTGTCACTTTCGCTGCGGACACCGGTAATAAATATTTATCCAAACTCTTCAATGATTTCTGGATGGAAGACCAGGGATTCATCGAGCGAGAAAAATTCGGTGACCTTCGAGACCTCGTCGGTCGACCGCACGGTGAGCGCGCAACGATCACGGTCGGGCCGACCGACATCCTGACGACGGCACACAATCGATTGCGCAACGCTGGCTTCTCTCAGTTACCGGTAATGGACGAAGGTGTGCTGGTGGGCGTTGTAACGGAAGACGCGATCATCCAGTTCGTGTATGGCAAACCGGAGCTCATGACGGGACCCGTTGAGGACGCGATGGAATCGGCGTTTATCAAACTGGATAGAACGGCAAGTTTGAATAACCTGGTTGCGATGCTTCGCGTGCAGCCTTATGCAGCAATCATGGACTGTGACGAGTTTGTGGGGCTGATAACAAGATCGGATGTGTTGAACTATCTGCGCCGCCAGATGTGACCTGGACAATAGCAGGTGTGCTACTCGTTCGTTAGCGGCACTATGATATCTTTCTGCTGATGGGTGTTTCCGGTCCAGGTCCATTTGACAACGACAGTGCGCTCGACTTTATCGATGAATTTCTCGAGGTCGAGTCACCAGTTCGCAGTATCCGTGCCGCGCTTGCCCGCTTAGACGACGATGGTTATCACCAGGTTGACGAGGTGTATCAGGCCTGGGCCGCTTGCGAACTTGTGTCGATCGCGTCAAGTGGCGGAGAAGGGTATGACGCTGACGACCTCCATTATGAAGCAGCATCAAGGCTGCGCCCGAACAGAAAGCTCATCGATGTGTGTCTTAAGACGCTGGCGAAGATCTTCGATGAAAACTCCGAACTTTCTGATCTTGTTGACGCCGAACAACGCATCGGTTTCGAGTCGAACCTGGCACAAACCAGTGCCCGTCTAAAACAAGGCCTTACCCTCGACAAGTTCCCGCGACTAAAAGTACCGAAGATAAAGGCTATGCAGGTCTATGCGGTGGCGGCCGGGGGAAAGTGGATTGTTGTGCTGTACGACTATACGAACATGATCGTTTTGGACGCCGTCTACGACCAACAACCTGAGAACGTCGAACAAATCTGCGCGGACGACATGGCAATTTTATTCAACTGTCGATACATGGGATCGGTTGATGAGTTTGCTGCATTAGGACGACTGCGACCCGCCCAGGCTCTTACAGAATCTAATGTCTTTGTAACTATCATCGGGCGGGCGTGCTCGTCGAGCAGTGAGATGGGGAGCTTCGAGACCAACTATTGGCTGAACCGTGGTCGACAATTTACCCGGTATCGCTACGAAGATGTTCGAGATTATCCGTTCTGCCCGGACATCTCGCCCGAGCGGTTTGCTGAATTGATTCAAAACCATACTGCGGGCGGCACGCTTGGACTTCCACCCGTCCCGACCCCAGCAGAGCTGCGCGACCAATTCATAGAAGGTTGTCAACACGAATGGGCGCGGTATCTGGAAGGCAATGGTGGTGGTCCGTTCTCTTTTCCGTGCCTCTATGCGATGGATATTTCTTACTACGTATTGTTTTGGATCAAGAATTTCCTGCGCACCGACTGGACCAACGCCGGCATGTGTCTGCCCGATGACCTTAATCACTACTTCCTCGCGGGTATTGTCGCCGCAAGCGTCGGTGCTTACGCCGAGAGCGAGGTGCCCGAAACGCTGCTGCCAATTCTGGAACCGCTCAGGGCAAGAATCGGTCGCTCAGAAATCAGTGGCGCGATTCATGTCCTGTCGTGCGTGCTCGACGAGGCGAGTGTCATACCTTACGTCTTGCGTGAAGATCCGCCACGTCGAACGGCGTTTCTAAGTCAGGCCAATGCGCTTCGCGATGCGCTTACGGCGATGTTAGCGGTTAAGCGGCCTCGCTAAATCTACACGTATGGGGGTGTTCCGAATGCTAATTCGTAAATCGTTGATCTGTGTGGCGTTGATGATGACCATGCTCTCAAGTTACGCAGCGACAAATGCCGGTGTGTATATCATTCTTGATATCACGGTGCAGGACGAGCAGATCTATGAGCAGTATCGGCAGAAAGTTAAGCCGATAGTCGAAAGCTTCGGAGGAACGTACGTTGTTCGTGCGGGCGCAAGATTCGTAAGCGACAATCCCACATCCGGACTATTGCAAACCGGCGGCGACTGGAATCCCGATAGGCTGATTGTGTTGCACTTCGATTCAGAGGAGCAAGTTGCACAGTTTTTTGATTCTCCCAGTTACAAGGACATCGTACATTTAAGAACATCCTCCTCCTCCACGAGATTCGTATTAGTCAATGCATATAAGTCAGATTAATGAGTTGGCAGTCGGCTGGCGCAGAGTCAAGGATTGGCGCTCCGGCGGGGAACCACTGATGGTGTGCGCGGTCCGATACTTGGTCAGGAAAGTGTCGTTATGTATCGGTCCAAACTCAAGTATATCGTTCTCATTTCGCTGTTTGTCACAGCGTGTGCGTCCACGGGTGGCCATCGCGCTACGTTTGACAGCTTCCATGCTGAGGTGAAGTCGGCAGCCGGGGCAGGCGCAACTTACTGCGGTCATGTGGTTCTTGGTGCAGACCGCTCGGTCGCCAATTGCTGCGTTGCGATTAATTTCATACGCAGCTTGCCATTTTCGGTTGCCTTCGATGAGCAGGGTATCGATTCCCGGGTTGCCCGGGGTCTGGCACGAAATGTCCATGGCACTACGACACTATTTTATTTCGATAGCGATCTTTTTGGCGGCTATCGGCAAGGTAACGGTGTTGTATACAGCCGAACCTGCAGTAACCCTACGCTGACCCGGAATCCTTGCGGTGACCCGGCCGGGTTTCCCCTGATCTGCGAATAGTACGAGACGAAAACCTGACGTCCGGCGGCCTCGGCCAGACGCATGCAGCCAAAATTTCCCCGTCAACTCGTCGCCAGGCTAACTGGCTAGGTTAAACTGCAGCTTCTAATCGTTCGTTGGAGCTTTGTGGTGAGAAAATCGATATTACTGTTAGCTGCTTTCCTTCCGTGTTCCGCGGCGGTTGCGGCGCAGAACGCCAATTCCGAGCACGCGCAAAAGACTTTGGAAATCTACACGCGGATTATCGCTGTAGAGACAGCCAAGAACCTGGGCAATGTACCCGAAGTCGCCAACTACCTGGCCGATGAGCTTATCGCGGCCGGGTTACGAAAAGAGGACGTTGAGGTGTTGCCGGTTGGTGAGACTGCGGCGCTGATAGCCCGATACCGCGGCGATGGATCTTCAGGCAAGGCTCCTATTCTATTTTTGGGTCACATGGACGTGGTTGAGGCCCGCCCTGCGGATTGGGAAAGACCGCCTTTCGAATTAACGAAAGACGACAACTACTTCTTCGCGCGAGGCTCGATCGACAACAAGTTTGGCGTTGCTCAGCTTACATCGACATTCATTCGCCTCAAGAAAGAGGGTTTTGTTCCGAATCGCGACCTGATCATCGTTTTCTCCGGCGATGAAGAAAGCTCAATGATCAGTACTCGCAAGTTAGCCTACGAGCGCGAGGATCTTGCTGAAGCCGAGTATGCGCTGAATTCCGATGCTGGCGGCGGCACCTTGAGTAAAGACGGAAAAGCGATCGTGTTTCGCATTCAGGCGGCTGAAAAAACCTACGTAACCTGGGAGCTGACGGTTACCAATCCCGGCGGGCACAGTTCCAGGCCCCGCCTGGACAATGCTATCTATGAGCTGGCTGATGCGATTGGCAAGATTCAGGCGCATCGATTTCCTGTTCGCTGGAGCGACATGACGCTGGAGTACTTCGCGGAGACGGGCAAGCAACTCGGTGGCGAGGTCGGCGACGCGATGCTGCGATTTGTCGAGAATCCAGAGGATACTTCCGCAACTGATCGGTTAGCGATCGAACCCTCATACGTTGGTACGACGCGTACCACTTGCGTGGTCACGATGTTAAGTGCGGGCCACGCTGAAAACGCTCTGCCACAATCAGCTACGGCGACCGTCAACTGCCGTGTATTTCCAGGCGTTCCTACGGCAGAGGTCCAGGCGGCCCTGCGAGAGGCGATTGGCAATGATGCGGTTCAGTTCGTCGAGAATGACGCTCCAACTGAGAGCCCCGTATCGGAACTGCGCGAAGAAATTCGCGCGGCGATCAGTGAAGCAGTTCATGCTCGTTATCCCGGCGTAAAGCTGATGGCCTACATGGAGTCTGGTGGTACCGACGGCATGCATTTTCGCCGGGCTGGTGTTCCTACCTGGGCGATGAGCGGTATCTTCATGAATCCCGATGAAATGTTCGCCCACGGGCTTAACGAAAGAGTGCCCATCAAGGCTTTCTATGATGCGCTTGATCACTGGAGCATTATTATCAAGGATCTGGCGAGCGACTGAGTGCGGCTATACGCTAGTTTGCATTTAGCTCTTTGAGCCTTGTCGTCGCACGAGAATTGTCAGGGTTCAAGCTGAGCGATTTCTTAAGGACCTCAATCGCACGGTCGTTTTCTCCGGTTTGCATATACGCCGCTCCCAGGCTGCTAAACACTTTCCAGGAGTCAGGATATGAGGCAGCGTTCAACTCAAAGGTGAAAACGGCCTTCTCGAAGTCGTGCGTTGACATATACGACCAGCCCAGAGAGTTGATCTCGGCTTCGGTGTGTTCACCGAGGTTCGCTGGGTCATCCTTGTATGATCGATAAGCGATCTTCGCTGTTTCATAAGAACCTGCATCCAGCGCGTGTTTGAATATCTCGTGTAACCGAGGCAGCTCAATCCGGCGAACACTGAACGGTGAGCGTGCCATACCGTTTGAGGACTCATCGCCGACATAATCATTGATGTACAGAAAGCTACCCGTTGGGTCGGCGGCTATACCGTTCGGGCTTGAGAAAGCCGAAGTAGCCAGCGGGCCATCTTTGACGGCTCTTTCTCCGCTGCCCGCAAATGGGGACACCGTGCCGTCGGCGGTGATGCGATAGATTTTGTTGTCGAAAAAACTCGTGGCGTAGAAGACACCACGCAGATACACAATGTGTCCGACACCGGTGCCTCCTGTGTCTGCAAATACAGAAGTTTCGCCCTGCGGCGTGATGCGAATGATTTTTGACCCGGAGAAACTGACAACGAAGAAATCACCATCGTCATTTTTTGTGATGCCGTTCGGGCAGCTGAAGTGTCCTGAGGTGGCAAACGTTGTGACGCTTCCGTCAGGTGTAAATTTCTTGACAGACTGGTCGTTGCAGCTGCAGATAAATAGATTTCCGGCCGAGTCGAACACCATCCCGACTGGTCCGTCGAGGCCGTCTGCCAACACCGTCGTCCGTTCACCTGAGCGGGACAGTCGAGTGATAGAGTGGCCATAAAAGTTCGCCTGATAAAGGTTACCGTTCTTATCGAACGTATTGCCGGACGCTCCATACAGCCCTGTTGCGAATTCGGTCAGCTTGTTGTCGACCGGATTAAGCCGCCATACGATTTCATGGAAGTCACCAATGTAGACGACGCCCAGTTTGTCAACAACGACGCCGCCGACGCCACCGTCGTGACGTTCGACGAGGGTCGTAACTTCGGCCCTCAATATTGGTGTTTCCGTGGCCGCATCTGAGGCAGAAAATGCGAATATCGCGACCAAACCTGTTAGCTGAAATCTTGCATTCATTTCGGACAATCTCCCCGGACAGATCGGATGGCGCTGACTGATTACGGATTAAGACCAATTGGGGCCGTCATTGGTTCATCCGCCCGTTGTCGTCGGCGCCGAATAGTACGCATATTCACTATCTATGCTGCTTCGGACCACTGGAGTATCATCGTGAAAGAGTTAGTTATCAGTGACTTAGAACGAAGCTGAATACGGGGTAGGGGAGTCCAGTGCCCAAAGCGAGTCGATGGAAGCATATTTTCGGGCAAACGAAGCCGAAAGTTCCGGTGCAGGTCGGCGACAAAGCCGAAACCATGACCGTAACCCAGGCGTACCGTTTCGACGAACTATCAGAACCTGGCCAGGAAGATGCGCCGCCAGCAAATCAGAACCCACTTGATCAGTCAAAGTATTCGCTGGCCGATGCCGCATTCCGTTTGATGGTCAGTGAAGATGACTTGTTAAAACGTGCAGCATCAGGCGTGGTAAAACTCTATACCAATGCTGCAGGGCTCGAGGGTCGCTGGCGGCGGATTGGCGGTGATGGCAAGACCTTGGAATCATCACCGCGGACGCTGCGCTGCGGCTACCTGGAACTCACCGCTCTTTCGTGCCTGGAGCTTGCGACACACGGGGGTGCTAATGTACTGGTGTTTGAATTACCGAATATTTTGGATCCATCTGCGCTGGAACTTGATGCAGAAACTCTGCAGGAACTTTCGGCCTGGGGCAGCGAGAAAAAATGTTTTTGCGTGCGCGAGCCACGACGCGTGAGTCGCGATGAAATCGTTTTGCTGGCGCCGCTAAAATAAAAGTCGGTCTAATGAACGGCCCACGCCACTCCGGCGATGACTAAAACTGAAAGTGCAAACAGGACCATGCAGATAATCTCGGCGGAGTTATCTTCTTTGTGATTTTCCATAATGACGTGCTCTTTGTTTTGATTATTATGGTCGTTACACGATGTAGCCGCGCGAATGGTTCCGTTTTACGGGTAAAGAAAATCACGAGAAAAACTTCGTTTCTTAGAAGTAATATTAAGACAAATCGGTAAGTCGTTGGTGTCGCTGGAATTAGCGACCTAAAGCGGCAAGTTGGTCAGCCTGGTATTCATTTATCAGCGGCTCAATGATCTGTTCGAGGCCACCCTCAATAATTTCATCCAGCTTGTAGAGCGTCAGATTAATGCGGTGGTCCGTAACACGGCCCTGCGGATAATTGTACGTACGAATACGTTCCGAGCGATCGCCGGAGCCGACGAGGAGTTTTCGCGTTGCGGCGTGCTCTGCTTCTTGCTCCGCAACTTGAGTGTCAAGAAGTCGCGCCTGCAATAAGGACATTGCCCGGGCACGGTTCTTATGTTGTGAGCGTTCATCCTGGCACTCGACAACAATACCGGATGGTAAATGCGTCAGGCGCACGGCGGAGTCCGTTTTGTTTACGTGCTGTCCGCCTGCGCCGGAGGCACGATAGGTGTCGACCCGCAGATCAGCGGGGTTGATCTCGGTTTCCTCCACTTCATCGGGTTCTGGTAATACGGCAACTGTGCAGGCAGAGGTATGAATGCGCCCTTGCGACTCCGTTGCCGGTACTCGCTGTACCCGGTGTGCCCCGGATTCAAATTTTAATTTCGCGAAAATACTGTTGCCGGTCACACGACTGATTATTTCCTTGTAGCCGCCGTGGTCGCCCTCTCGTGCTGCAATGATCTCAAGCGACCAACCCGCTGTTTCGGCATAGCGCGAATACATGCGAAACAAATCGCCGGCAAAAATCGCAGCTTCGTCACCGCCGGTGCCGGCACGAATCTCCAGGTAGACGTTTGCATCGTCGTGTGGATCGGGAGGGATTAGCGATTTTTGCAATTGCAGCAGCAGCGTTTCCTGACGCGCAGTCAAGCCTTCCAGTTCTTCACGACCCATTTCGCGTACCTCGGCGTCCGCATCTTTCGCCATTTCATCAGCAGCGGCGATGTCCCCAACCAGGCCTTCGTGTTCCCTGAACAGATTGACGACAGGTTCTACGCGTGCGTATTCCTTCGACAGTTCTCGAAACTGATTTTGATCACCGATGACATTCGGATCGGAGAGCAGCCCGGCAATTTCCTCGAAGCGGTCGCTGACGGATTCCAGCTTGAAACGTATGGACTCTTTCACTTTTTACTTTTCTTGTCCGTATCGAGATTAAACAGCGTTCGAGCCGCATCGATCAATTCCTCGTTGGAGTTTTCACCCGCCTTGCGCAGCGAGACGCTGGGGCCGTGCAGATATTTCTTCATCAGCGCAGCCGTCGCGTATTCGATTGCGTCGTGCGCGGATTCGCCCCGAGCCAGTCGTCTTTGCGCCTGTGCATTTACTTCGTCGCGAATCGCGTCACTCTTATCCCGCAGTGCGGCGATAACAGGGACCGCCTGCTTAGAGCGCTCGATGTTCTGATAACGATGTATCTCGTCGTCGAGCAGTTTATCGGCTTCCAGCGCGGCCGCTTCACGATTTCCCTGACCCTGCTGAATGACTTTGTCGAGGTCGTCAATGGTGTAGAGGTATACATCTTCAAGATCGCCGACACCCGCTTCGATATCTCGTGGTACAGCAATATCGACCGCAAATATTGGCTTGCGTTTACGTGCCTTGATAGCGGCTTTCATATGCTCGAGTTTTACGACCGGGTCGGGGCTGGCCGTCGAGCTGATCAGGATATCAGCCTCCGGCAAAGTTCCTTCGATCTCGGACAACGGCAACGCAAATCCGCCGAATCGACCAGCCAGATCTTGTGCGCGATCAATGTTTCGATTGGCGACGAACAGTCGGCCGATGTTGCGACTCGACAGATGCTTGGCCAGCAGTTCGACGGTTGTTCCGGCACCGACCAGTAATGCAGTGTGCTTTGTAAAACCGGCAAAAAACTGATTGGCCAACCCAACAGCCGCTGACGCGACCGACACGGGACTCGCGCCGATTTCCGTGTCCGTTCGTATTTTCTTGGCGACGGCGAAGGTGTGTTGCATCAGGCGGCCCAACTGATGGCCCAGGGTGCCGGCATCCTGTGCATGGCGAAAAGCGTCTTTCAACTGGCCGAGAATTTGGGGTTCACCCAGAACCATTGAGTCCAGTCCACAGGCAACCCGGAATATGTGACGTATGGCCGCGTCGTCGTCGAGAGTGAACAAGGTTTCGCCAAAGGACGAGTCGAGGTTTCGGTCGCTGTGTAACCACTGTCGCAGTCGGCCACGGCCGTCATCGTCGGTTATGACATAGAATTCTGTGCGGTTGCAGGTCGAGAGCAATACCGCTTCATCGACGCCTTCAAGCTCAGTCATGCTGCCAAGCGCACGCGTAATGTCGTCTCCCGAGAAGACGACTTGCTCGCGAATTTCGACAGGTGCCGTGTTATGGTTCAGGCCGAGTATTTGCAGCGGCATAGCGTCTTTTGGCGATGCCGATACGGCACCGAAGGATTACGGATTTCGTATCATAAGCGAACTGAACCGTCAGTTCCTTGTCTCTGTAATAAACGGACGAAATATTTATGCTAGAGAACTGCCGATGGCTGTCAGCAAATACGCTGATCACGCTATTTTTCCTGACGATCACCTCAATTTTTGCCCCAGTACTGGCCGATGGGAACGCCTCATCAGGGGCAAGTGCGCACATTTTGCAGGCCGAATTGGCGCTGCAGAGCAATGAATACCTCAAGGCGACGATCGAATACCGCAAAGCCGCTGAGCTCAGCAACAGCGTTGAACTCGCCCGCAAAGCGACTCGTCTGGGCTTTTCCTACGGCTTCAACGACGAGGCACTGCTGTCGGCCAAGCGCTGGGTCAAACTCGACAAGGATAGTGACGAGGCGCGCGCCTTTTTGGGCCAATTGTATTTTCGTCTCGACGATCTCAGAAATTCGCGGCGCCAGTTTGAGCGTCTGATAAAAGCGGATCCCGATGATCCTGGCAAGCGGCTCTTGTCGTTGCTCGGCTACCTGTCAGACGAGCGACAGCCAGAACGCGCCGACAAGCTCATGCGTGTTTTGGCGAAACCTTATCCGGATTCCGCGATGGCGCATTATGCGGTCGCCGTGCTGGCGTTGCAGGCCGGTGAGGTCGAACACGCCAAGGAGCGAGCGACGCGCGCCATGGAGCTGGACCCGGACTACGATCGGCCGAAGCTCTTGTACGCGCGAGCGCTAATGTTCGAGGGTGAGAAGGACAAGGCTATCGAGTATCTTGCTCACTTGATTGGCGACAGCCCACAGCCGGATCCCGATGCGCGCATGGAACTCGCGCTCATGTATATGCTGACGGGCCGTGACGATGACGCGTTGAGCCAGGTCAACCAGGTGCTGCTGGAGCAGGGTGGGCGTCTTGACGCGTTACGCCTGATGGCGATCATCAATTTTCGTCTGGAACGCCTGG
Source organism: Woeseiaceae bacterium (assembly GCA_021773055.1). GTDB lineage: Bacteria > Pseudomonadota > Gammaproteobacteria > Steroidobacterales > Woeseiaceae > UBA1847. The sequence continues at coordinate 161,678 of JAJFKV010000064.1, forward strand.
ATGCCGCGTGGGACGATTTCGAGGACCTGCTGGCCAGCGGCGAGTACCGTATGGATGCCCTCTACTACCTGGCCCGTATTGCTGATTATCGCGAGCAATACGATCGGGCTGTGCTCTTATACAAAGAGGTGCTATATGGCTCGAATACGGTATTTTCGCAACGCCGCGCCAGTGCCTTGCTGGCACACCAGCTCGACGATGTCGATGGTGCCTTCAAATTGCTCGACGATTTTGCCGCCGCGTCGCCGAACAACGCGGTCGAGGTAGTCGCGCTAAAAGCGCAGTTGCTGATTTCGCTTGAACGCTATGACGAAGGCCTGGCGCTTTTTGACATGGCTATCAAGTATCGTCCTGACAACCAAAACATGGTCCTCGGCCGAGCTGAGTTACTCCTCAGAATCGGGCGCATCGATGAGGCTGTTATCGAATACCGGCAGGCGTTAAAGCGCTGGCCAGACAGTGCCTCCGCTTTAAATGCGCTGGGCTACACGCTGGCAGACCGAACAGACCAGTTCGAGGAAGCGGAAGAACTGATCCGTAAAGCGCTTGAGATCGAACCCGAAAGTCCCGCGATTATCGACAGCCTGGGATGGGTTTTGCACAAGCTGGGACGGCATGAAAAGGCGCTGGTCGAATTGCAGAAGGCCTATGAAAGGCTGCCTGATCACGAGGTTGCGTCACATATCGTCGAGGTCCTGGCGGTTCTTGAGCGCCGCGATGAGGCTTTGGAGTTACTGGAGTCCGCCGAGAAAAAATCCCCGGACAGCGGGTTACTGAGAAATGTTCGCGAACGATTTTTCCCACCAACGCCCTGAGCGCCGGGTCATCCGCCTCTCAGGGCTTGGCTTGTGCCTGCTCGTCCTGTCGGGCTGCGCAAGCACCCGGCCCAGCGTTGATCTCCCGGATATCAGTTCCTGGGAGCTTCGCCGGCAGGTTCTTGGCGAGGTCCGCGACTGGGAATTCCGCGGCCGCATCGCGGTGAAAGCCGGAGACGAGGGATTTAACGGCAAGTTCAACTGGACGCAGACCGGTGGTCATTTCTATGCAACCGTCAGCGGCCCGCTGGGTATCGGCACTGTGATTATCGAGGGCTCGCAAGGCGCTATTGTCCTGACGGATAAGGATGGCAAAAAGACGGCGTTGATAGATCCGGAAACCGAGCTTTACTACCGCTACGGATGGACGATTCCCGTCGCGTCATTAAGATACTGGGCGCTGGGCATCCCGGATCCGGGCAGTGAGGCGGTTACTGATATTGATGACGCAGGCCTCCTGGTCAATCTCGAGCAAAGTCACTGGAATGTTAAAATTTCGCGCTATCGGGAGAGCGCGGGACAGCAACTGCCACGCAAACTGACAGCCACCAACCCGGATACCCGCGTACGGATGGTCATCGACAAATGGTCGTTCTTCGAGTGAAAGGGGTCTGACCCCTTTCGTGGAAAAGGGGTCGGACCCCTTTGAGTCCTTTCAGCGTTGACAGTGACGATGCGTGACAGCACACTACGCCGGAATTACCACACCATCACCCTGATTGGGGCGTAGCCAAGCGGTAAGGCATCGGGTTTTGATCCCGTGTACCGCAGGTTCGAATCCTGCCGCCCCAGCCATTTCTCGCCCAAGGAGGCAACGTGGATCTGGCAACAACGGCGGTATTTACGGGCAACGCCCACCCGCAACTCGCGCAGGACATTGCTCGTTACTTAAGAATTCCGCTGGCACGTGCCCAGGTTGGCCGTTTCTCAGACGGCGAGATTAACGTTGAGATTCTTGAGAACATTCGGGGTCGTGAGACGTTCATCATCCAGCCAACCTGCCCGCCGGCTTCCGAGAACCTCATGGAGTTACTGGTCATGGTTGACGCGGCCAGGCGCGCATCTGCCGCGCGTATCACGGCTGTGGTGCCGTATTTCGGATTTGCTCGCCAGGACCGTCGCCCACGCTCCTCGCGCGTGCCCATTACGGCTAAACTGGTTGCGAAAATGTTTGGCACAGCGGGTGTCGATCGTGTCCTTACCGTCGATCTGCACGCGGACCAGATTCAGGGATTCTTTGATGTCGCAGTCGACAACGTCTATGCCTCACCTTTGCTGCTTGGCGATGTGTGGAAACACAAGTACGAGGACATGGTAGTAGTCTCACCCGATGTCGGTGGTGTAGTACGTGCCCGAGCTCTGGCGAAGCGTCTCGGCGATGCGGATCTTGTCATTATCGATAAACGTCGTGACAAGGCGAATCAGTCGGAAGTCATGAATATCATCGGCGAGGTTGACGGCAAGAACTGCGTCATGATCGATGACATGGTCGATACCGCCGGCACCTTATGTCATGCGGCAGGTGCACTTAAAGATCAAGGCGCAAAAAGCGTTGCGGCCTACATTACACACGCGGTCTTGTCCGGCCCGGCTGTGGCCCGAATTACCGAGTCCAGCCTGGACGAGGTTGTCGTCACCGACACGATCCCGCTCAACGAGGAGGCAAAGGCCTGCGCGACGATCCGGCAGCTCTCAACGGCGGAACTGCTGGGCGAGACAATGCGACGGATATCCGACGATGAGTCGGTTTCTTCGCTGTACGTGGATTAGCTGGCCGTCGGGCGGGATACTGTTTACTGGAATGGCTCGCTTCGCTGCGCTTTATTTCCTGAAAACAGTATCCCGCCCGCCGACCAGCCCGACACAACAGGGTAGCGCCGGTCTCCGGCATCAGTTAATATGCGCGCCCTTGCGTGGATTGGTCGCGATTCACGCGTTTTTAATGTCTGAAATAAATTCAGCAAAATCAAGTAATTAGTGGAGAAGAGTCATGAGTGACGATTTCGATCTGATTGCGGAACTCCGGGCAGATCAGGGGAAAGGTGCGAGCCGCCGCCTGCGTCACCAGGGAAAAGTTCCAGCAATCATCTACGGTGCCGGGCGTCCGCCGCGCGCACTAGCGTTTGACCAGAACAAAGTACTGCAGCAACTCGAGAACGAGTCGTTCTATTCGAGCATCCTGAACATCCAGGTCAACGACAAAAGTCAGGCTGCGATTCTGAAGGATCTGCAACGCCATCCTGCCAAGCACATGATCATGCACATGGATTTCCAGCGCATCGTTGATGATGTCGAAATCAAGATGAATGTTCCGCTTCATTTTATCGGCGAAGATATTGCTCCTGGCATCAAAACTGGCGGTGGTAGCGTTTCTCGCCTTCTGAACGACGTGGAAGTGTCTTGTCTGCCGAAGTACTTGCCGGAATATCTCGAAGTTGATATTTCCGAGCTGGAACTGGACGAAATGTTGAATCTGTCCGAAATCAAGTTGCCAGAGGGTGTTGAGATTCCTCAGTTGGCCCCAGGCATTGATAATGACCAGCCTATGGTCTCGATTCACGTGATCAAGGAAATAGTGATCGAGGAAGAAGAAGTCGAGGACGAAGCAGTAGAAGCCGGCGAAGAAGGCGAAGCAGCAGGCGACGAACCTGCAGCAGAAGCTTCCGGCGACGAGTCCGGCGACGAGTAAGCTTGTTCGCAAGAAAAGTGAAAAGACCGCCATCTGGCGGTCTTTTTGTTTAAGATTGCCCCGCAATGACGACATCGATCCGATTAATCGCCGGCCTTGGCAACCCCGAGGAAAAATACGAGCGCACACTTCACAACGCCGGTTTCTGGTTTGTGGACGCGCTGGCGGCAAAGTATGGCGGCAGTTTTCGCTATGAGAAGAAGTTTGATGCAGATTGCTGCAAGGTCAGCTTGAACGGCGAGGATATCTGGCTCGTTAAACCGCAGAGCTATATGAACCTCAGCGGCGGACCAATTCGTGGCGTGCTCGACTACTACAGATTGAAGGCCACCGGGTTGTTGGTGGCGCACGATGAGATCGACTTGCCACCAGGCACTACACGCCTGAAGCAGGGCGGTGGGCACGGTGGCCACAACGGCCTGCGTGACATCATCCGCCATTGCGGTGCCGATTTCACCCGCTTGCGACTGGGTGTTGGCCATCCTGGTGAGAAAAGCCAGGTGACGGGCCACGTTCTGAAACGCGGTTCCGCGGATGTTGAACGTGCGCTTGCAGACAATATTGACGACGCGATTAATGTGCTGCCGTTGCTGATTGACGGAAGCCTGAACGCGGCGCAGAAAGAACTACATACAAGAGACGAATAATGGCAATTACCTGTGGCATCGTCGGCTTGCCGAACGTTGGCAAATCGACCCTGTTTAATGCACTGACCGCGAACGAGATCGCGGCCGAGAACTATCCGTTCTGCACCATCGAGCCGAACGTGGGTATTGTTCCGGTCCC
>JAJFKV010000065.1 GCA_021773055.1 Woeseiaceae bacterium
CGGGCTACGATTCTCTATTACGAGCGTGAGGGCTTGCTGCAACCTGCCAGCCGGGCAGCCAACGGCTATCGCTGGTATGGGGACGAGGAGGTCGAGCGCCTGCAGCAGATCACTGGCTTCAGATCCTACGGGGTGCCGGTACGGGATATCCGCGAGTTACTGGCAAAGGATGACGATCAGGCGCACGAGGCAATTCTTCGCAAACGCTTTTCGCACATGGAAACCGAGATCCAGGACCTTCGCCGCCAGCAGCAGTCACTGCTGGCGATTCTCGAACAGGGTACGGATTCGCCGCGACCGGCGATGAGCAAGGAACGGTGGTCGGACATCATGCGCGCGGCCGGCATGAACGATGACGACATGCGTAACTGGCATCGGGGATTCGAGGCCCGTGAACCGCTGGCCCACCAGGAGTTCCTGGAGTCGCTTAATATTGATAGCGATGAAATCAAACGTATCCGTCAGTGGTCGGCGGCATCGACAGTGTTGGGTAAATAACGAACCAGCAGCGCGAACTCGTCAATCATCGCCGGATCAATTTCTTCCGGAACCGGGATCTTCACGACACGGCCGGAACCGGCGGCCGCATCGATGGCCTTGCCCTCATGACTCAATAAATCAGTCATCTTGAAAGACACATTGCCCGATGGCGTCACAAGCTCCATTAAGTCACCTGTTTCGAAGCGATTCTTTACATCAACGCTCAGCCAGTTGTCATTCATGTCCTGCACTTCACCAACCACCTGCTGGCGGTCCGAGCGCGATGCTCCAAGTTCGTAATTCTGAAACTCAGCCGGCGGGTGACGGCGGTAGAAGCCCTCGGTGTAACCGCGGTTTGACAGGCCTTCCAGCTCGTCCATCATGCCCATATCAAAGGGTCTGCCCGCCGCCGCGTCTTCGATCGCCCGGTGGTACACCTGTGTCGTGCGCGCGGTGTAATAGGCGGACTTGGTACGGCCTTCTATCTTGAGCGAATCTATACCTAAGGATGCCAGCGCATGTACGTGTTGCACGGCTCGCAAGTCTTTGGAGTTCATGATGTAGGTACCGTGCTCGTCTTCAAATGCGGGCATCAACTCACCGGGACGCTGCTGCTCTTCCAGCAATGCCACCGGCAACACGTCGCCGGTACTGGTCTCGCGTGCTTCGTAAGTGTTGTATTTCCAGCGGCAGGTATTCGTGCACGCGCCCTGGTTGGAATCCCGATGGGCCAGGTAGCCGGATAACAGGCAGCGACCGGAATAGGCGATGCAAAGCGCTCCGTGGACGAAGACTTCCAGCTCGATATCCGGGCACTGCTCGCGAATCTGCTCGATTTCCTTCAGCGACAGTTCGCGGGACAAAATGACTCGTTTTAGCCCGAGTTGCTGCCAGAACTTCACGGCCGCGTAGTTAACGACATTGGATTGCACGGACAGGTGTATGGGTACATCGGGCCAGCGCTCCCGCACCATCATGATCAGGCCGGGGTCGGACATGATCAGCGCGTCGGCGCCCATTTCAATGATTGGCTCGAGGTCGCGCAGGTAGTTCTTTAACTTGTTGTTGTGCGCTGCGATGTTGCTCGCGAGGAAAAACAGCTTTCCTGCTGCGTGCGCCTCTTCAATTCCCTGGCCCAGGACTTCCTCTTTGCTGAACTCATTATTGCGCACGCGCAGGCTGTAGCGGGGCTGCCCGGCATAGACAGCATCGGCGCCGTAGCGAAGCGCATAGCGCATATTTTTGAGTGTGCCGGCGGGCGACAGGAGTTCGGGTTTATTCATGGGATTAACCGGGGTAGCAGGGCGCGGCAAGTATATATGCCCGGAGCCCTGATTGAGACGCAATTTAGCCCTTCTTGTTGTCTGTTATTATGGAGTCACCTGGAGAAACCACATGTCCCGGATCCAAGCTCTCACCGCAAAATCGCTTTTCACCGCAATGATTCTTGGCTCGATAATCAGCCAGCCGGCGCTCGCCCAGAAGACGGTACAGCACCGCCAGAGCGATCTGGATTTTGTGTCCCGCATGAATCAGCAGGCAGCCCTGATGTCCACTCAGGTGCGCGAACTCGAATCGCGCCTTGGCAAGGGTGAGAGGTCTGTCGATGTGGAACGACGCACGCCGGAGCGACTCCGACACAAGGACCGAGCTATTTCCAAGACCGACGAACAACGGTTTGGCAATGAACTAAAGCAGCTGCGGTGCCAAATCCAGCAGGAGCAGAATCGTCTCAAGTCAGCGAGTTTTGACGATCAGAAGAGCGTGCGCGAACAGGAACAACGCATGCAAAAACTGGACGCCAAAATTCGTCAACTGCAGACAGAGATTGCTATTCCTAGTACCTGAACGAGAACTCCAGCCCGGCTTGCCGTGGTTTGCTCGGCCATGCGATATCGGCTGGTAAACCGATGAAGCGTGCGGCAAAAAACCACTCGATGTAATCCTCGTCGAATACGTTATTGACGTACAGCCGGGTCGTCCAGCGCTCGCTTTCCAGCGCCACACTCAGGTTGGTGAGATCGTAGGCGGGCTGAACGTCGAGGTTATCGAGTGTCCAGTAGGTCTTGTCACGGTGCTCGTAGTCAATGCGGCTGACAAGGTTCAGGTCGTTCGGCAATGCCATCGTGTGTTGTGCAGCGAGGTTCAGGCTCCAGACCGGGGCACCCGGAACGTTTCGGCCGAGTATTTCGCTGGCCGGGACGAGAACACCAGGAACGTCTTCGTACTCCTGGATCTCACTCTCGGTAAAGCCAAAGCCGATGTTGAGTTGCAATGAATCGACTGGTAGTGCGGTGATTTCCAGTTCGCCACCCGTAATTTCACTCTTCGGAACGTTGATGTTCGCCTGAGTACCGGTCTGGTCAAACAGGAAATATTGCTGATCGGTGTAGTCGATGAGGAACAAGGACAGGCCAGCACGCATGCGTCCGCTGAACGCAGTGCCTTTGAGTCCGGTCTCGTAGCTGACCAGTGATTCCTTGTCGAAGCCAGGCATGAAATTACTGCCCGGCGCCAGGTTGTTAAAGCCACCGGCGCGGAATCCCTTGCCAACCGTTACGTAGCCGAGAAGTCCCTCGCGGAAACTGTAGGCCAGGCTTGCTTTGGGCTGAAACTCGTTAAAGGTTTCACTCTTGCCTTGAGTCGTGTCTTCCGGGGTTTCTTCGTCGTAGCGAAAAGCGAGCGTGAGTTCCAGGTCGTCCCGGATGTCATAGCTGAAGTTGCCGAACGCGGCGAAGTTTTCGAGTTTCAAATCCTGCGCAGCGGGCGGAACGGGAAAACCAAGGAAGGTTGTCGCAAGCGAGCGAAAACGGTCCTGGCTGAAGTACTGAACGCCTGCGGCCCAGCGAAATGCGTTGTCAGAGTTTGAGACCAGGCGTACTTCCTGTGCGAAGGTCTCAGACTCGTCGATAACGATGATGTCGATGGCTTCGAACAGCGTTTGGTCGAGGTCCTGATCGTTGCCCGAGTCGACATCGGTGTATGAAGTAATCGAGCTTAAGGTGCCCCAGCCGAAGTCATAATCGACCTTGGCCGAGACTTCAGTTGAGTCAACAAACGACTCGCCGATGCGATTGGACTGAATGATATAGGTCGGGTTACCAAACAGGATAGGCGCGGCGGGTGGGGGCAATGGCAAAAAACCTTCGCTTCCCGGCATGAAGTAACCCGAGCCACCTTCCTGATTGAGGACCTGTGCACGTAAGTCTATGGAAAGTTTTTCGCTGGCTTTGTACAGTACGCGGCCACGAAATGCCGTCGACTCTTTATAGTCAACGAACTGATTATTGAGAAAGGTATTACGCAACTGACCTTCGCGGTCCTGCACACGGAACGACGCCCGGTAAAGCAGGTTTTCGTCCGTAATCGGTCCTGACGCACTGCCGGAGACGCTGTAGTCCTGTCCCTCAGCGGCGGTAACCCGGAAACCGTATTCCGGCTTGGTGGTAGGTTGTCGAGTTGATATCAGGATTGCGCCACCGATTGCGTTGCGACCATACAGCGCACCCTGCGGTCCGCGTAAGACGTCGACGCTCTCGATATCAAACAGTTCCTGCGTCGTCAGCAGGTTGTTGGTTGCGCTGACACCGTCGATGCGAAATGACACCGGTGGCTGCCCGGTGCCGCGGTTTTGCCGAATACCACGAATAACGAGCGTGCTGACACCCACTTCCTGATCGTCGGAAAAACGCAGGTTTGGTGTCAGTGATGCGACGCGGTTGATACGTTCTATGCGGTGCTGCTCTATGGCGGCTGCAGTGAAGGCCGTTATCGAATCCGGCACGTCTGAGAGCTTCTCAGCTCTGTAACGCGACGTAACGATGATCTCTTCGATATACGAGTCGTCATCATTGTCTGATTGGGCGTAACTTGCCGCGAGTGGGAAAAGGGTTGTACTGAGAATAAGCGCAATTGCGGCACGGAGCGCACGGGCCGGTTCGTTGGACACAATATATCCTTTGGGTCTTGGGTAGAATTTGGCGTTGAACTTACCATTCTAGCTGGTTCTTTCTATACTTATATTCCGCAATTGCTTGCGGCACCACCCAACGTTCTCTCTCAGGCTTACCACGCATGAGGTACTCAAGACTTTGAAAGCTCGAGAACTCTTCGGCACACGTCTCGCCACGACACTGACAATGATCGGCGTGGCCGTCGGGCTTGGCAATGTCTGGCGTTTCCCGTACATGATGGGGCAGCACGGTGGCAGTGCGTTCCTGGTTGTCTACATCGTATTCGTTCTTATTTTCGCCATTCCAGCGGTCACCGCGGAATGGTCTCTTGGTCGATACGCTCGCCATGGTCCGATCGGTGCCATGCAACGTGCGTTTGGTCCTTTTGGTCGATGGCTGGGCTATTTGCTCGTTCTGACAGTATTTGTCGCGAACTCCTATTACGTCGTTATTATTGGCAATGTATCTTTCTCGGCCTGGTTCGCGGTGTCGACAGGGTTCTCTGAGGTTTCGATTCCGACCTATGAGGCAATGCTCGGCAATGGCGTTTTGCAGGCGAGCATTGCCGCGTTGGTGGTCATCGCGGCACTGGTGGTGATACATCGTGGCGTAAGTAATGGCATCGAACGCACCAGCAAATTGTTTGTGCCGTTGTTTGGCGTCATGATCATCGTTCTCATCGTTATGTCGTTGCGATTGCCGGGGGCCATCGCGGCGCTGGGCGAGTTCCTGCAACCGGACTTCTCAGCCCTGACAGCGACGAGCCTGTTTGCGGCGCTGGGCCAGGCATTTTTCTCGCTCAGTCTGGGTGGCACCTTTTATCTTGTGTACGGCAGCTACCTTCGCGACGACACGAACATTCCTCGGACGGCGGTCGCCACCGGATTTGGTGATGCCGGTGCGGCACTACTGGCTGCTCTGTTCATTGTGCCGGCAGTTCTGGCGCTGGGTCTTGATATGCAGGCCGGCCCGATGCTCATATTTGAGACCCTGCCGCGCATGTTTTCCGAGATACCGGCAGGGCGCATCATCGGCGCTATATTTTTGATCGGCCTCTGGATGATGGCCTTCCTGTCGACCATCGCAGCGTTTCAGGTCATTGTTGCCGCACTCACAGACAGTTTCAAAGTGCCCCTGATCAGAGCGATATTCATCGTTGGTGTTTGCGAAGCACTGTTGATGTTGCCCTCGGCCCTGAACCCGGAGATCATTGGTACGCTGGATCTGGTCTTCGGCTCTGGCATGCAAATGCTGGGCAGCGCCCTGACTGTCATCGCACTTCTGTGGGGATGTGACAAGGCCGTCGCAGCCAGTCAAATTTTCGGTGGCAGAACAGACGGCGTCCGGCGACTCTACCTGGTTTGGCTCAAATGGGTGGTGCCGCTGGTGCTTGGCGGCTTACTGGTCGCGTATGTCGCTGATTCAATTAGCTAAATCAAAAGGTCCCACGCGAGGAGTATGCTCTGAAGATGACTGACATTCATGCTCTCAATCGGGAATTCGCACGCTACGATCAGGTGGAAAAGAGTCATACCTATCGTCTCGCCGAGCACGACAGCGATGTGTTCGATGAAGACTACGAAATCGCAACACTCGACATCGCCCCATTCCTTCATGGCGACGCCAGAGATAAGGCGAAATTTGTAGATCAGTTCGGTGCTGCCGTGCAGGAGATCGGGTTCTCGGTCCTGACGGGACACGGCGTTGATATGTCTCTGTATGAAGAGATGCACGATCTTGTCGTTGAGTTCTTTGAGTCGCAGTCACTCGATCAAAAAATGCAGTTCCGCGCGGAGCGGCAGGGTTCGGTTAATCAGGGCTATTTTCCTATCGAGGAAACCAGCGATATTCACCCGGACCAGGTGGAAGGTTGGGTAATGTGTCGGCGGGCTTTCGATCTGGATCAAACGCCGGACTTCAAGGCCGCACAATTTTGGCCCGACACTAAATTCGAACGCGAGTTTCGCCGCCTGGTTTTGAGTCACGAGCGGCTGTTCAAACCGATCACGCAGGCGATGTTGCAAAGTCTTGGCTGCGATCCACACCTCTACGATGAAAAACTGACGCAGACGAATTTCGGATTGCGCCTGAACTACTATCCGCCGTTGAACGATAGCCAGGTGCAAACGGGTGCCGGCCGGTTGCTGGGGCATGAAGACGTCGACTTGTTTACGCTGCTACCCGCGCCGCGCGTTGATGGACTGCAGGTATGGAATCACCGCAGCGGCAAGTGGGTTCGACTTAAGGCACCACCAGGTTCTCTCATAATTAATACGGGCGACTACATGCAGCGCATCAGCAACGACCGACTGCCATCAACGACACATCGTGTCGGCAATCCTGCGGACGGCTCGTGTTCCAGCACGCCGAGAATTTCATTCCCGATGGCTGTTTATGTTTGGGAGGACGAGATTCTGGATGTGTTGCCGGGTCTCGGCGAGCCCAGGTACGAGCCGATCAAGGCGATCAATTTTCACACTCGCAGCACGGCCAAGTTTTATGGCGATGATTATGCGGTGGAGTCATAGAGATCGTACTGAAGTGTGCTGATCTAGGGTCGGCGCTTACTTTTTATACCGATGAGCTCGGTTTTCGAATCGATTTGATTTTTCCAGCCGACGCACCGCGTGTTGTTAAGCTGTCTGGTCACGGTGTACGTGTCTGCCTTGAGCAGGAAGAAAAGTCGCAACAGGTCGGGGACGGGGAGTGGGGGACAGGCCGCGCGGGCATGCAATACCGCGACCTTATTCCTGGTCGTCTCGATGGCCGTTACATCGCCTCCCATATTCGTATTCCGAACGGCGGGCCGGTACCGGACTATGTGCATCATCACGACATCGAATTTCAGATGATTTATTGCTATAGCGGTTGGGTGAAGGTTGTTTACGAAGACCAGGGTCCACCGTTCGTCATGCAGGCGGGTGACTGTGTACTGCAGCCGCCGCATATACGGCATCGCGTTCTTGAGTGTTCCGATCAAATGGAGGTGATCGAAGTCAGCAGTCCGGCTGAACACGAGACGCATGTCGACCACGACATGCAACTGCCAAATGCCAGTATCGACGCGAATCGTGACTTCGGTGGTCAACGATTCGTGCGACACCAATCCAGCAAGGCGGAGTGGCTCCCAGGCCCGTGCGCAGGCCTTGAAAGCAGAGATCTAGGAATTGGGGAAGCCACCAATGGCCTGGTGTCGGTGCAGGTCATCAGGGCTGCTGGTCCAATGCCATCCACAGCCTTTAGTTGCGACAGCGAAATGGTATTTACCGTCGTATTGCAGGGCAACGTGGTGGTGCGACGAGGCGAAGAAGCGCAGGAAAGCCTTGTCGCAGGGGATGCGTTTCATTTTGGTGCCGGCCTGCTGGCCGCACTAAGCGAAGGGTCGAGCGACCTTGAGCTATTACAAGTTGTTGCAAACAGGGCGGCCTAGCTACACTGGGCCGAAACCGCATCTTTTAGTGAGAAGGAGAGAATGATGGGAAGCACTTTTCAGGACATTGAGATCAATGCGCCGGCCGACAAAGTTTGGCAGACGATACGCAATTTTCATGAGTTGGGCTGGGCGCCGAACGTTATCACTGGTGTAGACAAAGTTGGCGACAAGCCAGGTGATGAACCTGGTGCGGGCCGCGTACTTAATGGCGCATTTCACGAAACGCTGCTGACGCTTGACGACGAGGCCATGAATTTCTCCTACAGCATCGATGATGGCCCGCCGCCGGTGACCAAAGACGGGATGACCGATTATATTGGCCGGGTTTTTGTTGAGGCGACGGAGAGCGGTGGTTCACGAGTTGAGTGGACTTCAAGCTGGGAACAAAACGACGAGGAAATTCAGAACTTTTGCCAGGGCATCTACGTGGCCATTCTCGGTGACATGAAGAAGAGCCTGGAGTGAGCGTTAGCTAGAGCGACACTGGTTGGACAAGTGAAATTTACGAACGTTTTGATCGTTGCCAGCTTTGTCTGGCTGCTGGTGTCGTTCTGGAACAGGAATGATCTGCCCGGCAATATCGATTACGTGCCCGAGATCGCGAATGCGCCGCAGCAAGCACCGACGAGCAAGCACCCGTTTGATGTCGCTTATGAAGGTGTCGAATACCATGTCGCGCCGGAGTATGCGTACGACATCGTTGGCATGATCGTTTCTTATCGGCATCACGACAACAATAGCCGCATGCACCGACTCGCGAACGACCATCTCAATATGCTGGACGTGTGTGTCGTTTGGGGTGACAACACCGCCGGTGCCCAGCTGCAAAAACTCGATTTCTGGAACGGAATATTTACCTGCAACGTTAAGACACGAGATCAGGAGGCGTGGGACTCGTTCGACATGTACCAGCTATCGAACAATCACCTGATCTCAGATGACGAATATATTCGCGATCAGGTGCAGGCCATCAAGGTGGGCGACCAGATTCACATTCGAGGTTATCTGGCGAGCTACGGCAGCGCGGGTAGTGGCACTCGCGGTACCAGTACGACGCGGCTCGATACGGGGGATGGTGCTTGTGAAACGATCTACGTGGAGCGTTTTCAGATTGTGCGAGCGGCGACCAGCAACTGGCGAATCTCGATGTATGCCTCGCTGTTTGTGCTGCTGGCAGGGCTATTCATGTTTTTCAGGCGGCCGTTTAAAGCCCACTGAATTTGCTGTATCGTACGCCACCTGACTATGCGCCCGTAGCTCAGCTGGATAGAGTACCTGGCTTCGAACCAGGTGGTCGGGAGTTCGAATCTCTCCGGGCGCGCCAAATTTTCGAAATTAAATCAAGCAGTTAGTGCCTTATGCGCTAGCTGCTTTTTTCTTTAACACCACCAGTGCGGGACTTTTGCGGGACCCCTGTCGTGCAACCTTGTCTGCAGCCTCAATGAGGTTACCGAGTTCGGCCGCCGAATAGTGGCACGTTATCCGTCCCGACCTGTGGCCTAACAGGTCCTGTCGATCCTCGAATGACACACCCGCAGCTCTGAGTCGTCGACCAAACGTATGTTTTAGGTCATGGACTCGTACCTGCGACAACCCGGTTTTTCTCCTGGCGGTCTGCCAACCGGAGTTGTTCATTTTCGTCAGACGTCTGCCGCAGTAGGTAAAGACGTGTAAGCGGTTCTGACCGCGCGCTCTCTCAACAACTGATTTTGCGACTTTGTTGAGAACGACCAGTCTTTCTTCGCCGTTTTTTACCCGCTCCTCGGGGATCAGAAATACTGACGTATCGAGTTCCGGTACATCAATCTCCCAATCCCAACGAAGACTGCAAACTTCCTGCTCGCGGCAACCGGTGTTGACTTTGAAGAGTGCCATACGGGCCAAATGGTCCGGTAGCTCTCTAAACAGTCGCGTCTGCTCATCCCAAGATAAAGGGTAGGGCTTACGCGCATCGGTTACTTTGAGCAGCTTGATCTTCGGCGGATGTTCAAGCCAGGTCAGGCCGGTGTCATCCAGCCATTCCGAAGCCGCGACATTGAGAATGTGCCGCACCACGCCCAATGCCAAATTAATGGACTTGGTCTTGATGCCTGCCTTTCGCCGCATTTCAATAAACGGTTGAAGTGTTCCAATGTGAACCGAGCGAAGATCCAATTCGCCTAAGAAGGCATCGAGTTGTTTCAGATGCAGTGCATCGTCGGCGATGCTTCGTTTATTTCGGTTCTCGATCAGGTACTTCGTCGCCGCTTGTCGAAAAGTGCGTTTCTGCCGCTCTCCGTAGATCAGCGCCTTGCGTGTTTCCTCGATTCTCTTGGCTAAGTATTCCTCCGCTTTTTCGAGGCTGTGCTCGCCAGTGCTTTCGCAAAGGCGCTGACCTCGGATTTTCTTGTCGATGTGCCAGACCCCACCGCGATTGATGAGTCCTGGCATCTTTCTACGTCCCATGGCTTTCTCCTTTCTGCCGCGGGACGCCCGTTGCGTGAGACATAATCCTCCACCCAGGCGTCCAGTTCAAGCCGGTCGAAGGCGATACCCTGCCGACCGATAGGAATGTTGGTGAGATGCGGCCGGACCTCGTTGTTGAAGCGGTTGCGGTCCATGCCGAGGTACGCAGGTGCGTCGCGAAGACGCACAAGCCGCGGTAACAAAATGACGTTTGAATCCGCTGATTTCATCGGCCGAGATACACCGCTGCTATTTCAACCCGAGCGTGGCCAAGTTCGCGGCTGATAATGGCTCGTGCCTCATGGTCGAGTGCTCGTTGTACAGGATTAAGATCCTTCGATGACAACCCACCCGCCACTGGACAAACCCGTTCGGTGAGCTCGAAATATCGCCGCTGAGCATAGCCGTGACGCAATCCGTGCAGCTGAGATAGCCCTGCTTTTGCAGTATGTTTCTCGTAACGGTGAAGCTGCTTCACATAGTTCAGGTGGGGCGGTATTAGTGCACCACCCCGGGCCAATGTCTTGACCTCTTCCAGCAACCGGCGTTGGTCTTCATTTGTAATTGGCACTGTTCTCGCCCGACCGCCCTTGGTCCAGCTGGGTTTGAGCTTGATGTGATCGTCCTGTGCCGCGTAGCTCGGACTGAACTTGATCGCTTCTTCACGTCTGAGACCGAAGGCCGCTTGTAATCGAATACTCAGGCAGACGTATTGATCCGAAATCAATGACAGCTTCTTCTCATCCAGTTCCTGTGCCTTGGGTACTTTGGCGACATACGCTCGCTTGCCGATGCCGTAAGTGCTGTTGTCCCCGGCAATGATGCTCGGCTTGTTGATTTTCTTCGCCCACCACCGAAGTGCCGATAGACGATTTTTCAATGTCCCGGTACTGATGCCCTTCTCCTGCCAGTGAGTGACCAGGGCATTCACGTGTTTTGGTTTTAATGATCTGGGCTGCATGCGTCGAAATCCTATCTCCAATAATTGACTGGCGATCAGGTCCAATAGCCTCGACCGGGTCGCCTGTGTTGAAAAACTGCCGTCTCGATTATCCCGACACATTTTGCTTAACTGGTAGTTCAGGTCTTTCATGGTGCGTATTGCCTCGTTGGTGAGTTTGGATGACCTGCTCGCAGCCGTTAGGCGTACGAGGTCCGATCAAAGATCGGAAAAAGGTCACGGGACACCAGTCCCTTTAGGCCTGAAGCCTCTATCAGGTTCGCCGACGAACTCTTTTGAGTTCAGTCGGGGACCACCAGTTGGCCCAAAGGGCCGGTTCATAACGAGTAAACAATTACCTCCTTTTCAATAGGCTAGAAATGCGCCATAGGCGCTCATATGAAAGATTCTGGACGAGACGTCCAAATGCGTTTTAGATGCCTGGCGGGAGTGCCAAGCTATGCCGAACGTAGAAGTTCAGCTGGTATGGAAGATGCCGGGCTTTTTAATCCCGACTCGGGTCGAACGGCCTGCAGAGCAAGCCTTGACCCTGTGCAGATATACCCCTGCCAGGTACCGCTTTGACGCAGCGGCTGCGTATAATACGAACCAAATTACTCTGAATATGGGATCTTGTCCACAAATAAGGCTAATTTGGTCGATTTGGGGGTTATTCGCATCAATCCACAGGCGTCCGTTCGTGTGCAGGGAGATTCGTTCGTATCATGGAAAAAGCATGCAATTGAGTCCGCGTCACTCATCGAGAACTTGCAGATTCCCGCCAGAATGCACGTGCTCGCTGGTTCAGAGCACCGCGTCACTACAGCCGCTTCGCTGCTGGTAGTGACGCGGCAAGCAAGCGAGTTCACCTGCAATTTCGAGCAGGTCGTAATCGTTCGACGCCCGGTTTTGACTGCAAAGGCCCGGACGATCGAAGGCGAGATCCCAGATTGAGCACCGACGTGCCTTATCAGCTGATGACGTTGCGCAGACTCGCCAGGCTGATCTCTTGCTCAGCTTCCTTCTCTGCCGGATCGTCTTCACCGTCGATTTCGACCGGTTCTTCAACGGTGACCTCTGACCGATCCACGGCGATCGTCGTTGCTTTCTCGCGGCGTGCCGGCCTACTGTCATAGTCGAGGTCAAACAGCTGGTCTACCGTTATGCCAAACACATCTGCAGTCCGAATTGCCACATCAACCGTCGGCGCGTGTCGGCAGTTTTCGATTGCATTCATTGTCTGCCGGCTGACGCCAACGCGTTCGGCGAGATGCTTCTGCGTCATTTCGCCGTTCTTGAATCGATGATCTCGAATATTGTTTGACAAGCCCATGATGGATTGCACCTTCTCGTGGATTCGGGGTCGGCGT
>JAJFKV010000066.1 GCA_021773055.1 Woeseiaceae bacterium
CAAGGACGGTGCGTGGAACGGCGGCTTTGCCTTCACAGGAATGGAATTCGGTTTCTATGTGGTGGAGGTAGAGGCTCCGGTCGGCTACCAGATCGTGAAGGAAAACGATCTCAACACCGATGAGGGCAACGCCTATGTGCCAGCCCTGCCGCCTTCGGGTTGTGCGGGTGAGTACCACTACGCCCAGCTCGATGAGGTATATGCAAGCCCCTACGACGCCTTCGATGAGCTCGGCAACTACACGGGCCAAGAGCCGGTTCGCCTCTGTGACAAGCGCATCGTGAGGGTTCAGCCCTTCCGCAACGCCGGAATCGACATGCAGCTGATGAGCAACGACATGGCTACGCCGTTCGTCAGCAACTTCGATGCCACCGAGTACGTCAACAACGTGGATCCGGTTGATCCCTACGACAACCCCGCTCAGGCGTGGCAGTCCACCGAGACCGTCCCGATGCCCGGCCGCTTCTTCGGCCTCGTGCTCGACGACCTCACCATGACCGCCAACCAGAACTCGCTCACCTTCGGCGAGCAGCAGGGTGCGGCGTATGTGCCGATCGGTTTCTATGACCACTCGGGCAACCACGTCACCACGATCTGGACTGATGAGAACGGCCACTACGAGGCCCTTCTCCCGTCGACCTTCTCGATCAACCGGGCCACCCCCGGTGGTGTGGGTCCCCAGATGTATGAGGTCGTCATCAACGATCACGGTCACACCCATCTGCCAGTAGGCCAGACCAACTGGGGCTACGACGGCACCTACATCACCAACCCCAACATCCTCGATACGTGGCCTGGCAACATGACCAAGGCCGACACTCCGGTGTTGTCGCTGGCTGCGGGCCCGTGCCGGCTGCCCACGGCCACACCTCAGCTGTTCGAGGTGGATCAGGTCTGGGCCGCTGATGACAATCTGCCTGAGGCCTGGACCGTCTATGGCATCAACCTGGGCACCCTGCCGCCTGCCACCGTTGCTGCCGACGGGGTGGTTCTGACTCCGGTAACCGTCGAGCTCGGTGGCGTAGATGTCACCGCTGACGCAACCGTCACTCTCAGGTCTACGATCGACGATCCGCTGAGCTTCTACTCAGAGATGGTCATCAACCTTTCAGACACAGGCTTGGCGCCTGGAGCTCACCAGTTGAGCTTCGGTCAGGGCGCAGCCACGGTTGATTCACCCACCAACACGATCACCTTCCACGTGCTCGGTGCGGGCTACGACCTCTCGGTCACCGAGGCCCTGCCTCGAGTCGGTGCTCACGACAAGGTGATCCAGGACGCCATCGAAGCGGCAATTCCCGGGACCGACGGCTCCCTCATCGTGGTGCCGCCAGGCACCTACCGTGAGTCGGTCGTGGTGCACGATGCCATGATCGTTCAGGGCCACGGCTCGGGTGGCATCGTGGGTGTCCCCACCGAACAGGGCCCTGTGGGCCAGGTGGAGACTCCCTACGCCCAGTTCACCGGCTCGGTGGTCTCGCCGTACGGTTCCCTCCTCGACAACAACATGTTCGGCCCGTGGGAGACGCTTGTCGCCTCGCTCATCTGGGACGGCAACCAGAACGTCGAGGTCGGCCCGGCCTTCCAGTTCCTCATGACCGACACTGGCGCTCACACCAACTTCCAGCTCGACGGCTTCGGTATCACCGGCGGTCGTGCTCAGAACGGTGCTGTGCATGTCAATGGCCATGCCGATGACCTGGTGATCTCCAACATGGCGATCCAGGCCAACAACGCCAGTGAGGGCGGCGCCGGTATCAACCTCGGTGTGCACTCCAGTGGCTACTACGACGCAGCCGGCACCGGCTTCGGGACCATCAACGGACGGGTCGTGCCCGTGACCGGTGGCCCGATCGGTCCGGGAACCGTGGCCGATGCCAGCAACGATCGCCTGGAGATCCGCAACAACCGGGTCATCCAGAACGGCGGCACGAGCCTCGCCGGCGGTGTTGGCATCTTCAACGGCAACAACGCCTACTCGTTCCACGACAACAGTGTGTGTGGCAACTACAGCGCCGAGTACGGCGGTGGTCTGAGCCAGACCGGTAGCGCCACCGGCACGATTGCCGACAACACTTTCGAGAGCAACGAATCGTTCGATGAGGGTGGAGCCATGTTCATCGGTGGCGAGATCTCGGCGGGAACGCCGCTTGGTTCCGGCATCGGTGATGTCACCATCGAACGCAACCAGGTCTTCCACAACCTGTCTGGCGATGATGGCGGCGGCATCATGGTGCTCCACGCTCTTGATGATCCGATCACGATCATCAACAACTTCATCGGCAACAACGTGGCAACCGACCTGGGTGGTGGTATCCATCTGGGCAACGCAGGCGTGGCCAACGTGTCTCACAACACGATCGCCAACAACCTGTCCACCAACTCCGCCGAAGATGCGGGTGGGTTCGCTTGCAGCGGGAGCAGTTGTGCACGGGCCGGTGGCCTCACCACCCAGCCCCACAGCGCTCTGTATGTTCCGGCCGACGCCGGTGATCCGGGCTTCTCGGATCCGGTGTTGCTGAACAACGTCTTCTGGAACAACCAGGCCGGATTCGTTCAGGCTGGGGCTGCCGGAGACGAGGGCAACATCGTGCAGATCGCCGCTGGAGTCCCCGACATCGGGGTCTACGAGGGCACCGTCGACATGGCACCGGGGATGCTGCTCAGCCCGGAGAACTCGGTGATGACCGAGATCTACATCGGAGGGGCCAACAACACCTTCGGTGTGGATCCGCTGTTCGTGCTCGACCTGCCTCTGGAGATCCAGAGTCAGGCGGCTCCCCAGCTCGGTCAGCTGGCCAACATCACGATCGTCTTCCCGGCTGTCACGCCGATCGAGGCGAGCAACTATCACCTGGCTTCGGCTGCCTCCCCGGCTGTCGACCTGGCCAGCATCGGTGTCACCGACTTCGACATCGATGGTGAGTTGCGAGATCTCGCCGATCCCGATTCGGGTGCCGACGAGTTCGGTGCCGGCGGGGGCGGCCCGGTGCCGCTGAGCGTGCTGATGGTGTTCTCCACCACGTGGGGCAACAACGGCGGGATCCTCGATCACGACGCCCAGCAGTGGACATTCACCGGCGACTCCACGATCCTCGACCACAACGGTCCTGGAGGGATCGGCAACCCGCCCGGCAACGCCGAC
>JAJFKV010000067.1 GCA_021773055.1 Woeseiaceae bacterium
AAAAAAGGGCGCGACCACGGGCTGTTTGCACGCCGTAAGGACGACACTGAATTCCCAGTCAGCTTACTGATCGACAAGATTGAAAGCGATGAGGGTGTGTATTACACCGCGATAATCGGAGATCTCACAGAAAAATACGCATGGATAGCCAATTCAAAACGAATGACGGCTGTCGTTGAACACGCCAACGATTGCATCGTCGTTCTCGGTGAAGACGGAGCCATCGAATATGTCAATCCACAGTTCGAACGCGAATTTGGTTATACGGCGACGGAATTGCTGGGCAAGCAACGTAATGAGATCGGCTGGCAAAGATCGGCTGATGGCGTTAACGAGGCCGTCGCAGCTGCTATTTCGCGGGGCGAGGCGTGGGCAGGGCACATGCTGAGCGAGTCACGCGGCGGCAAGTTGCTTGAACACGATTGCAGCTTCTCGCCGATCACCCGGGAGGATCGATCTGTTTCCGGCTATGTGTATATCGGTCGCAATGTCACGGAAACGATGGAAATGCAGCGGCAACTGAACCAGGCACAAAAGCTCGAATCCATCGGTCAGCTGGCAGCCGGCATCGCGCATGAGATCAACACGCCCACACAATACGTCGGGGACAATACGACCTTTCTTCAGGAAGCCTATTCCGATCTGGGCGCAATGATTTCCACAATCGAAGGCCTGGTAGCAGGTGACCCGCAAACGGTTCCCTCGGAGTTGCTTCTGAAGGCAATGAACGATGCGGACGTGGACTATCTCAAGGAAGAAATACCGCGGGCCATAGAGCAATCACTCGAAGGTGTGAGTCGCGTCTCCAAGATCGTCAAAGCAATGAAGGAATTCTCGCACCCATCGCAGGAAAAAACGATGGTAGATCTCAACAGAGCGATCGAAAGCACCATTACAGTGGCCAGCAACGAATGGAAGTATGTGGCTGATATGAAGATCGATCTGGATGGTAGCTTGCCGCTAGTCAGTTGCCTGCCGGGTGACATTAATCAGGTAGTGCTGAATATTATCGTCAACGCCGCACATGCGATCGCTGACGTGCTGGATGAATCGTCCGCGGATAAGGGTGCCATCACGGTAACTACATGTAATCGGGAAGACTCGGCAGAAATTCGCATCACAGATACAGGCTCCGGCATGCCCGAGCACGTCAAGAAACGTATTTTTGACCCGTTTTATACCACCAAAGAAGTTGGCCAAGGCACTGGCCAGGGATTGAGCATTGCGCACGCAGTGGTTGTCGAAAAACACTCGGGAACCATCGTGGTTGATAGCACACCGGGTGAGGGCACCACCTTCACCATTCGCATTCCGATCGAAGACCCATCATCTATTGAAGCGGCGGCCTGAGGAGGCGGAGCACGATGAAACGCATTCTGTTTGTTGACGATGATACAAATATCCTCGCGGGCCTGAAACGAACCATGCGCAGTATGCGGCATGAGTGGGAAATGGAATTCATTTCAGAGCCCAAAGAGGCCTTGCGAGTCTTCGCAGAAAGCCATTTTGATATCGTTGTGTCCGACATGAAGATGCCGGGTATGGATGGCGCGGACCTATTGACGGAGGTCAAGATACTTGCTCCCGAGTCGATTCGAATAATCCTGTCTGGGCATTCGAGCCCCGAACTGATCATGAAATCGGTCGGGCCTACGCATCAGTACCTGGCCAAACCCTGCGAAGCGGAAACGCTCAAAAAGACCATCGAGCGAGCCTATTCACTACAGTCACTCGTTGGCAGTGATGAACTGCGGAGCCTGATTTCGGGACTCGGCAAGCTACCAACCATGCCCGCGACTTATCAGGAAATAGTTGCCTGTTTGCAGGACCCCGACTCATCACTTACCGACATCGGCCAAATCATCGGCAAAGACGTCGGCATGACGGCCAAGATCTTGCAATTGGTGAATTCCTCGTTCTTCGGTATAGCGAATCCCGTGACATCACCCGATCAGGCGGCAACTTTTCTCGGGCTCGATACTCTGGGCACGCTGGTGCTCGGCCATGGCGTTTTTTCAGAATATAAGGAACTGAAAACCAGCGGATTTAACATCGATACACAATGGAGCTTCAGCTCTCGCTGTGCGGCGATGGCAAGAGTCATTGCCAAGCAACAGAAGGTACCGAAGAAGATGGCTGACGAGGCCTTTCTGGCCGGTATGTTGCAAGACGTTGGCAAGCTGGTGCTGGTAACAGAAAAAACCGAAGAATATGCGGAGGTTCTTGAACGGACCGGCGGCCAGCACGGCTATGCGCCCGACGTAGAAAGGGAAATTCTGGGTGCGACGCATGGTGAGGTCGGTGCGTATCTGCTCGGACTGTGGGGATTGCCGGACACCGTTGTGGAAGCGGTAGCGTTTCATGAAACACCTTCGGCAGGCAGCTCCGAAGAGTTTGACGTTTTAGGCATCGCACACGTGGCGAGCCGGCTGGCTCTGGATGTCGATGCCGCAGACCCGAACGATCCCGCTTTACATGTCGATGTGGAATATCTGCAGAGGCTTGGAGTCATTGAGAGCTGGCCGAAGTGGCAGGAAGCCTGCCGGGATAGCACACAGGACGACAGGGAGGATGCTGCGTGACCGAGAGGGTACTTTTTGTCGATGACGAACCCAACATCCTTGACGGGATTCGGCGCCAGCTACGTAAGAAGCTGGAAGTTGATACCGCTATCAGCGGTGCAGAAGGACTGCAAAAGGTTCGCGATAACGATCCTTATGCCGTAGTGGTATCTGACATGCGTATGCCGCAAATGAACGGCTCCAGGTTTCTTTCGGAAGTTCGCAAAGCAAGCCCTGACAGCGTTCGTATGATCCTGAGCGGTCAGGCCGAGCTTGAATCTACCATCGACGCCGTTAACGACGGTCACATATTTAGATTCCTGACGAAACCCTGTTCCACAGAGGCCCTTCTGACGGCGGTGGAGGGCGGGATAGAGCAGTACCGGCTGGTGCAGTCCGAACGTCAGTTGCTGGAGCAAACGCTCAGCGGCGCGGTGCGAGTGCTCACAGAGATTCTTGGCATGATTAATCCGGCCGCGTATTCCAGGGCCGCGCGTATTCAACGCTACTCGAATGATGTGGCGGCAGGTCTTGGAATGGATCAGGACTGGCAGTTCCGTCTTGGTGCCATGTTGTCTCAGATCGGTTGCATTACCCTTCCTGTCGACACTCTGGCGCGTATTTATGCTGGCCAAAGTCTCTCGACGGAGGACCAGACGCTGTATGAATCACACCCGCAGCTGGCTGGAAAGTTACTGGCAAGTATTCCCAGGCTGGAGGGCGTTGCACAAATGATCTCGAATCAGATGCACGACTTTGACCTGGCGTCTTTGCCCGCAGACATTGGTCAATGGGATAAGAATATTCTCGGCGCGTTGATTATTCGCGCAGCAACCGATCTTGATGACTATGTGGCCGGCGGAATGTCTGCCGTGGCGGCAGTTGGCAAGCTCGAGAAACGTGCGGATATCTTCCCTGAGCAACTTAGAAAGGTATTGCGCTCGATCAATATCGCTAGAGATAAGGTTGAGACGAAGCTGGTCAAGGCATCTCAACTGGTTCTTGGCATGGTGCTGGACGAGGATCTGATGAGTGCCAATGGCATGCGTCTCATGCCCAGTGGCCAGGAAGTCACGCACTCCACTCTGGTTCGACTTAGAAGTATTTCTGAAGGCGTAGGAATCGTAGAACCGTTTCGCGTAAAGGTGCTCCGCTAATGCGGTATTCAAAATCATTCAAGCAGCAAGAAAATAAACTCGGAGATCTGGTGGTATGAGCAAGTACAAAATTCTATTCGTAGACGACGAGCCTCACGTCACCGCCGCGCTTGTGCGTGCGATGCGACGCGAGCCCTGTGAGACTTTTAATGTTGATTCGGCAAAAGCGGGACTGGAGCTGCTTGAAAAAGAGCATATCAATGTCGTTGTGTCCGATGAACAAATGCCCGGCATGAGCGGTTCGGAGTTCCTGACCGTCGTTCGCAAGAAATATCCGGACACAATTAGAATAATCCTGACCGGCCAGGCGAGTCTGGAGGCGACGATTCGGGCTATCAATGAGGCTGGCGTCTATCGTTTTTTCACCAAGCCTTGCAACGCAGTGGATCTCAAAGCAACCATTCGTCAGGCATTGCAGCAAAAGCAGCTCGTTAAGCACACGCGCAAGCTGCTAAAGAAATATCAACAACAGGCAGCAGTGATAGAGGAACTGGAGGTAACGAGTCCGGGGACAGGGATACTCGATCTGAATACAGACGAGGATGGCGCAATCCTTGTCGAGGATGTCGAAGCCAATCTGGAAGACCTGCTTCGCGAGATGGGCTAAGAATATTATCTGAGTGCAAACAGAGCCACTCAGTACTGTAGTAATGCCCAAAAAAAAGCCCCTGCCAAGGCAGGGGCTTTTTGATTATGGCGGAGAGGGTGGGATTTGAACCCACGAAGGGCTATTAACCCTTGCTGGTTTTCAAGACCAGTGCATTCAACCGCTCTGCCACCTCTCCGTGTCGGTTTGAGCGGGAGCGCATTGTGCTTGCAGTGCCCGGAGGATTCAACCCATTCTGTCGCTGATTATCGAAATTAGTACTAATGTTCGCAGCGTATGTGGGTCAAAATCTCTTCGGCAAGCGAAATCTATAGTGATTGTGAGTTTATAAAGAAGTGGCATCCAATTGATATATAAACAAAATAGCTAGCTTTTTGTGTGGGCGTTGGCTGCCGTTCTTGTGGCTGTTGCGTTAATCAGGAATGACCCCATACTGAGCTGAATGAGCGACAAGTCGTCTTCATAAGGAAAATGGATTGAAATATACCTCGATTAATCGCGGCTTCCCGGCTGGTAATCCCATCGCGAATATCTTCGTGATCATTGTCGGTGCGTTGGCAATCGGCGCGTCGGTGATTCTCGGTTTTTTTGCCTTTGTGATTGTTGGCGGCATTCTGCTGGTCATGGCCGCTGTTATTGGATTGCGCGTGTGGTGGTTCAAGCGACAACTGCGCGGACAAATGCCGCCGGTCAGCGAGAATATCCGTAAGCCGACCAGCGGTGTTATAGAGGGTGAATATCAGGTCGTTGCCGATGATCGCGAGGACGAGTAAAGTCGCACTCCATGCAGAGTCCCAAGTCAGATATCGATCGACGACGGCGTCGACGCCGACGCCGAACCCAGATCGTAATAATTTACACGGCAATTGCCGTCGGTCTCGCGTGGTTTTTCGAGCTGCAGGCGACAACGACCGTAATTTTCGTGCGGCACGCGGAGAAGGCAGCACTACCTGCTGAAGATCCCGGGCTCAATGCGGCGGGACAGCAGCGTGCCGCGGAGTTAGCGAGACAGCTGGTGGATGCGGACGTCATCGCCGGAGTTGACGCCATTTATTCAACGTCGTACCGGCGTACCGAGGAAACCGTGCAACCGGTCGCGACAGCGCTGGGATTGCCCATCATTTCCTATGATGCATCGAATACCGAAACTATCGTTGATGAGATCATCCATGATCACAAAGGCCATATAATACTGGTGGTCGGGCACAGTAATACGGTGCCGGCGATGATCGGTAACATGGGCGCGAGCAAGAACGTCCCCGAGATCAGCGAAAACGAGTACGACAATATCTACATCGTCTCCGTACCCTGGTTCGGCAAAACCAAGACGATCAGATTGCGCTATGGGGCTCCGTAC
Source organism: Woeseiaceae bacterium (assembly GCA_021773055.1). Taxonomy (GTDB): domain Bacteria; phylum Pseudomonadota; class Gammaproteobacteria; order Steroidobacterales; family Woeseiaceae; genus UBA1847. The sequence goes on from JAJFKV010000067.1 coordinate 5,683, forward strand.
GTAGCCGCTTTGTGATTGCTCGTGAAGAACTAACGATAGCAACGCAGGGCCGGGGTACCTACGACCTGAGTAATGCCGTAAACCGCGTCGTCGATTCGTCCGGAATCGAAACCGGTATGTGCCATGCCTTCATTTGCCACACTAGTGCCTCTCTTATGCTGTGTGAAAACGCAGACCCGGACGTGATGCGGGATCTGGAGGCATTCATGTCGCGGCAGGTGCCGGATGGTGATCCGATGTTTACGCATACCTCTGAAGGGCCCGACGACATGTCAGCCCATGTGCGTAGCATATTGACCCAATCAGACTTGAATCTGCCCGTCATAGCCGGTTGCTGCGCGCTAGGGACCTGGCAAGGGATCTATCTATGGGAGCACCGCCACGCCGCGCACTCCAGGCGTGTGATTGTTACCGTGCAGGGCGACTAGCGGGACTTGAGGCCCGCAGTTTCCCTCAGGATGACTGCTTTATCGATGAACTCCTTGTGACGGCCGATTCGCACATCGGCCATCATGGCGTCCTTTATTGAGCGATCCTGATTAATCAGAAATGTTGCCCGTCGTACACCAACACCAAATGGGCCATCAACATCGTACATTTTGATGGCGACCTTATCCGGATCGCTTAGCAGCACGAAGGGCAGATTGTGTTCTTCGCGGAAGCGCTGGTGGCTCGCTTCGTCTTGCGGGCTGATACCGGCGACCTGCAGGCCGACGGACTGGATATCGGAGTGGATATCTCGAATGGTGCAGGCTTCCTTGGTACAACCCGGCGTGAAATCGGCTGGATAGAAATACAGGATCAATGGACCGTTATGTAGCAGGTCGGACAGGGATGTCTCAATACCTTCGTGGTTGTTGAGAATAAACTCAGGGGCCTTCGCTCCGGCTTCTAGCATTTCGTGTCTCCAAAGACAGCTTCCATAACCACATAGTTGGGACTAACCATTCCCAACGCTTCATAAGTTCTCATAGTGCGTTCGTCTGCGTTCTCAACGTACAAGCGCTGCCCACCAAAGCATGCCATTTCGCCAGCCACTCCACTCATAAGTCACCATGATCTGGCCGACGACCTCGCCATCGCATTCAGCGGCCCAGTAACGGCCTTTGCTGGCATCAGCCACTGTGGCGTTTCTGATCTTGTAGCTCATTCCGTCAATCGCTTTAATAGATGGCGCGCCCGGCAGGATTCGAACCTGCGGCCTCAAGGTTAGGAACCACAACATCTACAGTAAGTGATTGATATATATAGCCTAAAAGGCGGCGTTCGTTGCGATTTCGCCCCACAATGCACAACAAAGCACAACTGATGTCGGAAATTTGTCGGAAACACCTTCTATTGGTGTACGCGCTTATCGCAAGACTTAACCAACTCAACAACAGGTGTTGAGCTGTAAATCCGACTTCCAACAACAACTCTTTAGTAACCAGAATCTGAACGGCAGCTATTGTCAGGAGCGGTCGTCCAAACGTCTACAAAAGCCCGAGCGTGAAGGGCTCAAAACGGCCAGACGCGACCGTTTATAGAATTCAAGTTTTCGTCAGCGCGACGAACGGCAAAAAGTAGACTTAATGGTCCGTCTACCATACCTAATATGGCGAGGCACCGATATCAGTTGGATCAAAGCTGTCTCTGAAAAAGTAGACTCGATTGAATTCGTTTCCCGTTGGGGCAGAATAGGCCATAGGTAAGAATCCCGGCAATGTTTCAGTACCCCATCGTCTCAAGTTCGGCATGTGCTCCCAAATAAACTGTGACGATGGAGCGCTAATATCCATGTAGCAAACACTGCTATAGCACTCGCTAAACACGTCTACATTTTCTCCGCGTTCATCGGCGCCATACCACTCGCCCAGAGATTCTTTCGCTTCTTGCGCCCACTCTTCATCAACATCCTCGCTTGAAATCAGCTCGTCAACTCGCTCGCTGAATACGTCTTTTCCGACCTCGTACACTAACCGTTGCAAAGCGAGGCTATTGACCAACTCTTGTTTCTTGGAATCTGACAACGGCAGGCCTTGCCTGTCATACAGTGGGATACCAAGTCGTGCTAGTAGAGCCTCATTCATTTCAACCGGCGTCTGTATCTGTCTGCTCAAACTTGCTTCTGAATTTATAGGAAGCTCACTACTATGAATCTGAGATACCGGTGGTTCGTCATTGTAAGGTTTCTTGATATCGCGCTCGGATTCATTGACGCTTTGGATTGGCTGCTCGCCGTTGACGAATACTAGGTACGTACCGCCAACGACGAATAAGATCACCAAAACAATTGCCAATTTCATGTGCGAAGAATCATAAAAAATGAAGCACTACGGGCCGCCCGAGGTTGCAGACGTCCCGCCAAAACAGGTTGGACTAAACTGGCAGTCGTCGTCGACGCTGAGACCATAGTAATCTATGTAATTGGGAAGGAGCATACCGATTCCGCCGTGGATAACACCGCCCTGAGTGCCCAATTCAGTATATGCGGCCTCTGCTGTGATTTGTCCAGTATTGGTAGTAGTTACCAATATCAAATTATAACCTGAACCTCCCGTCGAGATTAGAATGACATAGGGTGTTCCCGCTGCATCGAGCTGATCGACAACTTCTTGAAGCGTCGGTGGGGGATCATCAGCGAGTGAAACTGAGGTAAGGATAGAGATTATGAGTAGAGTTATGAATAGGCGTACGCGCATTATGGCTCTCCAGTCAGTCCAAGTTTAATTCGACCAAGATCGAATGGCCGGTGACGAAAACGAAGTCGTTCGTTAACAGCCTTAGAAATCACGGCAAACGCTAGCCGCCCAATATTTGTACATGGCGATATGCGCGGATACAAGCAAGGAGTTTTTCCGATCACATGACTAATTCGTGCGCCACAAAACGGACTCTTGCGCACGAAAAATCTTGTGCTGTGCCGTCAACGGTGCCTATCAATGCTAAGCACTTGACGCGACAGGCGACGACTACGTTGGAATTTATTTGGTTCGAGTTCTAACAATGCCCGTGATATTATTTTCGGTTAGCCTCGGCCTGTTGGAACATAATTGAATTGCTGAGGCACTGAACTATATCTAAGCGAAAAATGAACAAATACGGTCCGAATAACGGTGTCTGAAAAGAGATGACCATATATATTCGCGCAAATCCTGGCATTTTGACGGGCAGAAAACGACCGAGGCTGTGTGAAAAGAACATTAATGGTCTCAATCCGGCGTTGCTTGGAGGTTCACTCCTCAGTTTTGTGTCGCTGAGTAAGATCATCGTAGCAACATCAAAATACTTAGCACCGATTTCAACAAAATAGTTTCTCGCTTACACGCAGTCTGATGCACCGCCAATCGCAAAGTGGGCCCGTTCAGGCCGCCTGCAGTTGTGCCATGATCTTCGGTACACCGAGAATGTTGATTGCTCGCCTGAGATTGTAGGCAAGCACATGCAGACTCATCTCAGCCTGAACATTGGGTAATCGTTTCGTCAGAAAATGCGTCGATCCCATCCAGTATTTGATGGTGCCGTAGGGATGCTCGACAGGCCCTTTACGCTGTCGCATCGCATCCGGATTTTTCTTTAGTTCAGCTTGTGCCATTTCAAGTCGATGTTCGTGTTCCCAGCGCTTGAGTCGTTTGGCGCTGCCGTCGTGCACTTTGACTGCAGCGGACACGCCGGATGGCTTGGCGGTTGTCTTTGCGAAAGTCGGCAATGGTCTTGAAGTCCGGCATCAAGCGCCAGGTCAGCCAGATCAGCTCGACGTTGCGATGGCTTTCTCGCCCCAAGCGACGGCTTGACTGAAGACGGTTCAAATAACCGTACACATAAATCTTCAGCATCGTCGCCGGTTGATAGCCTGGACGGCCAGTCGCACTTGGTTCTATCCGACCAAACCCAAGCTTCGCCAGATCCAGCTTATTGACGGAGGCATCCACCACCCGAACCGCATTGTCCTCTGCAATGTAATCATCAAGTCCCTCGGGGAATAGCGTGCTCTGGGATCGGTCTTCACCTTCAATGAAACGCTTCATTCAACTCCCCTACATCTAAGACAGTTACATTAAAATCATTACTGCGTTTTCACACAGCCTCGGCCGACTGCCGCCCTTCGAGTATGGTTTTTGCGGCAGTTTGAATGGCTGCTTTGCGTGCAGGAGCCGCCTGTCGAATTTCGGCTAGCGAAAATTGTGGTCTGCCTTCCGATTTACAGCTGCGGAAGACTGCTTGGCAACTATTCTGGTCGCCGATGGCATCACCTCGAGTGTCCGCTAGATTACTGCGGGATATTTGCGTGGTTGGAATTAATAGCCAAAATGACCGACCACCATTTCTCGACGTTCCGCCCATTTATGTGGCTGGCAAACCGTATTCCCGTACATCAAAGATTGGTGACACTGCGTCGGCAGTGTCAAGAATGCGCGACCGAGCGTCAACTGCGCTTGACTGACTCGATGTCGTCTCTTCTTGACTTGGTCAATCGGAGCAGACTCTGTGTCAACTTCAGCTGACACGGGATCTGTCCAAGATACTTGGCGTGAGGTCGTACGCCGACCCCGAAGCCACGAGAAGGTGCAATCCATCATGGGCTTGTCAAACAATATTCGAGATCATCGATTCAAGAACGGCGAAATAACGCAGAAACATCTCGCCGAACGTGTTGGCGTCAGCCGGCAGACAATGAATGCAATCGAAAACTGCCGACACGCGCCGACGGTTGATGTGGCAATTCGGATTGCAGATGTGTTTGGCATAACGGTAGACCAGCTGTTCGACCTCGACTATGACGGTAAGCCGGCGCGCCGCGAGAAAGCAACGACGATCGCCTTGGATCGACCAGAGGCCGCCATTGAGGAATCGGTCGAAATCGAGGGTGAAGACGAACCGGCGGAGAAAGTAGCTGAGCAAGAGATCAGCATGGCGAGTCTGCGCAGCGTCATCGGACCATAAAGCACCTCGGTGCTCTACCCGGTACCTCGCGCCTGGTCGTTCGAGCGTTGATAGTCAGAGCCGGGCATCGAGTGAATACGATTGGTTCAATCTTGCAGGTGAGATCCTTTGCTTGCCGCGTCACTACCAGCCGCGAAGCGGTTGTAGTGACGCGGTGCTCTGAACCAGCAAACACGTGCATTCTGGCGGGATTCTGCAAGTTCTCGATGAGTGACGCGGACTCAAATGCGTGCTCTTTCCTTGATGCGAACGAATCTCCCTGCACACGATCGGACGCCTGTGGATTGGTGCGAATATCGCCCCAAAAAACCTGCAGGGCTTATCTATAGACAAATCTCACGATTTGTACTAGCTTAATTTGCATGATACGCAGCCGCTGCGTCAAAGCGGTACCTGGCAGGGGTATATCTGCACAGGGTCAAGGCTTGCGCTGCATGCCGTTCGACCCGAGTCGGGATTAAAAAGCCCGGCATTT
>JAJFKV010000068.1 GCA_021773055.1 Woeseiaceae bacterium
TACCCATAGCGAACAGGCCCAACAGGGCCAGGTTGGTACGAATCTTCATTTACTTCCCCTCTGTAACGCAGGCCGAAGCAGCCTGATTTGTCGAGGGTTTGTCTTTACATCACGACAAGAGTTCCTTGCTTTGCGACGAAGCGAGCCATCTACGAGACGAGCCGAATGCGTTTAGTCCGCCTCCATCGGCAAATCGGGGTCATTGCCCGGTACGGTACTGACAAATTAAGTTTCGTATCCGACAGACATCCAGTTGGCCATCGCCCTACAAAGCCGCTGCACATTTCCAAGACGCGAAGGCGCGTTGCACGCCAAGGGCAGGCTTCGCGCTCGGAAGAATCGATAATGTTTGGCGGAAATCGAATGCCGCGCCAGATTGAATAAATTGTAAACAGCGGCGTGGGTGCTCAGAAAGCGTTGTGCCTGATGAATAGACTTGAATCGCCTCATGCCTCGCTCTCTGACCCGCGTCGGCTGATGCGATAATTCCGCTCGATTGATGGCGTACTGGGAGGTGTCGTGGATTGTATCCGGGATAAGTTCTCCATGAGCAACACCGTAGCTTCGAAGCTTGTCGGTGACGATACGTCTCGGTTCATTGCCGCTCACTCGCAGCAGGCGTTTGAAGAAGCACTTTGCTGCCTGTCCGTCTCTGCGGCGCTGCAGGAACACATCGACCACTTCACCATCCTGGTCGATAGCCCGCCAAAGATAGTGTTGTACCCCTTGGATTCTCACGAAAACTTCATCAAGGTAGAAGGTATCGCCATAACCCTGATGTCGGCGCCTAAGTCGTTTGGCGTACTGAGGACCAAATTTGATACACCATAGTCGGATCGACTCATAGCTGACAGCAATCCCGCGCTCGGCTAATAGATCTTCAATATCACGCGCGCTCAAGTTGAAACGATGGTAGAGCCAAACTGAATATTGAATGATATCAGGCGGAAATCGGTGGCGTTTGTACATTGATGAACGTTTACTCATCACGATTGTCACTCAGCCAACGTTAATTTGTCAGTACCCTTTGTCGCCATTTACGAGCGTATTTTACAGGCCAAATCACCTACTGAGAAAAAACCAGACCGAACTACTTTGGCATTGATACCTCGCAGACAGAATTTTTTGCCGCGACTAGAGTTCACGAAAACCACCGCGTCCAGCCCAAATCTCGTGACGAATTTCTTACAACCTGTGTGCGGTTCTGCCGTAACCTCGATAATGGCATCGCCCAATGATAGCCGTGTCCCGGCCGGAAGGTTATTTTTGCTTAGATCGAGGTCAAGATAGACCTGATCGCCGGCCAAAGGCCATCGATCTGGAGTGCTTGCAACCAATTCGATAACCCTCGAATTCATTATGTTCAGCTGCATATCTGGATGGGCTGAGCCGTCGTCGGTTCGGCGAGAACCACGGCTCAACCAGTTATCGCCAACCAATCCCTCGTTAGCATCGAGCTCGGCCCGTGTTAAGCGTTCTCGCTCCCCAACGTCCGGTCGTCGCACAATCAACTGGACGACGCCATTATCCTTTGGGGAAAGTCGAATGTTTTCGAATCCCGCTTCCAGTTGTTCCTGACTCAAGTGTTTTCCCTTATTCATATACCAACCTCAATAAGCTCGCAAGGTTTTAGGGGGAGGCAAAATTCCATGCAGGTTACAACGCCAGTAGAACAATGCCGGTGTCATTGCTAAGGACAAAGTTACTGACAGGCCAATTCCACCCGACATTACAATCGCGAGCGGCGGCCAAAACTCGCCGCCGGAAAAAATTAGCAGCGGCATGAATCCACCTATCGTAGTTAGAACGGTCAATAAGATGTGGCGCGTCGCACCGATCGTTTCGAGAACAATGGCCTCTATATCACCGGACCTCGCCTTGTCATTTGCAATGAGCGCGGCCAGTACGACAATAGTCCCATTGATAGCAACCCCAAATAGGCCGATGCTCCCGACAATGGCATTGAAACCTATCGCATATCCGCCCGCCCAAAGGGAAAGCAACCCAAGGCCTGCGGAGAGAACACCTACAGTCCAAATATGCAGCGCAATCCAAACACTACGAAATGACAATATGACCGTGCCAACCATCAACAAGATTAGAACCGGTAAGTACGTCGCTAGACTGCCGACCGCCTCAGATTGCTCTGCGCTATCTCCAGCGGCAGTGATCGAGTAGCCAAAAGGCATTGAAAACCCTTCGGCCTCGAGCGCAACCAATACATTCTTTGAGACATCGATAGCCAACGCGTCCCTGTCAATATATGCGAAAATGTCGTTCGTTCGAACGCCGTTGAACCGACCGATTGCAGCGATTCTTGGAACGAGTGAGTATTGCCCAACGCTTTCTATCGGAATCGAAGGTGATCCCTCGGTTCTTGCGGTTAGGTAATACGACGAGATTGCCTTCTCGGAGTTGCGGTTGCTGCTGCGCACCCTCACCGGTAGCTCCTCCGCGCCATCGAACATTGTTCCGCCGATTTGCCCTTCGAAACCAGCCTGCAGCTGCTCCGCGATATCGGTTCGCGACAAATTTAGCCGTGTGGCTATGATTTCATCGCTTGTGTAACTAAGCTCAGGTTGCCCCCCGACAAGGCTCGCTCGTGTCTGAATTATGCTTGGCACTTTTTGCATGATACGACGCGCTTCATTTCCGAGCGACGTAAGCATCTTTGTATCCGGTCCTCGAATTCTAAAAGCCACCGGAGCTTCGACCGCAGGACCCTGTGCGAAAGGACTTACGATCACCTGCGCACCGGGAAATTGATCGGTCAACACACCCGGCAAGATGGTGGTTAACGTCTTTGCCCCATCCGCGGAATCGGTGTAAACCATTGCATGCGCATACGCGCTATTTGCATCTTCCTTCATCAGGCGATTGTAGTAAATTGAGGGAAAGCTCCCACCAATAAGCCAGTGTACTTGGTCAACTTCTCCATATTGTCTTATTGCGTATTCGATGCGCCGTACAAATGCGGCCGTTTTCTTTATGGAAGTAGATGCGGGCATCCAGACTTCGATCTCGAACTGATCACGGTCGGCGGGGGGGAAAAACTGATGCCCGAGTGATCCCGCGAGAAAAAACCCGATCGCTGGAGCTACCAGGCATGCGGAAACCGTGACGCGAGGTCGAGAAATCAGAAACGTCAGCAATTTGTGGTATTTCACACTAATCGAGTCGAAGTTCACACCATCAATCCACCACGGCCTGGAAGCTGCGCTATTTCGATTCTGCAAGTAGATTCCAGCGACGACTGGAATCACAGTTAGCGCTAGTAGGAGAGATGCTGAAAGTGCCAGCACAACGGCTATTGCAATAGGACCTGTAAAATCACCGATGGCGCCAGGAAGCAGAAAAACCGGCATGAATCCGAGTACCGTGGTAAGCGTGGACGCAAGCAATGGCATAAAAAGACGGGCCACTGCTTCCTGGACTGCCAAACGCCGATCCAATCTCTTGTCGAGGTTTCTCTTGACCGCATCTGTCATAACGATAGCGTTGTCAATTAAAAGACCTGTCGCAACTATCATGCCGAATATCGACATTTGGTGTATTTGCTGACCCAGAAAACTCATCCCGAAAACCGAAAGCGCCGCAGACAACGGCAATGCGCAAGCCACAACAATGCTTGCTCGCCACCCCATACCGACGAAGACAATAATAGTAATGAGCAAGGCGCCTGCCACCAAGTTGCCTCCGAGACTCGTCAGTCGGCTCGCGGTGTAAGAACTTTGGTCAAATACCAGGTCAATAGTGACGTTGGCCGGTACTTCCGCCGAAAATCTTGCCAGAGCATTTCGGACGTTAGTTGCCCACCGGTCAACACGAACATCCCGCCGCGTTTGCATTGCCACTAGAATGCTGCGCACACCATTTTGATATGCCATGTCGATAGGAGGGTCGACCCAGGTTTTCCTCACATTGGCCACGTCACCAACTGTAACCACGCGATTGTCTGACGAGTCTTGCAATGGGATACGTTTCACAAGTTCAACGGTATCAAGCTCTCCATCAACCTCAATCAACAAGTCACGACTTTCGCCGCGCAGCACACCCGCAGGTGCATTGACATCCGATTTCGCTATTGTCTTCGCTACCAGCGCGGCGGTTAGACCGAGCGATGCGAGCTCGCCATCGTCAACGACAACCGACAGCTCCTCGCCGGGTGCTCCGAATATGCGTACAGTATCGGTACCTGAAATTTGGCGCATTCGATCTGCTAGATCTGTTGCCAGACGGTCCATGACCGTGAAATTCGGGCTACTCGCTGCGCCCCATGAGATTGCGGCTACGACACTAAAAGCGATGGCGCTACGTTTCTCCTCAAAGCGTGGCCCAATAACTCCCTTCGGTAGGTTTCGAGCCAAATCATCAAGTCGGTCGCGAATCTTTGAAAAAACCTGCTGAATTTCGTCCCTAGTGATGTGGTCCTGAAGCTCCAATCGTATGTACGATCCTCCGGCTCGGGATGACGAGTACATCTCCTTGATTTCCGCAAGCTCTTGCAAGCCGCTTTCCAATGGGTCGGTTACCAGCGCCTCGATCCGAACAGCTGAAGACCCAGGCATCAGCGTGACAATACGCGGATAGCGATCCGTTATTCTCGGATCCTCTATCCGGGGCATCGAGACAAAGGCGGAATAACCACCGATCAGAATCATCAGGACACTGAGTGTCAACAAGTGCCTGTTCTCGAACAAGTTCAGAGGCAAACTTACGAACCCTCGCTTCTGCATTCTCAATTGATATTCGTATTGCCGACGTTTTCGTGGTCCATACGCACAATCTGGTACGGTACGATGCGCCTAAGACCCGACGCTACGAAACGATCCCCGTCAGATATTTCGCCGCGTACGAATACGCTTGACGACGACATATTGAGGATTTCGATTGAACGTGGCTCAACGACATAGTTAGCGTCGTTCTCTCCTCCCTGCGAACCCTCAGCTGGTATGACAACGTAGACAGCCCACAGGCCTCGATTGTCTTCGAAAAGGGCGCTCATGGGCATCCAAAACCCTGATTCCCTAACGTCTCGGTCGATCGAAATTCTAGCCAAGTCACCGGGTAGAACGGAACGGCTATCCTCGATTTCCAAAATAACATCTACGGTCTGTGTGGATTGATTGCGAGTTGGAAGTACGGTTCTTACTGTCGCTATTACAAGTTGAGAGTCAATCGTCACTTGTTTCTGATCTCCGGGGACGAAAAGGGTTGCGAAGTCTGCAGGTAGCGAGAGTCGAACCTCAGCTGCCATCTGCTCCTGGATAACGAGTACCGGTTGACCCGCAGCGACAATCTGTCCCTCGTCCATCCGTCGCTCAATGACAACTGCGTCGTACGGTGCGGTCAAGATTGATTTTTCGATATCAATTCGCACTTTCGACAGCTGCGCCTCTGCGACCTCCGATCCAGCGCGTGCGGCACTTGTTTCGTCTTTCTCAAGGTCCAGTTCCTGAAGGGAAACGCCGCCAGACTCCGCGGCCCTTGTCATTCGATCGAGCTTTCGCTCGGCAAGTGACAGACGGATCAACGCGTGATCCCGTTTCGCCACTGCTTCCATTTCCTCTGCATTCAGCCGTGACGTGTCCAAGTAGGCTAGTATGCTTGTCGCTGAGACAACATCACCTTCATCAACAGCCACCACCTGCAGCGCTCCGGATAACTCGAAACCTATTTCGCTGCGGCGTCGCGCTTCAACACGTCCCACGAACTCACGTCGAATCAGATGGTTTTCGGACTGCACTGCTTCATCGATGTCAACGAGGGTAGCTGGGCGCTCTGAGTTCAGAGAAGCTGCAATTGTCTCTGCATTGCAAGCTGCCAATAGCATTGAACAGGCGAGCAATAACGCGTAACGGAGTGAGGCACTAACACCAAACACCAGGCCATCGAATGGCTGTGGCGCGGCGTTGCGCAATGCGGGTGTTGGTTGCTCTGAAACGTAATTACGCATGGTCGGATTAGAATGCACAAGGGCAACAGCCGCCACATACAATACTTGCAGAAATCAGATACTACTGTTCGGGTCTAATGATCGACGTCTCTTCAACGACCAATCGTACCAACTCTTTTCGCCTACAGAATCGGCCCCGCCGATCGCCAATTGCACCTTTTCGTCTGGAACCAGCGATGCCACTATCATCGCTCTCCCAGTATCATGGAAAAGCCATGGAACAGACCCACCGCGGCACTCCGGTGAGTGACCCGAAACCGGTGCGAGTGATTGCACAAGACGGGCACCTGGTAGATACAGTAATCTTTTCGGTGCACGAACCATTGGCTGTCGTCGTCATCGCACCAGCCACAGGTGTGCGCAAGGAGGTCTATTTTTCATTCGCGTCTTATTTGCAGGCGAGCAGCGTTGCCGTGTTGATTTTTGACTATGTCGGTGTTGGTTTGACTGCAACTGCGGCCAACCAGACGAGGACGGTATCTCAATGGATCAAGCTGGATCTCAATGCAGTTCTAGATTTTGCGCTAAATAGGTATGCCGAACACCGTGTGATGCTCCTTGGACATAGTTTGGGCGGACAATTCATTGGTGTTTTGCCGAATGCACACCGTTTGTCGAAGATTGTCATGGTAGCCGTCGGTATCGGCTATTGGAAATTGATGGGTTTCCCGCAAAAATATTGGTACCGATTCGCCACACACTTGCTTCTTCCGGTACTAGCCTCGATGGGAGGAAGCTTTCCACCAAGGTGGTCCGGCTGGAAAGGTGAGCAGCTGCCTCGGCCCGCAGCACTTGAATGGAGCCGGTGGTGCAGGTCACCGGCGTATGCATTCCGTTATCTCAGCGCCGAGGATCTCAACGCGACCGCCCGGTTGACTGTACCGACTCTCGCCTTGTTGTTTTCAGACGACGCCATAGGAACGTCATCGGCTGCATCTCGGCTCCTTGGATACTATGAACAACTACCTGTTGAAAAAAGGGTCATCTGTGCCAAGACCGGGAATAACAATCGAATAGGCCATACCGGGTTCTTTTCCAGAAAATCTAAGGCACTCTGGCCTGAATTACTCGGATGGATTTTGAGCCACTAGCTCTCGCCGTCGCGAATAATCCAATTACGTATTGACGCAAGGTCTGGGTCTATTGCGGCCCAGGCCCGGCCGAATGGATTAGACGACCAGGCCTTGCTTCTCAAATACCACACGCTTGCGCAGTCGCCATGTGACAGAGATTACTTGACGTCACAGCGTTTGCAGAGGTCATGACAGGTTTTCATTCGAATGCTCGTACTTACGCGCTACTGAACACACGAAGACGCTGTAATCACTATACCAACGCCTCCTTGCCTCAACTTGAATTCTCAGGTGGTCTTCGTCGTTCTTCCACTCCTGGATCGAATCCAGATCCTTCCAATACGTGATGGATGTCGCACACGGCCCATTGTTGAAGCTGTATTCACAGATGAAGCCGGGTATTTCTTTTACTTTGTTCGCGAGTAGGGACGAGGCTGCATCATATCCTGCTAAGTCTTTTCGCATTGTAAAGTTGAACACGACTATGTATTGGGCATCGAAAGGAATCGGCTTATTCATGTTGAATGCTCGTTGTTCACTCCTACGGAGTAGGACTCAAAATTGGGTTCGCACTTGTTCAGAAACGCTTGGATTCCGGCTGCGGCATTTGCATGGCGAGCGGACTCAACGATACCCCTCTCTTCTAGTGCGAGCTGGGTTTCGAGTGACTCAGATCCGCTACTTGCCAACAATCTCTTGGTTGCCCCTAGTACTTCGGTCGGCCCGCGCGCCAAGGCGGCCGCGAGGCCCCGAGCGCGCCTTGCGAGATTATCCTGGTTGACTATCTCAGTGACCAGGCCGATTCTGTATGCCTCATTGGCATTGACTTTCCGATTCGTCAGCATCAGCTCGGCCGCTCGGGACCATCCTATCCGCCTCGGCAGGTTGTATGTCGAGCCCCCGTCCGGAACGAGACCAACGGCCGTATAGCCGAGTACGAACGATGCGCAATCAGCCGCTACCACTATGTCACCGGATGCAGCAAGACTAACGCCCGCACCGCCGGCTGGGCCATTGACCGCACAGATTAGCGGTGCATCCATTCGTGCAAAGTGCGAAATGGCAGCATGCAAATTGGTAACCACTGTTTGTATATATTCGGATACCTCCGTTTCACCGCTAGTGAATGCACGTAAATCGCCACCACCACAAAAGAAGCTACCGCTCCCTGTCAACACAACAGCTTTAATATCACGATTGTTGTCGCATTCGACAGCTGCGTTCGCAAGTTCGATCGCCATCTCCCGGTTGATTGAGTTTGCACTATCAGGGCGATTCATAGTGAGTATTGCGACATGCTCGCTAACGTCAAACTGAATCGTGTTGGTCATGGTCGGTACTCCGAGAATTCGCTTGATTAAATGATAGTGCCGTTCAACAATTGAGGTCATACACAGATCATTAGGTAAACACACGGGAGCTGTGCGCAGCGTGGTCGTCACGAAATGAGCCTATATAAGACAATTGCAGACCAAATCGAATCGATGATCAAAAGCAGATCGATGAGGTTCGGCGACAAACTCCCTTCGGTTCGTTCGTTCAGCAAGTCACGCGGCGTTAGCTCAACCACTGTACTTGAGGCGTACCGGCTCCTTGAATCAAAGGAGTTAATCGAAGCGCGCCCACGATCTGGCTACTACGTTTCTCTTCGACCCGATCCCCGCAATTACTCTATGGCGCCTAGTGGCTGGCTTAAGCCAACAGCCACACAAGTATCCGATACGATGCCGCAGATTCTAAATGAGATCGGAAGTGATTCTATTTTTAACCTGAGCGCAGCAAATCCCGATTACTCAATTCTCCCAACTCGCGCACTAGCCAGGATCACGCGGGAGGTACTTCGAACCCAGACCGATTCACTCACATCTTATGGCAATCCTCAGGGGCTTTTTTTGCTCCGCCGTCGACTCGTTGATCTGATGTTAGAGAGGGGCGCTGCAGCGAACGCAAACGACATAACTGTTACGGGAGGATGCCAGCAGGCACTTCGACTGGCATTCGAACAAATCGCGGCTCGCGGTGACATTGTGGCCGTGGAATCCCCTACCTACCCGGGTGCGTTGCAGGTACTCAAACAACTGTCGCTCAAGTCGATAGAGATACCTTCTAGTTCCAAATTTGGTATCGACATAGAATGCCTTGCCAAAGCCGCGAAGAAGCATCCAATAGCGGCGTGCTATGTGATGCCTCGGTGTTCCAATCCGCTTGGCGCATCAATGAATGTCGACTCGCTGAGGCAACTGTACTCAGTCGCAAGTGACTTCGATATCACTATTGTCGAGGACGACACTAATTGGGGCTTGGGCTTCAAAACGAACAGCGCGCCATCTCTAAAGTCTATGGACACGGAGCAGCGGGTTATTTATTGCTCGTCATTTTCGAAGAGCATCGCTCCAGCTCTCCGAGTCGGCTGGGTGATTGCCGAGCGGCTCACTGAAGAAGTCGTCCTCAGCAAGTACATGCATGACATGGGCTGTCCGGCACTACCCCAGATGGTAGTCGCCAAGTACCTCTCTGAAAAACGCTTTTCGAAGGATCTGGAAAGAATGCGTGCTGCGCATGCGAATGCAGTCAGCGAACTCGCCGATGCTGTCAGGCGTTATTTTCCAGAAGGCACCACTCCTGTCGTTCCTTCTGGGGGATTCACGGTCTGGACTGAACTACCGGCGAATGTAAGCGGTGGGCAATTGCGAGAAGCTGCGCTCGAAAAAGGAATTAGCATTGCACCCGGTACCACGTTTTCAGGGCGAGACAGCTACAAGAACTACCTGAGACTTGGATGGGGTGGTGAGTGGAACGAAACTGTCGGTTCAAAAATAGAAATCCTCGGCAAAATTTGCAAAACAATGGATCGTTCATCTCGCTAGAACACGAACTCACTTCAAAGCTCAGGCTCCCGGAGATCTACCCGCAAATTGCAGCGCACGCTCCAAGCGGTCGTTTCCCCAGAACTGTTCGCTTCCAACGAAGAATGTTGGCACACCAAACAGCCCTTTGTTTAGGGCAACGTCTTGTTCATGACAGACCGATGTTGCAACAGCGGTACTCCAGCTCTCCTTGACTAGCCGTAATGCACGGGCGCTACCACATATTGCCTCCAAAACCTGACAGACAATTGCTTCATTCTCAATATTCAACGCCTGGCAATAATTCGCATCATAGATAGCAAGACAGAACTCGGGCCCGAATCCCTCTCTGAAGGCCAACATGGCAACATTTGTTGCGACTACCGGGTTTTGTGGAAAAATACGCGGGCGCCGAAAGCGAATCCTGATGTTTTCAGCTTCTCTTTGTGCGTCTCGGAATACATAATCCAGTTTTTCCGAATGATCGATGAATGGGTTTACGCGCCAGCCAAGCGTTTTGTAGATAGGCCCAATACGAATCGGTCTCCACCTTACCCTTACTCTGAGCTCGCTCGGAAGCTTGCTTATCTGTATCGCTGACAAATAGCTATAGGGACTTGTCAACGAAAACCAGAACTCAATTGTTGAGCTCGGAGAAACCACAGTTTGCCCATTTGATAATCGCATGTTTTTTTAGATCACCTGTTCCAAGGCGAGCCGAAAGCGTGTCAGCGCATCTGGAAAATTTCGATGCCCGAGACCGATCCGAAAGTGACGATATGACGATCCGAAGACAGTACCCGGCAAAAGAAACGGCCCACCCTCGGCGCTAATACGTTGGCAGAATTCATCGATCGGCAGGTCATGCAAGAGCCGTGGAAATCCGGTCGTCCCAGCTATCGGCGGCACGATAGAGAAGGAATCGGAATGGGCCATGAAGAACGCTGAGCACACCCTTCGATTCGACGATAAAATCGCCCGATTCCGAGCACTGATTTTCTCTTGCGATTGCAGAGCGATGATAGAGAGATACTCGGAGATTGGTGAAACACATCGCGACAGGTAACGTTTCACACGAACCGCTCCCTCGCGAACAGCTTTATTTCGTGTGACTAGCCAGCCGACGCGCAGGCCCGGTAATCCAAAGGACTTCGCGAGGCCTGATGTCGTTACTGATAACTCAGACATCTCGCACATCGGCGGGGAAATATCATGCTGCTTCTCAGCAAGCCCACCGAATATCTCGTCCGATACGATGATAATATTGTGGTCTTCGGCGAGGCGGACAAGGTCCTTAACAATTTCCGGATCCAGGCTTTGGCCTGTTGGGTTGTTCGGTGAATTGACGATTATCGCACGAGTATTCCTTCGGATTAGTGAACGGAGATGTGTCAAGTCTGGTTGCCAATCCATTTCTTCCAACAGGGGTGAGAATTCGACGTGGGCGCCCTGCTCCCTAGCCAGTTCAACAAGCGACTGGTAACACGGTGTGATCGCCACGACATGGTCACCTGCGCGCACCGCAGACACTAGAAGGGCAAATATTGCCTCACCACTCGAATTGAAAACCACAACATCGTCAGCCCCGATAGACTCATGGCTCTTCGAGATTTCCGTCCGTAGCGATTCTGACCCGAGCGTACTAGTGTATTCGAGATTGATTTGACCCAGCGCCGCAATTGGAACTCCTTTCATCGACAACAGCTGGCTCACTCCAATTGGCTCCATATCAGAACCACTCATGTCGATCGGCGCCTCATCAACATGGTCGTCGTAGTATTTTTCGATCAAGAATTCATTCAGCACCTGCAGCTCGCTTTTTCTACATTATCCAGATCGTCAGTATTCTCCAATAAGTCCGTCGCGGACTGCACCTACAAAAACCACGCGCCCCTCCGGAATCTGTTGTGCAACAGTTTCCGTCAAATCGCCTGCTTCTTGTATCTACCCCTGTGATCTCCGGAGGCTAGTCTTAGCACCAGACTAGATGAAGCGACAGACGAACCATGAGCAACGACGAAGACGAAATTACGATGAGCAAGGAGGCTATCGCGGTGCGGACCTATCTTGATGGTCGGCGCGAAAACAGGCCTCTCAGCCAACCTATTGTGCAGGGAACGATCTTTTCGGCTGCCTCGGCGGAAAGCCACGCGGAGTTATTCCAGAGCGGCCAATCTACGTTTTATCAGCGCTTTGGTCATCCGACGTCCGATGCGGTTGCGGAGAAAGTAGCAGCCCTGGAGGGGGCGGAAGCGGGTCTGTCTTTTGCTAGTGGCATGGCGGCGATTTCCACGACACTGATGACTCTTATTTCCAGTGGTGGCCAGCTGGTGGTTGGCAATCAGATGTTTGACCAGACTGAGACTTTTCTAAAGCACATGGTTAGCACGCTGGGAATAAGCGTCAACTTCGTCGACACCACGGATGCGGAGAATGTCCTGGCTGCAATAGGTGACAATACGACTGCTGTATATGTGGAAACGCCGTCGAACCCGTCTGTTCGATTGTCCGATATTGCAGAGATCGCTGCGTACTGCAAGAGCCAGAGCGCGCCACTTGTGGTCGACAGTACCTTTGCGACGCCGTTCGGTCAGTCACCCCTTTCCCTGGGCGCATCCCTGGTAATTCATTCCGGGACGAAACTGTTGTCTGGCCACATGGATGTCATGTGTGGATATACTGTCGGCGAAGAGACGTTGATTGCGAGAATTAAGAATATGCAGAGATTACTCGGTGGCGTACTTGACCCTCACGCCGCATGGCTCGCTCTACGTGGAATGAAGACGTTGGCGTTGAGGACCCGTCAGATTTTCACCACTTCGCTGCAAGTCGCCGAGTACCTGTCACAGCAGAGCGCCCTGAGTAACGTTTGGTACCCGCTCCACCGGGAGCACCCACAGTTCAAGCTGGCGGAGAAACAAATGGCCGGGGGCGGCTGCGTAATCTCATTCTCCGTCAACGGCGGAAGACGAGCGGCACGTAGATTTGTTGATTCACTCAACTTCATACAGATCGCGTCGAGTCTGGGTGGTGTAGAAACTGTCATTGAGCTCCCATACGATTTGGATTGGAGCGAGAAAGCCAAGAACCAAGAATTGCTAGTCGACCTGGGCCAGGTTCGATTGTCGATAGGCATCGAGCCGGCCGATGAGATTATCGCTGATTTAGAACACGCGATTTCACGGTGCGCTCTTTATGATGAGAATTGACGCCAACAGTGGCTCGAGCAGGAGTGATGAGGTGATTACATTCTTTTTCGACTACGTTTCTCCATACGCCTATCTTGCTTGGACACAAGTTCTTCGAATTGAAAGAATCTACGATGTTCAGTTTAGACTGGTTCCCGTTCTCTTTGCCGGACTTCTGAACGCGCACGGCCAAAAGGGCCCCGCCGAGATTCCCGCCAAACGCCGCTGGATGATCGGCAATGTACTGCATCATGCCGCAGCCCTGGGCGTGCCAATTCGAAAACCGGCGTACCACCCGTTCAATCCCCTCCTCGCACTTAGAATTACTGC
This sequence comes from Woeseiaceae bacterium, assembly GCA_021773055.1. Classification (GTDB taxonomy): domain Bacteria; phylum Pseudomonadota; class Gammaproteobacteria; order Steroidobacterales; family Woeseiaceae; genus UBA1847. Next base: position 13,394 of record JAJFKV010000068.1, read on the forward strand.
TGCATGCGACGAGGTATTGGAATTACGTAAGCTCGTTAATTCATTTTTCCGAGCAATCTGGGTGAATTCAGTACACATGTCTGAACCGGACTCAGTTAAGAATTGCTTGAACGCCGACGGATTAATTGGATCCGAGCTGGTCCGAGGGGGCCAATCGGACGAAGCGAAGCTGATCTTGCACGAAAACACTGGAGATGCGATTGCCGCCGGTGTTTTTGGCGTTCCAACGTTTATTTTCCAGGATCAATTGTATTGGGGACTCTCCGATCTGGCGCTCATCGAAGCAATCCTCCAAGGCCAACCCACACCGCCCTCCTCGGTCGCCAATGAATGGGCGAAAGAGGTAAAACCCTCTGCAAACCGTAACAAATTGACAGGACAAGACAAGTGACCGAATGGCTGAAGCCAGCAATACTAGAATCTCCGACTCTTTTGCTCGAGCCGCTAAAGCAAAGACATCAGTCGGGATTGGTCGACTCGGTACAAGACGGCGAGCTGTGGAAACTTTGGTACACATCTGTCCCAAAGCCGACAGAGATGAGCAAGTTTATTCAGACGGCCAGTCAGGAATGTGCAAATGGTGAGTCAATTGCTTTCGCCGTCCGACTCGCTGAGACCGGTCAAATTGTCGGGTCCACTCGTTTCATGCACATAGATGCCAAGAACAAGAGAGTAGAAATCGGTTTCACCTGGTATGCCCGCACCCATCAACGTAGTTCAGTAAACACGATTTGCAAGTACCTGCTGTTGTGTCACGCGTTCGAGGACGCGAACGCCATCGCCGTTGAGTTTCGAACGAATTGGATGAATCGACAGTCACGGAACGCCATTCAGAGGCTGGGCGCGAGACAAGATGGCGTATTGCGCAATCACGTCGTCTCGCACGACGGCGTCATACGTGACACGGTCGTCTATTCGATAACAATGGCAGAGTGGCCCGCCGTCAAACGAAACCTTGAAACCCTGCACCTGCTAGAGAGGGACAACCAGAACGAGATGCGGTTGTCAGCTACTCGTAACGATCAGTCGTCACAATGAAGATAGTTGATGATAATCGCATCGCAATTGTTAAAGGCGCTTCACTCAGTATCCTGCACTTTCGGTCGGTTCGGTTCAATTCTGTATCTGCATTTGGAAGAAATGACTGGGCACAATCTGAAGATTATTGATTGAAACAAAGTGCTGAGATGACAAACAATGTTCGAGATGAATTCGATCTACCGAGAGAAGTTTGCTATCTAAACGCTGCCTATATGACGCCTCAGCCAACGCGCGTCCTTCGGGCAGCCATTTACGGCGCCAGACAAAGGGCTGAGTCCTGGCAAGTCGCTCCAGATGACTTCTTTCGAGACGTTGAAACACTTCGGAGATCATTCGCAGCTCTCGTTGGCTGCTCCCCTGAGAATATTTCCATCACTCCCTCGGCCAGTTACGGCATCTCGACGGCGGCGAGAAACATACAGGTGGGGGCAGGCGAAAGAATATTGGTTCTTCAAGATCAATTTCCGTCAAATTTCTACGCGTGGCAGCGTCTCGCGGAGGAATCAGGCAGCGAGCTCTGCATTGTCAGTAAATCCGAAAACCAGACCTGGACTTCAGCAATCCTTGACCACCTTCAATCGAATGGCAAGAGAATTCGAGTCGCGGCTCTAGCCTGGCATCACTGGACTACCGGAGAAACTATTGACCTACATTCTATAGGTCGCGCGCTTCGTGAGATGCGCGCACATTTCGTACTTGATCTCACTCAAACGGTTGGTGCATTTCCTGTCGATATTTCTGCTCTTCGCCCTGACTTTATGGTCGTTGCCGGATACAAGTGGCTTTTTTGTCCGTACGGTGTGAGCTTTCTCTACGTTGCTGACCAACATCTTAAAGGCATCCCACTCGAAGAAAACTGGATCAGCCGCATCGGGAGCGAGGACTTTTCAGCCCTTTCTGATTATGAGGGGCACTACCAGCCCGGTGCCCGACGATTTGACGTCGGCGAACGGGCCAGCTTCTCGAACATTGCCGCATCGGTTGAAGCGCTAGACATGCTGGACAACTGGGGTGTTGACACTATTTCTCGTGAGATCAAATACACAAACCAGAAGATTGCGAAGATTTTCTCGGAGAGAGGCTTCGAGGTCACCGATGAGAGCGACCGCGCGCCGCACTTTCAAAGCGCTCGTTTGGCCGGCTACGAAACATGCAAGATAGCTGGGATACTCGCAAAGCAGGGCGTCTACGTCAGCCAGCGCGGCGATCGCCTCCGCATGGCACCGCACTTGTATACGGATCAGTCAGACCTCGACCGCCTGGAATACTCGCTACGGGTCGCCATGCGCGAAGCCTCCTAGGACACTATTGTAAGGACTGTATGCAATGAACAGATCTCGTCTGCCGCCCGCCGCATTTGTTGACCCATATGGACGAAACATAGAGGAGGTTCAAGAATTTGCGACGCCATTCATTGAGTTACTGAGGGATTTCGCTACTGGTTCTGCGAGCCGCTCACCCCTGCCCAGGTATCATTGCGACCTGGATGATGACCTGTTTCCAGAAGAGCCTGTCGCTCAAGAATCAATTCTGCGCCAACTCGATTCTATGCTCGAGAGTTCAATGAATTGTGGAAGCCCCGGCTGGATGGGGCATATGAACTCGATGCCCAATCTCGCATCAATCCTCGGTGATTGCGTTGCTGCTCTTGTCGATAACAATATGCTCGCTGTTGAGACCGCACCCGTATTTACTGCACTGGAATGGAAGCTAGGGCAACTATTTGGAAGCCGGTTTGGCCTGGGCACCAGGTCGGCAGGCAACTTGGTGGCGGGTGGCACCATTGCTAACATGCAGGGGTTGGCCGTCGCTCGTAACGCTAAGCTGGATACTCACAAGAAGTCGCTCGCCGCGAGCGGTGAAATTCCAGTAGTTCTGGCGTCGGAGATTGCTCATGTTTCGGTAAGAAAGGCTGCGGGTATCCTGGGTCTCGGTGAAGACGGCGTGGTTGCAGTTCCTACTGACAGTCGAGGCCGTATGTGCTTGAAAGAACTTAGGCGAGCTGTGAAAAACTCACAACGCGCGACCACGAAGCCATTCTGCATTGTTGCGACGGCTGGAACCACAAGTGTTGGTAGCATCGATCCAATTGAGGGTATCGCCGAAATTGCATTTGAATACGACCTTTGGCTTCACGTCGATGCCGCCTATGGTGGTGCTATCGCGTTCTCCAGGACTCACCAACATCAACTAAAGGGCATAGAAAGAGCGGACTCGATCGTTTTTAATCCGCATAAGTGGTTCAATATCGCTCGCAACTGTTCATTCATTCTGTTTCGAGACAAACGCATCCTCGATGTCTATTTTCACTCCGCGCTGCCATACATGCGAGCCGGGCGGATCCCAAATCTCAGCGAATACAGCATGCATGGCACGCAGCACGCAGATGTAGTGAAGTTATGGCTCGCACTTCAGCACATTGGGCGAGGCGGTTTTGAGCAGTTGATCGATGAGGCGTATCGGCTCACTGAGCTCGCCGTCAATGAGGTGAAGGTAAGACCACATCTGGACCTGATTCTTACACCCGACCTGAATATGACCCTGTTTCGATTCGGCGACCCGACTCTGCCTGGAGCTCTCGGCAATACGCTATGCGATCAGTGCCAGCGATTCTTGTTGGACCAAGGCGTATTCCTGTCCGTACAAATATTTCGCGGTAGAAAAGCGCTTCGTCTGGTACCGCTAAATCCGTTTACGGAGGATTCTGATATTCAGAGGGTATTCGCGCTAGTGGATCAGTTTTGGTCGGAGACTCAGGGAAAGTGAACTGCCCTACTCCATTACTTCCATTGACAGCCAAGTTTCAAAGTAAAAAGAAAGAATCGGAAAGAGGCGAATATTCCATGATCAAGCTCTACTATTCTCCTGGCGTGTGCTCGCTGGCGGTACATATCGCCCTTGATGTACAAACGTAGCAAAGGCATGTATTAAGACCAAAATACTCTCGCCAGCTTTCGTTCTACTGCTCTGATGCAAAATGTCCCGATACCTGTTTACACGATACTTGAACATCTTCCGGTCTCCACGAAAAGCCGTCCGCCGTTCCCGCGTAATAATGCCTGTCATATTCGTAGCGCTCAGCTGGATCCTCAATGATTCCTTCACATCGCGCCACTCTGTTCTCAGAGGGGCAGTTCGAATTCGTCTTGTACTCCCCACGAAGATCGCCTCGCCTGTTTCTTGGACAGGCACTCTCTACGTAGTCCACATACCATTCGTCCATCTCACTCAAGTCATACACTTCGCATGTGCCGAATACCTTCCGTAAATCGCATGAGTCCACTCGATTTCGCAAATCCGATCTATCGAGCACGGAAGTTTTGAGTTTACTGTCGCAGGCCGTCAATAGCAGCACACAAACAGAAGCGGTAACGTGCATGTTCATATCAGACAACTCCGACACCTGGTAAGTGATTGTCAATCCGGCAATTTCATGCCGTAGTGGCAGTTCAAGTTAAAACCATTACAACTGGTTGTAGTCTACCCAGTTAATAGAACAGCCCGGAATTTCCGCCGGTGTGAATAAACAGCACATTGTCATTCTCACCAAGCAATCCATGCAAGGCATAATAGATCAGACCGGCAGCGGCTTTGCCTGTATAAAAACTATCCAGCAAAACACCCTCCAGCAACGCAAACATGCTGGTTGCATTCTCCCCGTCCTCTGATTGAATCGCATAGCCTGGCCCGATAAATCGATCGTCGACGACTATTTTGGAGTCATCAAATTGAATCTCAAGTATTTGGGCAGTAGCCAACGCCAGCTGGCGGATTCTTTCATTTTGGATATTGGTTTTCTGGGAGGCTGCCATCCCAATGATTGTCGTATCATACTCACCGATACATTGGCCCAACAACAACCCCACTTGTGTCGCCGTTGATCCGGTTGCATGAATAATCTTGTTGAAGTGAACACCTGTGTTCCTGGAGTATTGAATGATCTGATCAAAGGCGTTTATGTACCCTAGTGACCCGATCGAGTCGCTTCCTCCAGGATGCAATTCGTGAACAATTTTTTTGCGACTATGCAAATCATCGATAACTCTGTCGTACTCCGCTGTAATCGCTTCAGGCGGTTTTTTTGGAGCATAATGAAGAATAGTCGCAAACTGATGGAATAGTGCCTGGCTATTTTTATTTTGCTCAGATTCGTTTCCAGCCAATACTACGTGCACTTCAAGTCCAAAGACCTTTCCCGCGGCGGCGGCATTTCTACTGAAACTACTAGCATTTGTTGTTATCAGAGCATTTGCATTCTTAAACACAGCATCGCCGATAAGGTAATCCAACTTCCTGTTCTTATTCCCACCAATAGCGAAGCCAGTTAGGTCTTCTCGCATAATGTATATATTGCTTCCCAAATGTGAGGAAAGCCGCGGCAACTTGTAAATTGGAGTAGGTGTTATTGAAAGTTTTGCATTCGGAAACCTTTCCAATACTTGTTGAATTGATGTCCGCATCAAAGGCTCCTCCAACGGATTTACTGCCGCCGGCACGAATGCCCGCCTGTCCAACCGCATCCTGTCAGTATCAATTCGGTCCAAGGGCCGTACCGACTTCCTTAGTCTTGATGTTACGCGCTCATACCGTAAGACGTCACACACAGTTCCCGCTAAATCGTCGGCGCGGTGTGTCTATTCCGCCTGACGTACGTACGAGATCATTTCTTACTGATTTCTCACTCGACTAGAACATGCGGGGCTTACTACTATCAGGACCGAACCAACGAGATGTCAATGACTTTTCTAACGCGCAGATGTTCCACCGACAATGATACAGAATAGGTCCGCTCTTTTTCTGTGGCTTGCACTAGGAATCATTTGGGGTTGTAACTTCATATTCATGAAATGGGCTACCGACTTAATCACTCCGTTGCAAGTGGTCCTGGCTCGCGTTGCTATCGGGTTCATACCGGTTCTGGTATTTGCCTCTGTGAAAAAGCAGCTAAGCATCAACCACATGCGCCACGCCAAGCACTTCTTTGTAATGGCCTGTTTGGCTGCCGCCGTATATTATTACGGGTTCGCGAAAGCCACTTCTTTGCTTCCTTCTGGAATTGTTGGCGCAATGAGCGGTGCGATTCCGTTGTTTTCACTTGTTGCCTCTCTTCTTTTCTTGCGCAACGAGACAATTGGCTGGTTGAAAATACTGAGTTTGTTCATCGGCTTCCTCGGAGTATTCCTGATCGCCCGGCCGTTCGATGTGGGATTTGCTGGCGCATCAGTTGAGGGGGTCCTGAACATTTTGTTGGGGTCGATCAGCCTCGGCATGTCGTTTGTGTATGCGAGGAAATATGTTGTACCACTAAATATTTCCGCAGCAGCACTTGCAACGTATCAGCTTGGTTTTGCTACGCTCATTCTCTTTTTCTTCACGGACCTCCAGGGAATTGGCCGAATAACCGAGAGCGCGGTAGCGACATGGAGCCTGGTCCTGGGACTTGGAATACTAGGAACAGGTTTGGCGTACATCATCTATTACTATCTCGTCAGTGAGTTGGGGGCCGTGACAGCTTCTTCTGTTACCTATTTGCCGCCTATCGTCGCGCTCCTAATTGGGGCTATTCTTGTCGGGGAACCGATCGAGCTTTTGGATTACGTCGCGACAGGTCTGATAGTTAGTGGCGCCATCCTAATAAATCGCAAGAACAGAGACTTCGGTCCGCGCATGAAGAACTACCCACCGGGACTCGACGACTAGAGCGGAGAGGGCGTGAGCTGCTGCTCCAGGTGCAAACGGAGTAGCGCAAGCTCGCTGCAAAGCGCTGGCCGCGGGCGTGCTCCCGCCATCCAATTGGATCGTCTTGTGGCCCTACTCGACGATAACATCATCCTTCGAGTGCCTACCAAACCGCCCGTCACTTATGGAAAGGCGGCTGCGCGGGCCGGATTCGAGCGTGTTTTTAATGCGATTCCGGACCTTCGAGGAGAAGTTCATCGCTGGGGTAGTGGCAGTGATACGGTCTATATCGAGATGACCTTTCACGCGACCGTCGGCGGGAAATCGATTTCTTGGCGAAACGTCGACCGTATTCTTTTCGAAAACGGTGTCGCAATTGAACGTGTCGCCTATTTCGATCCGTCGAAGCTGCGTCGAGCACTCACCGGATCCATTCGTGGGATGATGCAATACTGGCGATTGCGACGCGGATAAGAGAGCTGCAACGAAGCTTTTGTTTGGGCCGACAAATTAGGTACAACGCCAATCAGCGTCTATGCACAAACCCTAATGCATCTGCGTTTAGTCAAGCGGACTCACGCTGATGTTTGGATATTCTCAAGAATTGAGCGCGCCTGGGCCTCCAACTCGGGACCGGCCTTTTCCGGTGTTCCGGTATCAAAAGGCGGGTGCGGATCATATTCGACGGAGAGTTGAATAATCTTGGCAGTATCCTCGTCCGTGAGCTCAGCGACGAGTGCCAGACCAAAATCGATGCCGGCGGTGACTCCGCCACCGGTAATCCGATTGCGATCCTTTACGATTCGTTCAGCAACGGGCTCAGCACCAAACGTTGGCAACATCTCGCGGAACGCCCAGTGGCAAGTTGCTTTGTAGCCATTCATTAGCCCGGCCGCGCCTAAGAGAAGCGAACCGCTGCATACGGACGTTACGTAACGCGCCCCTTCTCCCTGTCGCCTGAGGAAGACAAGCAACTCTTCATCGTCCATCAACTGCTTCTGCCCTGGACCACCCGGGACACAGAGAACGTCAAGATTGGGGCAGGACTCAAGAGTGTCGGTAGGCATAATGGAGAAACCGGCGTCAGTACGCACTGGCTCCTCTGTCTTCCAGATCATGTGAACTACAGCTCCAGGCATTCTGCTCAGAATCTGGGCGGGTCCAGTTGCATCAAGCTGCGTAACGTCCGGGTAAATCAAAAAGCCTATGTGAATTGTATTTGGCACCGTCAGTTCCTCCTTGTTTCATGACCATCCCTCCTAAAATAGGAAGCAAGACCGTATTTATCCAATATAGAATTTCGTTTCGCCGTTACGCGTAGCTAGACATTTCACCTCTTTATTGAATCGTCCGACTCGAATTTTAAGACTATAGCCGCTCAGGCGATTGATTTTCTCTTTCCTTGGCCCTGAAACGATTTTAGCCGCCCCATACCTTTGTTGCGCTTGCGTAAGGCAAGCTTCTTGTGCTGCTTGCTTCGCTTCTTCTCTTTCTAATTGCTCATCGGCGAAATTGACAACGGGCATGGTCAATATCGCCGCGAAAAGTACAAATTGAATTGGATTCATAAAAGAGCCCCTAATTGATTTCTTCAGCGTTGCTTTGGACCAAGAACGACTCGCTTCGCATAGCTGTTGGTTAACCCCATGCTATGCGAATGGCAGTGCAAAGTAAGATGCACACTTGTGCTCTTTTCCGAACATCTGTAACCCTCAAAGACAACAGATAAACTCTTCCTTGTTCAGTATTGCTTCTTGAAACAAGTAACCTTTCGTATCGGGTAACACGGTCGACTGTCAGTCATCCGACTAGATGCTGGGACGTGGGATACAGCTTGAGACCGCCCCGTCCAAAAGTGTATCGGTACAGTTTCGGCCCACAAGCAAAGCACTCTGAGCCTTACATATCGGGCCTGCGTCCGTACGATCGATTGTGCTGTCAACAATGATGGCCTGGATTACGACCAGAAGCGCAACTCGTACATCTCGCGAATCAACAATCGAAAGGCGGCAAGAAGGTGCGAAATTTGATGTGTGGTAAGCAGATCCAACAAGCTAAGAAAGCTCATGATAGAGAAAGCTCGTTCGTAGCCACCAACTTTCGATTGTTGGATAGGCGTACGAGCAATAATATGTTGGCACTGATGTGCTGGCCAATCTTGATTTGTGTTTTTGCATTACCGATACCGCGAAGCCACGCGGCACAAAAGGAGACATCCGAGAAACTCATTGTATCGCGCCATATAATCGACCGGCCTATTATCGACGGAAAGTTAGACGATGCTGTATGGGCCCAGGGTGCCGTTTTGACAGAATTTCACGAGGTGCTACCAGATGAATACGACATGCCAAGTGAATCAATGGAAATCAGAGTTCTGCACGATGACCAGTTCATATATGTTGCGGCCGTTCTTTATGTAGCCAACCCAGAGAAAATCAGTGCCTTTCAAATGGTGCAAGGCAAGACATATGATTCTGACGATCGCTTTCATGTTGTACTTGATACGTTTCACGATCGACGAAACGGGTATTTTTTTCAGTTGAACCCGAATGGCGTGCGAAGAGACGCACTGATTCTGGATAACTCGAAATTTATCGAGGAATGGGATGGCATATGGCTGGGAAAATCCAGGATCGACAAAGACAGGTGGACGGCCGAAATGGCAATTCCATTTAAGTCACTTTCGTTTAACCCCAATCGCTCTACTTGGGGCATTAATTTCGGGCGCGTGATTGCCAGTAATGGTGAGCTAATAAGTTGGGCCTCACAGGGAATTAATGTCAAAGCCTGGGCGCCGTCTGCGGCTGGTCAAATTCGAGGTCTTGACGGGTTGAAGCAGGGTCTCGGGCTGGATATCAGGCCGGGGATTACGTTCACAGGCAGCAAGGAATTTGCGAATGGAAAAGAAGATGCAGTTTTTGAGCCGTCCTTGGATATCTTCTACAAGCCTACGCCGACGGTCACCATTGCCGGGACAATTAATACCAATTTTTCTTCGACCGAATCAGATGAAGCACAGGTCAATCTGAGCAGATTCTCGATTCAGTTGCCGGAGAAGAGAGAATTTTTCCTGCAGGATGCAGGCGTGTTCGAATTTGCCGGGCTAACAGGAAATGGCAGGCCATTCTTTTCACGTCGCATTGGGCTGAGTGGCGACGGTCGTGCCATCGATATTGACGGGGGAATTAAACTCACCGGTCGCTACGAGAATATGAACTTCGGGTTGTTGAGCGTCGTCGAGGATCCGAGCATGTCCGACGGCTCCGGAAACCTGCTCGTCGGGCGAGTAACGACAAATATCTGGGAGGAGTCATCTGTTGGCGTAATCGTGACACATGGCAACCCGTCCGCGAACCAATCGAACAGCCTAGTCGGCACTGACTTTCTGTATCGCAGCAAATGGGGTGATGGAGAGGTCATTCAAGCCCGTACCTGGCTTCAGCAGACCGACTCGGAAGACGTCTTCGGAAACAACAAGGCTTTCGGGGCTGAAATAAGGCTACCGAATGACAAACATAGTGCTCACCTAAGCTTCGCTGAAATACAAGATAATTTTAACCCAGCCCTTGGTTTCGTCAATCGCAACGGCACCAGAACATACAGTGTGGGATACGCCTTCCGGAAACGACCAGACTATCGGAGTATTGAATCGACTGATGCCTGGTTGGGCTACGACCTCATCACCAATCAACACAATCAACTGGAATCCCAAAGTATCTCGTTCGGTACAGGGTTATCGACCCGGGCCCAGGACCTTGTCGGGTACCAGTTTAATCAGCAGATTGAGGTGGTAGATACACCATTCAATATTTCGGAAGGAGTCATAATTCCTGTAGGGCGTTACGAGTTTCGTAGCCATAATCTATTCTACGGTACGGGCGTACATCGAAAACTAAGTATCGACGGCGAATTCAACTGGGGCGAATTTTTCGGCGGGCACCGAACGTCCACTCGTCTAATTACAACGATAAAACCGAACAAACACCTGTCGATTTCTGCGGGACTCGAGGTGAACCAGGTCCGCCTCCCTCTGGGAGATTTCATCACCCGCCTTGGGTCCGTTCGAGCTGATTTAGCTTTCAATTCATCCTGGGCCTGGCTGAATTTCGTACAATATGACAATGTATCGGGCATTGCCATCGTCAATAGCAGGTTACGGTGGTCTCCCGATGCTGGCAAAGAGTTCTTTGTTGTCCTGAAGCATGCTTTTAGCGAAACCAATGGATCATTTAATTCTGCCCAGACCGAGATCGGCATGAGATTTGTATTTACGTTTCGATACTAGGAAACGAGTCCTTCTCCCTCACTCTACGATCAGGAAGGCTTCTCTATGAACTCTGAAGTCCAAGTCTCAAGCGATCCTGCCCGATTGGATATTGCGTTGATTCACGAATTCTTGAGCAATTCGTATTGGGCTAAAGGCAGGTCTGTCAGCGTTGTGGAAAGATCAATTCGCAACTCACTGTGTTTTGGCGCCTATTCCAAGGGTAGTCAAGTGGGTTTCGCGCGATTGATCACAGATCGCGCAGTATTCGCTTATCTGGCTGATGTCTTCGTGATCCCGACTTTTCGAGGACAAGGTATTTCGAAAATCATGCTTGAGTACTTGCTCATGCATCGGGATATCCAAGGCCTCCGGCTTATTCGCTTAAGCACTGAAGATGCGCATGGGTTGTACGAGCAGTATGGTTTCACGCGAATGACCGGCTCCGACAATTCAATGGAATTGTTCGCGGACGAAGATGATTTGTCAGATGGATGACTAAGTGCTCGTCACCTAGCTCATCCTTAGGTGTCCACCAAGTCGTGCCGGTCAAGCATCGAGTACTTTGAAAATGGCACTCGCTCTGACTATTCGTTTTCCGGCGACAACGAAATAGCAATTGGCAAACGCCATTGTTTTCCCAACTTTCTGAACCTCTGTTTCAGCTTCAATCCAATCTCCCAGTTGAGCCGAACCCGCATAGTCAACGGACAGGTTGGCCGTGACGACGCGTGTGAGCTTGTCACCCAGAAACGCCACATTGTAGCCGAGCGCGACGTCTGCAAGGCAGCTGAAAACGCCGCCATGGACTAAGTTTCGAGCGTTGCAGTGCTTTTCTTCGGCGCGCATCCCAACAACCAAACCTCGCGCAGCTCGCTTATTGAAAATGGGACCCAGTAGATCAAGAAAGGGGCTGGTCCTGAAAATTGGCTCGAAGCCTTCGGGGACTTGATTTAGGTCCATGGGTAGATCGGTCTCCGGTCTTACTTCCGGGGGATATGCGCCCTGCATCTGGTGCTTGGCAAGCAGCGTACAAGATTGTTTGGACCCATCGCTACGTACAGTTTCTCGGTGCGTCACCCGAAACTGTGATGATTCAGAATTGCCGGAAGAGATGGCCTTGAGTTTACAAGTCTGGTGAGGTTTTGGGTTGGACTCAGGTGATTAACCTCGTCTCACAGACACAAGAATTCGTCGACTTCCCGCAACATGACCTTTCCCTCGTCTGACAACCACTCAGCCAGCACTACCAGCAGGTCTTGATTTGGTAACGTCGGCTGATGCACAAGATAGTACCCATAGGGATCCTTTACCTTTGTTCTTATTGGCGCGGCAAGATTCCCCAGTTTTAGATCTTGAGAAACCAGACTAAATCGTGACAGCGCAACACCGGCACCATGCCTTGCAGCACTAAGTGCCACACCGGCGTCATCAACGGAGAAAATACTAGCGGGCTCCAGCGGAGGAAGCCCGACGCCAAGAAGCCAGGTTGACCACGGTTGCCGAGCGTTTGTGATCAAGGGCGCTTTCAGGAGGTCGGCTGCTTCACCCAAGTTAAGGCGCTTTGCCGTATCCACCGAACACACCGGCACCAGGTAGTCGTCAAACAATCGAGTCTCGTGCAGTCCGTTCCAACCGCCCGCTCCGTACCGAATACCAGCATTTGCCGTTTTAGCAGAAAAATCCGCAAACTGCATTTCGATCAGGAGCTGAAGGATGATCTTCGGATACGTTTCGTGAAATGACCTAAGCCGCGGTGCGAGCCAGTGGTTTGCGAAGGACGAAAGCGTACTAACCACAATCGTCCGCTCACTATCGGTACAGTCCTTCGTCGAAAAGATTTCGTCGAGCGTTAGCAGACCTTGTCTCACTCGATGGGCAAGTACCGCGCCGACTGGCGTTAGCAACATTTTGCGGTTCTGTCGCTGGAAAAGCTTGTCACCAGTGTGTTGTTCAAGACTACGAATCTGATGACTGATCGCACCATGGGTCACGCAGAGTTCTTCAGATGCACGGGAGTAACTCTGAAGCCTGGCCGCCGCCTCGAATGCCCGTAGCGCGTTAAGCGAAGGGGTTGTCATTGATTGCCCTCATATTGTGAATAGTATTCACATTTATAGCGCAATATTTATCGTTTGAAAATAGGCTATTGAGCTGAGATATTTCTATTCACCAAATTCAAACAGTTGTCTTGCGAAAACTATTCACACATTAGCCATATTGCATGCTGGCCACTTAGGAAGCCCGATGGTGACACTTCATTACTCTCCCGGCGCCTGTTCTCTGGGGTTGCATATCCTCTTGCGGGAAGTAGATGCAGATTTCGAGCTGGAGCGCGTTCTCCTGGCGCAGGGTGAAAACCTTACTCCGGAATACCGCAGAATTAATCCTGCCGGGCGGGTCCCGGCGATACAAGAAGCTGATTTTTTCCTTACGGAATCGCAAGCCATTTACGCGCACCTGTCAGCAAAATCTAATCACGATGTATTCTTGGCACACAATCTACGGGAACGCGCGCGCGCATTCGAAATGACGGCCTGGCTTTCGAGTACGGTACACATCGCATATGCTCAGTTATGGCGCCCCGAGAGATTCGTGTCTGCGGATTCAGACCATTCACCAATCGTAAGATACGGTGAGCAGCTAATCTCAGATCATTACGCTCAGATCGAGCAACGACTAACGCCTACCCAATACATCGCAGGCGATGAGTATTCATTTGCGGATACGTATCTATTTGTTTTTTATCGATGGGGTGGACGAATCGGCCTGAATATGAAAAAGGAATTTCCGAAATGGACGCTTTGGTCGGAACGACTGCTTGAGCGGCCAGCTGTCCAAGAGGCTATGTATGTGGAAGGAATCACATTATTTGGACTGGTAGAGCGCTTGCAGTTTGACCGTCGTGAACCGGCGTAAACGCGTAATCATGAATTGCTCCAAGTAACTCGGGCGGGCTGTCCACAGCCCGCCACTATTACCTGAAAGGTTATGTCAGTGAAGGAAGTCATGATGACAATCGTTAAGAAAATCCATATCGCAATCAATGTCTCTTCGCTAATAGAAGGCGAAGATTTCTACACGAGCCTTCTGGGCGCTACAGCTACAAGAAGAACACCAGATCAATTGGATTGGGTGCTGGACAATCCGCCTGTGCATTTTTCGATCTATTCCAACGACTCCCCACTCGGCATCGACCATTTCGGTCTCGTTTACAGCACGAAGGACATCGCGAGAATAAATGAGGCGTTCGCCGTTTCACAGGACGGCTCGATAACCGGGCCAGATAATCTTCGAGTCGAGCTTTACGCCATCGAGGAATAATAGTTGGCAGGCTATCGACCACAACGCCCAAGAATTCGTGGGGCCCGACTACTCGAAGGCTGTAGAGCCCCTTGGGAGAGCAGTCGATCAGTCCAGCTGTAGGTACTGCCAAGTTAACGGACATTACGCCATAATTCCGGAATGACAAAATCAACAATGTACAAACGATACCGATTCCCGCCAGCGATAATTCAATATGCCGTGTGGCTATATTATCGCTTCAATGTCAGCCATCGAGATATTGAAGATTTACTGGCTCAACGCGGAATCATTGTCAGTCATGAATCAATCAGACTCTGGTGCAACAAGTTTGGAACGAAATATGCTCGTCGTTTTAAGAAGAAACACCAGGGCTATGGAGATACATTTTTCATTGATGAAGTATTTTTGAAGATTGACGGTATACAGCACTACTTGTGGCGTGCTGTCGATCAGGACGGCGAAGTTGTTGATGTATTTCTACAGCGCCGACGCGACGGCAAAGCTTCGAAGCGCTTCTTCAAGCGACTATTGACGGCACATCGAAATGAACCGAGGAAGATTGTGACGGACAAGTTGAGAAGCTACGGTGTCGCGCATCGAGAACTCATCCCAGATACGATTCATGATACGTCGCAATATGCCAATAACAAGGCAGAGCTTTCTCATCAGCCAACACGAGTTCGTGAGCGGGTCATGCGTCGATTCAAATCAACGCAACAAGCCCAGCGTTTCCTGACTGTACATGAGGTTGTCTACAATTTGTTCAATCTTGGCCGTCATCTTGTTTCGGCCAAGAACTATCGAGTTTTCCGATCCCGTGCTTTTGCGTCTTGGAATTGTATTGCAGCGTGATATGCGATGCCCGTTAGAATTTGCTCGGGCTGAGAGGTTAATTTGTCAATACCCACTTGCGCGCCTAGGGACTGGTGCCGGCCCTGCTTTCGCTGAGCGCGGCAAGTTTTGCCTCGTAACGCGCGCGGGTGGAGGATCGATTCGCGTAATTCAATGCTTGCACTAACTCTTGCTCTGCAACTTTCAAATTACCAATGCGGAAATACGTCTTGGCAAGACCGAAGTGTCCTTCGTGCAAATATGGTGCTAGTTCAGTGCTTTTCTTGAAAAATCTTTTTGCACGTCTGAAGTCACCATCTTTATATGCCTCTTGTCCTGCGACTATCCAATCGAAGGGATTCGGATCATCGAGATCGGCTAGCCTCCTTTCTACTATGTCCGCCTCCGCGTGCCGCACTTGCCGCCTCAGAAATATGCCGTAATTCCTCAAGAGCGCCACCTGTCGAGTCGAATTTTGAATGCCAAACTTATATATTTCTTCGCTCTTGCGCGTGTCGCCAGCGCGATCATAGACGATGGCTAGCATATTTAGCGAGTCAGGATTGTTTGGCGATAATTCAAGAGACTCCAACAAAAGCCAATACGCTTTGGGCAAATCCTTCGCCTCGATGGCGTTCACGGCAATATTTCGGTAGTACATTGCAAAATACTCTGATTCCGTGGTGTTGCTAATGAACCTATCGGAGTCACTCGGGAAATAATCAATCCGAATGCCTGGCCGCGACAATACCAAAAACCCTTCTGCAGCTACCCAAGTTGGATCGTAGAGTATGGTTCGAACATGTAGACCGCGTTTGATCAGACTGCCGGTTGACTCGAACACGGGGAATGAATCCGTCAACTGATAACCAACCTCGATGTCGGCCAGCCTGGCGAGCGCTGTTGTAAGAATTGCGAGTGCAAGGCAATTGCCAGCCGAATCTTCTAAGGCCTCACTCGCCGTATAGGTTTCGCCGACATAGCTAAAGTTACTTGTAATCGCTTCAAGGTAGGCGAAAACACGGCGATGCGTAGGTTCCTCTTGTCTGTCTGGATTGTCCAGAAAACGTCGAAATGCCAAGCGTTGATCTTCGGACAATTCGTGGACAGCAGCTGTCGAGATAATACTCGGTCGTTCGCCAAAAAGATGGCTGTCTAAAGTCAGCGCTGGAGCTTGCCCGCCGCCTCCATCAGCCGGAATAGAGCCGCAGGCTGAGAGCGAAATGATCATGAGTAATACGACAACGAGCGACGGGATTCTCATACTTATCACACGATTCTCCTAACTTGACCTGCCCACTCTATGTCTTTGGATACGATCGAGCCTATGTCTGCTTTGGGTCAGTAGCAGTCGCTCAACAGTTTAACACCTGGATGGCTGGTTGCGGCCATTAGCGGTCGTTCGCTGTTTCCAGCCATTCACCGCTTTGGCTAAGAACCCATTCCCGATCGCCCATTGAGACTACGGCTCCGATTGGTAGGTCGGTTAGCTCAAGTAAGTTTGTCGATAGCCCAAAATCTTGGCCTAGCTCTTCGATATGGACTGTGGCGCCCGATGCCGCAATCGTAACTCCGGCCTCCGCGCTGTTAGTGTCTGGTGGGAACGAAACTCGAGTAACTACGCCGACCATTCCCGAAATCTGCTCCGCATCTGCAATCGGTGACGATACTATGCGGACTTTGTCACCGATCGATATTGGCAAATGTAGCAGCGCTTCGGTTGGCGAGGTTGCTCTTGTAAGCGTTTGTAGAGGCGACTCATCGACATTGTTGATCTCGTTTGTGTCACGCTCTTCACTTTGATTCGACTCATTGCACGAAACAAGAGAAGCCAAGCAACAAACTAGAAATACAACGCGCACGATCACAACTATTGCTCCGATTCGATTGCCGAGCGCCCGATGTCTCGCTTTCGGTGAACGGCGGCGTCGGGTCAGCAGCAGCCGTTCAGTAGTTTATCACTCGAGCGGCTGCTTTCGGAAAAAGCGGACGGTGGTTAGTGAGCCAAAATGAACTAGGCGCCTACTTGGAAAACAAACCTAAGCTCTTGGCCGCGATACTTACCGATTACTTCCCAACAACCAGATGACGGGAACTCCATCATGGTTAGTATCATGTCCCAGCCTGGCCCATATGCATTCGTCGCGTTCGGTAAGTACACCGGTGGGGCTGAACCATCCAAATTTCTTGCGGAGATTGTGAGTTCCGGTTTCGTCTCTTCCTTCGCCTGATAGCCCTCCCGCCACCACCACCACTTGTCTCTGTAGTTGTAGTCAGGGCCCATAGCAGCCCAGTGCCCGTCACCAGGAACTCGAGCGGCCAGATTTGGCGATCCAACCCAAACAAAACCCTCCGGCGACTCTTGTAACGATTCCGGCAGGTCAGTGCTCTCGGGCAGGGAAATCTGGCACTCGGATGCTTGAGCAGTGCTCCAAGCGAAAATAATGCTAATCGAAACTGCATGCTTGAGAATGTGCATCGGGTTAACTCCTGCTGGCGGCCCCACCCGAAAATCATGGGCAGTTGTGCTGAATAATTCCCCTGTGCCTGCCTGATTGCGACCGGCCGCTTCACGCCCTGAGTCATTCAGTCAAGCAGCTTCTGCTGTTTTGAGCAGGGGCGATCCGCGTTCTTGTAAAGCTCTAAGATACCGGGATTCGTCATACGGTGTACGAGTTTTCCAGCATCGATAGAGGATGCGGATCC
>JAJFKV010000069.1 GCA_021773055.1 Woeseiaceae bacterium
ATCTGATCAAACGGCAGCCCAAGATCGATAACCCGTTGGCAAACCTCGAGCGGCGTATAGCCGGTTGCCCGAAGGTCGGACGCACGGCCATGCATGTGTGCCGAAGTCGAGGACCCCTTGATCAGCATATTCAGCACGGGAGGGCGATATCCCGACGTAACTTGAATGCTGGAACCGAGGCTTTCTCGTAATGGCTGAAGGCACGTGGTGACCAGTGTCTGAAGATTCTCGAGGACGTCTTCCGGCGGGGTCATGTCAATGCCGTGGCGAGCTGCCGTCTGAGATACCAAGAACTCTTCGAGGGTGAAGTTCTTGCTGAGTTTCATTTCTTTCTGACCTCGGCCAGTATCTTGTCGAGCTTGTCGTCGAGATCCTTCACGTCCCGCTTAATTTCGGCGACATCGTCCTTGACAGTCTTCTGCTCGGACTTCAGCTCGATCAAGGTATCGTGATCTTCCAGACGTCTCTTTTCAGCCTCAGTAAGATCCTTGACGTCACCCGCTAGCGCACCAACCCACATCGCACCCGATATGATTGAAATGGCCAAGCCGACCGACAGAGACTTTGTAAGCATCGATGGTGCGCTGCCTGCCATCTCAGTTCAGCCGATCGTGACGGTTGCTAGTACCACCGCCTGAGCCGCCGCCTCCGCCCTTGGAGTTTCGGTTCCGCACAAAAAGACCAACAACGACGATCGCAACAATAACGATCACTGCAAGTGCTACTGGATTTTCAAACATGATTATTTCCTACGTAGTGAAACCATTGATATGTAATCAGAAATACCAAACCGCCCGAAGCCACGAGTCTTGCCCCGTATTCCAGTCGTTAGTCGCCGGGAACGCACCTGGCGTGTCGCAAGGGACATCGGTCCAGCCAACTGTCTCCCTGCAGATAGTCAGTTCCGGACCAGTACCAGCTAAAGAACAATGACGCGCACGAACACCTACACGGCGCCCGAATCGGTATTCAATACCCAGACACACACGCAAAGTATCTGTGCCTATTCGATCGGCACGCTGAAAGAGATATGGGCCAATGCTGAGCCGCAGCTTGTCCGTCCAGGGCAATGGGATAAGTAGTTCAGCGCCGACAAAGAGTTGCTCTTTGACGTGCCATTCGCAGTTCGGAGCGTCGCACGTCTTGAAGTCCTGCTTCGAGATGTAGCCGAGCGTGAAATCATAGCGATCGTTAACGCGCTCACTAATCGTCAGCATAAAACCGGCGCTGAGCTCTGAACCCACCTGGCTGGGACCAAGTTCAACAAGGCCGTCAGCCTTGGAACTCCCCCAACAAACAACAGCGGCGAGGAAGCCCGCTATTAGCAGCGCACGACTTGTCTTTTTGCTAGGCATTAAGCGTCCCTGTCAAAACCCGAAGATCACTGAATTTTCTCAAACATAATCCAACTACCTCTTTCAACGGTCGTTGGTGTTGCGTTTGAGACCGACTGTGCCCACTGAAAATCAACGTTGCTTTCCAGTGTGGCGTGAGTCAGCACTAGGCCATCGATTTTGATGCCGCTTTGCTGACCTGAAAATACTTGCAGCGTTGTAAGTGCAGTTAACGCCCTGGAAATACCTGAGATATTTGAATTGGTCGTTACCGAATGGAAGTTGGCAAACTCCTCCACAAAGGCGTTATCTGTTGCGAATCGGATCTTTACGTCTGGCGTAGCGGAACCACCGGTATTGACCTTTAGATACCCGGTGACTCGGTAGTAGGTATTTGCTTCCAGAATATAATTAAGCAGGTGCGTATCGTCTGAGAACGTGGCGTCGCTAGTCGCTGCCTCGTCTGCTGTCTTAGCCCGTCGCTGAATATCACCAACAGCTGCTTTTACAAATGCTGTAGTCGCAAGCTGCGTTGTATCCGTGCCTGGTGACGGCGTCGGGGCCGTCGGAGTGCCGGAAAGCCCAGGTGACGTGCCTCGAACAACGCTGCCAGTGCCTGTACTACTTCCAACGCCGGTACCACCTCGAACCACTGGCAGGGTTCCGGCGTCGATGTCATCTGCATTGGCGCCGCCAAAAGAGCCGTCATCTTTGAGTAGCAAGCCTGTTGCTGCAGACGGAGCAGATACGACACCTGGCTTTCCCGCGCCCGCAAACGGCACTCCAACAATTGTTGCCTGAAGTGCATCGATGGCGAATACTGGGCCATTCAGATTGTTGGTGGTAACCATTCCCACCTGTATGTACCGTGGTGGAGTGCCCGTATCATTGACTTCAATAATCGCAGAATCATCGAACCAGACATCGGCCGTAGACGCCTCGCTGAACGATATTTGCGACGTCCCTGTATACAGGGATTGCCCCGTTTCTCCCAGGGCCGTTATTCGAAGACGGGGCAGCACCGATTGAGACCATGTACCACCCGGCTGAACGTCCAACTTGACCCGCCACCGAACCTCAATGGCCATAATGCCAGCCGACTCAACGTCGAATAGGTCCGGCCCACGCCGAGCGGCCGCCCACATCGCCGCCGAAAGACTGTCCGGCGACAGAAGCACCGCGTCATCATTCAGACCAGCGCCTACGGAGTAAGAAGCATTTGCGTCACTGACATCCCAGAATGATGCGCCTAGTCCTATCAGCGGATCGGCAACCATTTCTTGCGAATCGATGCCATCTGCACCGTCGGCTCCGGTCGACCCTGTTGCTCCGGTTGCGCCATCAGCTCCATCACTGCCAGCGGGCCCAGTGCCCCCGGTTGCTCCTGTACTTCCGGT
>JAJFKV010000070.1 GCA_021773055.1 Woeseiaceae bacterium
GCCGGCACCTGGATAAATAAAGTGATAGCCGATACGGGGATCAGAACCGATCCCGAGCCGTACGTTCTCAATGTCGGCGCCAAATCGCTCTGCGAGGTTCGCGAGCTCATTCATGAAACTGATTTTGGTCGCGAGCATCGCATTCGCAGCGTACTTGGTCAGTTCTGCTGAGCGAACATCCATGCTTATGAGACGATCATGGTTTCGATTGAAGGGCTCGTACAACGATCGCAGCAATTCGGTCGTTCTGGGATTATCCGTACCAACGATTATTCGATCCGGCTTCATGAAGTCGCCGATTGCGGCGCCTTCTTTTAGGAATTCGGGGTTGGAGACGACATCGAACTCCACCGACTTGCCACGCTCATCGAGTGTTCTCTGAATTTCTGCTGACACCTTGTCGGCCGTTCCCACGGGAACAGTCGATTTATCGACGACAATTCGATAATCATCCATGTTCTCGCCGATAGCACGAGCAACAGCTAACACGTGCTTGAGGTCGGCGGAGCCGTCTTCATCCGGCGGAGTCCCGACGGAGATGAACTGGAACAATCCGTGGTCAACGGCTTTCTTTACATCGGTTGTGAATTCAAGGCGTCCGGACTCCATATTGCGGGCGATATACGCCTCGAGCCCGGGTTCGTAAATAGGGACCTCGCCATTGTTCAGGCGGGCAATCTTGTCTTCATCGATGTCGTAGCAAACGA
Source organism: Woeseiaceae bacterium (assembly GCA_021773055.1). Classification (GTDB taxonomy): domain Bacteria; phylum Pseudomonadota; class Gammaproteobacteria; order Steroidobacterales; family Woeseiaceae; genus UBA1847. The sequence goes on from JAJFKV010000070.1 coordinate 708, forward strand.
CATGGTTGCCCATTTCTGCCATGCAGGCGCCGGTGACAAGGCCGACATAGCCGGAGCCAAATATTGTTAGTTGCATACGTTGAGTTCCAAGCCCGTTATTTTACGCTGGATAATTGTACACGGACTGACATTATTTTACGTGCGCGCAATCTCGATCTGGCCTGAAGGTTGAGCCGTTCGGATCTTGTTCCAGAGATACAGACGATGGTACTTAGCGATTCCCTGAATGCAGCCCTGGTGACTCAAACCGACAACCAACCATGACACGAGCATGACCAAATCCGGGGCTCCGGAAAAATACCCGAAAACTCCAATGGCTGCGTACAGGACCTGCATGCAAATCAGTATGCCGAGTACTTGGCGCGCATCGAGTCCGCCGCGCTTCAGCACATGGTGCGAATGATCTCGGCTGGCAACGAACGGCGATTTGCCTTTCCTTAGACGACCTGCAACACAGGTCAAACAATCAATAATTGGTAACGCGGCAAACCATAAACAGTGAATAGGAGAGATCACTGATTCGCTACCCTGACACACACCCAAGGTGACCCATACGATTGTAAAACCAAGCAGAGTACTACCAGCGTCACCCATGAATGAGCGCCGTTGTCCGTTCCAGGCACCGGGAAAATTGAACAGCAGGAAACCGGCTATTATGGCTGCAGCGGTTAGCGCTATCCCGGCGAATAGATGACCTTGGCCCGCAACCAGTGCCACTGCGACAAGCGTGATGACGGCAAGCGAACCCGCAAGTCCATCAGCACCATCGATCAGGTTATATGCATTCATCACGGTCAATGCAACCAACAATGTGACAGCCAGATTGAGAGGTCCTGTCGAGATCACGCCGTAACCAAAAAGATCCCCGATATCAGCGATCGCCAGTTCCGCGCCAAAAATCATTATCAAAATGACGACGGATTGAATACTAATACGTATTGAAGCCGTCAGATCGAAACGGTCGTCAAACATGCCTACAAGAACGAGTAGCAGAGACGCGGTCACGAGACTACCAAAGATACTCGCCTGAAGATCGAGTAACGCCAGACCAAGAACAAGGCCGGCAAACATCGCCGCGCCGCCAATCAATGGAATATTACCTTGGTGTTTTTTTCGCCCGGCAGGTCGATCGACAAGCCCTACTCTAATCGCGACCGGCCTCAGCATGCACATGAACGCAACGGTCACAAGAAATGCGACGAGTGCAGCGATAGAGGTTTCGGCCAACAGTAATATCCGTTTAATTCTTGCTTCTTACTTAACCGGATTGTATGTCGATTTTTCGACTTAATCATGTTTTTCGCTAAATTCGATGTAGTGGATTTCACGTACCTTGGTTTCGTTTTGCCGAATAAGCGAGCCGTATCCGAGCTATTTCACATTCGATTGCCCGGAATCGCACACGGACCACGTTATTTTTACGTGTGGGGGGGGGGCTCGATCGTCTCGGGCAGCTTACGCCGGCCGTACCTGATGCCAACGATAAAGGCGATGAGATTTGGCAATCGTCTGGATAATCCAGTATTGCGAAAGGCCCAACACTGACCAGCCAGCAAACATCACAATGTCGGGTAGCCCGCCGAAGAACCCGAGCAACCCTATACTTGCGTATACGAATTGCAGGCCTGTCAGGACTCCGAGTATTTGTCGAACGCCGAATCCACCCCGTTTAAGCACATGATGGAAGTGATCACGTCCAGGAGTGAGCGGGGATTTTCCCTTAAGGCTTCGGCGTACGAAGCACGTCAGGCAATCGAAAATCGGTACGCCTGCGAACCACAGGCAGTGAACCGGCGAAATTACGCGCTCCGCGCCCTGCGCGATACCGAGAGTGAGCCAAACAATCGCGAACCCAAGTAGTGTACTGCCAGCATCGCCCATGAATGATCGCACGGAGCGGTTCCACCCGACCGGATAATTGAAGAGCAAGAACCCGATAATCGAAGCGAAAACCGTCAACGCAGCAACACCGAATACACTGTTCAGTCCTGCGACGATCGCAATTGCCAGCAATGCGATTGCAGCCATCGAGCCCGCAAGCCCGTCAATACCATCGACAAGGTTGTAGGCATTAATCATCGTCAGCGAAACGATCAGTGTGAAGATCACGGAGAATCGCCCCATTGAAGTAATTCCGATACCAAACGGATCACCAATATCGGCGAGCTGAAGTTGCGCGCCGAAAATCATGATCAGGACGGCAGCGATTTGCGCCGTAACTCGAGTTGTGGCAGGCAACGACACGCCGTCGTCGATAGCACCAATTCCGACGAGTAAACATCCCGCAATCAGTGCGCTTATGAAGCCGCCCGTCGGGGGACCGAGAAGATAAACGCCAATCATCATGCCGAACAACATGGCGATGCCGCCGACAACCGGAACATTCCCGTCATGACGTTTGCGGCCACCAGGCCGATCGACGAGACCAATCTTGATCGCCAACGGGTGCAGCGCGAGCATGAATGCAACCGTCACAATGAACGCTACGGTCATCGCTGGAATTAGTGTCTGAATCCCCAATTGCCTTCTTCTTTGTGCCTTATTCTTAGATTGTAGACGTACTTGACGTGGGCTGATCTTCTTGCGGCTGACCTCGGCGGGGATAATAACCGAAAGACACCGTAAATGGTAGTTTTATCCCACTTATTGTAGCTTTCAACTCAATCGTAGGTTTCAACGTCTCTCAAGAATGATGCCGCCGCATCTTTGGCAGAAAGCATGGGATGTTCGTCGCCGGCCAAAGGCCACTCGACTCCAATATCGGGGTCATCCCAACGAATCGAGCGTTCGAATTCAGGGGCATAGTAGTCAGTACATTTGTATTCGAATTCGGCGGATTCGCTGAGCACGAGAAACCCATGCCCGAATCCTGGTGGCACCCACAACTGTTGTTTGTTTTCCGCCGAGAGAACCATACCGACCCATTGACCGTATTGCGGAGACGACTGTCGCAAATCGACCGCAACATCGAATGCCTCTCCACGCACAACCCGAACGAGTTTCCCCTGGGCTTGCTTGATTTGGTAATGGAGACCGCGCAATGTGCCTCGCGATGACCGACTGACATTATCCTGTACAAAGTTCACTTCGATCCCGTGCTCTCTGAACTTACGGGACTGCCAAGTTTCCATGAAGTATCCGCGATCGTCTTCCAAAACCGTCGGACTAATTCGGATCACGCCGGGCAAAGATGTTTCTTCAAAATTCATCTCAAAGACCCTGACCACTGACCATTACTTTTATGCCTCGTCCGATAATTTTAGGGTCTAACCACAGGAGGCCTGTAGACAACTTCTTCAGGTACTGGTCAATGCACTCGAATTCATAGACTGGATTGCCCATCTCGACAGTTCCCTTAGTTTGCGTGCCTTAATCCCAAGAGTCCCCCTTTAACAACGACCTTGTCACGTTGCCTTGGGCCACCTCACGCTCGTAATGGTGCACGGCCAACGGCCGAGGACGGTAAACCGACCTAATTAGTCCCACGCTGGATTACAGTTTCCGGGTTGACTATTTGCCCACAAGAACTCCGCAGGCGTCATGGCATTCAGTAAGTCGTGCGGTCGTTCATCGTTTTGTTGTATCGAGCCATACTTTAACGTTCTGGCAGGCATCATACTAGGACAAATGCTCGCAGTACCAATCGTAAGTTAACGAAATACCATTTCTGAGCGAGACACTCGGCGACCAGCCCAGCGCTGTGATCCGTGAGGTATCGAGTAGTTTCCGGGGCGTGCCGTCCGGCTTGCTGGGATCAAGCTCAATGTCGCCCTCGAAACCGACAATTTCGGCTATTAACATCGCAAGATTCATAATGCTGGTATCCACTCCCCAACCAACGTTAACAATTTCGGCATCCGAATACGAATTCATCAGGAATACACAGGCATCCGCCAGATCATCCACAAAAAGAAACTCCCGACACGGTTTGCCGCTGCCCCAAATGGTCACTGCAGGCGAATTAGCCAATTTTGCTTCGTGGAACTTTCTGAGTAGAGCTGGAAGAACATGGGAGTTTTGCAGATCGAAATTATCGCCGGGACCGTAAAGGTTTGTTGGCATCAATGAGATCGCATCAAAGCCGTATTGTTTTCGATACGCTTGGCACATCTTGATGCCCGCGATCTTCGCAATCGCATACCACTCGTTCGTCGGTTCCAACTCACCCGTCAGCAAACAGTCTTCCGGCATCGGCTGCGGCGCGAGTTTCGGATAAATGCAAGTTGACCCTAGGAACAATAACTTCTTTACCCCGGCCCGCCAGGCAGAATGGATAATATTCGACTGAATAACAAGATTATCTCTCAGGAACACAGCCGGGTAGGTGTCGTTAGCGTGAATACCACCGACCTTGGCCGCCGCCAAGTAAACCTGGTCAATCTTGTTATCGGCAAGCCAGGCATCGACCGCCCTCTGGTCCAAAAGGTCTAACTCGCGACGGCTAGGTGCCAACGGCTTAATACTATCAGCGTGCAATCTACGCACGATAGCTGAACCGACTAATCCTCGACCACCCGCGACCAAGACTCTACTCATAATCAGACTACTCGTGGTGATCGAAAGTCTTGTAACCGGCTGCTTTCACCAGTGCGTCACGCTTGGCTTCCTCGTAGTCGGCGGCCACCATCTCGCACACCAACTGATCCACGGAAATCTTCGGATCCCAGCCCAGCTTGGTTTTGGACTTGGTTGGGTCACCTAGCAAAGTCTCGACCTCAGTGAGGCGAAAGTAACGGGGATCCACAGCGACGATCTGCCTACCGGTAGCCCGGTCAATACCTATCTCGTCTAAACCACTGCCTTCCCACTGAATATCCATGTCTAATTCGGTTCCGCCGAACTCAATGAACTGACGCACCGAGTACTGCTTACCAGTAGCAATTACGTAGTCGTCAGGCTCATCCTGCTGCAAGATCAACCACATGGCTTCCACGAAGTCCTTCGCATGGCCCCAGTCACGAAGGGAATTAAGATTGCCGATGTACAATTTGTCCTGAAGCCCCGTCTTGATGCGAGCAAGAGCACGGGTGATCTTCCGAGTAACGAAGGTCTCGCCACGAACAGGGGATTCGTGATTAAATAGGATTCCGTTCGAGCAATGCATGTCGTACGCCTCACGATAATTCACCGTGATCCAATATGCATATACCTTCGCCGCCGCATAGGGAGAGCGGGGATAAAACGGAGTGGTTTCCTTCTGAGGGACCTCCTGCACCTTGCCAAACATTTCCGAGGTTGAGGCCTGGTAAATTCTCGTCTTTTTCTCAAGACCCAACAAGCGCACCGCTTCAAGAATTCGTAACGTACCTAAGGCGTCGGAATTGGCGGTGTATTCGGGGGCCTCAAAAGAAACCTGAACATGACTCTGGGCCGCCAAGTTATAGATCTCATCCGGATTGACTTCCTTAATAATCCGAATCAGGTTCGTCGCATCCGTCATATCCCCATAGTGAAGGTGCATTTTCACACCCTTCTCATGGGGATCTTGGTAGAGGTGATCAATCCGATCGGTATTGAAAGAGGAAGCTCGACGCTTGATGCCGTGAACTTCGTAACCCTTACCCAACAAGAGTTCCGCCAAATACGAACCATCCTGACCTGTAATTCCTGTAATCAATGCAATATTCACGATTATCCTCGAACGAAAAATTGACCAACTTTACGCAATGGTTTGCAAATCCTGACTATGCCTGAATGGAGCAGAGAGCTTTCTGCCCAGACCCGACCATCCATTGCATTAGCCCTTAGCCGCGCTCTAAAGCTTACGCTACTGGCGCCGCCCACCAACATTGAAAGCGTGCGCTCCGGGAAACACCGTGTTTCTATGGCGGGTTGCCGCAATACTCTTACCATCCATTCGTAATCAGCTGCCGTTCCAAATTTGGGGTCGTACAATCCAAAATCACTGTAGACTACCTTCTTCACAATCACACTTGTATGCGGTGGCATCCAACCCGTATATAACTTGAGTTTGGAAAACTTGTCCGCTTCCCATACCCTGACCCTTTGGTGAATCTGGTCGTGGAACTCAATTCCAGAGTAGAAGAACGCAGATGCATCACTTGAAACAACGTCCATGTATCTCTCAAACGTTTCCGGTATTAGTTCGTCGTCGCTGTGCAAAACTCCGATATGAGTCACGTCAGGATCATCAATGGACGCCCGAATTCCCTGATTCAATGCCTGATATAGGCCGGTACCATACTGAGTAACGAGGATCGCATTATCCGTGTTTGACACATGGGACTGAAGATATTCGAACGTTCCGTCGGTAGACCTTCCATCCACGAAAACAGACTTGACCCGATCTCGCATTGGTTCCAGAGTTGCCAGACAAGAAGGTAGAGTAGCCAGAGAATTCCACGTTGCCGTAATTAACGCTAACAATTGATTTTCAGTTCCTCGCAATATTCAGAAATAGCTATGGGTCGACCAAATAATCACACCTTTCTAAATATCCATTAACCAAACTCTACGATTTACGAAGTCAGCCTAACTTAGGATGACCCTAACTACTTTGTCCGCAAACTTTCTCGGAATATAATCGCCCTCTAAAAACAATATCCTAACCTCCCCGCGCGGCTGTGCATTAAGAACCTTTCACGCATCAATTGCACGCTCTGAATTGAGCCCAATCATCATTGCCGCCGCATCTTCCTACCCTTTTGCACGCCCTCGTACTTCACAAACACTTAAGTGCCGAATAGTTCATGATCTAAGTTTCCTGATAGCCAAAAGATCCAAACGGTTTGAGAAATCGAACCAATGGACTAATAGAAAAGGTTGAGTGATTCCAATCGTTTCCTCGTCCGCGATGAGTAGGAATGATCACAATGCATATCCAACTTTGAGATGATTTTTCAAATACGAATAATTTCCGGACGGGTACCTAAGACAGCCATCACTTTAAGCGTTGAGGCTATCGCTGACAAAATCCAGCTTTAGAAGCAACTCCTTAACCTCCTCGACGTTTAATCTCCTTGTATTATGGGAAGTATAATCTTCCAAATTAGAAATTTTTATCTCACCGTCGACGAAGTACTGATTATAATCGAGATCCCGACCATCCATAGGAATCCGGTAGTACGCCTCTAGGTCTTCCGCTTTTGCCATTTCTTCTCTTGACAACAAAGACTCATAGAGTTTCTCTCCATGTCTTGTACCAATGATTTTTAATGGACTTGTCGATTCAAGTATCTCCTTCAGCGCCAAAGCTAAATCTCCTACAGTGGAAGCTGGCGACTTTTGGACAAAAATATCTCCCTGATTAGCATTTTGAAACGCGTGGAGTACCAAACCCACTGAGTCTTCTAGAGACATCAGAAACCGCGTCATGCTTGGATCTGTTACGGTCAGGCTACCTCCAGCCTTAATCTGGTCAATAAATAAAGGAATGACCGAGCCTCTCGACGCCATAACATTGCCGTAGCGGGTAGCGCACAAAATAGTGGAATTTGTATCGAGCATTCTCGCTTTGGCAACCATCAGTCGCTCCATCATTGCCTTGGATAAACCCATTGCATTAATAGGGTAAACCGCCTTATCCGTGCTCAAAACAACAACTCTCTGCACGTTTCTTGCAATCGCGGCAGACAGCACATTTTCAGCGCCGAGGATGTTCGTCCGAACAGCCTCCATTGGATAAAATTCGCATGATGGCACCTGCTTAAGAGCTGCAGCGTGAAATACGAAATCAACACCATTCATCGCGTCATAAACACTGTCTCTGTTCCGAACATCGCCTATATAAAATTTCACCCTATTAGAACCAAGTGAAATTCGCATATCCTCCTGCTTTTTCTCATCACGACTAAATATTCGAATTTGCTCAATATCCGAGTTAAGCAATTTTTTCAAGACTGCGTTCCCAAATGAACCGGTACCGCCCGTAATCATTAACGTTTTGCCGCAAAACATCGTTTCAATATCCTATAAAAATGACCGTCTAATTTCATACAGTGACTTCACCAGACCTGGCCACTCAGGTGGTGATAGCCCGTTACCACTTAAGACCGGGTTGAATCCACCGAACTATCAACAACAAAACCACTGTCGGTGATCACTTCTATATACTTTGGGAACCAACTTTAGTAAAGCGTAATTATCAATGCGATTCGAAGATACATGATAAAGCCTATGCAAGCCTGAATTGAGGATAATGTATTCTCGTTTCGATCGTCCAATGTCGACGGTTGGAATACCTGATAATACCGCTCGATAAAATCGCTTTACAAATCCCTCTTGTGACGAAAACCAGTCGAAATCCGATTTATATACAACTGCGAGCTTTATAAGAGCAATTGGCCGGACGAAGATGCTAGCCATTGCTTCAATAGATGGTTACTTCAAACGCAAAACGCCTTTCCGATACGCCATTAAAATGATGGCAAAAAGTAACATCGGTACAATATTTTTCGTGAATATTGAAAATTGATAAAAAACCGAGTACTTGATTGTCAGTATGGAAGTGGAATAAAAATAGACATAAGTAGCCGAAGCCCACCATTTGTCCCTTCTACGTTGAAACCACCGTGCTAGCAACGCGAATAATACGCCATTTAATATGCTTCGAATCAGCAAATCAAATTCGCCGCCCCAAATGGCACTATTGGCTATTACACCTACAGTCTGAGGCGGAACGGCTGCATCTGGAAAATAGTTGCGCGCATACCAATATTGCGGATGATACTTTGTGTGATCAACGAAGGGGATTAGCGCGTAAAACTCGTAAAATAGCATTCGCCAATCGTGGGGTGGAATCGTTCCTTGGGCGCGTTCAGAATAAAGATGAAACCCGGTATTGAATACGGCATTAAACTCTGAGGCAGATTTTATTCCCTCGGAAGCAACCATAGATTGCACTGACTCTTCGTTCATTGCGGCAGAACGTGCCAATTCGACCGCCGAAAATAAAAGCCCTAGAAGCACCAAGTATAGTATCCCTCTTTTGATGCTAATTCTTTTTACATTGAGAGTATAAAACCCAATAAAACTTAGTAATATCGTCAAGGCTTCAATGCGAGATCCGAGAGAATAATAAATTTCATAAATGCATAAGGCCGGCACTATAACAAGAATGTATTTTCGGTATTCTTTATATTGGGTAAACAGTATTGCCATCAACGCAAAATAGCTGCCCCCCTTCAAGATAAGGCACACATATACAAAGCGGAGCCAAAACCAAGACAAATGCTCGTAACGGGTATAATTTTCATGGTAGGTCGTGACCGGTGCCGACAGGATTGCGACGCATACGATGGAACCTATCATTATCGCAAACAGCGCAATAACTGTTGCTCTTACGTTAAGGAACGACGTCGCAGGTGAACGTACTATCCGTAACGTATCGCCGCGAATCGCGTAGTAGCCGATCGATACTCCCGCAATGAACAGCGCATGCCGCCAAAAGTGCAACCCCAATTCATAAGGCTCTGGCAGGAGACCGGATAGCGACAGCCCCCGAAGTCCGGACGGTAAATAAAAATTTATCGACCAAAATGTCAATGCAGGCAATACGGTATAAACTAAGGCAAAGGCAAGATAGATTATTCCGATTTCACTGAGTATGTTGCCGCGAATTCTACGATTGAGAGAAAAAAATAATAAGGTATATATACCTATGCAAGTTAATATTGGCCAGATTAGGTACATCTGTTCTTGACTCGCAAGAGTACTAGCGAGCAGGCCTGAAATATTTACGGTTATCGCAATTATTATCGCAAATATCAATACAAACGCGGTTGTGCTGTATTTGCGGCTCGGTGCCATGTTTTCGCGATGATTCCCGACAGATTTGGCGCTGTTTTTTGAACTAGAGTTCATTTGATATATCCGGCCCTTTGTTACTCGCTTTCCGCTATTCGGATCGGCGATTGACTATATGGGCATGGGACCTAGGATGCGCCCCACTCTGTGGCCGGCGGGAATGGTTTTCCTCTTTCCATGGCGTGGAAACGGTACATTAGAGATCGAGTAAGTGTTTTTATCAATGATCGTGGTTTCATCTCAGAAATAACTTGCCGAACATTAGTTGCTGCATACGCGGCATCGAAGATATTTTGAAGATCATATGCGGCCCCGTCTAGAAAAATGAAATTTGTATTAATTCCACTTCCTTGAAATGGAACGCGTTGCCGAGACCGTCTTGATCGGCCAACCTTGTCCTTGAACCCCCCCCCTAGAGAATGCTGTTCAGCAATCTTATTTAAAATATTTAGCTCGCGGAAAATACGATCTTCCCCGTATAACCCATGAGCAAGTTCTTTTATTCCATTGACTAGAACCTGTCGGTAATCTATTGGCGGAAAACTACCACGCCAACCTGGCAAGTCTCTGGCGGTAAGTAAAAAGTCTACTGTCATCAAGGTTATTAACGGAGAATATGGTTGATCAGCTAGTTCGCGATGCATGTGTCTTGATGACGTATTTTCGAAAAACTTATCTGACGATATTTTCGCCTTTTCATCATTGGACATATAGGCCATTCCCTGAGAGCTGGGCGATAATCCATAAATCGAAAATGGCTTGCTGGAAAATGCATAGCGATCAACTTCGCCAGCAAGTACGATTCCGGAATAACCGTCAGGCGTCGAACATGAATAAAAACGACCGTCTTCAGATCGACTGCGAACCTTGTCGATCAGACGCGTGGAGACAACACCTTTTACATAAAACATTGGAGATTCAACGTCACTTAAATAGTGCAGATTCTTCGCTTGTCTATGCAGAAAATCTGTGGAGTCAACGATTCTTGAACCGCTCTGGCGATAGATGGCGAGCTGACCACTAGGCCCTTTTACGTTCGGATATGTGTACAACGGCGCCGGCCATGACAACATCTCCATATTCGTTTCCATCAAAACTTCACGCATGCCATTTATTCCATCGGGCAATAATCCATCGTCACCCCCTAGCGCAATAACATATCCGGGTCTCACCTCTCGCAAAGCCAGTTCAAAGTTCTCTCGCATTCCTACACCAGCACCTTGCGACATATATTTGATTCGAGAATCAATTCGCGATGCATTTTCAACAACCTCCCTGGTATTATCGGTGCTGCCATCATCCGCGACTATTACTTCTAAATTTTCGTATGTCTGTATCATGCAAGTGCGAAGTGTGTGGTACAGATAATTCGCGCGGTCTTTGGTAGGAATAATTACTGTAAACAGAGGAAGGGTACTTGTCTTAGCCATGATTATTCTCCAAACGCGGCCTCTGAGGTCGGCTGGATATCTTTCCGGACCCCGCCAAAGTAAAAAAATAGTGACGCCGCAATTACGACCACTCCAGTTGCTCCTATCCAACACAGACTAGCCCACTTATTCAACCCATGTGGCATCAGCCACCGCGAAAGACAAACCAAGGGGAGACCGATCAAGAAAGGTGGCAACAGTACGGAGCGATACCAGGCAAGTAGTTCTCCATGCAGCAAACGCCTGTGCATGAGCCACAATCCTAACGTGATATCCGAGACCCCATGCAGACCCCAGATCAGTGTAGCCCCGATAGTCCCATAGATCGTTATGGCCCAAACCATAACCGGAGCACCTACCACCAGGGCACCTGCAATCATCCCAGCGTGAAGACGAGTCCATCCATGGGCCTGTTGAAAGGCAGCAGGCAACCACATTAGACCTGAGCAGGTAATTCCAATCAACAGCCACCTGAACACATCTGTGATTGTTTGGTCGTAATCTCCAAGCCAGGCAAGAAGAAGATGTGGGGCAAAAATCCACGCAACGATTCCCATGGGAATGATGATGACGGCCATCAACCCGCAACTAGAGAAATACTCATCTCGTAACCGCTTGGTATCACCTGTCGATACTAGCTCAGAGTACCGTGGGAAAAATGCGCGGTAGAACGGCTGAATTGCCAAATGCAGCAGTCCGGTGGCGGTGAACGCAATCGCGTACTTGCCCAGCTCCGAAGTCGACACCATTTTACTCAGGGCGATTCGATCAGCATTTGCCAGTAGAATAGCAGCGATAGCCGTCACCGCCATGCCGATGGAAAAACGCCACAACCGCCGAATTATCTCGACGCTAAAGGTTGGCCGCCGAGCTGCTACCTCGGAGATCATTCCCCAGACTACCCCCCGAGTCGCGAACGTCTGGACCGCCGCGACCAGCGCCTGCACCGCGAAGAACCAGATGAGATCAGCCCGCCAAAACAGTACCGCAACACCACTACCATAGCGAAGGGTGTTCCCCATGATCTGAAGGGCGTTCATTCGCCCTTGCTCCTGGAGACCGGCCAAACCGTTCGAATAAAGGGCACAGGGAAACTGGAGCCCCAGGGCGATCGCCATTAGTCGGAGGACATCGGCGATAGCAGCATTCGATAATGTATCGGATTTGAGCCAATGGGTGCTAACCCATCCAGCGGACAACGCAAGGGACACGGCCAATAATCCTGCGGCCACCCAATAAATTATTTCCAAGGTCCTCAGTATGTTACGCTTGTCTTCGGTGCCGTCACGAACCGGCCGTGATTTGGCGAACTCTCTGACCAACGTGGCGCCCATTCCGATATCCAGCAGCCCCATCATGACCTGCATCATCAACCATAAGCCCAGGATGCCGTAGCCCTCAAGGCCTAGACGAGAGACATACCACGGCGTGGCAAGAACTATAAGCATTCCAATCCAAGCGCCGCCGAGCAGGTTCCACATGACGTTTTTGGCTGATCGATCGCGTGGTATCAGAGTACCTAACCAAATCTTAATAAACTTCGGCTCCATTCTCATTCCGCGGCCGGATGGGCGGCAATAAATCTACGCACACTGAATTACTCCCGATCCACTCGACACATCGCTGCGAACATCGTCCCGCAGTGGCTCATACTTGGCTCAAGTACACGGCTTTGGTCTTTTGAAGTGTCTGCGACCAATTGAATTCGACAGCCCGCTTCAATCCACTTTGAACAGCCTTTACACGCACTGCAGCAGAATCGAAAGCATTTAATGCGGTAGCGTAAGACTCGCCGCTTTGGCTAGCGGCGTAATGCGCCGCAGTACCTCCTACCTCAGGTAATGAAGAAAGCGCGGCAGCAACCACGGGACATCCACAGGCCATAGCCTCCAGAATCGGCAAGCCAAAGCCTTCATAGTCAGAGGGAAAGATAAAGGCAAACGCAGACGAGTATAGTCGACGCAAGTCCGATGTGGGTATCGAACCGAATTCCTGCCAGCGGGTGCCAAGGCGTTGCTGCAATAGCTCGCGCTCCCCTGCCGTGAGGGCAGGTCCGACAACACCAAGAGACAATCGTGGCGACTCCCGAATTGCCTCGATTGCCAAATCGAACCGCTTATACCCCCCACGTTGGCCAACGAACAAGACAGTTTGGTCGTTGGCACCGCACGGGCCCGCCGGCTCCTGATAGAAATCTTTGCTGTCAACACCAAGAGAAATAACGTGCAGCTTTGCTGTATCTACATGGGGGAAAAATTCGATCACATCACGGCGCGTCGACTCAGAAATGCAGAGTATGGCATCGGCACGCTGGATGCTAGCCAACTTTTGCTTAGTATGAACGAATCGCGCCAATCCGGTACGGTAGCGTTCGTAGGTGAAGTCGTAAACCGAAACGACGTACTTCTCCACCCTTTGACGCGGCAGCCGGTAATATGATGTATGAAATACACCACCATCGCGGGCCGTTGGAGCGAATAAATAGCGTGCGATCCGCGAGTCACGCGACTCCCGCAGCACTTGCATTTGTAGCAGCCATGCATCGTCAAAATCACGGAAGGTCAACCGCTTGGGAAGGATCAGGTTTCCGGCAAACTCAGGGTCAAGGCCCACGTATTCCACAAGTTTCGCCCAATAATTGGATATTCCTCCAAAACGTTGCAGGCCAAAAATAATGGAATCAAGCGTTACCTGCTGTCCTGTGTTCATTTCGACGTCACCGAGACTCTCAACTATTTAGACCACACCGTCCTGTTGACGTGATCGGTATAGCTCAGAATTATCCGAAGAACCTTTTTTGAGACTGAGTCGGAATCATAATCCTGTACCATCTTAAAGACACGAGTCGCACCTTGATATTGGTCGACAACAACTTCGATACACTGGATGACCTTATGTGCTTCAAGCCCACACATTATCAAGGTTCCTTCGTCCATTCCTTCGGGGCGCTCATGCGCTTGCCTTATGGTCACTGCAGGAAAGCCAAGTATTGAAGACTCTTCCGTAATCGTACCACTGTCAGAAATAACACAATGGGCGTTTGTCTGGAGGCTGATGTAGTCAATGAAACCCAACGGCTTTAGAAAGCGAATTCTTTCGTCGAATTCGGCTACAACTCCGCCTTCCAGGCGTTTGCGTGTTCTCGGATGCGTCGACACGATAATAGGCATATCAAAATGTTCGGCGATTGCCTGTAACATTTTCAATAGGTTTGAGAAGTTCGTCTCGTTATCGAGGTTTTCCTCACGGTGCGCGCTCACAACAAAATAGCGACCCTTCTCGATCCCAAGATTGATCAACACCTCAGACTGTTCTATCTGAGCGTCGTGGTGCGACAATACTTCTTTCATCGGAGAGCCAGTTTTGATAACAGTCTCCGGTCTTATGCCTTCTGCAAGCAGATACCGTCGAGCGTGTTCCGTATATGTCAAGTTGATATCACTAATATGATCGACAATTTTACGGTTGATCTCCTCAGGGACACGGAGGTCGAAACAGCGGTTGCCAGCTTCCATGTGAAATATCGGAATCTTCCGGCGTTTTGCTGCGATAGAGGCCAGACAGCTGTTTGTATCCCCTAGTAGAAGAACGGCGTCCGGGCTCTCCTTGTCCAACACATCGTCTGCTTTCGCAATGATATTACCTATGGTATGCGCAGCGTTGACGCCAACCGCCTTCAAAAAGTAGTCTGGCTTCCTGATCCCCAGTTCTTTAAAAAAGATCTCGTTCAGCTCATAGTCATGGTTCTGGCCAGAATGAACGAGAACATGATTGACGTGGCAGTCCAGTTCATAAATAACACGACTCAACTTAATGACCTCTGGTCGCGTACCAACGATGGTCATTACCTTCATACTCATAAACTTAGTTCCTCAATCATGTCGTTCCACGACGGCGGGACATAAGCGAACTCAGACCGAAACCTTGATGAATCAAGACTACGGTCACAGCAAAAATCTGGATCAGGAACAATCTCAACGTTGTGCCCCAGTTTTTCTCGGAATAGCATAAGAAGTTCACACTTATTTATTGGATCGCTTGAAACCTGATAGACACCCGAAGCGTTCGGAAAGTCTATAAGCATTTTCTCTATTATGCGACACATCTCCAGAGTCGTAAATCCGGTGTAGATTGCATTGCTAAAACCCCGTACGGCACTTCTTTGTGCCAGGTACCAATCCAATAAACTTTGGTGACGGGAAAGCTCCCGCCCGATAATAGACGTTCTCAGTGTGAGACTATTGTCGTCATGCAACTCACCCAGAAACTTGCTCTTCCCGTACAGATCCTCTGCATCTGACAAATCCTGCTCCGAGTAGCCGCCCCTCTTGCCGGAAAACACACAATCTGTACTCATATGCACAAGACGGGCCCCCGCAATTTTGCAGAGAACAGAGAGCCGATGCGGTAACAATGAGTTTATTTCAAGGCTGGGAATACTTTCTTTAGCAGTCGGGCGTTGTTTAACTATACCCACGCCATTGACGACCGCGTCTGGTCGGAAATCCGCCATCACCTCAGCCAAGCGATCAAGAAACCGCACATCAACCCCGGCATAAGAATTCGTCTTTTCGAAAAGCCCGTACTGATTATACGAAAGCAGGTCTTGACGGAGCGTTACCTTTACATCATGACGCGGAGCAAGTGATTTTAGCAGCTGATGCCCCAGCATCCCGTCGCCCCCCAATATTAGAATTTTCATTTTCTCAGTCTCTCCTTCACCAGAACTGAAGTCGCGTACAAGAACGAATCATTCTTGTAGGTGGTCTGACGTAGTATTTATGATCTATCTGCGGACTGAGCAGGGTCGATTCAATCTGGCTGTCGCAATTGATCCGCATTCTCGCCGACAAGTTAGCTAGTCAATCGATCGGCGCGTGAATAGGGCGCTCGACAAATAGTGCGATCGTAAGAAAACATGCGTCAATTACTTTCATTGAATCCGTTAACCATCTCGCGTACCACGCCGCGCATATTTAACTTGGCCGACCAAGAGAGTTCACGCGCGGCGCGCGATGGATCACCTTGACTCCAAGATATCTCAGCGGGTCTAAATAGCTTGGGATCAGACACAACGTGTTCCCGCCAATCCATGTCGAGAACCTCAAACGCCGTACTAACGAAGGACTCAAGAGTGTTGGCCTCACCGGTTGCCACTACGAAGTCGCGCGGAACATCCTGCTGCAACATGCGCCACATACATTCTACATATTCCGGAGCCCACCCCCAGTCACGAGCCATATCTAGTCGGCCAAGCGTGAGGGTCTCATCGGAACCCGAGGCAATGCGGCAAGCCGTTGAAACAATCTTTTGCGTCACGAAACGAGTGGGTCTCAGCGGCGACTCATGATTGAAAAGAATTCCGTTATAGGCCTGCAATCCGTATGCATCTCGGTAATTAGCTACCAACCAGTGTGCGGATGCCTTGGCCACTGCATAGGGGCTACGCGGTGAAAAAGGTGTATTTTCATCGGCTGCTGTTGTCCCAACGTCACCAAAGCACTCGCTAGAACTAGCATGATAGAGTCGAACTGGATGACGTAATAACCTAATCGCCTCCATTAGATTGAGAGTCCCGACGACGATACTTTCAAGCGTTTCAGCCGGTTGCTCGAATGACAAGCCCACAGAGCTCTGGCCTGCCAAAAAGTATATTTCATCTGGTTGGCAGTCGTAAAGCACCGCCAACACACTGCGAAAATCATTGGGTGCCATAGAGCGCGTAATAACGCTTTCGCGCACCTGCAATCGGTCGAGATTGGCAAACGAGGCCATCTGGGCATCTCGCGAAGTTCCCCATACCTCGTAGTTTTTGTCACATAACAGACGGGCCAAGTAAGCTCCATCTTGGCCGCCGACGCCGCAAATCAAAGCTTTCATTGGGGCCCCACGTCTGGGAGACTAATATGCTCAAGAAATGCGTCCCAATTATGAATAAGGATGCTGGCAGCCATTTGTTAACTACCCATCCCAACTTTTTCCGACGAAAAGACCACCTTCCGAATAAACTGAACGATCACTCCTAAAAATCCGCCGAAGAGCGTCACCAGGATCATTATCAGCGAACGACTCGGCCTGGCCTTGAGCTCGGGGGCGACCGCAGGATCCAATGTTCTAAACATATACTCCGGAGACACCTTAGCGAGCATTACCGTCTTCGTCTGCTCTTCAATGAGACTAAAAAACACAGTCTGTAAATCAGCAAGTGATGTGTTCTTAATTTGTTCGTTGAGATACGCGATTGCCTGCTCTGCCTTTTCGACATCCTGTTCCAGGATCGTTGCATTGATATCCTCAACCAACCAATCCACCCATTTTTTTGCGACCGAAGGAGAATAATGTTCCAACGAAATCGTAACAAAGCCGGATTTTTTATCCTGAGTTGCCGAAAACTTCTCCATAAATTCTTTGTAGGCTTCCTGCGATGAAGGAATAGTTTTCCTGGGCAATCGCACATCCCTTACCCACTTTTTGGACGCCACATCATAATCATCAGAATCAATTTTGAGCTCACCTGATTTTGCATCCCAACCGTCGGCCGCCATCAACGGCACAATAATGTCATGGCGCTCGATAAACTCCGATATGAATTTCCGAGACTTTAGAATCCCTAATCCGAGAGCGGTCTTATCCGTTGCTCCACCACCCAGATTAATCCCGGCCAAACTAGCTAGGCCACCGTATTGGGCGGCCAGCGCAGATAATCCGCCAGCACCCTCCTGATCATTTGGTGCAAGTAATGCCTCCGCCCGATATATATTTGGAAGCATCAACGCGACAATCACAGCAATAACCGCAGCAACAACGGTGATACCGCTGATTAACCACTTTCCCGCCCATAACACGCGAAACAACTCACGAAGCTCGATTTCATCGCCGTAAGTAACCGGCGATTGATTCTGTTGTGATTCGTTCATCATCTAATTATCAAATGTCTTAACCGCGGCAACAGCAATCGCACCCTGATACAACATCTGCGTCACGTTAGTCCAAAATGTCATTGGCCTCATGCGATCCGTATCGAGAGGAATAACGATCGTATCGCCCGGGCGAATATCAAACTTATTACCACGACCAAACCAGCGCGAACGATTACCAGCGACTACAGCACCGTTCGCACGAACGACGTAGATCAACTTCTTGTCTGCACGACGTGTAAGCCCACCGCTAAGGTCGATATAATCATCGCGGCTCATTTCTTCCTGATAAAGATGTGAAGTATTTTGCTGAGTCTCTCCGAGTACGGTCACCATTTGCGAATACGTCGGGACCAGCAATTTGTCACCGTCCCGCATCTCGATGGTCGCGGTTGTTCCGTTGCTATCTCTAACTGCGTGTTCCAGGTCAATAACGAGGCGTCCTACTGCTTCCGAATTCCTGAGCTGGTCCAGTAACGCATTACCTGTTGCTAACGTATCTGAACCACCTGAATTCGACGATTGCACTGAAAGTGACACTAAGTCGGCTTCAAGTCGTCGAGCAAGCGTTTCAAGTTGCTCTTGTTCCTGCTTTCTCAGCGTATCGCGGAGAAACACTGCGCCCTCGGCAAATGCTGCCGACGTAAGGCCGCCAGCGCGGCGAACGACGTCTGCCAAGCACTCGCCGCGGCGCACTCGGTATTTGCCAGGGAATTTTACTTCTCCTTCGAGTGACACGGTCCACGTTGTATCCCACTCCGGGCTCCGGTTGATGATCAGGTAGTCATGCTCGCGCAGCAGCAAGTCTGCCGCCTCATCACCTTGGCGAATAGCGTCGAGATTTATATCGATGACTTCAGTGTTACGTGTGCCGTTTGCACCGACGGAATATCGAGTAAGCTCTGCCTCCAGCGCGTAGGCAGCCTCACTGAGATTCCCGCCCGCTCGGACGAGATCACTAACGTGCATTTGAGATTCCAGCGGATAGATACCAGGAGCTCTTACGTTGCCTGATATTTCTACTCGCCGGGAAGGAGCATCAAACGACGACTGCAGCTCAAGTTCCTCAATGAGCGGACCAACAACGCGTTGTCGGCCAAGTGACAAGCTGAATACGTGGACCGTATCTCGTGATTCAAGCCGAATATTTTCTGGACCGATCGGATTGCTCAGGGCCGCAGCCAAATTCGCAGACAATACCTGCAGCGGCTGGCCTCTTTCTATTTCACGGCGAATAAGCAGGTAATGAGTATCCACCCCGGATTTCAATTCATCGGTCGTAGCGATGAGATCTGTCAGTCGCATCCCGGAGCGCCAGGGCCGTCCTCCTGGCCGGTGAACGTGTCCCGACAGCATGACCGCATTATCAATCTCCGGGAGAACCTCCGGTATTAACAATGTATCGCCCGTTTGCACAGCAATAGACTTCGCATCGTCACTGGTTAAGTTGACGGCCAATACGGTGCGGTCTTTGTTCGCATCGATGCGTTCTATTCGCGCCCCGCGGCCAAATGCCTCCGCAGTCAGTCCGCCCGCCAGTTTCACTACGTCCGCGACGGAAGCTCGACCGTTGGTCTCATAAATTGCCGGGCGCCGCACTGCACCGCTAATCGCGACAGTTCCTCCAACTGGCGGTACAAAAATGACGTCACCAGGTTGCAGCCTTTGATCACCAAACGTATCACCGTTAATGAGTAAATCGTAAGCATCAAGTGTCGTGACCAGCCGACCATTTCTCTTAAGTTGAATTCTGCGCAGCGAACCGATGGAACTGACTCCACCACTACGGTAAAGCGCTCCGGCCATAGTCGATAAACCGCTGACTACGTAGGAACCGGGCCGATTTACATCGCCCAACACAAACACGCGAATGGTACGCAGTGGCCCCATCGTCACGCTAACCTGTGTGCCGATCAGCATTTCCTTCACGCGCGCATCCAAATCTGCACGAAATTCTGAGAACGGAATTCCTGCGACTGTCACCGGACCAATTTCCGGAAGATTTAAGATGCCGTCTCGAGAAACCTCATATTCGTATATCCCGTTGACGTTGCCGAAAAGTTGTACACGAACAGAATCACCTGGACCCAATACGTAATCCGGTGGGACTGGTCCGCTGTCCGGCGCGACCAATGTTCCTTCGCGTGGAGCAAATACGTCATATCCGAACGGCTCAAGCCCTTCGACACCGATTGATTCCTGACCAAGAATCCTCGCGTCAATGTCGAACAACGCGAGATAAGGCTCTGCTGCCAAACGGCGATTAATGTCCGCTTGTGTCAATCCGAGTAATTGAATTCGCTCCAATCCTTGCAATGACAATACGCCAGAGTTATCGAGAACAAAATGATGACTACCGATCAGCTTTTGCAAAACCGCGTCTTCAGATAATTTACGCTGTTGATTTGAATCCAATATATCAATTGGTTTGAAATTGATGACGAGTCGACTTCGTGCCTGGGCAGTGGATTCAGTGGAACTAAGGACCTGGTCAAAATCTTTGGTTCTGATCCTGTCGGTGGATTGCTCGATGGGCTCATTGATCGACTGTTGGGTGGTGGCTGATTGCTGCGATTGCAATTGCCGCAATGCATCCATCGCCTGTTGCCGTTGCGCAGGCGGCAGGGAGTTCAGCATTTGTTGTTGCGCAGGGGAGAGTTGGAAGTCCTGTGCGAAGGCGGTGGTGCCGCTGAGTGAAAGCAGGCAAGTTGCGACAAGGACAAAGAATTTTCGCGCGAAGGGCGCACTCCTACGGGTGCTCGGGGTCATTGAGAGCTCCATTGGATGAATCCAGTCATGTCTGAGTTCGAGGTGGACGATAACTCGTCTTTGAGTCGGCTGTATCCGAGTCCTGCGTGAAACCGTCCAAATCGGGTATGACGTTCATGCGAAACTTGCAAATCTGTAAGCTCTTGTGGTGTCGGTGTCAACGTATGCCGGGAGTCCGGCGCACCTATTCGATTTATTTCCATATGGCGCAATGAAACATTCCAAGTATGACCGGCGGATTGTACCAGTGTTGACGCCAATGAGTACGAAAGGGAATCACCATCCGCTCCATGTCCAATAGCACGGCCTTGGTAGCGATACCCGGTCTGATAGATATGATGCTCGTACGCACAGTTAGGCCTCTCAAAGTCGAAGCCGAATCGACCGTCGCGACATGTCGATCCGGACACTTCTAAGTGCGTACGATGACTGAGTTGCCCAACCGAGCCCCAGTGTTCCAGCCCGATCTGTCGCAGCCAGGCACCGATCGGGCCACAACCGTTACAGTTATCTTCGCCGATCCACTGAAGGTAGAGCGCTACCGGAATATTCTTCGGTAGCGACCAGCGAATATCGAATCCGCCCAGCTGATTACCGGGCTCATTTTCCGTACCAGTGTTGTCGCGACCGATTAGTAACTTGGCGAACGTATCGAGGCCACAGGGGCGATCATCGCCGCACCATTGTGCCGTTCGCGATATCCCAATCTCCAATCCCCGAGCGGGACGAAAGCTGCCGCGTATGCCAAACAACCAGGCATCGTTTACAAACCGCTCGTCATCAAGAACGTTCATAAAACTCGTGAAAGTCCAGGGTCCCATCCAACTGAGCCATTTCGTCTCAAAAGGGATGCTGTTATTTCTCTGGATGGCAATCCCGGGCGATGGCCTCGCGTTCGTTGACAGAATCAGGCTGCCATCCCGACCCGGACCCCACCATCGTTCCTGCCAGCCGGCCGTCACCATCCAGTTTCCGAGCGCGACTCCAACATAGGTTCCGTCGGGTCTGAATTCGTCGCCGTCTAGTGGATTGGATACTTGAGTCGCTTGCAGGTTCACTACAAAACGGTCTCCCAGCCAACTGAGTCTTGCGGATACGCCACCTTCATCTCTTGGCGTGTTTTCAAACGAACGGATGATTCGCGGTTGCTCTGAAGCATCGAGTCCAAAGCTTATGCGAAAAGAGTCTGTATCCAGCTCCCATGAAAGGTGTTCGCGGACGCGGTTATACGCAGCCTTTACGGATGGGTTGAGATTTTTGGTTTCGGCTTCGCCCAGGGCATTGTGTATGTCGCCCAGTGCTATTGGCCAGGCCGTCAGTGGTACGTTGATTACTCCAGTGTCGTTGAGAAGCTGGAGGTCGTGGCGCAGGCGGGTGTCGCCTGGGGCGGATAGGGGTTCGGCGTTTGTGTTCGTGGCTAGCAGGACGGCTAACAAGATCGCGGCCAGGGGCCGCTCGTACAGGAAATTCAATATTGGCTCCGCCATTGCAGGTAGAAACGGCCATCAGAGAATGATGAGGCGGATGCCAAATCGTCAATTTGTTCGTAGCCGACGCTGGCATCGATAATACCAAATGAAAACGCTCGGCTATGTGATATATCCAAACTGAATATATCCTGCGGTGTCGGCGTTATGCTGTGGCGAAGGTCTGGACCGCCGCCTCGGTTAAGATCGCCGAATCGTAACAGCGCACGCCACTGATGTTCCATGTCATCGACCAGGATCAATCCGGCGGAGACGAGTCGAGCGTCGTTATCTGCCCCATGTCCGATGATGCGGCCGTTGAACGTATAACCGCTCTGATAAATAGATTGACGGTAGCCACAGTTAAATATGTCATCCTTAACGAAATCGCAGCTTGTACCTGCAAGCTCTGCAAACCAATGATACGACCACTTGTCCCTGACATAACCAGAGCCCTCCATGCCAACCTGCACGAGGTAGCGACTAGGGAAGCCGCCCGCTTCGTCTTCGCCAATAAACTGGCCGTATGCAGCGACCGAATGGCCCAGAAAACCGGGTGCCCAACGAAAATCAATGCCAGCCATCTGGTTGCCCGGTTCATTGGATGCACCTATTCCTGCGTCGCCTATATTATCGCGGCCAAAGAACAGGTCGGCGAAAGTACCGGCATCACAGGGTCTGCCATCGCCGCACCATTGGGCGCTCCTGGAAATCCCGATCTCCAGTGACGAGATCGGCCGGAAGTTGACCCGCATGCCAAAAAACTGGGCATTCGGAACGTGGCGCTCGCTCTCCAGCTGCCCAAACATGACGCTGAGGTCCCAGGGGCCTATCCAGCTCAACCACCTGTTCTCGAATGCGTTTGTAAACACGCGGTCGATGACCAGCGAAGGAATCGGGCGCGCATTGTTGGAAAGAATCAGGCTGCCATCCCAGCCGGGACCCCACCAGCGTTGCTGGGTGCTTGCTGCTACCGACCAGTTGCCGAGAACTACGCCAAGCATGCTGTTATCGGCCCGCACTTCATCACTGTCCTGATCCGAATCGACTCCCTGCACGTTCAGTTCAATGCTGATCCAGTCGTCGATCCAGTCAACGCCGGCCGATATCTCTGCCGTGCCTCGCGGCGTATCCTGAAATGAACGCATGCGTGTTGGGTTGTCTGCGGCAGTAACCCTCGCCTTGAACGTTAGCTCGTCTATGCGTGTTTCCCGGTCCGCACGATTGCGTACTCGAGTGAGTGAAGACAGGATCGCCGGGTGCAGGCCGGAAGCATCAGCCTGTTGCAGATCTTCCAGTACGGGTCCCCACGCCAATGGCCAGGTCGTCGTCGGCCCTTTGATGATTCCGGCATCCGCGAGTCGCTGAATATCATGCCGAAGTGCGAGGTCGCCAGCTGGGATGTTGGGGCCCGCCACGACTGGCGAACACACCAGGCATGTGACGATATAAGCAAACCATATTTGGGCGAGAAAATGCATGCGCGGATTGTGGCGTTTGTTGGGTTCGGCTACAAGTATTCGTGGGTGCCGGTGTTCACTTATTCACTTATCTGCCCAAAAACTCCGCTATCTCCAATCATGGCGATTCGGCCAATCTTGGCGTCGCTTTTAATTCTTTTGCAGCCCCATGCCCAGAAAACCTAGACTGCACGTACCTGGCGGTCTGTACCACGTCATCTTGCGCGGTAACAACCGTCAGCCCATATTTTTTGATAGCGACGACCGGCGCCGCTGGGAATCGTTGATCGAAGTTGGGCTCGGCAAGTATTCGCACCGTATTCATGCCTATTGCTGGATGACGAACCATGTGCACATGGCGATTCAATGTCATGAACGACCTCTATCGAACTTTATGCGCTTCGTCGCGAGTCAATACTCCAGGGCGACCAACAAGAAGATGGATCGCACGGGACATCTGTTCGAAAGACGGCACCGCGCGATCCTCGTGCAAGCCGATTCGTATTTGTTGGAGCTCATTCGGTACATTCATCTGAATCCGCTGCGTGCCGGATTGGTTGATACGATAGACGACTACCCGTGGTGCAGCCATCGAGCGTATCTGAGCGGAAACCCGCCGCCGTGGCTGACCCTTGATTGGGCTTTGTCGGCGTTTGGCGAGTCGCTCCACGATGCCCGTCGCCGATACGCCCGCTTCGTGCAATCTGAATGCCCGACTTCGATTAGGCAGAAGATCAGCGTCGGATCGGAGGAAGACCATCGAATTCTGGGTGATGACAGATTCATCGCGTCGCTCGAACTTGAGACGATGACGCCGGGTGCGAAGCAAACCTTGGCAGAACTGGCGCGGATCATTTGCCAGGAACATGGTGTATCTGTAGCCGATTTGAAATCCCCGTCCCGGGAGCGGCGCTACGCTGCAATTCGGGCCGAAGTCGGGCTGGCTGCTGTTGAGGACGGAGTTGCGTCAAACGCCGAACTCGCAAGATATTTCAACCGAAATCAGTCCGGAATGTCGCGAGCGATAAGCCAGCGACGGCGGAAATCCCGATAAGTAAACAAGTGAACACCGGCACC
>JAJFKV010000008.1 GCA_021773055.1 Woeseiaceae bacterium
ATATTCAGCTGGTGTTTCCGGAGTACGCATATCCGTCGAATTGAGATCGGCATCGCCGACCATTCCTTTGAAATAACCCACATCTGGGCAACGGAGATCGACCTCGTCACGCGGCGCGTGCAGTACCTGGATTATCCATTGACTCGCTACCTATCACCCGGGACTTTCTTAAGTCGCATGAGCTCAGGTAAGCGGAGCCTATCGTAATGCGTCATATTCAATGCATGGATTATGCTGCATTCGTAATCGACTATCCTTGCATACAGTGATATGCGTCATATATACTACATTGTAATCAATAATCACTGTTAATGAGTGAATTATGACGCATAAAATTGATTTCGCTATTGCATCTAGCGATGCGGTAATTAATGCGCTGTTCCAGCGAATCGAACAACTCCGGCTAAGTCGCAACATCAGCCAGGCCGCACTCGCCAAAGAGGCAGGTGTGTCGCGCAGCACTATCACGCGCCTTGCCAGCGGAGAAAATATCTCCGTCGATTCATTCGTCCGCGTCATGCAGGCCCTCGGTCTCGCAGACCATTTAGCGGCACTACTGCCGAATCCGACTGTACGGCCCGTTGAGCGGATTCGGCTGGAGGGTGCCGAGCGTCGCCGCGCAAGCCCCAAGCGCAAGGCCGCCGGAAACTGGACATGGGGAGATGAAGCGAACGGTGAGGGTGACGCGTAGTGGACGAAACCGCGCGCGTTCTACTGTGGGGTAGAGACATCGGCGCCGTAACCTGGCTCGATGACCGAGCTATCGCGGTCTTTCAGTACACACCTGAATTTGCGGAATCTGGCATTGAGGTGGCGCCGCTCGTCATGCCGCTTCGTGCGGCACCCTATGAGTTCCCGACGCTATCGAATGAGACGTTTCACGGCTTGCCCGGGATGCTCTCGGACAGCCTACCGGACAAGTTCGGAAATACGTTGATCAACGCCTGGTTGGCCGGCCAGGGACGCACGCCCGCTAGCTTTACTCCGGTAGAACGACTTTGTTACACCGGCACACGCGGAATTGGGGCGCTAGAGTTTCGGCCAGTAATTCGCGGCGCGCCAACCGCGACTCGAAAAATCAAAATCAGCGCGCTCGTTGATCTTGCTAACCGCGTACTTGATGATCGCATTGCGCTTGAGGGTAAATTCACCGGCGACGACGACAAGGAGACCATAGAAGACATTCTTCGTGTCGGTACGTCCGCGGGCGGTGCACGAGCAAAAGCCGTGTTGGCCTGGAATGAGGAGACCAACGAGTTCCGATCCGGACAAGCGCCAGCGGAAAAGGGATTCACTCATTGGATCATAAAATTTGATGGCGTGAGCAACAACAGAGACAAGGAGCTCGCTGACCCTAAAGGGTATGGACGAATTGAATACGCCTATTATTTGATGGCCGAAAAGGCAGGCATCAAGATGAATGAATGCCGATTGCACAAAGAAGGCGGTCGTGCGCATTTTCTGACCCTTCGATTTGATCGCCTAAACGACGGCAGCAAATTGCACATGCAATCACTCGGCGCGTTGATGCATTACGACTTCAATCAGGCTGGCGCTCATTCGTACGAACAAGCCATCCAGGCGATCAAGCGTATCGGTCTGCCAAACGAGGACGTTGAACAGCAGTTTATCCGTGCAGTGTTCAATATTGTTGCCCGCAATCAAGACGACCACGTAAAGAATATCGCCTTCCTGATGGATCGACGCGGTGGATGGCGCTTATCTCCGGCATTTGATGTTGCCTATTCCTATAATCCGAGTGGCGAGTGGACAGCCCGACATCAGATGAGCCTCAATGGCAAACGCAAGGCCTTCGATCGCAATGATCTACTGTCGTTCGCGAAGGTTTGCGGAATCAAGAAAACGCGGGCGAGCCAATTGTTCGACAAAATTGCTGCAGCGGTAGCCATCTGGTCTGAATTCGCGACTGCCGGCGGCGTACCGGACGAGGATATGCGGCGTATTGAGCGCACATTTCGGATACACCTCTTGGCAAAGAGCTGCTAAAGCACGAACGGAATCAACCACCAGGTTCGTTTCTTGTACGATGCCCATTCGGGATAGCGCGACATACTGGCTTCTTTCATTATCATATTGACGGCGAATATCCCGAGCCAGACCCAGGCAAGAACGACAAAGGGCAGCCAGTGCCAGACCATCATCGCGAAGCTGCCGTAGATCATGATCTCACCCAGGTAGTTGGGGTGGCGCACATAACGATGCATGCCGTCCGTGATCAGCCCTGGTTGCACGCGGAGCGTAAAGAACTTTTGTGCGTCCGCCGCGATCATGATGGCGCTGCCAGTGATGCAAAGGCTGATGCACAGGCAGTACCAGACAACATCGGGCAGCGGATAGTTGGGTTGTGCCACCCCGGATATCAAGAGCCATCCAAACACCCAGTACCAGCCCAGCACGCCCAGAAACGCGTTTATCCCGCCGCCAATCGTAATGCGTCGCTGCCAGTTCGCGTCCGGAAAGGCTGTGTCCTTCAGAATCCAGACCAGGCCGTAACTGCCATGCATGGCCGTGTAGATCCACACGGCCGTTGACGTATTGTCGTAGTAGTTAATCAGGGCGAGAAGGAATACGAATGTCCCGGCCTTCTGAAAATTGATGACCCAGGCGAATTTCCACGGTCGCGGTCCACCCAGGAAATCGCACACGAGGTAATCGGCGAAGCGCTGCATCGTACGGGCCCATGCGGGCGCCTCATAGGGATCGGTGTTAGTGATGACCATCTCCGGTGTGGCTTTGTGTGTCCTCATATCCCCACGGGGCCGGCGGTGCTTCGACGGGTTTGGTTAAATCGAAGTCCACCCGGAACTCCCGGCCCTGGCGAATCAGTCGGTAGGTAAATCGTTCAGGGTAGATATACATCTGCCAGGTATTGCCGACAGATTGCGGAATGGCTTCTTCGACAAACAGTTCTTTTGAAACCTGGTCTGCCGGAAATGACTGTACCTGTGCCCACCCGGCATCGACAGTATGGCCACCGTACTGGGTTAGTACATCCTCCGTGCCATCGCTGTGTCTGTGATCGTGCTTGAGCGATAGGCCGGAACCCGTCTTGGTAATCAGCCAGGTGCGAGAGGCATCGTCACCTACGTGAAAAGGGATTTGTAGTTGCGTCTCGTCGCATCGCCTGACGTGCATGATGAGTTTCTTGTTCGCAAAACCATCACCATCAGCGTCATCGACGGTGACCGTTCCAGAATATGCATTGCCACAGAGCTCGCTGATCGCGCGGAAAAACGCATCATGCGACGGGATAGATGAAGGGGTTTCTTGTGCGAACCCGGACGCGACCAGGAGACTCGAAAGTGAAACGAGAACTAACAATTTCATAATTATGATTCACGCTGAGCGAGGGATTGATGGTCAGAATACATCAAGTCAGTACGGATCATTTCAATTCTTTGGCGACACCATTAGACCCTGATTGGGCGGCACTTTGTTGTCCAGTAGTTTAACCCACAGGGTGGCCAGTTCCTGCATATCGCGGGTCCATTCCACGGTCATTTCGTCCCGCACTTTATGGGCGACTTGTGCACTGGCGGTGATTGCTTTCGTCATCGCAACACCAGGTCCCCATTCGTCGTTGCGCTTGCCAACCTGTGCCGGCGCGAAAAAGAAGGTGGGCTTGGCACCGGGTAACGTGCCGGCATCGCCGCGCTGTTCCCAGTGTGTGGCGCCGACCATGGCGCTCTCCACCATGTTGTCGCCCAGCAGGTTGTGGAGTGCGGTGGTTAAACGCACATCGCCGGACATGTCCACATAGGCGGAGGGCATGCTCGCTTCGATGTTCGCCTCCGCACCATAGACGACAATCTCGTCACAACAGCCCAGTCGATCGACAAACGCGACGTTGGCAGGTGAGGTCAGGCCGATAATGCGCTGCGTGACATCAGGGTCGTTGTGCAACATTTCGGCTAGCCCGAAACCGGTTTTGGAGGACACGGAACCGATCAAGACTTGCCTGGCACCAAAAAAGTCGTTGTCCACCAGGTAGTCGTAGATCAACCAGGAGGTGGCGAATAACGGAAATAACAAGCAGCGCTCGACTTCCATCGTCCGCAGGAATTCAGGCTCGGCCGCGGTTCGCCGATAGCTGTTGTAGAGTGCCGGCAGCGCCTGGTGATGCGCCGCGATATCGACGAACTGGTCGCCACGAATATTTCCGGGAAACAGCACCGCGTGGCTGGCCATGGGGAAAAAGCCCCACAGGCGATCACCCACCGGCAGCTCATCACAGTTCGATTGAATCACGTTGGCACAACCCCAGACCGGCACCTTGCCCCAATTGTCATTGGCCGGGAAGAAACCCCAATAGCCGATGGTGTCTCCGGAGACG
>JAJFKV010000071.1 GCA_021773055.1 Woeseiaceae bacterium
GTGTATGTCGGATAATTCGATAAATGCAGCCCTGCGACGTATGGGCTACACGAGCGATCAGATGACCGCCCACGGTTTCCGGGCGATGGCATCTACGCGCCTGAACGAGCTGGGCTTCGCGCCGGACATCATCGAGAAGCAACTAGCACATACGGAACGCAACAAGGTCCGGTCGGCTTACAACCATGCCTCCTATCTGTCCCAGCGCCAGGAAATGATGCAGTTTTGGGCAGACTACCTGGAGGGCTTGAAAACTGACGCCAATGTCATCGCGATCGGCAGCAAGTCGAAGCAGACCGCATAAGCAAGAAATTGTGGTTCAGTAATGCCCCATCGCGGCCGCAATTTTCTGGCGGCCCCGTCAAAATCCCTATGTACAAGAAGTGAAAATGCTCTTGGGACACCAGCCCCATCTTTGACCCTGCCAGATCGCAGGCACGCCGGGACATCCTGAAGGATCTAGCCCGAATGATAGTCCAACATGGCCTCAATGGCCTCAATGGCCTCAATGGCCTCGTCAGTATAAATACTCACAGTCCTCCTGTGGAGTTAAGCAGGACTTCGGGTACACTCCGTTTTTGACCATATATAGCATTTCGATTATTGATCAACAAAAGGCAAACAAGAAATGATCACGGTTTCAATCCGAACACCATTCGTGACACTGCTAACTATTTTTTCATTGACTGCGTGTGGTGGTGGAGGTGGAAGTGGCGCACCTCCACCGCCTGCAAATGCTGCGCCGATAGCCAGCGGTGTATCAGTTACCGACGACAACGGCGGTGATGTAATAGTGGGAGATGGTCTGACTGGGGCATATTCCTACAGTGATGCAGAGGGCGATGCCGAAGGCACCTCGACGTTTCGCTGGCTACGCGATGGCACAGTTATTAGCGGTGCGACCGTGGCAACCTACGTGGTCGTCCCGGACGACGTATCTACCGCAATCGTATTTCAGGTCATACCGGTAGCAGCATCGGGGACTCGGACTGGAAATGCAGCGAATTCGAGTAGCATCACTGTTGCCAACAGTACACCAACAGCGAGCAGTGTGTCCGTTACCGATGACAACGGTGGTGATGCCGTGGCCGGAGATATTTTAACCGGAAGCTACATATTTGCGGACATAGACGGCGACACCGAGGGCACGTCGGTGTTTCGTTGGCTGCGCGATGGGATCGAAATCAATGGCGCTACAGCGATTACCTATGTCCTCGCTCCCGACGATGCGCCGGCCAACGTCGCGTTTGAGGTTACGCCAGTGGCGGTATCAGGTGTTACGAACGGAAATGCGGTTGCCTCAAACAGCATCACGGTGCTAAACACTGCGCCAATCGCGAACGCCGGGACGGACCAGCTCCTCGTCGAGGGAAATACCGTGGTGCTTTCTGCCGCCGCTTCGACTGATTTTGATGGGACAATTGTGTCGTACCTGTGGAATCAGACGGCTGGGCCGGCTGCTTCGATTCAGGACTCGACTGCAGCTACAACAACACTCGCAACGCTCCTTACGGATGACCAGCTAACACTTATGTTCGAGGTGACGGTGACGGACGACAACAACGCAATGAGCACCGCAACAACAACAATTACCATCGATCCAAGTCTGCCACCTGCCGTAAATGCTGGAGCGGATATTGAAACTATAGAGCGAGAGACAGTCGCTCTTGGCGGTATGGCCAGCGATACAGATGGTTCGGTATCGACGCTCGCGTGGGCGCAGACTGCAGGCCCCACTGTTGTACTAACCGGCAGTGATACTGCGAGCCCCTCTTTCGAGGCGCCTTTGGTCGCAAACATTGCGGTTCTGGAATTCGAATTCACCGCCACCGACAATACGAATGACCAAAGCACGGATGTGATTAGCATCACCGTCAATCCGAACGAGGCACCCGAACTACGTGTCCACTTTCCTTGCGCCGGTTGTCGGTCTTACGGTAGCGCTTTGTCCGTAACCGGTGAGGTAACGTCCGGCCCTGATAACGCTTTTGTGACTGGCCTGGACGGTGTCGCGAGCGTAACCGTGGATGCCGGTGCGGGATCAGTGGTAGCTATTGCAGAGACAAGTGGGCGGTGGATCGCGCAAAACGTTCCTGTCCCCAATGCGGTCGATACGGTTTCCTTTGTGGTCGTGGCAAATGACCTTCTTGGTGAATCCAGCAACTCGATTATCAATTTATCCGTAGAGCCAACGTTGACGTCGGTTCTGGTTGCGCACGACCCCATTACGCCTAACATTGTGTACCTGTACGAAACAAACAATCCTATCGAGAGACTGTTTTCCGTCGACACCAACACTCAGTCGATTACCCGGATCCACGAGGCCTCTTCTCTCATGCGCAATGTTGATCAGGCCGGTACAGCACTCGTCGAAGCGAGTGGTTCCCGCCTGATTCTGAACGATCTTGCTGCAGGAGTTGTGGCGTTTGATCTGATAACTGGGGCGTTCACCGTCGTTTCGGATGCCGTCAATGGAACCGGTCCAACCATCGGCCGACCGTCGCTAATGGCGCTGGACTCGGACGAGAACCGCCTGGTTGTCTACGATGACGTTCAAACGACACTCTTTCTGGTCGATTTGACCTCTGGTGATCGAACGGTGGTTTCCAACAATACTGGGACCGGTGCCGGAATCTTGTTCAACAATCCAAACGCAATCGCCGTAGACGCGGCGAACAACTTCGCGTTCCTGCATGAATCCGGCGAAGTCTATTTGTCCGTTGATCTTGCCACCGGAGACCGAGTTGTACTCCCGGAAATTGGAGATGCTATCGGGGCAAGCTTTTCGATGGATTTCGACCCAATGCGGTCGCGGCTCGCTGTGCTCAATTGGGTGAATGACGATGTCTTTACCATTGATTTGCCGAGTGGTGCTCGTACCCGAATCTCGGACGAACCGGCGGGCTCCGCATTTTATGTCGGGAATCCACGCCAGATAACCGTAGACGTCCTGGGTGATCGATACGTCATCAACGATTATTCAGCAAATATTTCGGGACAAGATACCGATCAGCTAGTGAGCGTCGCGCCCGATACTGGTGTTCGGGCGGCAGTGTTTGACGACAAGCTGGGCTCTGGAGCTTTTTTGAACGGGTCCGTGAGTCTGGATATCGATTTGTTAAATAATGTGCTCTTCCTTGCCAGTAGTTTAGACGACAACCTGGTCCGACTGGATTTGGCAACCGGTGCAAGATCGGTTGTTTCTGACGCAACAACCGGCGTTGGTACGGCATTTGGCACCATTCGTGATGTTGCGTTTGACCGAGACGCAAACCGTGTTCTATTGATTGACGCTGAACTGGCTTCACTGTTATCGGTTGACCTTGCCACCGGAAACCGGTCCGTCATTTCTGGTGGATTGATAGGTGGAGGCGCTGCGTTTTCAACTCCCATTGCACTGGAACCAGACTACGCAAACGGTCAGGTTTTCGTTCTGGATCAGACCGCAGACAGCATTGTTTCCGTTGAGCTAACGACCGGACAGCGAACAACGATTTCAGGAATTGCAAGTCCGGGTCCGCTGTACATGGATGCGGGTGGTCTTACTCTGGACGAGGCAAACAATCGATTGTTGGTGACTGTCGAGGGACTAGGCGCAACCAGCGAAGTATCACTGCAGGCCGTTGATCTCGCGACAGGCACTCGCAGTAGTCTTTCTGACTTCGTTTTGGGCAACGGGCCTTTTCTCAACAGTCTGAGAGACGTCGTGCTATTGGACAATTCAGATTTCGCAATCGTATCGTCCATATCGAAATACTACAGAGTCAATCTGTTAACCGGCGATCGCCAGATACTTGCAGAGGGCGCTGTGGCAAATGGCGAGTCCATA
Source organism: Woeseiaceae bacterium (assembly GCA_021773055.1). Taxonomy (GTDB): domain Bacteria; phylum Pseudomonadota; class Gammaproteobacteria; order Steroidobacterales; family Woeseiaceae; genus UBA1847. The sequence goes on from JAJFKV010000071.1 coordinate 3,830, forward strand.
ATCAATAGTCCCAATATGGCCTACGATCCGACGATCAATGTGATCTATACGTGGAGTAGTAATTTCGAAGCTCTGTTTGCGATCGATGTCCTGACCGGCGATCGGGTAATAGTCAACAAGTAAATTTGGCGAAGTCCCGGCCAACAATTTGACCTCCGGGCCGGGGCCGCAACCTTATGGCGGCCCCGTCAAAATCCCTATGTACAATCTGTCAATGTTGGTTGGTTCAGAGTTAATGGTGTTGCTCACAGTTGGTAAGTGATTCTGACCGCCTGCAGTCTGACCTGCAAAGGCCCACCGAAGTGGTAATGGTCGTGGGACACCAGCCCCGCTCTGAACCTGCCTGATCGCAGGCACGCCGGGAAATCCTGAAGGATTTAGCCCGAACGATTGACCAACAAGGCCTCAAGGGCCTCTATTCATGAAGATACTCACAGTCCTCCTGTTGAGTTAAGCAGTGCACAGCACTGCATGATTGAAGATGCGGAAAGACGGGCCCTGACAAGCATCGCCTGCCAAACCCACTACCCGATAAGTTTGAAAACCAGCTGAAAACAAGCCTGGCACTACCGTAGGAAAAACGGCTGGATTTAAGATGGACTCACGATCAGTGATCGCGGCGCTTTGCCCGGAGCCCTGAAGCGCCCTGTTGCCACTTTATCCGCAGTGGCCGCGGCTAAATTCGATCAGAAAACCACATTTTCAATAACAGATAACCCCTGGGTAACCCGAAAAATCAGCCCAGGAGCCGCGTGGTTCGTGGCGTTGCGGCCCGCGTCACCAGTGCAATCTGGTGACGCGGGCCCTTCGGATCAGCCTGCTCAACTTAGCAGCCTTCATCCTAGCAATCACTTCTTCGATGCAATCGTTGTCCGAGGAAGTCCGCCGCGGTCTGCGCGGCAAACTCCGATCATTCAAAATGCGCATCGATCCTGCTTTTTCTTCTCGGACAACGATCGTCCCGACCGAAACAACCAGCGGTCAGAATTTAGACTCACGATATGAGATGGCGCAGTCATTGGGTTATTCTTGTTCGCTTGAAGCATTTGACGATAATTCTCAAGTTGATCGGCACTGCGCTAGGACTTGCTGTCTTGGTGTACATAGTCATAGTTGCAATTAATCGGAATGACCGGCCGCCTTCACAGCTAGCGGAAGATTTTGCGAGTTCCATCGATAGCCGTCCGGCTATCCCGGACTCAGCAAATGCATTCTTCTTTATGATGGGTTTCGCGGGCCCACCGGAAATAGATCCGGCAGAACTCGGGCTAAAGCGGCGAAACTGGTACGCGGAGCAAGTTGCAAATGGCAATGCGGCACCGACTGACGACCCCTTTGCTAACGACTTTGACCTGCAACCTGGAAGATCTGAGGCGGTTAGTGCCCTAGCGAGCGATTGCCAACAGCTATCAGCGAATTGCCTAGATTTGGCCGCAGTCAGGACGCTTGTTGCGACTGAGTGGCTAGATGAAGAAGCGTGGCTGTTAGGCCGCTACATTGAATTGATCGTTCACGAAGAGTATTCCGAATTAATACCAGCAACCCTGTTGTGGCCTTCGCCCAGTTACTCACGATTGGGCTATGGTCAACGACTCTTGATGCTATCGGCATTGGTGTCTGCAAGGAATGGTGATCGTAGTCACGTAATCGCGTTGTTAGAGGCCGATTTGAAATTCTGGCGGATGGTTTTGGCTAGCTCCGATTTGCTAATAACGAAAATGATCGCGACGGCCTACGTCAGGAATCACTTTGTGCAAGGCAATCGGGTACTAAGTGAACTTCATAAATCAGTACGTGTGGATACTATCCCGAGTAACTGGCTCGTTGAAATCAGCGCTGCCGAGAAATCGATGGCACGAAGTCTTATAGGCGATTGGCGATTTGCGCAAAACTCTCTTCAAACGACTGCATCAGACCTACCGTACATTCCTACATCCAGTAGCATCGATGGTGCAACTTTCATCGAGAAACTCGAATGGCGCATGTTGTTACCACTGTTGCAACCGCAGGATACCAGCAATCGATACGCTGCAAGGATTGCGAAGTTCATCGAGCTTTTTGATGCGCCGTACCGCGATCTTCCGGCTGCATTTGAAGCAGCCAAGACTGTCCCCTTTGACGACCCCGTCCCTTTTAGCCGGGCTTATAATCTAGCCGGCGATTTGCACTTTCCGATGAATAACAATTTTGGTTCCTATGCCGTACGAGTTGCCGATCTAGAAGGCATTCGGCGGGCGGCAGTTGTCACGTCCCGACTACGCGAACAAGGAATCGGCGCTGCGTCCGTACCAGGTCAACTTTCGATCTCTGCAATTACTGACCCTTACACAAGAGGGCCGTTGGGATGGAGCACGGACTTGAATGAGGTTGTGTTTCATGGACTCCAAGAAGACGACCGCGGAACGCATCGAATGCGATACTGAGCCAACCAGTACATGTTGGTTCGTTCATTAGTGTCGCCTAACGTCTAAGCTAACTCGCTCCAAGTATCTGGCACGGCTGTTGCACGAACAAAATTAAACGACCAGCTACAAGAGCCGTGACAGTTATCGCCCGGCGACAAGTGCGGCGCACTGCTAGGTTACATTCGACAAAGGCGGCTACGCAGTGCTGATAAAAGCATAAAGCGCAAGAATCATTAGACCCAATAACACAGTGGTCTCCAGATGGTTCGCGAACCAATCTAGAGCTGCTCGTACTCTCGGGTTCAACTTCGACGCCTCGACGATCGTTGCAGTACGCGACTCTAAATCCTCCGGAACATCTCTTCCAGCTATCAAAGCGTAGTAGACGCGCATCTTCGGACTAAGAAACAGCCATCCAACGACAGATACAAGGGCCGCTGGTGCCACGATGTTTCTTATGGACGTATCGATTTCCAAACCACCCAGGAATCCTTTGTTGGCGATAGTCGAAACGCAGAGCGTGATCACGTAAGTGAGAATTAGGAATCGACTGGCGCAGCTAATTGTAGTGACAGAATAGAACACCGTAATCGGCACAATGAAATGGAGTGACACGACATAGATTGCCATTTCGGCGGAGAGTCCAGTAGAGCCCGGTCCGCGAATTGTCTCCAGGACAACGTAAATCAGGGCGCCGATCACAGACAGAAACGCAAACACTGCAACGATCTTCAGTAGCCAAGGAGGGTCAACACCGGGCCGATTTGTGTGACCGCCAGTCCACAGTTTGATTTTCGTTCCTGGCGGAAAAGGCATTGCCCAATGTCACCTAACGTCTAAGCTAACTTGAACAACAGTATCTGGCGCACTCATTGCGAATGCAAGGAGCGTGACAGATACCGTTGCTGCAAGTGCAGCGCTTTGTCAGACAGCTATTTATCCCTAAAAGTAGTGATCTCTTAACGAACCGTCATAGCGGCCGGAACGGAGGCAACACTGCTTAAAAACGCCTCCTGGACCCACAAGGGCACGGATCATTTCTACCTAATTTTTCGAGGAGTTCTTTCTCGCCGCCAACGATTCGATCGCCGCGTTTGACCTGAGTTTCGGAGGGGTAGCCTTTGCGGCGTTTACTTGTTGGTTCGAAACCAAAAGGAGTTGTTGTTCTTAGAATTTCGCACGATGCACCTCACAGTCGAAAGTTGCGTGAAGCGCGAATTCTACAGACGGAGTTGAGAGCTGTCTAACGTCTAAGCTAACTTGATCTCAGCTTATGGCGGCATTCTTGCGAAAGCAAGAATTGTGACGGAAGCCAGGGTGCAAGTGCAGCGCATTGTTAGCTACGGCTATCGACCAAACCATTTTTTTCGTTTTGCCACGTTTCTTCGGTTCGGGTCAATGATGAAGCCAATATCCGCCTTGTCCATGCGCTCTTCTAGCTCCTCCATCCCTTTGTTCAATTTCAGGTCCATTTCCTCAAGGTATAGGGGCACCAATTGGTAAAACGAAACTACGTCTCCGCTGCTTGCTTTGAGTTGGAAAAACTCTGGAGGCAGCCAAGATGGCAGGTACGCGACAACGCCGACGAAATCTGTATCGGCGATCTTCTCAGGAGGGTTAGAGTTGGGGATCGTGTGACCCCACCCAATCCAAGTGTCGTACTCGTGAGGCAATCTACCGATTTTTTTTAGCCACCGTATTGGCCAGTAGTTTGCTTCGTCGCCAAATGCTTCGTCGGATATCGGCCAAGACTCCGGTAACACAATTAGCACTTCGGCACGGTTATATTCCTCGTATTCAGTTGGGGTCGACATCGCGAGGTCGCTCATGCCGCTTGTGATTAGAACATGGTATGGCCGATCAGGCTGTGGGGCCACATACAGAATGTCCAAATGAATCAGATCAGATACTAGCTCGTGAAGAACCGTTTCAATGCTACCTATCTGTGTTTCGATGTGACGCTCAATGTCGTCTAGGTTGCGATTTTCATGAGCCGGGGCCTCCCATTCCCCATCACGATCCTTGTGTCTGAATATCGGCGCGCCGGAACGTGATACTTCTTCGTCATTGGACAACGTACCTTCTCCTATCGCGGTTTTCGGAAAAACGCCGACAACAAGAACTATAGCTAGCCCAAACAGAAGAAAACCTTGGTTAGTCGTGGCACGGCTATGCATGGTAGCTAACTATAGTTCGTGTGAAAAACCGCAAGATAACACGCCCAAAAGGTCTGTTCTCTCGAATTACCGATTTGAGTCAGCGGACATCTGGCAGCACTTTACCTCCTGGAAGAGTACTTCCGAATGCGAAGCAGTTTTTCATCTAGCACATCCTGCTTGTGTGTAAATATGTGTGTAACTATCGACCCGAATACCGCTGAAATGGCTTAGATAAAGGCCTGCAGGCGACGCTCGATTCCCACCACCTCCACCAAATAACAATGCCGCCCCTTGTGGGCGGCGTTTTTGCTTGGCGGGCAGTGTCGGGGAAGCGAAGCCACGTAGTGGGTTCACAAAAGGCGACGCAGTCCGTTTTGGCCGCGCACAGCGCGCCGCGAAGCGGTGAGCGGCCGAAGGCGGCGAATCTATTCCCACCACGTTCACCAGCGAATACAGGTTTTCCCTACTCCGTTTCTACGGTGTCTCGCCACCTGTGCTCAATCATCTTCTGTCGTAGTATCGTCTCAACAACTTCCAGACCGTGGCCGACACCAGATTATGACAAGAAGAACACAGGGCTTCACACTGATCGAACTCATGATCGTCGTAGCGATCGTCGGTATCCTGGCGGCGCTCGCCGTGCCCGCATACCAGAGTTATGTGATTCGGGCGCAGGTTGCCGAGGGACTATCGCTTTCCTCCGGCGCGAAATTAGCAGTCAACGATTACTACAGCTATTCCGGAAGCTGGCCGAACGACAACGCCGAAGCTGGCTTGTCCGATGGCGACGATATCACCGGCGTGTACACGAAGCACATTGAAATCGAAGATAACGTCATCGAGATCAAATTTGGTAACGATGCTCACCCGGCGATTTTTGACGAAAAGATCGTGCTCACGGCTTCAAATACCGATGGCGCTATTAATTGGGCATGCGCCGGTGATGGTGATATTGAAGAAAGATATTTGCCATCCGCATGCCGTTAGAGCGTTCCCGACGGACCTGAATCAGGCCGCTACAGATGGCTCTACCGATGCCGACTTTTGCATTGGCAATCGGATGACAAGGCAGGTACCGCGCCCGACCGCGCTTGCCAGCGTAATCGCTCCATGGTGCTTTTCAACGATTATCGAATAGGCCGTACTCAAGCCCTGTCCGGTACCTTCGCCCACACCCTTGGTCGTGAAGAACGGATTGAATGCCTGATCCTTAACCTCGGGCGTCATGCCGCAGCCGGTATCGACGATACGAATCTCAGCACAGCCTTCCAGCTTGCGGGTGCTTACGGTGATAGTCCCCTTCTCTTCTGAGCCATCACCGACAACCTGGGCGATCGCATGCGCGGAATTAACCAATCCGTTCAGGATCACCTGATTAATTTCATTGAGCTGGCAAAATACGTTGGGCAGTTTCGGATCCAGATCCGTCACCATTTTAGCCACGCTCGCCCACTCATTGGTTGCCACCGTAATGGTGCTTTCGATCGATTGATTCAAATTCACATGTGCTTTTTCGCTGGACGGACGTGCAAAGTCCTTCAGTGCCCGGACGATTTTCGTGACATGTTTTACGCCTTCCAGCGATGAGTCCATGGCCCGCGGGATTTCATCGCGAAGGTAATCCACATCTGCATCATCCAAAGCCTGACGAATCACGTCGTTGCTAATCACGGCTTCGGCATTGGCCGCCAAAACACCCATCTTCTCAATTAACTGTCCCATGTCACCGAAGGCCTCTTGCAGGAATCGTGTGTTATCGGCGATGTACTGTGACGGCGTGTTGATTTCATGTGCTACGCCCGCTGCCAACTGTCCAATGGATTTCATTTTCTCAGACTGCACCAGGTTGTTCTGCGCGGCCTGCAATTCCTCGTTGGCTTGCACCAACTCCCGGGTTCGCGCCGCCACTTCTTTTTCGAGATTCTCATTGGCGTTGCGTATTACTTCCTGTGCTTGCTTCTCCTGCGTAACGTCAAAACCGCAGCTAATTAGTCCGAGGAACTCATCGCCGTTCAAATAACGCGGCATCACGGATTCATTAATCCACCGGTATGTTCCATCAGCATGGAGCAAACGATACTCAAACTTGCAGCCGACGCGTTCTTTGAATGCTTTAGCCAGTTGGCCCTGCACGGCGCTACGGTCGTCCGCTTGTACGCAATCAAGCCGTGACGCGCGCAGGAAAGACAGGTCTTTACCGGTAAATCCCTGTAAATGCTGATTGCAGTACTGCACGTTCGTATCAGGACCGGCCATCCAGATTAGTGCCGGGACACTATCAGCAAGGTCTCGGAATCGGTCCTGACTTTCTCGCAGCGCCGCGATCAGGTTTGGTGCCACGACCTCAGGCGCTTTCGTCGACCTCACTTGCTTTGCATCAGCGTCAAACAGACAACCTCCATGACACTGTTCATTTATGGCGGCCATCGTCTTGTCGGTGCCGACAATGTGGTCGATCAACCAGGCCACCAGATATTCCATCAGTTCGCCCGAGAGCTCGGCAGCTCCGCTGGCATGCGCTTCTTGTGCGGCGACAATCTTATCGACGAAGGCATCGTGCTGAGCTTTGTGCTCGACATAGTGCTCCCGATCGAAGCTCGGGTCCGCCATTACGCGTTCTTCATTGGCGAAGTGATACTGCGTGTACTCAATAAGCCCAGCCAGCAACTCAGCTAACAAGGTATCGTCGCTGCCATTTTGAATCGCCTCGTCCAGTGCATTGATCATTTCGACCAAACGCTGGTGCTGGTCATCAACGGTGTCTATATGCACCGAATAGCTATCGTCCCACTTAAATATTCCCACAGCGGCCGCTCTAAATAGCAAGTTACCTTACTAATTATCGGCTGAGGCATCGTGATCTTTAGGATGCGGCTACTTATTGGCGAGCACTTCCTTTACTCGACCTTCCAGCCGAGTCATGCCGCCATTCTTGCCATACTGAAGCGCTGTCGCATCGTCGGCACCGGCCAGGCTCGCGCGTAACGCGAGCAACGCACCGACCCTGTTGCCACTGGCGCAATGTACCAGCACAGGGCCAGCAGCTGAACCAATCAGATGATCCAGCTTAGCCGCATTTTCGAAGCTGATGCCGTCTGGCTTGGTGATCGGAAATACAATGTAGTCCATGCCCAGGTCGTCAATCACGACCGCCTCGTCCATGCCGCGATCTTCCTTGGCAGCACGCATATCGATAACCGTCGTATAACCTTGCTCGGCAAATATCTTTAACGCAGCCGCATTTGGCTGCCCCGCTGAGGTAATTCCATCGACCGGCTGCACATTGCCCGACTTGACGACAGCGCCGAGATCGACGATCAGGGTCGACTCGGTATGCTGGCGCTCTGCACACGCGGCGGCAGAAAGAACTGCCGCCACAATTACCAACAATAGTTTTCCTGGCATTTTAATCACTCAGTTGCATTAGGCCGTTGATTTCCACGCCTCGTTCGGTGAAATGAACCTCAACGGACATCCGTTCGTACATACTACCGGACAGGATCATAATCTCACTCATCGCTTCTCGAATAGCTGCGGGCATTTTGTCTTCATCATCAGCAGCGCGTGCTTTTGACATCGCTTCAGCGACCATCGAATAATAACGAGCCGAATCCATACTCATACTCATGAACGGTGCCGGTTCGGCACTATCCGCCACCAGCATGTCGGCAGAGTTTGATTCCGCACCGTCGCCCAACGAGATGGACAATGCATCCGTAGACAATGCCGCAAAGACTTCATCCGCAATCACTGCGAGCTGTGTCAGCTCCAGTTTAACCGGCTTGCCATCGGGAACAAGGTTCAACGCAGCTATCTGCGGATCCATCAGTGCCGCCATCATAATCAGCGACTCTGCGTTTTCGACGGCAAAGAGTATCGACGCGTCGATTGACTCCGGCATACCACCGCTCGACATATCCAATCCCTGAATGTCAGCAATATTCGCAACAAATCCGCGGAAGTTGTAGACAACGGGCGGCAGCGGTTGATTGAGAATCTCACGACCTTTCGCAACACCTGCCTGCAGCTCCGCAAACTTGTCGCACTCGTACGGATCAGCCTCCATCGCGTCCAGGCGTGCTTCGTAAAACTCACGCAGCGCCATCGGGTTTAAGCTAAGTCCCAGAGACATGAATCCACCCGGATCGGTACCAAGACCAGGAACTGCAGCAGGAATGCTCTCCAGACCCTCGGCAATGTCCGCACGCAACTCGACGATGACGGTACTTCCGAACTGTCGGGAGGATACCTGTGTATAGCCAAATACGATTCGAGGTGCGATCCCGGCCATGACCATGATCTCAGCAGCACAGACATCCGTAACCTCCGGCGGCTGCTCCCCTATTGCGGTAAAAAAATCATTGTCCTGCTCAGTCCGGTTGCCGGCGAAAATGCCCGCCAGTCGTTCGGTGTCTACAAAACCTGTCAGGTGAGCCGAAAAGCCGTATTCCTTTTGGATGGCTCGTAGTAGCTTGCTTTTTTTCAGGTTCTTGCGAGGTGTATCGATACCCAGAGCCAGGGCAACCTGTGCTTCGTCATATTGCGCTGGCACGACGGTAATGACAGCGTGATCATCCAGAGTCGTAATGACCAGCTTGATCTTGTCAGCTTCGACGTATTGATAGGACTCACCCTTGGCTGATCCGATCGAAAGTGCTTTGCCCGCCTTTTCTTCTATTCTTGCTACCGCAGCGTCAAACAGGTCCGTATCCGAAAGCTCCAGTCGCAGCACGGGCAGCAGCCCGTTGCCATAAAACACGAACGCGGACTTACGCTCAATTCCGGCGCCGCGTATACCCTCGAGACTCATCAATCCGAGGACCTCTTCCATCAGGCCACGGAGTCGTTCCGCCTCATCGGCAGCGCCGTCTTCCGATGACATCTTGCCGAGCTGCTCCGCCATCACATGCCGCAGCACGCTCTGATAAGCCTGCAGAATTTCATCAATAGTGGGTTCGAGCTTGTCTGCCAGATCCGCGGGCAACGCTTCAGTCGACGCAAAAGCGTAGGGTGTGTCTGCGGGAATGTACTTCAGTAAATCTGCAGAATTGCCCGATGCTGCATGCGCACTTGAAACTGCAATTAGCGATACGGCAATGGTAACAATGGTGCGTTTGGCTATCTTGATCATGGTTACTAGTCCTGAAGAAAATCAACGAAATTCTACGCAAATGCCAGCATGGTTCAGTGCGGCTGGTCACATACGAACGATTCCGCAACCAGTGGTTGCGGACATCATTTCAGTGTCGAAGACGAGTAAAGTAGCGATTGCTGACGCCTTATTATGTGCGGTGATTTTGCATCGATCCGCTTGGCGTCTTGGCGCTACCATAACATAGCAATACACTGTGTCCATGAGAATTACGGAAATTGAACGGCGCGATTTCGACGCCGTGTTGACGCTCAACGACGAATCGATACCGCACGTCAACCGAATTGGCATCGAGGATCTGCAGTGGTTTTGCGCTAACGGCGCATTCGTTCGAGTCGCAAGTATTGATGGCCGCCTGGCCGGGTTTCTCATCGGCTTACGCCCGGGAACCAACTATGCAAGCGTGAATTACCAGTGGTTTTGCGATAACTATGACGACTTCGCATACGTTGATCGGGTCGCCGTTTCGAAATGGGCGCGGCGCAGAGGAGTCGCTGAATCACTATATGCCGCTTTCATGTCCTCACAGCCGGACGCGCCGGTAATGACCTGCGAGGTCAATATCCGTCCGCCAAACGAAGCATCCATGCTGTATCACAAACGTTTGGGATTTCGCCAGATAGGATCTCAGGAGACCGGTGGTGGTGAAAAAGAGGTCGCGTTATTGGAGAAGCCGCGTGATTAACGCAAAGGCGAGTAGTGAAATTTCGAGTCGAACTTTTCTCCGGCTTCGATACGAACAGGTAATCGGTTTCGCGGCGAGGCAACCGGACAGGTTGAAAAATCATTGAACGCGCAGGGTGGGCTGTAAGACTTGTTGAAGTCGAGAATCGTCTTGCCATCCTCGCCAGGCATTGTCGAATATAAAAAGCGCCCTGCCCCGTAGGTCGAATCATGGCTGGTTTGATCACCAAACACATAAAACAGACTGTCGCCCGACGCATAAGCCTCGAGTCGGTAAAGTTGCCCGTCGATCTCAAATTCGACAACTCCCGGTGACTCCGGGTAATAGCCGAGTCCCTCAATAACCGTCCCGACATTGGCGATCTTCGGTTCGGCATAACGACGCAATGTCGCCTCCACTCGAAGCAACGGGTTGATATCAAAATACGGCAACGGTCCGAAATTATCGACAAATGGATGTTCGAAATCACGCAGCCGAACTCCGAATCGGCCCGCCCTTTCGACGACCGTCCATGCGAGCGAACCGTGGGTGATGGTCACGCCGTGATCAGTGGTATCCGCGGCGATCTCTATTTCTTCAACCTGCACACCATCACTGCGGATATCCATGCCAGGTAATACGGTCATTGATACCCCGTTTTCAGTCACCTCGAAGACGCCGATGTCAGGCGGTGCGTTGCCTCCAAATATCACGTCATTTGTCTCGGCTGAGCCGAAGCTGTAGGTGCCCGCCTCCAACCAAAAAAGCCCGATCTGGGTAAGGTACCCGTGAGGGGCTTTCAGTCGTTGCAACCGCCCGGCACGCCACTCCAGCACTTCCTGAACGTGGACCGATTCATTAAATGTTGCGCCACTCTCACTACAGGAGGCCAGAACAAGCGCCAGCAGAGGGGCTGTAAGCCATACAGCTAGTCGTTTATTCATGGATAGTAGTGTGCCATATCAATTCTCGGATTGGGTCACTATAATCCGCGCCTCAATCGAGAGCCCACCTTCATGTCAGAACTATCCAAACTACGAAATATCGCGATCATCGCGCACGTCGACCATGGCAAGACAACGCTGGTCGATCAGCTGCTACAACAGTCCGGCACGCTCGGAGCTCGAGCTGCTGTACCCGATCGCGTCATGGACTCGAGCGATCTGGAGCGTGAACGCGGTATCACGATTCTGGCAAAGAATACGGCCGTCAAATGGAATGACTATCGCATCAATATCGTCGACACGCCGGGACACGCCGACTTCGGTGGTGAAGTCGAACGCGTACTGTCGATGGTGGACAGCGTGCTACTGCTGGTCGATGCCGTTGAAGGTCCAATGCCACAAACGCGCTTTGTAACCGAGAAAGCGTTTGCACAGGGCCTGGTGCCGGTTGTAGTGATCAACAAGATCGATCGTGATGGCGCACGACCTGATTGGGTCGTCAATCAGACGTTCGATTTATTTGATCGTCTTGGTGCCACAGATGAGCAGCTGAACTTCCCGATCATCTACGCTTCGGCTCTGAACGGCTACGCCAGTGAAAGCCCGGATACCCGCGAAGGCAACATGGATCCGCTGTTCGAGACTATCGTCAAGCACGTACCGCATCCGGACGTTGATCTCGACGGTCCTTTGCAACTGCAGGTTTCGAGCCTTGACTACGATACCTATGTTGGTGTTCTGGGTATCGGCCGCATTAGTCGCGGTACGATAAATGCGAATGCACCGATAAGCATCGTTGCTCCGGACGCTACATCACGACGTGGCCGAGTGCTGGAACTGTTCGGTTTCGATGGCCTGAAACGTCAACGCATTCAGTCGGCTACCGCAGGCGACATCGTCGTTTTCAGCGGTATCGAAAATTTGAATATCTCGGACACAATATGCGACCGGGACCACGAGGAAGCTTTGCCTGCTTTGAGCGTCGATGAACCGACGGTCAACATGACATTTCAGGTCAACAAGTCACCATTCGCCGGACAGGATGGCAAATATCTGACCAGTCGTCAGATTCGCGAACGTCTGGAACAGGAGCTCAAGCATAACGTTGCTCTGCGCGTAGACCACACCAGTGACCCCGACAAGTTCAGGGTCTCGGGACGCGGTGAATTGCATTTATCTGTGCTCGTCGAAACCATGCGCCGCGAAGGCTTTGAGCTCGCCGTATCTCGACCGGAAGTGATCATGCACGACGTAGACGGCGTGGAGCATGAACCCTGGGAGCAACTGACTGTCGACTTTGATGAAGCCTACCAAGGCGCCGTAATGACGCGCCTGGCCGATCGCAAGGGCGAGCTGCAAAACATGCTCCCGGACGGCAAAGGTCGTATGCGACTGGACTACAAGATCCCGACCCGCGGCCTCATCGGATTCCGTACCGAGTACTTGACGGCAACATCAGGAACCGGCCTCATTTATCACGTTCTGGACGAATACGCGCCGCGAGTCAAAGGCATGATCGCTCAGCGCAGCAACGGCACTCTCGTCTCAATGGTCCAGGGTAAAGCGCTGGCCTACGCCCTGTTCAACCTGCAGGAGCGGGGCAAGTTATTTTTAGGCCATGGCGCACCCGTCTATGAAGGCATGATTATCGGCATACACAAACGCCAGAACGATCTGGTCGTGAATCCGACGAAAGCCAAACAACTGAACAACATACGCGCAGCTGGAACGGACGAAAACCTGATCCTGACAACGCCGTTGCGCTATTCGCTGGAACAGTCGCTGGAGTTTCTGGATGACGATGAGCTTCTGGAAGTAACGCCGACTAATTTGCGACTGCGCAAGAAGATGTTGACCGAGATTGATCGCAAGCGAGAGTCGCGCCTGAAAGTATCGTGAGCGACGATGCCGCAACACTGGCTTTCGCCGACCTGCGGCCCGAAGACATTGTTGCGACTTTGGACGACCTGGGGTTTGACTGTGACGGTCGTTTTCTTGCGCTAAACAGTTACGAGAATCGTGTTTATCAGATCGGCATCGAAGACGAGCGACCCGTGGTTGCGAAATTCTACCGCCCGAGCCGTTGGTCGGATGAATCGATCCGGGAAGAACATGAGTTTTCACTCGCTCTTGCAGCGCAGGAAATTCCTGTCGTGCCACCGCTCGAAATTGACGGCGATACCCTGAAGCAGGCCGGACACTATCGTCTTGCTGTCTTCCTTTGTCGTGGCGGTCGGGCACCGGATCTGGATAACTACGAATTGCTCACTCAATTGGGGCGACTGGTGGCAAGAATCCACCTCGAAGGCGAGGTGTCATCGTTCAAGCACAGGCCGCGCATCGACATCAACAGCTACGGCGTCGAATCGATTGACTATCTTCTCGCCAATGATTTCATACCCGAAGCTAACTGTGCCGCCTACGAAAGTATCGCGGAGTTGGTACTCGACGGTGTAGAGGCCTGTTTCGAACGCGCAGGAAATACACAGGAACTTCGACTGCACGGTGATTTTCATCCGGGCAATGTTCTGGTGAACCAGGACCGACTTCATATTGTAGACCTTGATGACTGCCGTCATGGGCCTGCGGTTCAAGACCTGTGGATGTTTCTGTCCGGCGACCGTGCGGAACAAACACCGCAACTGGAAGCACTCCTGGAAGGCTACCAGTCATTTCGTCGTTTCGACCCGAGAGAATTACACCTTATTGAAGCTTTGCGAAGCCTGCGTATCATGCACTACTCCGCGTGGCTGGCCAGACGTTGGGAAGACCCTGCGTTCAAAATCGCGTTCCCGTGGTTCGATAGCCCGCGTTATTGGGACGATCATGTGCTCGCACTGCGGGAACAGGTGGCTTTGATGCAGGAAGCACCACTGGAATGGCGCGATTTCTGACTGAGTTATCGACTAGCGAGATGGCAATCTCTGCCGCCGGGGTCCTATTTCAAAGCGATCGATCCAGCGTGAGAAAGTTTTTCGACTCAGTGCTTCAAGGTCAGCAATCAACTCCAGACTTTGCGACCGAATAGTATCCGGCTCTACTCTCCCCTGCTCTTCCAGCAAGATTTTCTGATTGGCGGGCACTGTGAGCCAGCGTTCGATAAGCGATCTGTTCATCTCCAGATGAAACTGCAGGCCGTAAGCATGTTCACCGTGTCTAAACGCCTGGACATTGCTGCCGGTTGACGTAGCCAGATGAACAGACCCGGGTGGCAGGATGATGCCGTCTTCGTGCCACTGAAAAACTTTCTGGTTTCTTGCGAATGTCGACAGTACCGGGTCGCCGATTCCTGCGGTGGTCAGGTCTACGTCATACCAGCCGATCTCGCGCGTCGCGTTTCTGCTAACCGCTCCACCTAGCGCCTTCGCAAGCAACTGTGCGCCGAGACAAATGCCCAACACCGATATGTCCCTGCTTACAGCCTCACGAATAATCTCAATCTCCGAAATCAGATTCGGATGCATCTCGGTCTGATCACAATTCATTGGCCCTCCCAATATTATGAGAGCTTCATAACCGTCGATGCTGGGACGAGATTCCGGCTCACGACCGAAATTGACGTAGCGAATGCGAAATCCCGCTTCCTTCAGCAACGGGTCCAATGTGCCCAACGGCTCATAGGGAACATGCTGAAACACGAGTATTTTTGGTCTGGCCATGATTAAAACCGGAATTCTGGAGTTGTGCGGAAGAATGCGTCTTTATACCTATACTTGCATTTGCACTCCAATGGTCGCCGAACTAAAGTAGCAAAGAGCTGAATTTGGCACATTTGCGTGGAACTATGGGCGCCGGTGTTGCTCTGATATAGCAGTCTTTCCTATTCATCCGCGCGGGTTTCGACCATTTGATCGCCACAAGACAATTAAAAAGTAGCAGCATTCTGATATTTCTTTTCGCAGCGGGATGCGCCTCTAACGTCACAATTGAAAACCCAACGATTCCGGCACCGCACGTTGAGAAACTGCCGATGGATATCGCTGTGCGGATTCCTGCGGAGTTTCACAACTTCGTGCACGAGGAAAATGTACTGGGTCGTGAATCCTGGACCATCAATCTCGGCTCGGCCAACGCATCCTTTTTCTCGCAATTGTTTGGCTATATGTTCGACAACGTCATCATACTTGGGCCGGATGACGACGCTGTCAATTACTCGTTCGATGCGCTCGTCGAACCAAGCATAGAAGGCTTCGAGTTTTCGGTGCCTAATCAGAGCAAGACGGACGCGTTTGCTGTTTGGATTCGATATCGCATGCGAATATTCGACAGCGTCGGTAATAGCGCATCGACGTGGACCGTCAGCGCCTACGGGAAAAGCCAAAAGGAAGGTCTTGGTGGCGCCAAGTCACTGCAAAGAGCCGCCGTACTCGCAATGCGCGACGCGGCAGCGTTGATACTGTTGCAAATGGACAAGTCGACCAAGATTGGGAAGCTGGCTGACGGGCCTCTCGATTTCAGCGAGCTGGACGCGAGTGCCGTGGCTGATAATGACGATGCGGGTCTCGGGCCGGTAGGAATTTTCGCTATCGGGGGTATCGATGAAAAAACTGAGTAGCTTCGCAGCGATTTTCCTGACCACCACGGTGACTGGCTGCGTTACCGCCAGTGTTGAGAACGCTCGTGATGAGACAACCGGTCTCCTGGAAGGCGAATCAGTGGTTGTAATGGCCAAGAGCTATCATCAGGGCAATGAAACTGAAGTCGACTACATACGCTGTGTTGAAAAAGCGCTGGGACGTGGCTCGGGTGCACTGCGAGTCATCCCAAATCAGCAATTCGTCGACAATCTGTTTCCATGGTTCGAACCCCGTACCGCACCGGCGGATACCAAAGGACTCGTACACCTTATGGCGCGTCCCGGTGTGCCCGAAGCCGTCAAAAATATGGGTGTGCGTTATATAATCTGGCTGGATGGCGACACCGAGCGCGTTACGCAGGGCGGCAGCCTTTCATGTGCTGCTGGACCCGGCGGCGGAGGTTGCTTTGGCTTTGCCTGGTGGCAGGACGATGCTGACTACGAAGCCTCAATCTGGGACCTCGAAGATTCCGAGACTGCGGGCACAATCACCGCGGACTACAGCGGAACATCGTTTCTACCGGCCCTGGTTGTGCCAATTCCATTGATCGCGCGTACACAATCGAAAGCGTGCAACGGACTGGCGAAGCAACTCAAGCTATTCATTGTCAGCGATGATCCTGTCTAATTTGTTCTGTCGCGTTACTTCGGGCGACCGGCTCGGATAAAAGCTGACGAATAAAATGGCGAGGTCAATTTCGCCACTGTGACGGTGCGACCGGTCGAGGGAGCATGTACGAACTGATGGTCGCCTATATACAATCCCACGTGCGACATCTTGCCCTCAATACTAAAGAACAGCAGGTCACCCGCCTGGAGCTCGGCACGATGAACCGTCGACGTTGCAGACCATAACTGCCCTGTCGTACGCGGCACCGATTTACCCGCCCGATGATAAGAAAACTGTACGAGGCCACTACAATCAAATCCACTGCTTGTTGATCCACCATAGCGGTAAGGCACGCCTACCTGCTGCAAGGCAACAGCTGCAGCTTTTTCACCCACGGGCACAGAGCGGACTACCGTTTGATCAACGACGGCCTGCGTGGAACAACCCGGCAATACGCCCAACACCGTGATTGTTAAGGCAATAACCATAGTATTGCGTGCTGTCTGCGTTATCATCTGCTTCACTATTGGTGGCACCTCCTCAAACCATACGCGACAGGGCCTTAATACGGTATGAACTGCATCTCAGGATCATTATTGCTGACCTGCCTGATCGGTTGTGCCGCGTGCGGTGTTCCCGCCTCTGAAACGGACACACGCAAGGCTCCTGCAAACTACGTTGTTCATTATACGATCACAGCGAATCCCGGGGACGGGACAGTCGCTGTCGACATGGCAGTGCAACAAGAGCACGGACAGCTTAGGGAACTGTCGTTCGGACTCAGAAACGCCAACGCAGTCGACTTCACCGCTGACGGCGAGTTGCGTATCAGCGAAGATGAGGTCCGCTGGTTACCTAAGGCTTCCGGCGGTAGCTTGCACTGGCGAGCCCGGGTAAGACACCAACGCGCTGGCAGTGGCTTCGATGCCTGGCTGGACAAGAACTGGGGGATTTTTCGGGCAGAAGACATTATCCCGAGAGCGCGAACCCGGACACGTAAAGGTGCCAACAGCGAAACCAGTATGTCGTTCCAGCTTCCCGGTGACTGGAGTGTTGTAACTGAGTATTCCACCCTCAATAGCCGC
This sequence comes from Woeseiaceae bacterium, assembly GCA_021773055.1. GTDB lineage: Bacteria > Pseudomonadota > Gammaproteobacteria > Steroidobacterales > Woeseiaceae > UBA1847. The sequence goes on from JAJFKV010000071.1 coordinate 21,425, forward strand.
ATCGACATACGCAATCCCGCACGGCGCTTTGACCAACCAAGGGGCTGGATCGCCATCGGTAATCTCGGCGTTCGCCGCGAGACCATTGCCGGTACACGAATCGCTATAGCGGCGCCCGAAGGTCAGTCAGTACGACGCATGGATATGCTGGCGCTGTTGAACTGGACTTTGCCGGAGATGGCGTCCGTGCTACCTGACTCCATTCCTCGGCTTACGATCGTCAGTGCGGGGGATCCAATGTGGCGCGGAGGTCTGTCGGCGCCCGGCTCCGTTTTTATTCATGCGGATCGTCCACTGATCAGTGAAAACGCTACCAGCACGCTGGTTCACGAACTAGTGCACGTGGCGATGGACATCAGCGCCGACAGTGGCTCGGACTGGATAGTCGAAGGTCTGGCGGAATACTACAGTCTGGAACTGTTGCAACGAGGTGGGGCAATCACGGCCCGGCGATACCGGCGGGCCCTTGAGCGACAGGCTCAATGGTCGGGCGACGCGAACCAACTTTGTACCGAGCAATCCAGCGGAGCAACCACCGCCCTCGCCGTAATAACTTTGCGCAAACTGGACAAGGAAATCCGCGAAGAATCCGCTGGCGAACACAGCCTCGACAGCGTGGTCGCGGCTTTGGCCGAAAACCGTTCCCACGTTACGCTGCAATCATTAACCGCAATAGTAGACAAGCTACTTTCGAAACCTGCAGATACCCTGCGACTTGATAATTTGCCCGGCTGCAGAGAATACCAGCCGGTGCCGGAGGCCTGAAATTTCAATGGATGGAAATCATGACCTGGAGTTGATTCTCCGATCGCGCACACCGATCATCATTATCGAATCACAAGACGAAGCACGTATTCTCGGCCTGCTGCAGGCAATCGCGCTGCGGCGCGCCACTACAAGTTATGTGCCGCTGTTTCGGTGGACGATTACAGATGGATTGCAGCGACTCGATATATCGCTCGAGCCGCAAACCATTAACTCCGAGCCCACCGACGTGCTCAAACATATTCGCGCAGTTTCGAAACCGGGCTTGTACGTGCTGCTGGACTTCCACCCCTTCCTCGAAGATCCGGTCCATGTACGCCTGCTCAAGGATATTTGCATCCGTTATCGTGATGTCGAACGGCAGATCGTACTGATAAGTCACAAGGTGACAGTACCGAAAGAACTTGACGGCTTTTGCGCGCGCTTTGACATGGCGCTTCCGGGCGAAAAAGAACGCGCGAAAATAGTTCAGGAAACGATCGATGAATACGCTCGCGACAACCCAGGCCGCAAAGTTCAGATCGATCCGAAAGCGCATGAACTCCTGATCCGAAATCTGGCGGGACTCACTTACGCGGATACCGGAAGACTCGCACGCAATGCCGTTTACGTCGATGGCGCCATTGACAAAAGCGATCTGCCGCAAGTCATGCAGGCGAAATACGAACTATTGAATCGTGGCGGCGCACTGCAATTCGAATACGACACGGCAACTTTCGGCGACGTCGGTGGCCTGTCTCGACTCAAATCATGGCTGGCCCACCGGCGCCCGGCTTTTCGCGGTGATGACGGAGCGTCGCACCTGGACCCACCGAAGGGCATTTTGTTGCTGGGCATTCAAGGCTGTGGCAAGAGCCTCGCCGCCAAGGCCACTGCCGCGGTATTTGGCGTGCCATTATTACGACTTGATTTCGGAGCTATCTACGACAAATACCACGGTGAAACAGAACGCAAGCTGCGTGAATCACTGCAGACAGCAGACGTCATGTCACCCTGTGTCCTGTGGATTGATGAAATCGAAAAAGGCATCGCCGGACGCGGCGGCGAAACAGGAACCACTCAACGAGTGTTGGGAACCTTCCTCACCTGGATGGCCGAAAGAAAGAGCCATGTATTTATCGTCGCCACCGCTAACGACATCAGTACATTGCCGCCCGAACTTGTTCGCAAGGGTCGATTCGACGAAATATTTTTCGTCGACCTGCCTACGCCGCAGATCCGGGGATCAATACTGGCGATACACCTATCCAGTCGCGATCAGCCATTGGGCAATTTCGACATCGACGCTTTGGCCGCTACAATGGAGGGTTTCTCCGGCGCGGAAATTGAGCAAGCTGTTGTTGCCTCGCTGTATGCGGCGCACGCGAAAAAGCAGCCGCTGGACACAAGGCACATCCAGGAGGAAGTCGAGCAAACAAGACCGCTGTCTGTTGTGCTCAGCGAAAAAATCGCTGCGATGCGGGACTGGGCGGCGGGCAGAACGGTCCCTTGCGACTAGGCTAATTTGACGTAACACCCGAGAATGACCCACGCTGAAACGGCGTCGTGCAGTTCGCGTGATAGACTAGCGGAATGACTAATGACGAGAACAAAATCAATGAGTTAGTCGCTGACGACGATGACCCGACCGTGGAACTGGACGTCTCGACCTCCGGGTACGTGGACGACAGTGCCGATGAGGCCGAGGCAAAGACTTACGATGCCCGTAAAGTGCCTGACGCAAACTCGCCAATGGGCACGACGGTTTCAGAGCTGCAATCTGATCTGCGCACACGCAAAGAAGCCATAAGCCAACTTCAATATGACATCCAGCAATTGCGCAGCAAATGGGTCGGCCTTGAAACTGAAGTTGGCGCTCGCGAAGAGCAGACCGAGAAACTCAATGATGAACTGTCATCATCACGCGATATTATTGCGCGAAAAGAAAGGTTACTTAAGAAACGCGACCGGAGCATCAAGTCACTAAAATCCGAGATTCGCCAACGTAATGAGGATTACAGACAACTCAGTATCCGACTGAGTGAATTGCAACTCGTTACCGCAGCGACACAGCCGGAACCAGAAGATGAGCCAGGGCCGGGCGAAGATCTCCAGCTGCGCGATCTGCAAAGACGATTTGCCCGGGTGGAAGAATATGCCGACTCACTGCGCCAGCAGTCACAGGATCTGATCGAATCCAGCTCGCTGGCTGAGCGGGACATCGACCGCCTGTCGCATCAACTGGACGAAACCAGGGGAAAAAATACGCAACTCTCTGAAGATCTGGATTCCTCGAGAGCGACAGTCGATAAGTTGCAATCAGATCTGGGCGACATTCAGGTTCGACACAACGAAGAAATCCGGATACTACGTTTCGAATTGGGCTCCGCCCAGGACACTGTCGTCGAAACGGAGGAATTGAATACTCGACTTGCATCCGATCTTGTCGATGCCAGTGGCTTCAAAGGCCAACTCGAACGTATGCTTGAAGACCTCGAAGAACAATCCAGCGAACGTATCGATGCGTTGCAGAAAGAAGTTCGCAAACTTCATCGGGCGGCCGAAAGTTACGCGCAAAAGCTGACAACCAAAAGCGAGGCAATCTCCATTTTGCTGGCTGAGCTAGCCAGGAAAGCTGAGCAGATAGAGTCTATCGGTGAGATTGGAGACGTTATCCACGACATCGATGAGCAAATAGGCGAACGTAGTTCAACGGATGAACCGGCCGCGCAAAAAACATCTTCGGAACGAACTACGCGCGTATTGATTGGCACTGTCGATGGACAGGTTCTGCGCTTCCCTCTGTTCAAAGAACGCCAGACGATAGGCCGCACCGGAGACAATGACATTCAGATCAAGGCTGGATACGTCAGCCGCCGCCACGCGCTGATTCAGACTGACAACGGAGACACCCGCATCATCGACTGGGGAAGCAAGAACGGCATTCAAGTGAATTCGACCAAAGTCTCAGAGCACTCCCTCTGCCATGGCGACACTGTCATGATCGGCAAAGCTCGTTTTCGCTACGAAGAACGAAAAAAGCGAGACTCCTGATCTGACGCAGTGAACTGTGAGGGCTTTCACGGTCTTTTTCCTCGCCATCCGATAAGCTTCATTTCTCTTACAGGGAATGTGAGTTGAGCTAATGCTTAGCCAAGCCGCACGGAAGCCGATGGCGCTATCGGATACTCAGCAAGTGGCCCGCAATACGGGCCAGCTCGCGACGAAGAAGCTCTGGCTGCCCAAACTTCTCTACGACGTACTGCCCTATTTCTACCTTGCTTCCGGGTTCGCGGCATTTTTTGCCACCTTGTATATCAGCGAGTGGTTCTGGGTGCTGCCACACTATCTGCTGTTTTCGGCAGCCTGTATCCACCTTGGCATAGGCGTTTACCGGCGCCGCAATTCACGAAAGTCTGTGGCCTCAAATTCAGAGCAATCTTGACCTCTAATCAGAGGTAAGCAAACATAGCGGCTTCAAGGATCATAAATGTCCCAAGGGCCGCAGTGAATAGCACGACCAAACCACCTGGATTAAGGCAAATTGCCACCAAAGAGATAGCATTGCTATCAAGTCTCCTGTTTGTCGGTCTGATCCTGGTACCGATCGCTATCTTCTTCGTTGGACAGACCGTTTTCGGCGCCTATGCTGGAGTCGGCTACTCTGATTTCTTCGCCACACTCAGCGGCAAAGTACGAAGTGGTGACTTCGTTGCCTGGCTTTTGATCTTGTCGCCTTACCTCGGCTGGCAATGTTTACGTTTGACAGTCATCGCTTGGCGACTTGCCGGCCGCTAGCAGACACGTTTTCACCGACTCGACGAAATGTGAACTGCATCACAGATATTGAAAGTTTTCTCATGCACGACTGTAACTCTTTGTAAAATGGTGGCTCGAGACGACATCGCCCTAGTGCGACAGAAAGACATTTACGAAACCAAAATAATGATAGGAAAATTCAAAAACTGGCTGACAGACCGATTTTCGACCGGAGATCCCGCTCCCACTGCGGATTTTCGCAAGACCGGTGTGTACGTGTCACCACGCCCCAAGAAAATAGCAGAGCCAGAACCCGCTGAAGAGCTTGTCGAGGTTGAGACCTCAATGTCCGGCAAGATAGAGGACGCGGGTCCCGGTAAGAATGTGCTCATTCGGAATAAGTACGTTCGAGAAGATACGGGTACTCACGAAACTCTGAAAATACTCGACGACTCTCTGGTCGACTCCGGGGAAGAAGCCGGCATCGATCCCTACAATACCGGCGGATTTGATCGCTCCAAGAACTGGAACAATCGCTTCCGCAAGTGAATTCCTTCCGATATACCTTCATGATAATCTGCGCTACCAGACTTGATGGAGCAGCGGTTTGTCTTTGCGTATCTCATTTGACCTCGACGAAAACGATTTAAAGCACTTTCGCCTGATCATGCAGGAAGCCAGGCGCGCTGCGTCTCGCCTGCCGCCAGAAGACATTGTCGCCGCTGCCGAGGAATTGCTGGCGAACGTCGAGATGACCAAGGCGCCCGGCTTCATCGTCGACCGGCTGCAAAACCTCAAACAAATGATTCAAATGTTGTCGGACCTCGACTGGCGGCTACCGCACCAGGAAGCGGCCCGCGTGTTGAATGCACTGGCCTATTTCGCCGAACCAGAAGACCTGATTCCGGACAGTATTCCGGGCCTGGGCTTTTTGGATGACGCCATCATGATCGAACTCGTCGTCAGAGAGCTGAAGCATGAGATCGAGGCCTACAGGGACTTCTGCGTATATCGGGAAAAAATGCGTGAGCAGCAAGGGGACAGCGCCAGGGTGAGTCGGGAGGGCTGGCTGGAGAACCGCCGCAAAGAACTGCAGGTTCGCATGCGTCGCCGCCGAAAACACAGCTTTAAGTCCGCATTCTCAGCCTGACAGAAAGCGATCAGGGCCAGTAATACCAGCCAGTCAGCCATATTCCGGCCCACATCGCCGCCTGTACCCAGTAGCGGGCCGCATATTTTTTGAGCAATGCATAGAAACTCAGCGCCGATATTGCGGTCATACCAACGAAGATGCCGAGGCTCGACAGCAGCGGGTCGAATTCATGCTGCAAGCGAGGGTACTCATCACCCAGGACCATAACGACGATGACGACGGCCGCGAGACTGACCATGATGGCGAAGCAGGATCCAAGGATTATTAGCGTTACAGCGGCGAGTGGTCGCATTAATGTTATCCGAAGTGGTCTAAATTGCCCGAATTGGTCTGGAAAATGCTTGAAGTTATTGAAATTATGACGAATACACCCTTGATCAAAGGGCTCGGGACAACTAGCCTAGCGGAAATGATCCGTTTGTGGAGAAAACTTTGACGATTTTTGGACAACGCCGGACTCGCAGCATTGCTATAGCGTTGCTTGCTTTCATTTCGCTGCCTGCTCTGAGCAACTCTGACAGCAATTTGGTCGAAGACGCCGTGGCTGTAGAGGGCAATCAATTCCTTTCACCGGAGCTTCTTTATCCTGAGCCTCGGCACGAAAATATCGGCGAGTTGGTTGCACAGTTCATTCAAAAATCGCATTACAACGAAGTTTCCGTCGATGATGAGTTGTCCTCGAAGGTACTCGACTTTTATGTCGACAACCTGGACCGCAACCGAATGTACTTGTTGGCCACCGACATCGAGTATTTCGAGAGCTATCGGTACCAGCTTGATGACATCGTCAAGAGCAAACCGCTGGACCCCGTCTACGAAATATTTGAGGTATACCAGACTCGAGTTCGCGAGCGGCTTAATTTCGCGCTGGCGCAACTTGAAATCGAGCCCGACTTTTCAACCAATCTCGACTTTCAGTTTGACCGCACCGACGAGCCCTGGGCCAGCGACGCACGGTCGTTGGATGAAATCTGGCGGAAACGAGTTGTTAACGACGCATTGTCGCTCGCTCTGGAAGATGAGCCTTGGGAAAAAATACAGGAAGTTCTTGGCAAGCGTTATAGCGGCTTCCTGAAGCGGCTTGACCAGGTCAACAACGATGACGTATTTGAACGCTTCATGAATATGTTCGCACACGCGGTCGATCCACATTCCAGCTACCTGTCACCGCGCAATGCCGACGAGTACCGCATCGCGATGAGCCTGTCGTATGTCGGCATCGGTGCAACCTTGCAGACGGACGAGGATTTCGTCCGTATCGTGAATATTATTCGCGGTGGGCCGGCCGATTTCGACGGCACGCTAAAGCGTGACGATCGAATCACGGCAGTCGCACAGGGATCTGAAGGTGACTTTGTCGATGTCATCGGTTGGCGACTCGACGATGTAGTCGATCTGATCCGCGGACCGAAGCAGTCCGTAGTGCGCTTACAGGTTATTCCTGCCAACGCTATTCCCGGTAGCCCGAAGGAAGTTATCCAGCTGACTCGCGGCGCCGTGAAGCTAGAAGAACAGGCAGCCAAGAGCGAAGTCATAAAAGTGCCGCGGGATGGCCGCGAATGGTCGATCGGAGTAATCGAAGTACCCGGTTTTTATCGTGATTACCGGGCCCTGACGAACGGCGATGCCAATTACACCAGTGTCACCAAGGATGTTAAGCGACTTATTAACGAACTTGAGGAGCAAGGTATCGATGGCCTGGTCATCGACATGCGGGGCAATGGCGGCGGTCACCTGATCGAAGCAACAGCATTGTCCGGCCTGTTCATCGACAACGGCCCCATCGTTCAATTACGTAACTCCATCGATGTGAGCCGCAGTCCTCCACAGCGACTGGACGATCCGGATCCCGTCGCCCGCGTTGCCTATAATGGACCGCTGGCCGTACTGGTTGACCGCTTTAGCGCGTCGGCCTCTGAGATTTTCGCTGGTGCGATTCAGGACTACGCACGTGGCGTCATCATCGGGCAGCAAACTTTCGGCAAAGGTACCGTGCAGAATTTATATTCGCTGGATCAGTATTTTCGCAGTGAAGACGAAAAAGGTTTCGGACAGCTGACGCTGACCATAGGCAAGTATTATCGCGTGACCGGCGCCAGCACCCAGCACCGGGGTGTGTATCCCGATATTGAATTGCCTTCGAACATCGACACGGAAATTGTCGGCGAGAGCGCACGCAAGAATGCCCTGCCCTGGGACACCGTCAATACGACGCGCTTTGATGCCGGATCACCGCTCGACCACACAATTGAGTCACTGACGGCCAATCATGTCGCACGATCGAAAGAAGACCCCAATTTCCTCTATCAAATGGAGCAAATTCAGGCAGGCAACCGGATTCGTGACCAGAAAACCCTGTCGCTGAATATCGATAAGCGCCGTAAGATACGAGAACACGAACTGAGCGATGCCCTGAAGCGTGAAAACGACAGGCGCCTCGCATTGCACCTCGAGCCGCTGGAAAGCCTTGACGACATTGATGCCGAGGAATTACCGGATGTGCAACTTGACCAGGCGGCAAAGATAGTGACCGATATGGCGACGATGCGAGAAGTTAACGTGTCACCGGCGCAAAGCGCCCGGGTTATGCAATAAAGATTGCCGCTTGCGCGACATTATCGAGGTGTTATACTCGACTATAACACCGCTTGGAGGGGGTTCATGGTCGACCAGCGCAGTACGCCAAATCAACAGAACACTTTCGCTGCCGGCGCAGCGTTACTGGTTCTGGCTGGCATCTTCGCCGCACCGACCCTCGCAGCAACTTCTTCAAAAATCGACTGCCCGAAAACCACGGCAGCCACTCTGGACGTACCGTTTCAGGGTCTGGTTCCGGAATTCGTTAGTCACAACGTTCCGGCTGTTGTTAAGAATGAGGAGGTTGAGGAGATTGAATTTACCTCCTCGGAGAGTTTATTGGCGCCGCTAGCCGAAGCCGCCATTCGGGATGCGTTTAAAGCCGTGCATACAGCACCGGTTGCCGGCACCGAAGCAAAGACAAAGACCATTTCAGCCGAAGAAAACGATAAGCGCACCGAAGTTGATACAGCAATGAGAACGAAGTTACCCGGTATTTCCGACGACGAGTTCGCCCGCTACAAGAAGCAAATGTATCGCCGCGATATCTAGATCTAGCGACTCAATACCTTAGTAATCCCGAAGTAGTTATCACCAAGCAAGTTGGCGTCACTTTGCTTGACGACCCCGTTTGCATCAATCGAGTAAATCGTCGCAACAGTAGCTGGCACCGGAACAACATCGTCGTCATTTCGAAAAACGGCGTGCTCCGCGATGAACTTGACCCTTTTCTGTAGTACATCGGCATAATCGGTAACACTTTCCATTGAGTCCCAGCGCTTCTCGATTCGTTCGATGATCTGGTCACACTCGTACTTGGTGCCGTAATTGACGGCACCCACGCTCTTCTCGCCTGCTTCTTTGGCCAGTTCTGCAAGATTATCGTCCGCGAAATGCAGGTACAGCTGTTGCGCAAACGACAGAATCATGAGGTTTATTGAACGTTTCGTCGCGTCATCGAGGCCGCCGTGGTCTGGCGGGGTAAGGTTGTGGACTTTACCCAGCGCCTGCAACAGCTCCTGCTCTCTGGTCTGGCCCGCATCTAATCGGGCGGCAATCAGCTTAATTTCGGAATCCAGGCTACGTCCGCGAAACATTCTGGATACGCCGTTCATCGTTGTCAGTTTATGCTGCTCAGCCTGCAGCTGATTTTCCAACAACTGTAGTTGCAACCGATGCTGGCCGATCTCGCTTTCAATACTTGTGGCCTGCCCTTCGCGCTGTTCGTTCCAGGCACCCATTGTTTTACTGTGCACGCGTTGTTCGCGCTGCTGCTTTAGCTGTTCCGCGAATCGCACAAGCTTGACATTGCAGTGCGCGGCGAGGCGCCGCAACTGGTAGAAGGCAACAACATTGTGGACCCACTCGCGATCCAGCAGCAGATTTTCAAGATGGTCCATCTTTTGCTGCACACGTGCTGTAGCGCCTTCGTGCTGCTTGATGCGGTCCTGCAGCTGGTATTTTTCATTGCGCAGCGCAGCAAACTCTTTCTTCAGCTCGGCGCGATTGCGAAACAGATCGACCAACTTCTCTTTGTCGTCGACTACTTCGGGCGCTGGTTTGAATAGTCCTGTCAGGCTCGTCACTACAGACTCTCTTTACATAATCCACAAGAACCGAACGTTCGTCCGGCATCTGGTCCAGCGCTAATAATGACAATAGAGCCGCCGCGAAACTCAGACTGAATCGACAGTTTTGACAACTGCCTGAAATGGTGGAATTACGGATATATCGACGGCCTAGCGCTCGAGGATGAGATGGCCCTGGTCAGACAGATACTCAAGCCACTTGTTGAGCACAATATTGAAACGCCAGCGTCGATCCAATTCCTCTTTATGCTCGAACACAAGCCTTCTCAGGGCGGCGTGGCGCTGCTGCTCGCCGATTGCCAGTACTTCGGCCTGCTGACCGTCCAGATAGACACGGACAGTCATATCAGGGTCTGCCAGCAACCCTTCATCCGTCGGCAAGTGATAGGTCAGCGATAACGTGACGGTATAACGACTGGTCTCAATGACCTCCATATACAGGTCACAATCACCGGCCACCCGGGATCGAAAGCAGCCGTCGAGACGCTCGATATCCGGTACGAGCCTTAACAGTCGAAGGAAGTTGCTCTCATAAAGCGCCATCAAACCGACAAAGCTGTTCGGCGTGACGATTGTCTGTGGAACCAGATGTGAATCGAGCAACATGCCACTAAATATAACAGGCAACGGGCCTTATTATCAGGGTCGAACTCGGCGCTCAACACCTGTACTATCGAGGATTCTGCTTGATATTTCTTCAATCGAAAACTTTGTCGTATCCACATTCGGAATCCCGTAACGACGAAAGATCTTGGCTGTTTCCCGCAACTCGAACCGTACCTGCTGCATGGACGAATACTTACCCATCGGACGGCGTTCTTTGCGAATCTGGCGCAATCTATCGGGGTCGATCGAAAGCCCGAATAACTTTTGCTTTTGCTTGATGAGGAAGTCCGGCAGGGTACCGCTCTCGAATTCTTCATCGGTCAGCGGATAGTTCGCCGCATACACCCCGTATTGCAGCGCCAGATACAGGCAGGTCGGCGTTTTGCCGGAGCGTGACACGCCGACCAGGATCACATCTGCGACGTCATAGTTGCGGCTGATTCCACCATCGTCGTTGGCCAGCGCGAAGTTAGTTGCCTCGATACGCTTCATGTATGCGTCGATGTCGCTCATGCCGTGCGCACGACCTGGCTCATAGCTGGGCTCTTCATCCAGTTCAGCGGCCAGCGGGCCCAGGAATTCGTCAAAAATATCCAGATGCAAGCCATTCGCGTCTTTGAGAATCGCTCGATATTCGGCCTGCACCAAGGTCGAGAAGATGATCGGTCTCGGCGCACCGGTATCCTGTACCGCGTTTATGGTACGCACCGCTTCCCGCGCCTTGTCTTCGGTATCTATAAATGGCAAAGTCATTTGCCGAAATTTCTTAGCCGAAAACTGCGTGATCAAACTGTGTCCCAGCGTTTCTGCCGTGACACCAGTCTGATCCGAGAGAAAAAATACAGTGCGCTCTACCATCTATTCGATTGTCCATTTCCTGCCACGGAAAACAAGGGAGTAAATCTTGGAGTCTTACGTTATCAAGCTCGATGAGCTTGGCATGAACGATGTTGAAACGGTCGGGGGTAAGAACGCATCTCTTGGGGAGATGATAAGCAACCTGAGTAATATGGGCGTTACCGTCCCTGGCGGCTTTGCGACAACAGCAGCCGCCTATCGAGACTTCCTCAAGGCCGATGGCCTCGACAAGCGCATAAACGACACGCTTAATGGCCTCGACGTCGATGATATCGACGCTTTGGCGGCTGCCGGCGAGAAAATACGAAACTGGATACTCAATACCGCGCTGCCGCAGCGATTGATGGATCAGATCGAGCATGCCTGGGTGGACATGAGCGGTGGCGACGACATTACTGTTGCCGTGCGGTCGTCGGCAACGGCCGAGGACCTGCCCGAGGCATCATTCGCCGGTCAGCAGGAGACTTTTCTCAACATTCGCGGCCTGGAAAATGTCATCGACGCCATGCATCAGGTGTTCGCCTCACTATTTAATGATCGTGCTATATCGTATCGCGTTCACCAGGGTTTCGACCACAATCTCGTCGCTCTGTCTGCCGGTATTCAAACGATGGTTCGCAGCGACCTGGGCTCCGCTGGTGTGATGTTCACACTCGACACCGAATCCGGATTCCGCGACGCCGTGTTCGTAACCTCGTCCTACGGACTCGGCGAAACGGTCGTCCAGGGCGCTGTCAACCCGGATGAGTTTTACGTCTACAAACCTGCTCTTGCCGCTGGCAAACGAGCAATCTTGCGCAAGAATCTTGGCAGCAAGGCGCTCAAGATGATTTACAGCGATAACCCGCAACCCGGAAAAACGGTCGACACGGTCGACGTCGATGACGCAGACTGTATGAAATTCTCGCTGACCGACGAAGACGTGATCGCTCTGTCGAAAATGGCAGTCACGATCGAAAACCACTACCAACGGCCGATGGATATCGAGTGGGGTAAAGACGGCAACGACGGCAAGCTGTACATACTGCAGGCCCGCCCGGAAACGGTCCAGAGCCGTAGTGGCCGCACGATTCAGCGTTACACATTGAAAGCTCAGTCGAACGTCATAACGACCGGGCGCAGCATAGGTCAGAAGATCGGTGCCGGAACGGCGAAAGTTATTCGCGATGTTAGCGAGATGGGCCGCGTACTGGCTGGCGATGTTTTGGTATCAGACATGACGGACCCCGATTGGGAACCGGTTATGAAGCGCGCATCTGCCATTGTGACCAATCGCGGTGGAAGGACCTGCCATGCGGCGATTATTGCCAGGGAGCTTGGCATTCCGGCTGTCGTAGGCTGTGGCGATGCTACCGAGAAAATTCAGGACGGTATTGAAGTGACGGTGAGTTGCGCCGAGGGCGATGAAGGATTTGTCTACGAGGGCAATCTCGAATTCGAACAGACGCAGATCGAGCTCGATTCTTTGCCCGACATTCCGGTCAAGATCATGATGAACGTAGGCAACCCGGATCGCGCATTCGATTTTGCCAGCATTCCAAATCACGGTGTCGGACTGGCACGACTTGAATTCATCATCAATCGCATGATCGGCGTACACCCGCAGGCGTTGCTCGATTATGACGCGCTCGATAAGGACACCCTGGCAGCGGTCAATGATCAAATGGCAGGATATAGTGATCCGGTTGGATTCTTTGTCGACAAGCTCGCTGAAGGCGTGGCAACCATCGCGGCGGCTTTTGCTCCCGAACCCGTCATCGTGCGCATGTCGGACTTCAAATCGAACGAATATGCCAACCTTATCGGCGGCCGGGCCTATGAGCCTGATGAAGAGAACCCGATGCTCGGTTTTCGCGGTGCAGCGCGCTACGTCTCAGAGAGTTTTCGACCATGCTTCGATCTCGAATGCGAGGCTTTGAAACGGGTCCGCAACGATATGGGGCTGACGAACGTGCAAATCATGATCCCGTTCGTCCGTACCGTGCAACAAGCCCGCGACGTGCTCGCCGTGATGGCCGAGAATGGCCTCGAGCGTGGCAAGGACGACCTCAAGGTCATCATGATGTCGGAGTTACCAACAAACGCCCTGCTCGCTGATCAATACCTTGAACACTTCGACGGCATGTCTATCGGCTCGAACGATATGACTCAACTCGCACTGGGGCTCGACAGGGATTCTGCGTTGATCGCCGACACTTTTGACGAACGCGATGATGCCGTTAAGGCGCTGCTGGCAATGACGATAAAAGCCTGCAAAGCACAAAATAAATATATCGGTATTTGCGGCCAGGGCCCCTCAGACTATCCTGACTTCGCGCGCTGGCTTCTCGATCAGGGTATCGAAAGTATGTCTCTGAATCCCGATACGGTGGTCGAGACATGGATGTTTCTCGCAGGTGAAAAAGTCTGAATCGAATCAGAAACGGTCATAGCGAGAACCACGCTGCCAACGTATCCGGGGAAGCCAGATACCGAGAATAATTCCGATGACCAAAACCAGTGCTCCGGACATGAACCAGTAACGCATTGTCTGGCTGGAAAGCTGTCGATTTTCCTGCTCCAGCGTATCAGCACGAATCTCGGCAGCCGCGAGCTCATCCAGCAATGATCTGTTCTGTTCGTTAATGCCAAGAACATTGGCTGCCGTGCTTCGCACCTCTGCAAGCTCCTTTTCGGCCGCCGCCTTCTCACGTTCAAGAGTATCGATACGGCGATTTGCAGAATCGTATTCGCTCTTGATGGCCGACAGTTGTGAGCCCAGTGAAGTACCACGGGAATTGGCATTGGTCAGGTCGCTGGTCAATCTCTCAAGTTGTTCGCGGGCACTGCTTTCGTTCATGAGATAACGACTCAATACCCAGCCTTCCGTGCCGCCCGGCGTTCTGACTCTGGAATAGCCAGATTCGGCGTCGCTTTCCAGAACCTCAAGCTGCATGCCGCTGCCAATCATGAGCTGAATGGCATTACTGGTGCTCGGGCCGGAGCGCAGCATGATTTCGAATTCATCACTGACCCAGGCAGGCGCTGCATAGGCCGCTGAGGCGCTGAAGATCAGGGTAAAAAGTATCGCTCGAAGTGTAGTTTTCATCATGGCGCAACTATATGACAAGGCTGACTTTCCTGCCAGCTAAAGATTAGGCAAATCAGTCGCTTATCGGCGACAGTTCCGAGATGTTCTGCTCCCAGTTCCGGCCGTCAAACGGAGACTCCTTAACCGACGTAATGGTTGCCGGATCGAGACAGTTGACATTAATGCTGAATCCGTCCGGATGTGAGCGAGGTATGTAGAAAGACTTGATGCCGCAATGCTTGCAGAAGCGGTGCTGCGCAACGCCTGAATTAAACGTGTAGGTGCTAAGTGCGTCTGCGCCCTGTAGTAGGCGAAAATTCTTCTTCGATACAAACAAATGCAGAAACCCGCACATATTGCAGATACTGCAATTGCAACGCGTCACTTCGACAGCGGCTGGTGCCTCGATCTCGAATTTGACCTCGCCGCAGTGGCATCCTCCTGTGTGTATTGTCATTGAGCAGCCTTTCGCCAGATCGCGAAGTGGTTATTCGCTGGCATTGCATAGAGCCTGATTCTCGTAAGGCCCTGCTCCCGCGCGAATTCATCGAGTGCCTCAAGGTGTCGAATCCCCATCTCGGGGTTCTGCGAACGAAGTGACTTGTGGAACTCCGCATTGCTGGGTGTATTAAATGCGCCGTCCTGACGGAACGGACCATAAAGACAGAATACCCCGTCGTCCTGCAGCACCGTCCCCACGATAGTGAACATCTTTTGGACCGCCTCGATGCTCATGATGTGCGCAGTATTGGCCGAGTACACCGCATCACAGGATTCCACCGGCATATCGGCGCTCAATACGTCCAGCGACAAAGGTGGCAACAGGTTCGTCAGGCCAGTGTCAAAAATCCAGGCGTGGATGCCGTCGTGATTCTCGTCCCGGTCGCTGGTTTGCCATTGCAGGAACGGCAACGCCTTCGCGAAACAGGCGGCATGCTGGCCGGTCCCGGAACCGATTTCCAGCACCCTCGTAGAGTGAGCGAGCTCATTACGCAAGACATCCAGTATTGGAGCACTGTTGCGCTCTGCAGGTACTGAGAACGGCTTGTCAGTCATCCCCGACATCGCTGGCACCACCATCAAGAGCCGCAGGGTCGATCAGTTGCTCCCGATACCAACTCAACTCATCAATCGAATCGCGAATATCGGACAAAGCCAAATGTGCCGATTCTTTGTTAAAGCCGTTCGCGATGTTCGGGGCCCACAGTGATGCCAGTATCTTCAGGGTGCTGACATCAAGATTGCGGTAATGAAAAAATCGTTCAAGGGCGGGCATTTCTCGTGCAAGAAACCGTCGGTCCTGGCAGATACTGTTGCCGCACATTGGCGAGGCACCGTCATCAACCCACTCACTGAGAAAATCAATCGTCGCCTGCTCTGCCTCCGCTGCACCCGTACTGCTCTTTGCAACTCTGTCCGTAAGACCGGACTGGCCGTGTTGGCGGGTGTTCCATTCGTCCATGCCTTCCATGATTTCAGATGGCCGATGAATCGCCAGCATCGGGCCTTCCGCGAGCTCGTTCAGATACTTGTCTGTGACAATCGTGGCAATCTCGATAATGGTGTCGGTCTGAGTACAAAGACCCGTCATTTCCAGATCGATCCAGATCAAATTTGTCGCTCTGTCCGGTGCGGTATCGGGCATCGTATTAAAGACCTCAGCTATTGGGACTGGCGTAGTTTACATGGCCGGAGAGTGCAAGGCTGCCTGCTTAACGTCATACTTCGCGAATGAGTCAGGAATCTGCAATTGTGATCGCCACCTACAGCCGCCGTATGGGTTTGCGGCTTGCCAGTGGTGAGGTCGTCGACGCGCGAATCAAGGGCAAGCGCATCAAGGCTGTTTGTGGCGACGGCGTGACTGCGGAGCCGATTGAGAATGAAACCGACTGGCTAATTACCAGCATCGGCGAGCGCCGCAATGAACTGACGAGACCCAATATGCGCGGTCAGGTAGAAGTACTGGCTGCCAATGTCGACGCCCTCGTCGTCGTGGCATCTGTCGCACCAATGCCAGACTGGTACATCGTCGACCGCTACTTGTGTGCTGCCGAATTAATGGGCGTCAGGTCAGCGGTTGCCTTTAACAAAGTCGACCTGCTGGTTGGGCATGACATCGAAATTCCGGAGTTACAGGAATACAGGGACATCGATATTCCCGTTATTGAATGCAGCGCTGAAACCGGACAAAGTGTGGACGATATCCTTGAGTTTCTGGCAGGCCAGTGCGGCATCGTTGTAGGTCAGTCCGGTGTCGGCAAGTCGAGCATCATCAATCGACTGGTCGAGGACCCGCAGCAACGTACCGCCGATATCTCGAGCAAGACTGGCGAAGGCCGGCATACGACCGTGAATTCGGTCATGATCCCCCTAAAAGGCGGAGCTTCGATTATCGACTCACCCGGCGTGCGCGATTACGCACCGGCGCTTTCGAACGTTAGTGACGCAGCACTGGGATTTCGAGAAATAGCTGCGGCCGCCCAGTCTTGTCGATTCGCCAATTGCCGCCACTTGCGCGAACCGGGATGCGCTGTAAAAGATGGCGTGGAGACTGATGACATCAGCTATCGGCGCTACGAGAGCTTCAAGCGCGTTGTTAACCTGACCGAAAAACTAAAGGAAGGTCGATTCTAGCCGGGCGGCCAACTCAACGACCTGCCCCCAAGCAAGTGCAGGTGAATGTGGAATACGGTTTGACCCGCTGCCTCATTACAATTCATCACCGCGCGATAGCCCTCTTCAGCAATACCCTCAGCCTTCGCAATTTCCCGAGCGGCTGAATAAAGGCTGCCGATTACGGCCTCATCACCAGCACCGATATCGTTGATCGTCGCAATGTGCTTGCGCGGAATAATCAAAACGTGTGTCGGCGCCTTGGGATTGATGTCACGAAATGCGATCGCCGTTTCGGACTCATAAACAATGTCGGCTGGTATATCCCCCGCCAATATTTTGCAAAACAAGCAGTCTGACTCCGACATACTGACTCCTAATCGACGGCCCGTCGGCCATAAAATGCATGTGACAATGTACCACCATCCACATATTCGAGTTCGCCGCCCAGCGGCACGCCGTGGGCAATTCGACTCGCCGCTACATTGTTTCGCGTCGCAAGATCTGCCAGGTAATGAGCGGTAGCATCGCCCTCGACTGTTGGATTGGTGGCGATGATCATTTCTTTGACCTCACCTGCGGCCAGCCACTCTTCGAGTTTGCTCAAGCCGAGTTCTTCCGGGCCGATTCCGTCAAGTGGCGAAAGGTGACCCATCAAGACGAAATACTGGCCGCGAAATCCAGTCGCGTCCTCAAGTGCCATCACATCGGCGGGCGATTCAACTACGCAGAGCTGTGTTGAATCCCGACCACTGGCGGAACAAATTGAGCACAGTTCGCCCTCTGTGAACATTCGGCAGCGTGTGCAATGCCCGATCCCGTCGACGGCCTCGGCGAGCGCAGCAGAAAGCCCGCTGGCACCATCACGGTCTCTTTCCAGCAAATGAAAGGCGATGCGTTGTGCCGATTTTTGGCCAACGCCAGGCATGCAGCGAAGGCCGTCGATCAATCGAACCAGCAGAGGTGAGTACGACACAGGCTAGAACGGCAATTTCATGCCGGGGGGCAAATTCAGTCCGGACGCCATACCCGAAAATTTCTCCTGCACCATCTTTTCAACTTTGCGGATGGAGTCATTGAATGCGGCGGTGATCAGATCCTCCAGCATTTCCTTGTCGTCACCGACGAGGGTGTCGTCGATTTCTACGGCCTGAACCTGGTGCTGGCAGGTCATGGTGATACGCACCATGCCGGCACCGGACTCACCAGTGACGGTCAAAGACGCCATTTCATCCTGCGCCTTTTTCATATTGGCCTGCATTTCCTGCGCCTGCTTCATTAATTGGCCAATGCCGCCCTTCATCCCTTTTCTCCTGAAATAATTTCTATGCTGTCCGTTTTTAATTCAGCACCAAACATGGTCTTCAAGGTCTGCACATTTGGATCAGCCTCGAGGTCTTGCCGTGCTTCCTCGAGTTGCTCGTCAGCCATACGTGATTCCTGTTGAACCGGCGTTTCGGCCGCCTGCGACCCTATCGCAATATCGACAACCAGAGTCTCCCCAAAGTGCGCGCTCAGGTGCTCGGCTATCGTTTCTTTGCGTTGCTTGGTCAGCATGGACTCGGAGCGTGAATCAAGGCCAAGGAATACTGTGTTGCCGTCGCGTCGCAAATAGCCACAGTTGCTGGCGAGCAAACGAACAGCGCCGGACAGCTCCAAAGTGGTAACCAACTGGCTCCAGTCCGGATCAGTCCAGGCATGCGTTTCCACCGGCACCTTCGCGCTTTGAACATTCGCCGGCACAGCTGCTGGTTTGGGCGCTGCGGTCTTCGATGCCGTACTGGCAACGGCGGAACCGCCACCCACTGATCCGCTGGTCGCTGCCGCAGCGGGCCTAAAGGCCAGCATACGCAACAGTGTCATCTCGGCACCGCTACGTGGATCTGGCGCGAGATGCAGATCCCGGCGTCCCATGATCGCGACCTGGTAATACAACTGGACGTCTTCTATGGGCATGTTCTCGGCAAGCTCGGCGATTTCCTTTTCGGAGAGATCGTCTTCGCTATCACAGGTGCCAACAACCTGGTAGACAGCTACCCGCTGCAGGTCCCGGGCAATGTCATCCAGAAGATTTGAGTAATCGGGAAACTGTTCGTCAATTTCGCTAACTGTCTCGATAATGCCCTTTGCATCTCCTGCCGCCAGCAACTTCATCAAGCGCATGACGTGATCGCGGTCGATGGTGCCGAGCATCGTCGCTGTTGTTGCTTCTTCAATTTTTCCGCCGCAATAGGCGATAGCCTGATCCAGCAGACTCAGCGCATCCCGCATGCTGCCATCAGCAGATCGCGCGATCAGTGCCAGTGCAGAAGGCTCGAATTCAATATTTTCGGCCCCGCATATATGTGCCAGGCGATCCGAAATCAGCCGTGGCGTCATGCGCATCAGATTGAATTGCAGGCAACGCGACAGCACCGTAACTGGCAGTTTTTGCGGATCGGTTGTCGCCAGTAGGAATTTCACATGTTCGGGTGGCTCTTCAAGCGTTTTCAGGAGCGCGTTGAAGGAATGCTTTGAGAGCATATGCACCTCGTCAATCAGGTACACCTTGTAGCGTCCGCGAGCGGCCGCATACGGCACGTTATCGAGCAGGTCACGGGTATCGTCGACTTTGGTATTTGACGCAGCGTCTACCTCGATCAGGTCGACAAACCGGCCCTCATCAATCTCCCGGCATGCGCTGCATTCTCCGCAGGGATGAGCCGTCACGCCGGTTTCACAGTTCAGTGCCTTGGCGAGTATGCGCGCGATGGTCGTCTTGCCAACGCCGCGTGTCCCGGTAAATAGATAGGCGTGATGCAAACGGCCGGTCTCGAGGGCGTTCATCAACGCCTTAAGTACATGCTCCTGACCAACAGTGTCAGAGAAGTCTTTGGGCCGCCATTTGCGGGCAAGGACAAGATAACTCATTGCATGGAACTCATAGGCCAGGACGGGTAGCTCGAATCGCTCAGTGTAACGCAAGTGGCCCGCGCCAGCTGCTCCCCGGCACCCGGTATCACCGCTACCGTTGCTCCCTTCCGGGCCTGGCGGAGTTCACGGTTGACCGTCGCGGGGAAGCCGACGCGGACCGGGCGCGATTATCGCCGCTAAGCTGCCCGGACACAACGTGATTTGATCTTAGCCCCAGAGGTGGCTGTCTTTTTCGATGACCTGCGATGACGGACCGACGATTAGAGGATCCGGTCCACGAAGTACTTGCCCGTCTTTTTCCGGGTAATCGAGATCAGAGAGAAAGTGCTGCATGCAATTGAGGCGTGCGCGCTTTTTGTCATCAGACTTAATAATCGTCCACGGCGCATCGGCGGTGTCGGTGTAGAAAAACATGGACTCTTTGGCTTCCGTGTATTCGCTCCACTTGTCGCGCGACTCCTGATCGATGGGGCTCAGCTTCCAGTGCTTCAGCGGAGACTGCGAGCGTGCGGCGAATCGCCGTTCCTGCTCGGCTTCCGTGACAGAGAACCAGTACTTGAACAAACGGATACCGGACCGCACGAGCATACGCTCAAGGTCTGGCACCTGCCGCATGAACTCCAGATATTCCAGCGAGTCGCAAAAGCCCATCACGCGTTCGACGCCCGCGCGGTTGTACCAGGAGCGATCGAAGAACACCATTTCGCCGGCAGATGGCAGGTGATCTATGTAGCGCTGGAAGTACCATTGTCCACGCTCATAATCGGTCGGCTTCTCAAGGGCCACAACCCGGGCCGCACGCGGATTCAAGTGTTCCATGAAGCGCTTGATCGTGCCGCCCTTACCGGCCGCATCGCGGCCCTCGCAGATAACGATGATGCGCTGGCCTGTTTTCTTTACCCAGCTCTGCACCTTGAGCAGCTCAACCTGCAACTCTTTCTTGTGAGTTTCGTAAACACCCTTCTTGATTTTCGTTTTATATGGGTATTTGCCGTTACGAAACAGGTCCTTGATCTGGTCCGGGCTGTGCCGCATTTCGCCTAGAATAGCCGATGGCGACCTCGGCTTCTCGCTCGTCTCTGTACCGGCGTCCGTGATCGGTACGATAGTGTCGGGTTGCCCGGATTTAGTGTCTGTCATGGTCGTGTACTCGCTGTTGCCAAAACTATGTACCTAATTTTCCGCTTATTGGTCGTTTCCTCCAATACGGAGTACTGCTTATTGTCGTACGTTACAATATTCACCCCAATCATTACACCTTGGCGGGTCGACAGAAATTGAAGGTATCCATATTCACACCCCTGCTTGTGGCGTTTGCGTTGGCCGCATGCGGTGGTAAATCCGAGACATCTGTCTCGACCAGCAGTGCAACCCATTTCATTGGTAGCACGAACTGTTCGAACTGCCATGAGTCCCAATACGACGACTGGCGCGGCTCACACCATGAACTCGCCATGCAGGTCGCCAACGAGACTACCGTTCTCGGTGACTTCGACGATGCAGTATTCGATTATTTCGGCAAGAAGACCCGGTTCATCACGCGCGGCGATAAGTTCTTCGTCGTGACCGAAGACGCGGCAGGACTGGAAACAGAATACGTAGTCGCCTACACCTTCGGTGTCACTCCGCTGCAACAGTACCTGGTCGAGTTTCCCGGTGGCCGAATGCAGGCCTTACCGTATTCCTGGGACACTCGTCCCACGGCAGATGGCGGCAAGCGCTGGTTCCATTTGTATCCTGATGAGTACATCGGTCCGGGCGATGAACTGCACTGGACCGGGCGCTACCAAAACTGGAATTACATGTGCGCCGAATGCCACTCGACAAACCTCGAAATGAGATACGACTCCGGCACCGATACGTTTGCGACAACCTATTCGGAGTTATCCGTGGGCTGTGAAGCGTGCCACGGACCCGGATCGAAGCACGTCGCTCAAGCAGCGGCGAGTGTTTTCGACAGTCGATACGGGCTCGCGATGGATCTCGGTGAGCACACACCAAGTCGTTGGATCATGAATCCGATTTCAGGAATTGCCGAACGTAGCGACCCACTAACTCACCCACCACAGGAGGCGGAGTCCTGTGGTCGCTGCCATGCAAGGCGAGGACTCATTGCCACCGCGTACGAATACGGCAAACCGCTGGCGGATACTCACTTGCTTGCCCTGCTTGACGAGCACCTCTACTTCTCCGACGGGCAGATCAAGGGTGAGGTCTATGTCTATGGCTCGTTCATTCAAAGTCGCATGTACCGCGCAGGCGTGACCTGCAGTGACTGCCACAATCCACATTCCGGTAGCTTGCGAACGGGAGTAACACCCAGCAATGTGTGTTCGCAATGCCACCTGCCGTCGAAGTTCGTCTCGACTGAGCACAGCGGCCACTCCAGCACTGATGCCACGTGCGTTGATTGCCATATGGCCGCGCGTACCTATATGGGTGTTGATGATCGACGAGACCATAGTTTCCGAATTCCCCGGCCGGACCTTCACGGAGAGACAAGCGCTCCCAATGCCTGCAATAACTGCCATGCAGACAAAGACGCGGCTTGGGCCAGCGCCGCTTTGGAGACTCTGGGTGTAACGCGCCGCCCACATTACGGTACGGCGATCGCCGCTGGTCGCCAGCAACGCACCAACGAAGTCCTTACTCCCGCATCGGCAAATAAGGACTTTCCGGCAATAGCGCGTGCGACCATGTTGACGCTACTGACGCCACCGTTCAGCGAAGACGAAATGGCTGCCTTAAGAAAAGTATTATCGGATCCGGACCCGTTGCTTCGCATTGCCGCGCTTCGCTCGCTCAGGCCTTTTCCTGCTGAGATCAAATTGAGTATTGGTAGCGCAACACTGAGCGATCCGGTTCTCAGTGTTCGAATTCAATCTGCCCTTGTGTTTGCGGACGTACGCGACCTCCTGCCGCTCGAACAAACAAGAGCATTTGGACGCGCTGCCGAGGAATATCGAGCCGCCTATACCATGCTCTCCAGCACACCGGATGCGACCGTGAACCTTGGCAATTTCGAACTGGCGAACGGCAACATGGCCCGTGCCATTAGTCACTTCGAGCGGGCACTGAAAATTGACCCCGGCTATGCGCCGGCGCGCCTTAACCTAGTGGATGCACTTCGCCAGACTCAGAATGAAGCCCGTGTGGAGGAACTTCTCCTGCAAGGTATATCACTGGCACCGGGTAATGCCGCACTTCGCCACGCATTGGGGCTCGCGTTGGTCCGCACGGGCCAAACCGAGGCAGGCGTCGACGAGCTGCGACTGGCGTCCGAACTGGAGCCGACCGGGCAGCGCTATGTTTACGTACTGGGTGTCGCACTCAACTCGCTCGGGCAGCAGAGCGCGGCACTGGACCTGCTGGGACGCGCGTACCAGAAGTTTCCCGCCGACTACGATATCGGCTGGGCACTTGCGACGATCCTAAGAGACTCCGGTGACTTTGAACGCGCCTTGGAAGTTGTCGAACAGCTTGCCAGCGATTATCCGGATGATCTGAACATAAAGGCTTTGGGCGATTGGCTGGTGGCGAAAATCAAGTAATAGCTTATTGACGTAAGAAGCACATATCGCCATCGACCTTCGAGCATTCGAATATTGTGAAAAAGAATCCGACTACCCGTTTGCAATCGTAATGCCGCACCGAGTTCATTGTTGAGCCTGGAGTTTCCGCGAATCGAGGTACTCAATTGCCCGTACAAACACGCTTCTTCCTGGCAGCGCGTGTCCCAGGCGATTCACTACAATCAGCTCGCAATTTTCGACGCCCGCCGCTTTGTAGGCGGCATAAACGCGTCGCGTAAGACGTTCATTAAAGTCATTCGTTCCCGTCAGGAATACGTGGTAATTCTGTTTGATGACATCGAGTTTGGGCGGCGGCGTTGATGACCCCCAGGCCGCCGCGCCGGCAATGTAAATGCCACCGCGAAATGTTTCGGGCCTGGCCGATGACACACGGCTGGCCGTCTTGCCGCCACCCGAAAAACCGGCAACGTATACTCGACTCGCATCGAGAACGTATTCGTTGGCGAGTACTTTTGGCGCCAGCATCGCCAGGAACATGCGTTTTCCAACACCGACGCGATTACCAGAGTTGTTCGCGCCTATCCAGATAAGATTCTTTTCACCCAGCGGTCGGTTCCAGATCCTTGGCGGACCGCCCTTGGGTGTAGGACTAACATAAACCACAACGCCGGCAGGACGTGTAGCATCGTAGGTTTCAGGGACGTAGATTTGCCAGCTAAGATTGTCGTCGGATCGGAGTATCTCCGCAGCGTCGGCTACGCCCTGCTCGCCCAATAGCTCCAGTGGAGAGAAATCCACTTTGAAAAATCCTGTTCTGGGTGCCTCGCCTGATTTTCCAGTCACCGAGGAAAATGCGAGCAGCAGAAAAATGAAAAGAGCAATGCGGACGTTGCCAATCACTCGGTGTCACCGTTTTCTGCGCTCATGATTCGTCGCCTTTGCATTCGCAATGTTGAGAATAACAGAGGCAACACAATGGCACGGACCGATTTGAGTGATGCTAGTCGTCTGCGTTGCTTTGCGCCCAGGGTACAACCAGTAACCTTTCGAACAGGATTGGCTTTCCAGTTTTTTCACTACTGCCGTAACGGCCCTCCCGTATTCTGTCGAAAGCCGCATCTATTCCCGCAAGCGTTGACTCGTGTTGGTCGATGAGAATCGCCGCTCGTCGTCGCATTTCGTTGAGACTTGCAGAGTCCGCGACATCGAGTAGTGCACAGTCGTGTCTTGTGCCGGTCACAGCTCTATATGACTTAATGAGATCGACGATTACTTGCCGCTTACTCTTTAGCAATGCCTCAAGAACTTGCATCTGCCCGACAGTCAGCGGCCCCTCGCTCATTTACGGTACTGACTGAAAACGAAGTTTTTCGCCTTGACAGCTTCGTGGCAGGCGTAACACGCCACGACCACATCTTGCTCGACCAATGCGGTTTCGCTGTTACCGAGATAAGACGCAAAGCCCCAGCCACCCGTATCCGCGAACTCGCCGGAATCATAGTGCATCACGTCAATTCTTTTCCTTGCGCCTTCGACAATCGTATTATCGCTATTTTGATAATCGAGTAAGTCAAATACGAAAACGGCACCGCTCTCGTATTGGCCAACCGTCAGCCCGTGCATTGCTTTGGTATTGGCGTAGACGTGATGTATGCCGCCGAACGACGCCTCCAACGCGTGGCCCGGTTGGATGATGCCTGTCTTTACGTGCTGCCACGATCGGAAGCCCGCCGGATATCCAACATCACCATAATCGTCCATTGCAATCACGCTAAATGCCGCGGTCAGGATTAGAACAACACTCATTATTTTCTTCATAGCCATAGTCCTTTCATAACGGGCCCTCGGGATTTTCGTTAGATTTCGCTGAGCGGGTCGGGATTGCTGCATAACGGGACTGCTCGCCGTATGCTCGAACGGTGGCGGCGGTCATCGGCCCGTAGCTACTGAGCGCCTGGACATAAGAAACCAGTGTTTGTATCTCCTCCTCGGGAAGCGACCTGAAACTCGGCATACTGACTGCCTGCCGCGCGAAGAAGAACTTGGCGATTCGCCCCGTAAGCGGCTCTCGCAGAATATAGCCATCCATGCCATTTTCGATCCAACTACGTATGGAAACAGGGTCACCCTGCTGCGTTAGTAGCTTGAAGTCGTTTCCGAAGTACCCGGGCACATAACCCTTAAGTGATCCCGCGTTTGCGAAACCACCCTGTCCGAGTTCACCGTGACACTGGAAGCAGTGGTATTTCCGGGCAAGGAGTTCGCCGGCTATCAGTGGGTTTTGGAATCCGATGCTTGTACGTTCGTCGACACTTCGCCGTAATCGAATCGCTGCAAAGTACGACATCGCATCGCTGCAACTGACGCCGTAGCTTGGATGCCACGCATGATCGTTGACTTCTGAGCAATCGCTTTTGTTGGCGTCGGGTTGCGTTTTGTCCGGGTCGCCGTGACAGTCAACGCAGCCTCTCACACCGGCATATGCAGCACCGCGAGCGATCGGTGCCGACTCCGGTGCCAATCGACTGAGTACCCAAACACAGGCAAAAATCAGCGCGACTGAAACCGTCGTCGTCGCAACAGCTCTTGATTTGCCGGCATGCATGGTTCACCCGTAATTTGAATGAGTATCGTAAGCGCAGATCAGCAGGAGCTAGTCGAACAGAATCGAATAGCCCGCGGTATATATCCAGTCGTCGTCGCGTGCCGGTATATGGCAACCAACACACTCCGTCTTGAAATTCTTAGTGACGGCCGTGTGACGATCACTGGCATTGAAGAGAACCCAACCCCAGCCATCACCCCAAAGCGGATTCGTGGTGAATCGCCCTTTCGTGTCTTTTACCATCACGAACCAACCTTCAACCTCGCTACCGTGACTGACAATACCGGTCGTCATAGGTGCTGTTGTTGCCTTGAGCAACTCCTTTATCAGAACTGCTCCATCCGGAAAACTGTCGTGCTCTCGAAAGTATGCTGCGACGCCACGCTGCGTATATACGTTATGCAGGCCGGCAGCACCGTGACCGCTCGCTTCACTACTTTGCTTGACGTCTTCTGCCGCAATTGACCATGTTCCGAGGAAGGTCCAATCGTCACGAAAATTGTCCGGCAATGAAATATTGCCATCTTTGTCGACTAATGTTTCGTAGGTCTCGGTGTAAGAGTCGTCTGCCAATGACACACTAGTAAGCGCCAGAATCAATAATGTGACGAGTGATCTGAGTTTCATGTCGTTTCCTCTGCTATTACCTGAAAAGCCTTCCCTGGCAATACGTCTGGGTGGCGTACGAGCCCGAAATGGCTATCGCTACCCTCCGGTTCCTGCCGCCGCGTCACCTGCGCCCTTGGCGTTTTTGAGGATCGGATAATATTGTGTAAATACCATGTCCTCAGCGGCGCTGGCCGTGTGACAAGCGGCACAAGAGGCGGTTGGCATGGCTGCCGCTGTACTGTTGTAAGGCTCGTCGTGATGTCCGAACGAGTAGTACGCCCAGCCGCCTGTGTCATCGGAATAGCGCTTTGAATCTTTATGCGCAATTTCAAAACCCTGCAATTTTCCGTTGAAGAACCCAATACCGCTCGTCGCAGCGGTATCACCAACGAGAGTTAGCTCCTTGGCAAACATCGTGCCTTCACGAAACTCGCCAGTCTTCTTGTAGTGGGCCCAACTTTCCGGATCGATATAAACACTGTGGAACTCCGGAAACGGCGCTGCTCCGCCATTGAGCGAGTTAGGAGTAAGCGGGCTGCCAACAAACACCCATTCACGCCAGCCAGCAGGCCTGACTAGTTCACCATCTTTGTTGAATGCTGCTTCATAAGGCTCGTGGCCGTCAGCACTAACAATTTCAACCAATGAAAACGCCAATACTGCAGTCAAGGTTGCGACAGTGACCAGCCCCAACGATTTATCTTTAGTCATGATATTTCTCCTGTGATCCAAAGTTTCTAAGGCGACAACTGAATTCGCCCCAACTTGCTGTTTCGACTTACTGCATCATTTTTATCAGCTTTATTGGTAAACATGGTTTCCGGAAAAAGTCGTTTTGTTAGCGGTGTTACTTCAACAGCACATGGCACCGTGCCGGCGTGTAATATTTGTTAACAATGTTAATCATTCGCTAATAGCCGCAACCTGTATGCGATACTGATGCGAGTGGGGGCACATGACACGTTTCATTACACACAGCCTGTGGGTTAGACAGACCGCTTATACCGTTCTGGTGATTGCGGCGATTGCAATTGCTGTAGCCGGTTTCGATATGGTGTCGAAATACAATGATGAGAACACCCGACTGCAGCAATTTGCGAATCATCTGATCGACTCTTTCTACGACGCGACGGCGCGCGCCGCATTTCACGTTGATCCCTTGCAGGCAGACTCCGTCATCGAGGGAATGATGCAGTTTGAGGAACTGCAGCTCGTTAGCATCAGGACGGACCTGGGCACCGCATTGGCAACTCGTGAGCGAACAACCGACAGTGCAGCAACCGACCGGCTCGCGATATGGTTGTTCTCCGAAATGGTGAGTTATGACCGTGAGTTGGTCGTCGACAGATCCGATTTCGTCACCGGCCAACAACACTCATCAGGCGGCGCAACGGTTGTCGTTGGACATATTCGAATAACTCTGGATCCGACTGTGATTGGGGGTTCATTTGTTACCAGCGTACGACGCCGAAGCTTCGAGCTGATTATTGAATTTCTAATTCTCGGGGCCGCGCTTGGATTCATTTTCTATATGACAACAACCAAGCCTCTTGTCGAGGTAGCCGACAGACTTGGCGATATCAACCCGCATGGTATGGAGCTCGAGCGACTTCGTCATTCAAAGTCGCATCGCCACGATGAGTTCGGTCTCGTCGTCGACAGAATTAACGACTTGTTGGGAAAAATCGATGAGCAGAAAGCCAATCTGATTCATCGGGAGAAAATTGCCGCGCTGGGCTCGATGCTTGCCGAGGTTGCGCACGAGCTTAACAATCCTCTGGCCGTTGTTACTGCGCAGGCGGAATTATTGGCTGAAACGGCAACTGATGACAAAACGCGAAATCGGGCGGAGAAGATTCTGAGACCGGCCAGGCGCAGCGCGGACATAGTTCGAAAATTCCTCTCGTTGGCAAGACAGCGACAAGTTGAAAAGGAAGTACTCAACGTCGATGAACTGATCAACGAATCATTGGACATGTTGAAGTATCAACTGGACAAGAGAAGCATCGCAGTTAATTTTGAAATTGATCCCGGTGCGGCAAAGGTTTGGGGTGATAAAGCGAACCTTGGTCAGGTCGTCGTCAACATAATAGTCAATGCACAGCAGGCACTCACCAGGATGGATGGCGAGAAGAATATTGGCATTGGTGTGCGTGTCGACGACGTCGCAGAAAAAATTACGATCTCATTCGCTGATAATGGTCCAGGTATATCTCCCGAAATTCGTGACAAGGTCTTCGACCATTTTTTTACAACCAAACCAGAGGGCCGAGGAACGGGATTGGGGCTGGCATTTTGCAAGTCCGTCGTCGAAGACCATGGCGGTACGATCGTCGTAAATGCGGTTGAGCCACGCGGTACAAACCTGGTCATCACATTACCAAGAACCAGGAAGGTCAGAGAAAGCGTCCGGCTAAACCCCAAAGCTGACGATTTCCCAAAGGCGTTGAAAGTACTGGTCGTTGACGATGAAGAAACGCTTGCAACCAGTATCGCCGAGTCTCTTAGTCGCAGTGGGCATCAACCATCGACCGCTTTCAGCTGCGAGCAAGCACTGCTAAGACTTGTCGATACTGATTTTGACGTCATCTTGGCCGATGTACATATGCCCGGGGGCGACGGTCTGGAATTTTATCGTCGTGTATTCGCCAATGATGAACGGATGGCGAAACGTTTTGTATTTGTAACGGGCGATTCCCTGGACCCACGCTTAGCCCAATTTTTTGAAGAGGAACGCAGACCCCACATCAACAAACCGTTCGAGCTCAGCGACTTGGTTTCTATCGTAGAAGGTGTTTACTACGAGTCAGAAGAAGCAGCTTCGGTCGGTCCTGCACCGGGCGTACAGACAGGTGCCTGAGGCCAGGCACATTGTTGTGGTCGATGATGACCCGGAGATTCTCGATGCTGTCGGCGAGTACCTTGAGCTGCGTCGATTCCGCGTTTCATTAGCGGGCGATGGTAAGGAACTGGAACAGATCCTGAAAAAGGATCCCGCCTGTCTTGTCCTGCTGGATGTTGGACTCCCGGGAGCGGATGGCATCCAGTTGGCCGGACAGATTAAGTCCAAATACAACTGCGGAATAATTATGGTTACGGGGCACGGCGATCCTGAGGATCGCGTCCTCGGATTGGAAATGGGTGCAGACGATTACGTCGTCAAACCCTTCAATTTCCGTGAACTCCTGGCACGAATCAATAGTGTGCTTCGACGCATTTCTCCTGGAACTCAGGAGTTCGGTGATGCCAGTCTAATACGATTTGGCAAATGGCAATTTGACGTGGTGAAGCGTTCGTTGTCGGATGATGAGGGCTGCAGTCCCGAGCTGTCTGCAGGCGAACTCGATATTCTGGCTATCCTGGCTGACAACGCGAACACGGCGGTATCCAGACATACCTTGCTCGACGAGTCCTCCCACCGCGACTGGAGTCCGCTCGATCGAAGCATTGATGTGCGCATAACCCGATTGAGGAAAAAACTGGAGAAGGACCCTTCGAAACCAAGTTATATCCGGACGGCGCGAAATATCGGTTATATA
Organism: Woeseiaceae bacterium; assembly: GCA_021773055.1. GTDB lineage: Bacteria > Pseudomonadota > Gammaproteobacteria > Steroidobacterales > Woeseiaceae > UBA1847. The sequence goes on from JAJFKV010000071.1 coordinate 51,593, forward strand.
TTAAGGACAGACTCATCGATAGAGCACTGAGAGGCTCATTCGTTGGATTTGCAATTTGGTCTGTCGCACTATGCGGTTCAGTGTATGCAGCTGATACCGGGATTACTGCTACTTCGCGCATCGAGGAAATTATCGTCACGGCACAACGGCGAGAACAAAACATGCAGAAAATTGGCGCCTCCATAACGGCAATGAGTGGCGAGCAGTTCCAGGCGCTTTCGTTTCGCACCGTGGCTGACTTATCGGAACAAGTGCCCAATCTGACTTTCGCAACACCCGCCGGCGAGGCAACAAACCTGGCTCTGTCGCTTCGCGGCGTTGGGCTCAACGATCTCAGTGATACGAATGAAGGCCCGGTCGCCGTTTACATTGACGACGTCTACCTGGGAACGCTGACAGCTCAGGCCGGACAACTCTTCGACCTGGAGCGTGTAGAAGTTGTCCGTGGGCCGCAAGGCACCCTGTACGGAAGAAATACGACGGGTGGTCTGGTGCATTTTGTCACCAAATCGCCCAACACCGAGTTCGATAGCACAGTCGAAGTTGTGATCGGTAACGACTCCCGGTTAAAGATCGAAGCGGCTGCAGGCGGCACAGTGTCAGAACGTGTTGCAGGCCGCATATCACTAATGCATGACTCCGATGACGGCTACCAAATTAACCGCAGCTCTGGCCAGTCGTTTGGTACCAAAGATATCTCTGCTGTTCGCGGGCAGTTAAGGTTCTACATGACGGATAAGCTTGATATCAATGTCATGGCTTATGCCAGTAAAACTGATAATCGGCCTACTTTGTACAAGCCGCGCGGACTCCTTACAGCAGCGGGAGAACGGTGCACAGACCAGCAAATAATTGCGAGAGAATGCTTCGACGGCTTCGGCTACCGCGACCCCGTGCAGGATCCGCACAGTATTGAGCTATTCTCGCCGATCATTGGTCCACGCCAGCAAATCGATACAAAGGGTGGCAGCGCAACATTTAACTGGTCAGACGGCAATTTGTCAGTCACTTCCATTACGGCTGCATCAAATGTCGACAAGGTTGATTGGGATGGCGCGTTCGCGAACCCAAACGATCTCTTTCAAAGCGGACAACTGTTGGATGCGGAACAGTTTAGTCAGGAATTTCGTATCGCGTTTTCAGCTGAGTCGGCCGAGTATATTGCCGGTCTGTTCTATTTTTCCGACAACAAAAAAGGGTCTGTTCCGTTCAACTCGCCGTTGGACTACGACACGCGATTTGACCAGGATACCGACGCCTTCGCCGCATTCGCCCACGCTGAGTGGCGGCTCTCAAAAACGTGGTCTGTAGCGGCCGGTGCTCGATACACCCGGGAGCGCAAGAGTCTCGACTATCTTGTATTGCCAGGCACCATAGCCGGCGCAGGACTCGCGTTTCAGGACGATCTGGATACTGACAATATTTCCTGGAATATCGGAGTGAACTGGTTCGTTGACGACTCCACTCTCCTTTTCGCTAATCTGGCACATGGATTTAAGAGTGGCGGCTGGAATGCGGGAGGATTTGTCGTAATCGTCGAGCAGATTGCTGCTTTCAAAGACGAGAATGTCAATATGGTGGAGGTGGGCCTGAAGACACAACTTCTTGATGACCGGCTGCGCCTGAACGCGACCGGATTTTATTATGATTATCAGGATCTACAGGCGTTTACACAGGCGAACGTAAATGGTCTGCCATTGAGCGCGCTGACAAACGCCGGGGGCGCCGATATTTATGGCGTGGAAATTGAAGCACAATGGCATCCGACCGGTTCCATCGAGGCCAGCTTCGGTTTGGGCTGGTTGGACACGGAAACCAAGGAGTTCTTTAGTTTCGAAGGCCTCACGCCATCGGGCGAGCCAATAATAGAAGACTTGTCCGGTGCAGAACTGGTATTGGCACCAGCCCTGACGGCCAACGGCATGATCCGGCACGTCGCAGAGTTCGGCCGGACTCAGGTAACTACGCAAGTGGATTTTTCCTACTCTGACGACTATTTTTTTGACACTGACAATGCCCCACTCGATCGGTCAACCGAGGCAGTGCTGTGGAACGCCCGTGTTGCTTGGCGAATACCAGAGAAAAACTTCGAGATAGCGATATTTGGACGCAATCTTACCGATCAACAAAAGATTATCGAGGGCTTCGATATTTTTGACACGCAAATGCTGATTTACAATCATGCGCGAACCTACGGTATCAGCCTGACATACAGAAATTAGCATGCAGCGCGGCATTCTAAAGGAGTACAAAATTGCGTAATCCAAGACCTGACAGGCTGCTTTCAATAGTCTTTTCAAGCCTGGTCATGAGCGCGGTTTCTGCAAGCGTTTTTGCAGATGACAAAATAACCTATCTCGTGCTGGCAGAAACCGTTGAACCGACCATGATAGTTCGTGATGGCGACCCTATGGCCGGAGGTCTTACAACCGATATTGTGAAACTAGTTTTCGCAGGATCGAAATATGTCCTGGAACCGAAGGTATTGCCATGGCTGCGAATGCAGGCCGAATTCGAAACGACAGACAACTGGATTATTAACGGTTTTCCCGAATCATTCAGTGCCGAATCTCAGGCTGAGTTCTCCGCATATCCGATCTATCCGTTTAATCACTCGGCTGTTGCATTGAAGCGTAGTGGGACGGCATTCACGAGTCTCAAGGACCTGGATAATCGGACCGTTATTCTGGTCGAAAATTTTCAATACCCGGTACTGGATGATTACATCGCGATATCTGCCAGCGGCCAGTCGGACAGCAATGTCGGCGTAGTTCGAGCCTTCACGCCACGGGGGACTTTGGATATGTTGAAACATGGTCGAGGCGACGTCGTTATCGATTGGCAGGCGCGCCTTATTTACAATTTGTCGGCGGCGGGACTCGATTTTGACGATGTCGTCTTTTTCGATGCGTCGGATATTGTCCCAACACGAGCCCTGCATCTTGTGTTCAGCAAGCGGCAAAACGACGAATTTCGCAGGTTTGTAAACGCACGCATCAAGGCCCTCACTGAATCGGGACAACTCCTGGAGCTAGCGAAGAAATATTATTTCCCCGCTGAAGCACCGGACCTTCGAAAATTGCGCGAGTAACTACTCGCGCAATTCCTCAACTTGTACGCGTGATCAGGTAGACGAAGCCGCTACGATACTCGCAATAGAAGAATCCAGTGTCGCATTGAATTCTTCGGCTGACTGCTGCGCACCCAAGCCTTCCGACAAGGCACGCGAGAAGCTCGCTACCATTCCAAGCTGGCGCGACAGGCGATCGTTCGCCTCTTCGCGCGAGTAACCACCGGACAATGCAACAACGCGAGCCACATTCGGGTGTGCGACACAATCGGCGTAGAGGCCGTCTTTCTCAGGCAGCGTCAGCTTCAGCATAACGATTTCGTCAGCGCCCAGAGCATTCAGATGCTTCATGATCGCGGCTTGCAAGATATCTTCGGCGGCGGCTTTGTCCGCGCAATGGATATCAACCTCTGGCTCAATAATCGGTACCAGTCCAGCCGCAATAATCCGGCGCCCGATCTCAAACTGTTGGTCGACAATCGCGTTGATACCGGCCTCGTTAACTTCCTTGATAACAGAACGCATCTTGGTACCGAAAATGCCGGCCGCACTGGCTTTCGCCAGCAAAGCGTCGAGATCCGGCATCGGGTTCATGACTTGTACACCGTCGACGATATCGGCGAGGCCTTTATCAACCTTGAGGAAAGGCACAACGTTCTTCACTTCCCAAAGATAGGATGCTGTTGATTTACCTTCGACCTCACGGTCCATCGTGTTCTCGAAAAGAATTGCGCCAAGAATTCGGTCGCCGCCAAACGAAGGGCTGGTCATGATTCGAGTACGCATGGCGTGCACAACGGCGAACATTTCCTCGTCGTTCGACCAGGCGTCCGGGGTGACTCCGTACAAGCCCAGCGCTGTGGGTGTACTGCCGCCACTCTGGTCAAGGGCTGCGATAAATCCGGGTGCGGTTTTGATTTTTTCGATTTGGTCTGCGTTGCTCACGATAGCCTCTGCGAATAGGAGTTTAGGTTCGGGTGGAGGCGCGATTCTACAGGAATATGCGACGCTAAGTGATGAGAAAAAAAGGGGTCAGACCCCTTTTTGGCGGTACTGGCGGAGAGGGCGGGATGGGCGCTGCGCGCCGCCGAAGGCGCCTGTTGTTTGCAACATCCGTAATGCGTACGTGATATCCATAACTGTGAACTGTGCGGAAATGCTCTACAAATGAAACAGACAGGAGCATTCGTGGCCAAGACCGACAAAATCGCCCTGGTAGACGACCAGCTGCGGGAACTCATTGAACGGTGCCGGAAATCTGAAGCCAGGTACGCTGCCGAGCTGTTAGCCGTGCATCCCGAGTATCGGGACGGCGCCCGCAATCTCGTGCATTACCTGGCGCTGAGGGAAAGCGACATCCAGGAACTCCAGGAGAACCTGGCGATTCTGGGCCTCTCGTCACTGGACCGGGCCGAGCGCGATGTGATGGCATCGGTACATGTGGTGCAAACAGCACTGCAAATGATGACAGGAGAGACGGCCGAAGCCGACGACATCGAGCCCGGGGCACTCGGCCTTAGTACCCCGGCAGCGGACACTCATAAGAAGGCAATACTTGGTGACGCACCGGATGGTCGCGATGTAAGCATCATGGTCACATTGCCGCGTGAGGCCGGCACCAGTCACTCGTTTGTTGCAGAATTGCTTGCAGCCGGAATGAGCGTCGCAAGAATCAACTGCGCACACGATGACAAAGATGTGTGGGCCGATATGATTCGCAACGTTCGCGCGGCCAGCGACGACACACATAGAAATTGCAGAATTGTCATGGATCTCGCAGGTCCGAAGGTCCGCACCGGCGATCTCAAACCAGGCCCCAAGATCTTTCGCATCCGTCCACGACGTGACCCCATGGGCCGGACGATCGCCCCCCGGCGAGTTCGTTTCATTCCCGATGACACTGTCTGGCGCGGAACAAAGACGGCGGTAGTACCGGTTCCACGCGACTGCATCAAATACGCGCACGAAGGCGATGAAATTCGCTTCAAGGATACGCGCGGCAAAAAGCGAAAATTTACGGTCGTCGCCAAGGACAAAAAAGGTCTCGTCCTCGAGATTTACAAGGGTGCCTACCTTGCCACTGGAACGAAACTGCGCCTGATTCGCAAAGATGAGGGCGAAGAACTGACGTACCGTGTAGGTGATTTGCCAACGGTCGAACAGCCGATCCTGCTGCGTCCAGGTGACACGATGTTTCTCGACCGGGACCCTATTCCTGGCGAGCCGGCTGTCGAAGATTCCGATGGGACGGTCATCGAGCCGGCCCATATCTCCTGTCGACAGCCTGAAGTGTTCGACTTTGTTTCAGCGGGCGACCGAGTCTTATTAAACGACGGAAAAATCGCAGGCGACGTCAAATCGATCGAACATGCACGTCTCGAAATGACGGTGACCAAAGCCAAACCAACGGGTAGCCGCCTGCGCGGCGATCGTGGAATCAACTTCCCTGACAGCGACATACGTTTGCCGGGATTGACTGCGCCGGATAAGGAGAACATCCAATTCGTTATCAGTCATGCCGACGCCATCAACCAGTCCTTCGTCAAACGACCGGCGGATATCATCTCGCTCCAGGATGAACTGTTGGCGAATGGCGAAAATGATCTTGGTCTCATCATCAAGATTGAAACCAAGAAAGGCTTCAAGAACCTGCCAGGATTGCTTCTGACCGCTATGCGCAGCTACCCAATAGCGATCATGATCGCTCGGGGCGATTTGGCAGTAGAGGCAGGTTGGGAGCGACTTGCCGAGCTTCAGGAACAGATACTCTGGCTTTGCGAAGCCGCCCAAGTTCCAGTCATTTGGGCCACCCAGGTGTTAGAGCGCACGGCCAAGAAGGGCCAACCCTCACGTGCGGAAATATCAGATGCAGCGCTGTCACAGCGTGCCGATTGCGTCATGCTTAACAAGGGCCCTCATATAGTCGCAGCGATCAAGATGCTCGACAACATCCTCCGCCGCATGCAGGGGCATCAGTACAAAAAGACGCCGCGAATGCGAAAACTCAAGTTCTCCGCCGAGTAAATCGTTTCGATCCGCGTGCGGCGCCCGTCGGAGAGGGCGGGATTGTCGCTTCGCGACCGGGCATGCGGCTTCGCCGCCGCGCCCGTCGAACAGGGCCCTCATCCTCGACCACACTCGGCGAAAATGCAAAAGGCCCCATAAAGGGGCCTTTCACATTTTGGCGGAGAGGGCGGGATTCGAACCCGCGGTACGCTATAAACGTACACTCGCTTTCCAAGCGAGCGCCTTAAGCCACTCAGCCACCTCTCCGAAGTTGTTACTGGCTATTTGTCCCGCCTGACAGAATTGGCGGCGGATTCTCAATGCAGTCTGAGCCCTCGGGCCGCGGCGACGATTCAGCTTCAGGAATCGACATTTCCTTTAAATTATCCAGCGGATCGAGCCCGTCCGGAACCACAACATGTTTGCTCGCTACAACAGACTGATACGGCTGCGGCTCATCGCAGGTCATGCGAATTTCCTTATCGCCACAAGCGCCGAGACTGGTGAGCACAAACGAACTCGCTACCGTGAGTAGCACTTTGACATTGATAGCCCTGACAGGGGTCATGCATTTTCCTCCAAAACGACGCCTGCTGCCCGCATCGCCGCTCGCATTTGTTCGTGATATTGCGCCGAAAACGGCGTCAGTGGTAGCCGGATATGAGTCTCCATAAGTCCCATCTGGCTTACCGCCCATTTTACAGGTATCGGATTCGACTCAACAAACAACACCTCGTTCAGTGCCTGAAGGCTTCCATCCAGATCCTTCGCCGCTTCCTGATCTCCAACCGAAGCCAGCTGGCAAAGCTTTGCAACCTGCGCCGGAGCGACGTTCCCGCTTACGGTAACTACGCCGTGGCCACCCTGCTCGATAAACGGCAACAATGTAAAATCGTCACCGCTGTAAAGCCTGAAATCATCGCCAACAAGATCCTGAATCGCGCTTAAGCGCTGCAGGTCACCCGTTGCTTCTTTAATGCCAAAAATATTCTCGTGTCGCGCCAGCCGAGCAACCGTCTCCGGCAACATGTCCGCAACCGTTCGGCCCGGCACGTTATACAGCATTACGGGCTTGTCCACCGCATCGGCGATCACCATGAAGTGCTGGTAAATGCCTTCCTGAACTGGCTTGTTGTAATAAGGAACGACGACGAGGTACGCATCGACACCAGTATCTGCCACCGCGCAGGACAATTCCGCCGTCTGCGCAGTTGAGTTCGAGCCCGTGCCCGCAATAATCGGTAATCGACCATTCGCGATTTCGACGGCACGACCGATCAATTCGATATGTTCCGAGCGCGCCAACGTAGCCGACTCGCCAGTAGTACCGGCGATAACCAGTCCGTTACTGCCCTGCTCGACATGAAATTCAATCAGGCGCTTGAGACTGGCATAATCGACCCGATTATTGCCATCGAACGGCGTCACCAGAGCGACCAGGCTGCCCTTAAACACATCTTGTCCTCGCCACAAATAAGGCGGCGATGTTACTGTTCATATCCGGTGCTGGCAAGGCCTGACCGGTACGCGGTATCGTTAATCAGAGAGTTTCTAGATATATGTCACAACTTATTGTTATTTCAGCAATTGGTTCAGATAGAACTGGTGTTGTTCAAGATCTGACCAAAGTCATCCTTTCCTGTGGCGGTAATATTGAAGAAAGCCGCATGACGACATTGGGTTCCGAGTTCGCCATGTTGCTACTGGTATCGGGTAACTGGGCCACGCTGAACAAGCTCGAGCAAGGCCTGAACAAGCTGGGCGATGGCAATGACCTGACCGTTTCAATACGGCAGACAGATACCAAACTGGCAGTGGGCGACCGCATGCCCTACGCCGTTGATATCGTCAGTCTTGACCAGCAAGGAATCGTATTCAACCTCGCCAATTTCTTCGCCGCTCGCGACATTGAGATAGCCGATGTCGCAACCCGCAGTTACGCGGCCGCTCATACCGGCTCGCCGATGTTCGCGGTGCAGATGGCCATCAATGTTCCATCGACCATCCAAATCGCGCAGCTGCGCGAAGAATTCCTGGAAATATGCGACCGTTTGAACCTTGACGCCATCTTAGAACCAGTGAAAGCATAAGAAGGACCGGAACCAACATGAGCGCGCCCTTGATCAATCGTGTCGTCGGAAATTTCAAAGCCGAGGCAACTCGCAACAAGACTATTCAACTGAAAGACTTGCGTGGCCAGAATGTAGTCATATATTTCTATCCGAAAGACAACACGTCTGGTTGCACGCTGGAAGGACAGGATTTTCGTGATCTGCATGCGAAATTCAGGCGGCAAAAGACCGTGATATTGGGAGTATCGAGAGATAGCCTGGCGTCGCACGAAAAATTTCGCGATAAACAGAGCTTTCCGTTTGACCTGATCTCGGACCCGGACGAGGCGCTGTGCGGGCACTTCGACGTAATCCACGAAAAGACCTTGTATGGCCGCAAGTTCATGGGTGTTGTTCGCAGTACGTTTCTGATCGATGCGGCAGGGAAACTTCGCGGCGAGTGGCGTAAGGTTAAGGTCAAAGGGCACGCGGCCGAGGTTCTGGACGCTGTAAAGGCTCTGAAATAGGGGGAACGCCGCCGGATTAGTCCAGTCGAATCAACTATGACAAAACCCACATTTAAAGCCGTCCTACTAAGCGCCATCCTGGCCACAGTCGTCTTTGTCAGCGGTGCCGGTGCCGACGACATCAAGCTCCCGGACATGGGCAGTCCTGCTGACGCTATTATTTCGGCAAATGATGAGGCACAAATTGGTCGCGCGATTATGCGCGATATTCGTAATAGCGGGCAGGTCGTCGAGGACCCGCTGGTTAATGAGTACATTACCCAGGTCGGCAACAAGGTCGCCGCACAAACGAATGAAGGTGATCATCATTTCACGTTTTTCGTTATCGAAGATCCGCGCATTAACGCGTTCGCCCTGCCCGGCGGCTATATCGGCGTACATACCGGACTACTTGAAGCCACTCGAAGTGAGGACGAACTCGCGGGAGTACTGGCCCACGAAGTGGCGCACGTCACGCAACGACATATTGCGCGAGCTATTCACGCCAGCTCACGCCAGAGCATCCTCTCAACAGCAATAATGCTGGGCGCCATACTTGCGGGAGTAGCCGGTGGCGGCTCTGACGTCATGCAAGCGGGAATGGCCGTTGCTCAGGGTACTGCCGCGCAACAACAGATTAATTTTACACGGTCCAACGAGCATGAAGCAGACCGTGTCGGAATCGCTGCACTGGCGGATGCCGGATTCGACCCCTACGGCATGGCGTCTTTTTTCGATGTCATGTCTCGCCAAAACACGCGATCACCCGATGAGCGCGCACCGGCTTTCCTGATGACCCACCCGGTTACAAGTGCTCGAATCGCAGAAGCGCGTGATCGGGCAAGGTCTTTCCCGCAGATTCGCAGTGATGATTCCATAAGCTACGGCATTGCCAGAGTTCGGCTGATAGTGGATCGATTTGAAACACCGGAAGAGGCAGTCGCACATTTTGAGAGGCGCCCTTACCAGAATCAAAACGACCTGGAACGCTATGGCCGGCTACTCGCCTATCTGCGTGACGGAAGTTATTACAAAGCACTCGACATCATAGAATACCTGGCCAACGGCAATCCCGATGTGATCGCATATCATATTGCCCTTGGCGATACGCAGATGTTGCTCAAACGATATGATGATGCCGTCGATACCTACGAGAACGCGTTGGCGCTGTTTCCTCGCAACGTTCCTGTCGTTATCGCCTTTAGCGAAGGCTTGCTCAAACTCGACCGGCCAGAAAAAGCACACCAAATCTTGCTCGATCTACTCAACAATGTCCCTCCCACTCCTGACCAGATTCGACTAATTGCCCGTGCGGCAAGCGAAGCCGGCGAGAGCGCTGAGTCATTGTATTACCTATCGGAGTACCGTTTGATGATTGGCGACCTGATTGGAGGCATTACTTACTTGCAGCAGGCACTGCGGCTGCCCGAACTGCAGGAGATACAGCGAATTCGCTTCGAGGCACGTATCGACTTCATCCGCGAATTCATGAGCGAGGAGCAACTGCGCCGCATGCAACAACAGGGCCGAGCGTCTGGAAAATCAGCGCGCAACGCTTTCTAGCCATGAAATATGCTCCGAACATTCCTGTTGTTATTGTTGCGCTCGCGTTAGGGCTGTCAGGTTGCGCATCCGTTCCCGCTGAGCAACGCGTCGAATCAGATCCCTGGGAGCCTATGAATCGATCCTTGTTCAATGTCAACGTTGCGATCGACAGGGCCAGCACCAAACCGTTAGCAAAGGGCTATCGAGCGATACTTCCTGGCCCGGTCCGAAAAGGCATCTCAAATTTCTTTCGCAATCTCATTGCGCCGCGATCGGCGATCAATAATTTCTTGCAGGGCAAGCCCGGAAGAGGCGTCTCCGAGCTCGGCCGCTTTGTGCTTAACAGCACGGTCGGCGTGGGTGGGCTGATAGATGTCGCAACAGCCAGTGGCGTGGAAGAATACCGGGAAGATTTTGGGCAAACGGCTGCCGTCTGGGGTGTTCCGGACGGGCCCTATGTCATGTTGCCCATATTGGGGCCGCAAACATTGCGTGATGCCATCATGAGCGCTGTTGATATTGTCGCAGACCCGCTATTCCAGTACGACAACACGTCGGTGCGTGACAAGTTATACGTATTGCGGCTTATCGATCTTCGTTATCGCCTTCTGACGGCCGACAAATTCCTGGATGACTCCAAAGATCCGTATCTGACTCTGCGTGAGTCCTATCTGCAAAACCGTGAATTCGAAGTCTATGACGGTGATCCGCCTGTGGACGATGACTTTTTCGATGAGTTTCTCGAAGAAGAATAATCCGCCAGAGTCTACGGTTGGTCGGGAGCCTCGATAAAGCCAGCCCAACGCTCACCACGCGTCAACAACGCATCAACTTCCGTCGTCCTTGCGATCGCAAGAACGCGATCGGGCATACCCGAAAAACGAATTTCCCGGACCGTATGATTAGCCCACGTTATCCACTCCAGCAGCAGTGCCAGGCCCGCTGAGTCGCTCATGGTCACACCGGAAAGATCGATCTCCAGGCGTGTGTGCTCTTCAAACGGCTGCTCACTCACCTGCAAAATGCGTTCGGCAGTATCAAATGACATTTCTCCGGCCAGCGCGAAGTGGCCGTCGCCAAGTTCTTCGAGAGTAAACTCACCCATCGTTTGTAATACCAGCCTCATTTTCCAGTCTTTCGATGACTGCAGCGAGGCTTGAGCCACGGATTTCGGCATCCATTTCCGTACGATAATTGCGTATGTAGGAGATGCCTTCGATAACAATATTGAACATCAGCCAGCCCGAATCGCGTTTTACCAATTCGTAGTCCACCGCAACTTTGCTGCCATCATTTAGCTGTACGGTACTTCTGACCTTGGTGCGCTTTTTCGATACATCTCCTCGAAACGGCAGGAGCTTCACCTTGTCCTGCTCAAATTCGAGCAAGCCGTCGGCATAGCGGCGCAACAGCGCCCGGTAAAAGGCCTCTACAAAACGCACCCTCTGCGTTTCACTGGCACTTCGCCAATGTTTGCCAAGCACCATCTGGGCCGCAAACTTACGATCAAAACGGGGCAGCAATATTTCATCGATGAGGGCATACAGCGCCTGGCGATCGGCGGCCAGCGCCTCCTGCTGTCCGTCCATCTTCTCGGCCAGGAATGTAACCGCACTCTCGATGACGTCCTGAGGCGATTGATCCTCGGCGTTCGCCGGCAAAACTGCCAGTATCGCGGCCAAGCCGATTGCGGGTAGCAAAGTCCTCATTCGTCGTCACCGGAGTCGGAACTGACAAGGAACTTTCCGATCAGGTTCTCGAGCACAATAGCGTCCTGTACGAAGAAGATTTCGCTACCTTCTTCAAGGCTGTCTTCCGAACCGCCCGCTTGCAATCCGATGTACTGGCTGCCCAACAATCCGGCGGTCAGGATACTCGCATCGGAGTCATCAGGAATCGCTCCGTACCTGCTGTCAATTTCAAAAACAACCCTGGCTTGCAGTCGCTCCGGATCAAAGGTAACGCTCGTGACACGGCCGATAGTGACCCCGGACATCGCCACGGGTGCTCGAGTCTTGAGGCTGCCAACGTTTTCAAACCAGGCTTCCACTGCGTAAGTATCATCGGCGGAAAACTTGTCGCCACCGGTCGTCTGCGTTGTCAGAAAAAACAATGCCGACATCCCCAGCAGGGCGAACAGGCCAGTGCCGATTTCAACTGAACGTGTTTGCTGCATAACTGCTCCTTAAAGCATGACTGCCGTAATCATGAAATCGAAGATCAATACCGCGATCGCCGTGATCACAACAGTTCTTGTTGTCGCCCTGCCGACACCTTCCGCCGTGGGAATCGTATTATAGCCTTCCCAGACAGCCAGCAGACTCGCGATAATCCCAAATACAATACTCTTGAATACGCCTTCCCTGACGTCGTCGATATCGACCGACAGCTGCATCTGCTGCCAAAACGAGCCGACGTCAACGCTTAACAGATCGACGGACACCAGGTGCGCACCCAGCAGGCCTACGCAGGTAAATATCGCTGCCAGCATCGGCATCGCTATTACGCCACCCAGGAATCTCGGCACCAACACTCTGCGAACCGGATTGACGGCCATCATTTCCATGGCGGAAAGCTGGTCGGTAGCCTTCATCAGGCCAATCTCCGATGACAACGCGGTACCAGCCCGGCCGGCGAACAGCAAAGCGGTGATAACCGGACCCAGCTCCTTGAGTAACGCTAATGCGACTACTGCGCCGACCGAGTCTTCCGCATTGAAACGCGCCAGATTCGCATAGCCTTGCAACCCAAGCACACCACCAACAAAAAAACCGCAGACCATGATTATGACCAGCGACAACGCGCCAGCGTTATAGATCTGCTTGATGACGAGGCCCGGACGTCGAAGCAAGATGCGCGGTGCGTGCCGGACGAGTCGCAGAAAAAACAGTTGAAAAGCACCAAAGGTGCGGACAAATTCAAAAGCGTTATTGTAGATATCCCGAAGCAACGACCTCATTCGGAATCTCGCCCTAGTAACTGGTCTGCGTAGTTCGGCGCGTCAAAATGAAACGCGACCGGACCATCAGCCATACCGTGCATGAACTGCTGCACCAACTCGGATTTCGCAGAACTTAGTTCCTCCGGGCTGCCGCTCGCTGCAACCTTTCCATCCGAGATCAGATAACTTCTGTCGGCAACGGTTGAGACTTCGGCGACATCGTGACTGACGACGATGCTGGTAATTCCAAGGGCGTCGTTCATACGCCGCACCAGCCGCACAATGACGCCCATGGATATCGGATCAAGCCCGACAAACGGCTCATCGTAAATCAGTATCTCGGGATCCATCACCATTGCCCGCGCCAACGCCACACGTCGCGCCATTCCACCGGACAATTGTGTCGGCGACATGTCGGCAGCACCGCGCAGACCAACTGCATGCAGTTTCGTCAACACGACGTGGCGAATGAGGCGATTGGTAAGCTTGGTATGCTCACGCAACGGAAAGGCCACATTCTCAAACACGTTGAGGTCTGTCAGCAATGCGCCGTTTTGAAACAACATGCCAAAACGCCGCCGCAGCTCGTAAAGCCGGTCTTGATTCAGTGTCGCAATGTCAACGCCATTCACACATATACTGCCCTGCTGAGGAATCAACTGGCGCGTAATAAGGCGAAGCAAGGTTGTCTTACCGGTGCCGCTAGGACCCATCAAAGCGGTCACTTCACCGCGCTTGATGGTTAAATTGAGGTCCTTGAAGATCACGCGTGTACCGCGCGAATACATGAGGTCGTGGATCTCTACCAGGTTTTCAGAATCGCTGTTCACAACGCGGACACCTAACGACGCCCCTCTTATTTTGGCTCGCGATAGCATAGCAAAAAGCCGCTCAGGCGACGCACGAATATCGCCACAGGTATAGCCTGCAACGCGAAATAGGACTAAAATAGTCCCTTATTGAATTACGCGCGGACCTGATCGTGCTCAGAATCAGCAAACTCACAGACTACGGAACCGTGCTGCTCGCCCATTTGGCGGCAGACCGGGAGACCGTTTGCAGCGCGGCAGATGTCGCGACGGCAACCGGTATTGCCTTGCCGACCGTCAGCAAATTGCTGAAATCGCTGGGTCGTGCGGACCTGGTGACATCAACGCGTGGCGCTAATGGTGGCTACCAGCTGGCTCGGGATCCGAGCAATATCAGCGCGGCCGACATTATTGACGCGCTCGATGGGCCTGTCTCCATCACCGAGTGCAGCGCCAGTGACAGCCAGTGTGAGCACGAAGGCGTCTGCAGCGTCGGTGGCGCATGGCAGCGAGTGAATGTTGCGATCCGCCGTGCGCTCGAAGACGTCTCGCTGAGTGACCTGCTGCGTGGCAACACTACTACCCCAAAATTTCGTTTTGCCGGGCTACCGGTCACCGTGGAACACAAGAGAAAATGACTTCTGATAATATAGAAAGCATCGTCAATCGGCGCTACGAACACGGCTTCGTTACCGATATCGAGACAGAAAGTCTACCGCCCGGACTCAATGAAGACGTGGTGCGGGCCATATCGGCACGCAAGAAAGAGCCGGCATTCATGCTTGAGTGGCGCCTGCAAGCCTATCGGCAATGGCTGGACATGCGTGAACCCAACTGGCCCCACCTGCAATATGCGCCGGTCAAATTCAATGAGATCTCCTACTACGCGGCGCCGAAGTCCGACGAGGATCGGCCCAAGAGCCTGGATGAGGTCGATCCGAAACTCCTGGAAACGTATGACAAGCTGGGAATTCCGCTGCACGAACGCGCACGCTTGGCGGGTGTTGCCGTGGACGCCGTGTTCGACAGCGTTTCCGTTGCGACGACCTTTAAGGAAAAGCTATCTGAAGCAGGAGTAATCTTTTGCTCTTTCTCGGAGGCGGTGCGTGAGCACCCCGAACTCGTGAAGAAGTATCTCGGCAGCGTCGTACCGAGGCGCGACAACTTCTATGCCGCTCTCAATTCTGCGGTGTTTAGTGACGGCTCCTTTGTTTATATACCGAAGGGCGTGCGCTGCCCAATGGAGTTATCGACCTATTTCCGGATTAACGCGGCCAATACCGGGCAATTCGAACGCACATTGATTATCGCGGATGAAGGCAGTCACGTGAGCTACCTGGAGGGCTGCACAGCCCCCATGCGCGACGAAAACCAATTACATGCGGCCGTTGTGGAGCTGGTTGCGCTCGAAGGCGCCGAAATAAAGTATTCGACGGTCCAGAACTGGTATCCGGGCGACGAGAATGGTGTTGGCGGCATTTATAACTTCGTCACCAAGCGCGGCGATTGCCGCGGCGCGAACTCGAAAATATCCTGGACGCAGGTTGAAACCGGATCAGCGATTACCTGGAAGTATCCGAGCTGCCTGCTACGGGGTGAAAATTCGGTGGGCGAGTTTTACTCAGTCGCAGTTGCCAACAATATGCAGCAGGCCGACACCGGCACCAAGATGATTCATATCGGCGCAAATACGCGTAGTACGATCGTCTCCAAGGGAATTTCCGCGGGCAAGGCACAAAATGCCTATCGGGGACTCGTCAAAGTGATGCCACAGGCACACGGTGCCCGCAATCATACCCAGTGTGACTCGTTGCTCATCGGCAAAGAATGTGGCGCCCATACGTTTCCATATATGGAAATAAAGAATCCGTCGGCAAAAATTGAGCACGAGGCGACGACGTCGAAGATTTCAGCCAATCAACTGTTCTATTGCCGTCAACGGGGAATCTCCGAAGAAGACGCAGTCAACATGATCGTCAACGGCTTCTGTAAGGAAGTATTCAAAGAATTACCGATGGAGTTCGCCGTCGAGGCGCAGGCATTACTGAATGTCAGTCTCGAAGGCGCCGTCGGATAGAAATTAGCCAGGAAACCATGATGCTAGAAATCAACAATCTCCAAAGCCGCATCGGCGACAGCGAAATTCTCCGCGGCCTGTCATTGTCCGTAAACGCAGGCGAAGTGCACGCCATAATGGGCCCAAACGGGTCTGGCAAAAGCACACTCGCGCAAGTCATAGCCGGCCATAGCGATTACATCGTTACAGGCGGGGATGTGCAATTCAACAGCAACAACCTGCTTGACCTTGAGCCCGAGGAGCGAGCCCACGAAGGCATTTTTCTCGGCTTCCAGTACCCGGTAGAAATCCCGGGAGTAAACAACGCTTATCTCCTCAAGGCGGCCGTCAATGCCAAGCGCAAACACCAGGGCCTGGGCGAAATCGATGCCTTCGAGTTCTTGAAGCTCGCTCGCGAAAAGATGGCGGTGCTGGGCATGGACCCAAAATTCCTGAATCGCGGTGTTAATGAAGGATTTTCCGGTGGTGAGAAAAAACGCAACGAGATTCTGCAAATGGCGATGCTGGAGCCAAGCCTCGCGATTCTTGACGAAACCGATTCGGGCCTCGATATCGACGCCCTCAAGGCCGTCGCAGAGGGCGTTAACACATTGCGTGGACCGGATCGAGCAATCGTCCTGATCACACATTACCAACGTCTTCTCGACTACATCGAGCCGGACTTTGTCCACGTACTTTCCGCCGGAAAAATCGTTCGCTCGGGCGATAAGACATTGGCGCTGGAGCTGGAAGACAAAGGTTACGACTGGGTACGTGAGGCTGCGAACGCATGAAGCAGGTGTCCTTATCTATCGAGGAACTTCGGGCGGCGATGCTGCGCCTGCCAAACGAGTCACTGGCTACAGCCCGTGAGGCCGCATTTGCAAACCTCGACGAACATGGATTGCCAACGGTCCGCGACGAAGACTGGAAATACACAGATCTGGGCACGGCAATAGACATCAGCAATCGTTGGCTTGCAAATGGGGCAATAACAGCATCGAACGAGCCACTCGCCGGCTCGATCGAATCGATTACAGCATCGATTGACGCCAACTGGTTGCTGGTCGCTAATGGCATTATCGACATGTCACTCTTTGACACATCCGCTGGCATCGAGGTGCAGGCATTCAGTGATTCTGTGGCTCCATTTGTGATGGATCGGCCATTGGCAGACTTGAATGCAGCGCTGCTCAATGATGGGTTTCGTGTGCAAATTCACGCAGCAACCGAGAAGCCGCTGGGCATACTCGTCATCGACGAAGCCGCTGCTGGCGCAGCCGTCTCCCAGGCGAGTATTGAGATCGAGGTGGCACCTGGATGTGACGCCGAACTTATCGAATACCACTCCTCCGCCGGCAAAGACGACCATTACAGCAACTCAGTGCTTGCATTGCAGATCTCTGAGGCAGCCCAGGTCAATTACGTGCGAATCCAGAACCGGCGGCTTGGGCACGTCCAAACCGGGAGACTGTCGGTTGCGCTGGGCAAAGATAGCCGACTGACAATGGCGAGCTACGATCTCGGCGGTGGCCTGATACGAAACGATATCGACATCGATCTTGAACAACCCGGGTCCGACGTGACTTTCGATGGCCTGTATCTGGCGGGGGATGGTCAACACATTGATAACCACACGCGCGTTAATCACCGCGTCGGCCCCGCCTCATCTTCGCAGGAATACCGTGGCATTCTGAACGGCCGCTGCCGCTGTGTCTGGAACGGAAAAGCAATCGTGTACAAAGGGGCAGATGGCACTGACGCCAACCAGGCGAACCATAATCTGCTGCTATCAGAGCACGCTGAAATCGACGCCAAGCCTGAGCTCGAGATTTATGCCGACGACGTAAAATGCAGCCACGGCACGACGGTCGGGCAGCTTGATGAGACCGCCCTGTTCTACTTACGCACTCGCGGCCTGAATAAACGCCAGGCCACACAATTGCTCACGCATGCGTTCGCAGCAGACCTCGTCGCCCGCGCCCCCGTCGCTGCAGCGTTGGATGCAGTCAGGTCGCTCGTCAATGTGCGACTGGCGGATTTGATCCAGGACGACGCCTCATGAACCAACCGCAAGCGACCGAAATAGTCGACATATCCGCTTGCCGGAATGACTTTCCAGCGTTGCAGCAAGAGGTCAATGGTCAACCGCTCGCCTATCTCGATAGCGCGGCATCGGCACAGCAACCCGCCGTTGTCATCGACGCAGTTGCAAGTTACCACCGTGAAGACCACGCTAATGTTCACCGCGGCGTTCATACTCTAAGTCACCGTGCGACCGAACTCTACGAAGGCGCACGCGACAAGCTGGTGCGGTTCATCAATGCCGCAAGCCGCGCCGAAATCGTTCTCACGAGCGGCGCTACGGAGTCGATCAACCTCGTAGCACAAAGCTACTGCCGGCCCATGCTGCAAGCCGGTGACCAGGTTCTCATCACCTGGCTGGAGCACCACTCAAATATCGTTCCATGGCAACTGGTCTGCGAGCAAACCGGGGCAGAGTTAATCGTTGCGCCGATCAACGACCGGGGTGAGGTTGAACTGGACAAGCTCCGTGAACTGATGACAGAGCGCGTGAAGCTGCTTGGCATCGGCCACGTCTCCAATGCACTGGGCACCATTAATCCGTTGCCCGAGATCATTACTGACGCCAAAAAACTGGATATCACTGTATTGGTCGATGGCGCTCAGGGCATGCCCCACATGGGCGTCGACGTGCAGGCGTTGGGTTGCGACTTCTACGCGTTCTCCGGGCACAAGATGTTTGGCCCGACGGGCGCCGGTGTGCTGTGGGGTCGTGAGCAACTGCTTGACGCGATGCCGCCGTACAAAGGTGGTGGCGACATGATCCTGGAAGTGAGCTTCGAAAACACGGTTTTCAATGAGTTGCCATACAAGTTCGAGGCTGGAACACCGAATATTTCCGGCACCATCGGACTTGGGGCCGCGGTTGATTACCTCTGCTCAGTCGGCATGCAGAACATCTACGAACATGAGAAGACGCTGCACCGCTACATGGTTGACCAGCTTGAGGCTGTCGAGGGCCTGCGCCTGATCGGCACTGCCGGTAATCAGGCGAGTGTGCAGTCGTTCATGCTAAATGACATACACCCGCACGATCTCGGCACAATCCTCGACCATCAGGGTGTCGCAGTGCGCACCGGACATCACTGCGCCATGCCCGTCATGCAACGATTCGGGTTACCGGGCACCGCGCGTGCATCGCTGGGCCTGTATAACAATTTTGCCGACGTCGACCGCTTGATTGTGGCGCTCGAAAAAGCACGTCAGGTCTTCGCATGAATGTAGCTACGGACAACAGCGAACTACAGGAGCTATATCGCGAAGTGATCCTCGATCATGCGCGCAAACCGCGAAACTTTCGACGCCTCGATGAGGCCACCCACACTGCCGAGGGCATCAACCCACTCTGCGGTGACAAATTGCACTTGTACCTGACAGTTGATGCGAATGAGCGAGTGGTCGAGGTTGGATTCGAAGGTTCCGGGTGCGCTATTTCCATGGCGTCCGCTTCCTTGTTGACTGAAACCATCGCCAATTTGTCTGTAGCGGAAGCCGATGCCTGTTTCCAATCCGTCACAGCGCGGCTGAATCAAGCCTCTGCTGGCGACGAAACAGCAGTAACGACTGACCTGTCAAAACTAAGGGCATTAGACGGGGTGCGCGCGCATCCCAGTCGCATCCGGTGTGCAACTCTCGCATGGCACGCCTTGCACGCAGCACTTAGTCATTCACCAACATCTGCGACAACAGAGTAAGGACACTATGTTCGGTCATACAAACGAGCCATTTTCTCTCTCACGCGACGTCACGGCGGTCATTATTCCTGCGGGCGAGGAAATAGTACTGCGCGAAGGCACCAATGGGTTTATCACTCAGTCCCTGGGCGGCAGCTTCACAATTTATGTCGAAGGCAATTTATTTCGAGTATCGGGTACTAATGCCGATGCACTGGGCAAAGACCCTGTTCCACCACCCAGGATTCCGGTCAACGCAACGGACACCGATATCGAAGCGGTGATTTGGGAGCAACTAAAGACCTGTTACGACCCCGAGATACCGGTGGATATCGTAAACCTCGGTCTCATTTATCGCTGCGAGATTATGTCTCTGGGTAATGGCGATCGTACGGTCAGCGTGGACATGACGCTGACCGCGCCAGGCTGCGGCATGGGGGATGTTCTGGTTGCCGACGCCCGGGAGAAAATAGCAATCATTCCAACCATTTCCGATGTCAGGGTCGAGTTGGTGTTTGATCCGCCCTGGAATGTCGGCATGATGTCAGATGAAGCACGCTTACAGACAGGTTTAATGTAATTTCTAATATATTCGTTTAATAATATGAAAATACTGACATTAGTTAGGCACGCGAAATCCAGCTGGAACGACACGAATCTGAGTGACCGCGAGCGGCCGCTGAACAAACGCGGTGAGCGTGACGCGCCCGTCATGGGCCAGCGGATCGTCAATCACGGCATCCGGCCATCCCTGATCATCGCCAGTCCGGCAGTACGCGCGTGGACGACGGCAAAGATTATTGCGCACGAAATCGCTTATCCGCTTGAATTCCTGCAGCGTGAGGACTCGCTCTACCTTGCGTCCCTCGATGACCTTCTCGATGCGGTCATCGCGCAAGATATTGGCTTTAGCAGTCTGATGGTGGTCGGCCATAACCCGGGGATGACCGATTTCGCGAACTTTCTGCTCCCGGGAATCACTAACAACCTGCCAACGGCTGGCGTGGTGTCAGTGCAAGTAGACCGCGAAGACTGGCAATTGCATACACAAGCAAAGGTGGAGCTACTTGCTTACGACTACCCCAAACTGACTTAACGCTGCAGCGAGTCAACACACGTAGATCAGCATTCCGGAACGTTAACGGCCAGCCCACCCTGCGATGTTTCTTTGTAGTGCGTCGACATGTCGTTTCCCGTCTGCCGCATCGTCTCGATGACCTGGTCCAGCGTCACCTTGTGCGTACCATCGCCGTGCATAGCTAGCTGTGCTGCATTGATCGCCTTCACTGCGCCCATTGCGTTGCGTTCGATGCAGGGGATTTGCACCAGGCCGCCTATCGGGTCGCAGGTGAGACCCAGGTTGTGTTCCATACCAATCTCGGCCGCTTCCTCAACATGATCGTTCGAGCCACCCAAAGCCGCCGCCAGGCCGCCGGCTGCCATTGAACATGCGACACCCACTTCACCCTGACAGCCCATCTCGGCACCTGAAATCGACGCGTTGGTTTTGTAAAGCACACCGATCGCGCCGGCTGTGAGCATATATCGGCGCACGCCCTCCTCGTCGGCATTCGGAATGAATTTTTCATAGAACATCAGCACGGCGGGAATGATGCCGGCCGCACCATTGGTTGGCGACGTTACGACGCGACCACCGGCCGCATTTTCTTCATTAACGGCGATTGCGTAAGCGTTCACCCATTCCAGCGCGTGCAGCGGCGACGGTTCGACGGTTTGTGACAAGGTCTTGCTCAACTTCGGAGCTCGCCGCAATACAGACATGTTGCCCGGCAATACGCCCTCTGTCCGCAATCCGCGAGCCACACAATCACGCATTGCCTGACAAATAGATGCGAGACGTTCCTCAACCTCATCGGCCGTTCGCCAGGTCGTCTCGTTGCGGTAGATTAGCTCTGCGATCGTCAGACCATTCTCTTCAGCGCACCTCAACAAGGACTCACTGCTGTTGTACGGAAGCGGTGGCGC
Organism: Woeseiaceae bacterium; assembly: GCA_021773055.1. Lineage (GTDB taxonomy): Bacteria > Pseudomonadota > Gammaproteobacteria > Steroidobacterales > Woeseiaceae > UBA1847. Next base: position 73,321 of record JAJFKV010000071.1, read on the forward strand.
GCCCTCCTGTGTCACAGGTTCCGGGTCATCGTTCTTTGCGATGAAGCCACCACCGAGAGAATAATAAAGGTCTTCGGCCAGGATCTCGCCCGTTCCCGATTTGGCCGCGAAGCGCAACCCGTTGGTATGGCGTGGCAATTCACTTTCGAAATTGAAAACCAGGTCCGATGCCGGATCGAAGTTGAGTTCGCCGAGGCCAGGAATGTCGATACGTTTGTCGGCATGTATCTTCTGCAGGCGATCGTTAACGGCGTCCGGATCGATCGTCTCTGGCGTAGAACCTTCAAGCCCAAGTAACACGGCAGAATCGGTGCCATGACCCTTGCCGGTCCAGGCCAGCGAGCCATGCAATGACACCTCGATACTCGCGACGTCACCCGCCAAATCGCCGAGGCTGTCGATGAATGCGCCCGCTGCCTTCATGGGCCCAACCGTATGAGAGCTTGATGGCCCTATACCTATCTTGAAAATATCAAAAATGCTGACCGCTGCCACTGTTTCGTCAGTCCGTGCCCAGCGACAGCAGGCTTGCATTGCCGCCAACCGCTGAAACGTTGTTGCTGATTGTGTATTCCGTGCCAAATCGCTGCAGGTAGTGCGGACCGCCCGCTTTGGGTCCGGTACCCGAAAGGCCTCGGCCACCAAATGGCTGCACGCCGACAACCGCACCGATCATGTTGCGGTTGATGTAGATGTTGCCAGCACCCGACGCCTTCGCCAAACCCTCTACCCGTGAATCAATGCGAGTATGCAGGCCCATTGTCAGTCCATAGCCTGTGGCGTTAACTGCCTGAACGGTTTCATCGAGCTTCTTGCCTTTGAATTTCATGACGTGCAATACCGGGCCGAATACTTCGCGCTGCAGCGCATCGATGCTGTCTATTTCGATCAGCGTAGGCGCGAAGAATGTGCCTGCGTTCGTTGCGTCCGGCAACGCACACCGATGCACAATCCGCGCCTCTTTGCCCATGCGTTCGACATGCGCTGTCAGCAAGTCTCGCGCCTCATCATCGATTGCGGGGCCGACATCGGTAGAGAGATGTTTGGGATCGCCTATATCCAGTTCGTCCATATAGCCTATAAGCAGTTCCAGTGTGCGCGGCTCGATTTCCTCCTGAACACACAACAATCGCAAAGCTGAACAGCGTTGTCCGGCACTGTTAAACGCCGAATAGACGCTGTCATGCACGACCTGCTCTGGCAGTGCTGAACTGTCCACGAACATGGCGTTCTGACCGCCGGTCTCGGCGATCAATATCCCGATCGGTCCGTCGCGATGCGCCAGAGTCTGATTGATCAGCCGAGCAGTCTCTGTGGATCCTGTAAAGGCCACTCCGGCCACTCTCGGATCGGCCACGGCGCGCCCGCCGATAGTCGCGCCATCTCCCGGTAGAAAATGCAGGACGTCGGCAGGAATACCCGCCGCCAACATTAACTGCACGGCACGAAAAGCGACCAGCGGTGTTTGCTCCGCCGGCTTTGCAATGACAGCGTTACCGGCGGCAAGTGCTGCCGCGACCTGGCCCGTGAAGATCGCCAGCGGGAAGTTCCAGGGACTGATACAAACAAATACACCGCGACCCCGCATTCCGTAACTGTTGCGCTCCCCGGTGGGGCCCGGCATCACGATTGGAGCACCGAAGTGCGCCAGCGATTGCGCAGCGTAGTAACGAATGAAGTCGACTGCCTCGCGTAACTCCGAGATTGCATCAGGAATTGTCTTGCCCGCTTCGCGGACACATAGTTCCAGGAGTTCGGCAGAATTTTCTTCAAAAAGGTCCGCGGCCTTATTCAATATCGTAGCGCGGTCTGCCGCGGCTATACGATTCCAGGCCACCTGTCCTGCCACCGCTACTTTCAGCGCTATGTCGACATGTTCTTCGCGCGCCAATACGCAAGTGCCAACTATCTCATCCGTGTTGGCCGGATTGACCGACGCGATTTCGTCACCCGATTGCTCCTTCCCGGCGACAATCGGACGAGCTTTCAGTTGCTTGCTTCCAAGGGCTTCCATATCGCCGAGCAGTTTGCGGCTTACGTTTCGATCCGCGAGATTGAATCCTCTTGAGTTCGTACGCTCTGGCTGAAATATATCCGCGGGCCGAACGATGCGCGGGTGCGGCAGGCAATCATGTTCGCGCGCGAGTTCGATCGGATCGGCAACGATGTCCTGCACATCGATCGACTCATCGACAATGCGATTGACAAATGATGTATTGGAACCGTTTTCAAGAAGACGCCTGACCAGATACGGCAACAAGTCCTCGTGACTGCCAACCGGTGCGTACACACGGCAAGGTCGGTCGTGTTTCTCCGGATCTACAACTTCGGCGTACAGTTCTTCGCCCATTCCATGCAGACGCTGGAACTCATAATCGCGACGAGAACCGGCGTAATGCAGGACACTCGCGAGCGTGTGCGCGTTGTGTGTCGCGAATTGCGCGTAAATCTTGTCGCCCGCATCCAGAGCCTGGCGTGCTGCCGCCAGGTAGGAAATGTCGGAGTGTGACTTGCGTGTAAAGACAGGATAGCTCTCGATACCGCGTTCCTGCGCCAGTTTTATTTCCGAATCCCAGTACGCACCCTTGACCAGTCGTACCGGGATGCGCCGCCCAACATCCCCCGCCAGATCTGCCAGGAAGCGAACACTGTCACGACCACGACGCAGATAGGTCTGAACCGCCAATCCGAAGCCGTCCCAGCCATCCAACGCCGGATCACGATAAACAGCCTCGAAAATATTTAGCCACATTTCCAGGCGGTCGGCCTCTTCCGAGTCGATGGTCAGGCCGATGCCGATTTTCTTGGCATGTATCGCGAGTTCGAGTACCTCTGGAACCAGCTCCTTCATCACCCGTTCTTCATGAGTGAATTCATAACGTGGATGCAATGCCGAGAGCTTGACGGAGATACCGGGGGCTGCGAATACATCCGTCGCGGGCCCGTCCATCGATTTGCCGATGCTCTCAATACCGCTGTGATAATTATCAAGGTAGCGTTGGGCGTCTGCCGAGGTCAGCGCAGACTCGCCCAGCATGTCGTAGGAGTGCCGATACGGAAAAACTTCGTTTTTCGATGAGCGCTTGATGGCTTCCGAAATTGTACGGCCCATAACAAACTGGTGGCCCATAATCTTCATGGCCTGGCGCATCGCCGTCCGCACCAGCGGCTCGCCTGCTCGACTGACCATCTTACCGAGCACCTGCCCCGGATTGCTCTTGGCCAGTTCATCCAGTGTCAGCATTTGCCCTGTCAGCATCAGTCCCCAGGTGGAAGCGTTGACGAACAGTGAATCACTCGCACCCAGATGATTTTTCCACTCCGCCGATGTTATTTTGTCAGCGATAAGCCTGTCCGCCGTATCCGCGTCCGGGATGCGTAGCAAAGCTTCCGCGATACACATCAGCAATATGCCCTCTGCGGAAGAGAGATCGTATTGCTGCAGGAACGCCTCAATGCCGCCATCTGCCTTCGAATTCTCGCGGACAGCAGCGACAAGTTGCGCTGCGGTGGTCTGAATCTTCTGGCGGCCTGCCGCACCGGGATCGGCCATATCGGCCAGTTCGCGGACCAGAGTTGCCTCATCCGCGAGGAACGAATCATTGATGTATGAAATTCTGCCGTCACGGGCAGCTGGCTGATCAACAAAGCTCATGAAATGACTCCGAAGACCCACCTTCCGGGTGGCTTCAAAAAGGGTATCAAGGTCGGCGATTATAGGATATTAACCTGGCCACGGGCATCGGTATTCGACCCATTTCGATATATAATTTGTGCCCCGTTTACATCCTGGACAAGACCGTGTCGGAAGCCTTCTTCAAATCACTCGCAACCCAAACCGAAGCCCTCAAAAGTGAAGGCTTGTTTAAGTCCGAAAGACTGATCGCCGGACCACAGCAGGCGGCTATTAGCGTCAGCGCCAATGGAGATACCAAAGAAGTCCTGAATCTCTGCGCGAATAACTATCTTGGGCTGGCTAATCATCCGGAAGTCATCGCGGCTGCGCACAAAGCGCTCGACGGCTTCGGCTACGGTATGGCATCGGTACGCTTTATTTGCGGCACCCAGACCATCCACAAGCAGCTGGAGGATCGTATCAGCGCCTTTCTCGGCACTGAAGATACGATCCTGTATCCATCCTGTTTTGATGCCAACGGTGGTCTGTTCGAGACATTGCTCGGCCCCGACGACGCGGTTATCAGTGACGCGCTGAATCACGCCAGCATCATCGACGGTATTCGGCTCTGTAAAGCGCAACGACTTCGATACGCGAATGATGATATGTCGGATCTTGACGAAAAACTGAAAGAAGCGGCGACTGCCAAAAACCGCTTGATCGTCAGCGACGGTGTGTTTTCGATGGACGGCACCATAGCGAGCCTCGACAAGATCTGTAACCTGGCCGACAAGCACGATGCGATGACGATGATCGACGACTGCCATGCCGCAGGATTTCTTGGCGAAAACGGCCGCGGCACCCACGAGTATCGTGGCGTGATGGGCCGTATTGACATCATTACCGGCACGCTGGGCAAAGCGTTAGGCGGAGCTTCAGGTGGTTACACGTCCGGCCGCAAAGAACTGGTTGCCTGGCTGCGGCAGCGCTCCCGCCCCTATCTGTTCTCAAATTCCGTAGCACCGATGATCGCTGCTACGTCGATCGCCGTTCTGGACTTGCTTGAACGCGATAATTCGCTGCAACAGCAACTGCACAGCAATGCCGCTTATTTCCGCGAGAAAATGACCGAACGCGGTTTCGACCTGAAACCGGGTGAACACCCGATCATCCCCGTGATGCTCGGCGACGCGGTGTTGGCAACCCGCATGGCCGACATGCTTCTTGAGCGCGGCGTGTACGTAGTCGGTTTCTCTTTTCCCGTAGTGCCGAAGGGCCAGGCCAGAATCCGAACCCAGATGTCGGCTGGACTCACTCACGAGCAACTGGACAAAGCGATCGATGCGTTTACCGAAGTCGGTCGCGAACTCAACGTTATCTAGGACGAGCAATGAAAGCACTGGTAAAAGCCAAGGCCGAACGTGGTATTTGGATGCAGGACATCGACAAACCGGATGTTGGCCACAACGATGTACTGATCAAGATAAGACGAACGGCGATCTGCGGCACCGATATTCACATCTTTAAATGGGACGAATGGGCTCAGGCAACGATTCCGGTGCCACTTGCGGTTGGCCATGAGTTCTTCGGTGAAATCGTGGAAATGGGCATTGAAGTTCGTGGCTTCGAAGTTGGCGATCGTGTCTCGGCGGAAGGACACATTACCTGCGGAATTTGTCGCAATTGCCGCGCCGGTCGTCGCCATCTGTGCATGAACACGGTGGGTGTTGGCGTGAATCGTCCAGGCGCATTCGCGGAATACTTGTCTGTTCCGGCATTCAATGTATTTAAACTCCCCGATGCCATAGGCGATGACATGGCATCGATATTGGATCCGCTGGGCAACGCAACGCATACCGCATTATCTTTCGACCTCGTCGGCGAGGATGTACTGATCACAGGGGCAGGACCCATCGGTATCATGGCTGTCGCTATAGCCAAGTACGCTGGCGCGCGACATGTGGTTATCACCGACGTCAACGACTACCGACTGGAACTCGCGAAAAAAATGGGTGCGACGGCGGCTATAAACGTAACTACAGACTTGCTGGACAAAGCCATGCTCGATCTCGGCATGGAAGAAGGCTTCGACGTTGGAATGGAAATGTCTGGTAATCCCCAAGCCTTCGGCGACATGCTGCGGACCATGCATCATGGCGGCAAAGTCGCGATCCTCGGTATTCTACCGCCCGACACCGCGATCGACTGGAACCAGGTTATCTTCAAGGGCCTCGAACTGAAAGGGGTTTACGGTCGCGAGATGTTCGAGACCTGGTACAAGATGTCGAGCATGCTGCAAAGCGGTTTGAACATCGAGCCGATCATCACGCATCATTTTCCGATCGACGAATACCTGCCTGCTTTCGAACTCATGGAATCGGGGCAGACCGGCAAGGTCATACTGAACTGGGATTAGTCGATTTCGCAGAAACAGTGTGAGTAGACCCCCTTCGGATCATTGAATTGCGACAGGCCCGCTAGTAGAGCTTCGAGTCTGTTGGCGAATGACTCGAGCGCGGATCGACCTCTCACCAATGCCTCAATATTCAGCCCGGCACTACTTGAAACCGCGAGTAAATCAAGCACCATCTGCTCTGTGGGTGACAGGCTTATTTCGATCAGCTTGCGGCCGTAATCGCCTTCTTCAAGACCTGCGAGTTCGGCCGCCGCGCGCACCGAGTCCTCGAAAGTACCGAGTGTGTCGACCAAGCCGTGCTCGAGTGCGTCCTGACCTGTCCAGATCTGGCCTTGGGCGACGCTATCGACGAAGTCCTTTTCCATCCCGCGCTGGTCCGCTACACCGGAAATAAAATCATCATAGGCATCACCGATAATGAGTTGAAACAGCTCTTTCATCGGCTCCGACATCTCACGATCGGGCCGTAACTGCCCAGCCCACGGCGTTGTTCCGACGCCGTCGGTCGTTACGCCAATGGCCTCCAATGTCCGTTGATAAGTCGGAAACATGCCGAACACGCCTATCGAACCTGTCACCGTCGCCGGGCTGGCAATGATCTGATCGGCGACCACTGATATCCAGTAACCGCCCGACGCTGCGACGCTGCCCATTGATGCCACAACCGGTTTTCCCGCCGCTTGCAGCGCCACGATTTCGTGCGCAATGACCTCTGAAGCGAAAACGCTGCCACCTGGGCTGTCGACACGCAAGACAACCGCCTTTACGGAATCATCAGAAAGCGCACGACGCAATAATCCGGCAGTCGAGGCACCACCGATCGTCCCTGACGGCTGTGATCCATTGAGAATATTTCCAACAGCGACGATTACAGCGACGTTTTCATCCTGCACGTCATTGCTATGCAGCAAGCGTATATTGCCCAGGTAGTCGGTTGAGTGTACGGACGAATAATCGGTACTGTCGTCGGAGTCCTCGCCGGCGTACTCGGTAAGGATAGCTCTTAGCTCGGCATGGCCAACGAGTTCATCGACCAGTCCCAACTCACGCGAGGCAACAGCAATATCACCCTTCGCCGCCGCGACATGCGCCACGAGATTCTGCGCGAAATCATCGATCGTGCCCTCTGGCAATTCTCGTGCTGCCTCAACATCCTGCTGGTACATGGTCCAGAATTGCCCGATAAGTCGAGTACGGGACTCCCGGTCTTCAGGCGACATATCCATACGAGTGTACGGCTCTACAAAAGACTTGTGCGTACCGACACGAAACACGTTCCAATCCAGCCGCAAGGTATCGATCGCTTCTTTGTAATAGCTTCTGAAGCCACCGTAGCCCTGCATGAACACCATACCCTCCGGATGCATGTAGAGCTCATCGGCGTGTGCCGCCAAGTGGTAAGCCGACTGGCTGAAATAATCGGCGCTGGCAACGACAGGCTTTCCTGACTCCTTAAAATCCTCGATCGCAACACCGATTCGACGCAACTTGCTCAGTCCACCACCGCCCATGGCGCTCAGCTCCAGGTGCAACGCTGAAATGCGATCATCGGTCTTCGCGAATTCAAGCGCGTCGATAATATCCTGGACCAGGGTCTGCGGCGGCGCATCGCCGAGTAACTCAGCCACAGCTCTGTCATAGGAGTCGCCGTCGAGCTGCTCGACCAAAGGACCAACGGGCTGAATAAATAACGCAGCTTGCTGCGGCAAGATCGGTGCCGTTCCCGAAACCGCACCGAAGAAGATGAGAAACAGCATAACGAGCAGCAGCAAATGTAAGATTTTCCTGACGCCGTCCACACCGTGCCAGAGGCTGGATATCAGCCTGACTAAGAAATTCCTGCTACTCATAAGATGTCGTCCTCAGTTCCTGCCTTGAGTGTAACTAATTCGATAGATCTTACCCCTATGATCATCACTGACCAGCATTGACCCGTCTTTAAGCACCAACAAATCCACAGGGCGCCCGGATACCGACTCATTCTGTAGCCAGCCCGTGGCAAATGCTGCGTATTCGACCGGCACCCCGCCTTCAAGCCGGACTCGCGTAATGCGATAGCCTATTTTCTTTGACCGATTCCAGGACCCATGTTCCGCGATAAATATCTGCCCGCGATATTCGGCAGGAAACATTTCTCCGGTATAAAAAGTGACGCCCAGTGGCGCAACATGTGGACCTAGTTTCTGTGCGGGCGAGCGGTAGTCATCGCAGTCTTTGCCGCCACCAAACTTGGGGTCCAATAGCTCGCCAGCGTGACAATACGGAAATCCAAAATTCTGTCCTTGCCGAGTCACGTAGTTCAATTCATCGGGCGGCAGATCGTCACCCAACATATCGCGGCCGTTATCCGTAAACCACAAGTCCCCGGTCTGCGGATGCCAGGTAAAGCCTACAGAGTTACGGATGCCCTCGACATACAACTCTCTGTCGCCGCCATCCGCGTTCATACGGACTATGCGTCCAAAGCCATCCGCCTCGCAAATATTGCAGGGGGAGCCAATACTGACATAAAGCTTGTTGTCCGGGCCGAACCCTATATAACGCCATCCGTGGTGCCGTTCCGACGGCAGTTTGATATCGAGTATTTCGGCATCCGGCACATCCCGCAAATACGATTCAATATTCTTGTAACGAGTAACCCGGTCTATCTCTGCGACGTACAGATCACCCTGATGAAACGCTATCCCGTTGGGTGTATTAAGCCCATCAAGCAACTTGATGGTTTGAGTCTCGCCATCGTTGGCGATGACCGCATACACGGATCGATCTCTGCGAGTTGAGACGAAGACAGTACCGTTATCGCCCAACGCCAGCGAGCGCGCGTTGGAAACATCGGCATACTCTTCGATGACGAAGCCGGGTGGCAGCTCGATATCCTCGAGCGCCCAACTCATCACCGGCAACAAACACACGGTGGCAAAGCCCGCTAGTCGATTCAATTTGACAGGAAGAAAAGTGACAACTGTGGCAGGAAGGTTATCAATACTACCGAAAGCATCAGAATAATCAGGAATGGGAAAGTCGCCGAATACACATGCATTATCGGTTTTTCAAACCGGTAGCTTGCTATGAACAAATTCAGTCCTACGGGCGGCGTCAGATAACCAAGCTGCATCGCGGACAGGAACACTATTCCCAGGTGAACCTCATTTATGCCGTAACCTGCGGCTATTGGCAGGATCAGCGGCACGACCAGGACGATCGCAGAGAATATGTCGAGTATCGCGCCCAATATGAGCAGGAAAAACAGCAGCAATATCAGGAACGTCGTCTGGCTGCTAACCATGCTGGCGACGATTTCGAATAACTTCTGCGGAATTTCAGCGTCGATCATGTAACTCGTCGAGGCGATTGAAACACTCAGAATAATGAGGATACCGCCGACCAGCACCATCGATGAGCGCATGATTCGCGGCAATTCGCGAAGAGGAATTTCACGCAACACCAGAACTTCGACGATCAGCACATACAAAGCGGTAATAGCCGCCGCTTCGGATACTGCGAAGAAACCGGAATAAATTCCACCCAATACTACAATCGGTAACGGCAACTCCCAGAGAGACTCACGCAGCGCTGCACCCACCTCTTTGATCGAAAATGAGCTCAGTGGTTTGCGAATGCCGCGATTCACCCAAAGGCTATAGCCCGACAACATGATCAACATCAACAGACCCGGCAAAATTCCTGCCAGAAACAGGTTGTCGATAGAAACCTCGGCGATGACGCCGTACAAAATAAGCGGCAGTGACGGCGCAAACAGCAATCCCAGGCTACCCGCCGACGTAACCAGGCCGAGGTTGAATTTATCGCCGTAGCCGTCTTGTTTCAGTGCGGGATATAAGATTGCACCGAGGGCAATTATGGTTACGCCTGAAGCGCCAGTGAACGCCGTGAAAAATGCACAAGCAGCGAGACAAACTATCGCTAACCCGCCCGGCATCCAGCCAAGCATTGCGCCCGTCAAACGCACCAGTCTTTTCGGTGCATTGCTCTCACTCAAAAGGTAACCCGCGAACGTAAACAAAGGGATCGCAGCAAGAAATGGCATGCTGCCAATACTCTGAATCTCGATCGCCATGATCATCAGGTCAGAGTCCTGACCGTGGAATCCGATCATCGCACTGGCAGCTATTACAGCGAATAGTGGCGCACCAAGAATAGCCAGAAGCACAAGAATGATGCTGAAAACGATCATTCTTCTGCCTCTGACTTGGCAGCAAACAGAAAATTGCCGGCCTGACTCAGTGAAGCAACTGTAAATCGATAGGACATCAGCGCAAATGCGGCCGGCAAGATCGCGTGCGCTATCCAGGCCGGTGTATCGACCAGCACCGTATCTTCATATTCGATTTCGATCTGCAAGTAGCGCCACGCCTGTACGGCAATAATGGCGCAAACCAAAGCTGCAAATACATCGACGAGAATCCGAATGATCTTGACCGCGATGTCCGGCAATACATGGGACAAGGCGTCGATACGGATATGTCGGTTTTCCCGGCACGCTGCGATCGACCCGATCAATGCGAGCCACAACACCATCAGTCGAACCAGTTCATCCGCCCAGCCAAATCCAGTGCCAAACGCTTCACGCATTACAATCTGGCCCACTGCAACGAGCATCATTGCCGTTAGCATGGAAACCAGCATTGCCGATTCGAGGGCGGTACCCGCTTTATCGAGTCGTTGCAGTAATTGCTTAAATCGCACTGACTGGCTTACTCGGTGACCGCGACGTGTTCGTTTCGATAATCGCCAATGTAGCGTAACATTTCCTCATAAAGCTCCAGGGTGAAGGCACCCTCAGCACCAAGCTTCAAGTTTGATTCCAATAACAGGTTGCGTACCTTTACGAACTCTTCATCGTCCAACTTCGTGGGCTGGATTCCAGACCTAACCAGCGCATCGAAGGCTACCTGATTATCAACCAGATTAACCTTGTCGAAGTTCCGGTACATTTTGGTCATCACTTCCCGGACGATTGCCTGATCATAATCGCTGATCTTTTCGAATGTCTTCTTGTCGACGGCCATAAAACCAAAAGTGTAGACCAGTGGCAATGGTGTCACGTATTTAACTTTTGTATGCCATTGCATCAACAACGCGACGATCGGTGGTATCGCAATAATGTCGATCAAGCCTGTTTGCAGGCCGGTCAATACATCGGTCAACGGCAACGTTACCGGATTCAGCGACAGCGCCTCCATCGAAGCGTAGCTGATACTGTCACCCTCTGGAACCCAAATGCGCTTGCCTTTGAGGTCTGCTAACGAGCGTACCGGCGTGCTGGACATGATGTTGGCAAACCCGGAGGTTGCAAAGCCGAAATTGACGAACCCGGCATCCTCAAGGCCCTGTTGAAGTCGTGCATCCATGCGGCTGCGAACGAAGGCGGCCTCTTCCTCAGAATCGAAAACAACGGGCATGCCGTAGAGATTCAAATCCGAATACTGCTCAGCCAGTGCAGACGGTGTGAATGCGCCGCCCTGCAATTGGCGAATGCGAATCTGACCTAGTACTTTGGCATCGTCACCTTTGACGCCGCCACCGTAATATTTGATCAGCACGCGGCCTTCGGTTTGCTCCTTGATCGCAGCTGCGCCCGCGCGCATGTCCGTCATCCACTGCGATCCGTTCGGTGTCACCGTAGCAATTTTGAGCGTCACCGCCATTGCCGGCACACTGAATATCAAAACGCCAATCGATAAAATAAACTTCTTCATAGTCAATATCATTCCCGTATTCAAAAAGGGGTCTGACCCCTTTCTGTGGTCGATCTGCCTGTTTGTTGCGTAACAGTCAGAAATAGTCATCTGCTTCAGCAAGTAGTTTCACAGCCTCTTCCTGGGCCATCACATTGCTCAGTACGAAACCGCTCTGATCAGGGTTTGCTGCCAAAACTTCGTTCAACAGTCGATCATGCAACTCTCGCTCGTAAAGAACTTTGGCGTAGCCACGTGCATATTCGACTTTAGCGCTCAAATCAGCGCCACCGGATTCTGCGATAGCCCTCTCAAAATACTCACGTGCGAGTTCCGGCTGGCCACCTAGTGCCGGTGGTCGCAAGGTCAGCATTATGCCCATATAGGTGTAGACACTGCTGTTAACTTCGTCGCCACTTATGTTCAGATAGTGGTTAAACAGCGCTTCCATGTGCGGCAATTCTGCCAGCGAGTCCACCTGCGATGTTTGGGCACGCAGAAAAGCGAGTGATGCGAATCCGTAGGTATATAGAACGTCCGCGTTTTCCCTTCCGATGCCGCCCAGCGTTTCTACGAACTCGTCGTAAGTAGCATCGGGCCAGCCACAAGATTGCTCATAGGTTTCGCACATCGCGCGCAACGCATAGCGGCGCGCGCGTGCTGTTAGTCGGTGCTGCCGGATCGCATCGTCGACAAATGCCGCACCATAGGTCGCATACAGCGTCGCGCCGGCCGCCAAAAGTTGCGGGCTGTCCGGACTGCTCTCTATGAGACTGTCCATCGTCAGCAACAAGGTGGGAATTCCGTCGCGAACCAGCTCAGGGTCATCCTGATTGAGCACGGCTTTTGACAAATTGTCAGAAAAGCCCGAGGCCGCATTTGACACAATTATCGCGCAACCGCTGCATTGCAGAGAAATAGCAATAATTAAAAGAATTTTCTTCATAACACGAAAGACCCCGCACTCATCGAATGGTTCAGCTTTAAGCGCCTGAATGAGCCGCATTATAAACAAAAACGCCCCGGTCACTAACGTGACCGAGGCGATGTTTTTCTGATGTTTTTCAGATTTTTTCTTTAATTCTCGCTGCCTTGCCTGTAAGTCCACGCAAGTAGTACAACTTGGCGCGGCGCACATCACCGCGACGCTTCACTTCGATCGAGTCTACAACCGGGCTATACGTCTGGAATACGCGTTCAACGCCTTCACCGTGCGAAATCTTGCGAACGGTAAAAGAAGAGTTGAGACCTCGATTGCGCTTTGCTATGACGACACCCTCAAACGCCTGCAGACGCTCGCGAGTACCTTCCTTGACCTTAACCTGCACAACTACAGTGTCGCCTGGAGCAAACGCAGGAATTTCCTTTCCCATTTGCTCGTTGTCGATCGCTTCGATAATTTTGCTCATTGACTTTGCTCTTTCAAAAATTCGTCGAGCAACATTCGCTGCTCGTCATTCAAATCCAGTTTGTCCAGCAGATCAGGTCGTCTCAAATAACTACGTCCCAACGCCTGCTTTTCTCGCCACCTGGCGATTGCAGCATGGTCACCGGACATCAAAACTTCCGGAACACGCCTACCCTCAACTTCCTCAGGGCGCGTGTAATGCGGATGATCCAGCAGGCCGTCCATAAAGGAGTCCTGCACAGCTGACTCATCATCACCCAATACGCCCGGCAGCAATCGAACAACTGCATCAATTACAGCCATCGCCGCGATCTCGCCGCCCGAAAGCACGAAATCACCCAGCGAAACTTCTTCTTCGATATGCGACTCAATCAGCCGCTCATCAATTCCTTCGTAGCGCCCCGCCAGCAATACAAGGCCAGGCAACTTCGCAAATCTCTTTGCCATCGCCTGGTCAAACATCTGACCCTGCGGTGACAGGTACACAATCGGGCTGCCCTCCGGCATCTTGCCCTGCACCGACGCAAGCGCTGCAGCGACCGGTTCAAACTTCATAACCATGCCGGGACCGCCGCCGTACGGTCTGTCGTCTACAGTCCGATGGACGTCGCTCGTATGATTACGTGGATTTTCAATATCCAACTTAATCAGGTCGCGTTTCTGCGCTCGACCGACGACACCAAATTCGCCGATTGTGCCAACCATCTCAGGAAACAAGCTGACGACACCAAAACGCATCTGCTCAGTCCCATTCCCAATCAACACTGACGAGCCCTTTGGCCATGTCAACGCTGAGAACAATTCTGCCATTTACGAACGGGATCAAACGTTCCTGTTCCCCTTCTTGCTCACTCTGTACGACCATCACATCGTGTGCACCAGTCTCGAGCATATCTTTGATCTTGCCGAGCTCAGTGCCGTCGCAATGGACGACTTTTAATCCAATAAGGTCGCGCCAATAATAATGGCCTTCCTCAGGCTCAGGCAGTTCACTTCTTTCGGTGACGATATCAGTCCCGATCAGTGCCGCTGCCTGATCACGGTCATCGAAGCCTTCAAAGCGCAAGATGACCGACTTTCCGTGCCGCTGCCCTTCGGCAACTTTTACTGGCTGCCAATTGCCGTTCCGGCCAAGCAGCAAACCTTTGTATTGCAATACCGCTTCACGCGGTTCGGTGTACGAAAACACCTTCACCCAACCCTTGACTCCGAACAGGCCGGAAATACGGCCCAGAACGACAGGCGTGGATGCCAACAGACTAGCTGCTGACTGCAGCCTTGCGGTGTTTCTTCAGCAGTGACGCAACTCGATCCGATGGTTGCGCACCCTGGCCAACCCAGTAATCAACGCGTTCAATATCAATGCGAAGATTCTCTTCGTGATCCTGACCAACAGGGTTGAAGAAACCAAGACGTTCGATATACCGGCCGTCACGACGATTACGAGAGTCGGTGACCACCAGGTGATAAAAAGGGCGTTTTTTCGCACCAGCGCGCGAAAGTCGAATACTTACCATTACATTTCCGTATAAGAATCAAAGAGAGGCAGACATGCCTTGACCCGAGCGGACCCGAGTAGACGGCGCATTGTACGGGTTTTGAGGTAAATGTGAAGCGTTTCGGTGGCGAAAATTCCTTTATTTTCCGGGGCCTTATAAGTAAGGCGAAGACCCGGCGCCCGAAAAACCAAAAATCGAAAGAAAATTCCGCTGTTTTTAGCCGAATCCTGGCGGCATACCGCCGCCGGGGAGACCGCGCATCATCTTCTTCAATCCACCTTTTGACACCTTTTTCATCATCTTTTCCATCTGCAAATGCTGCTTCATCAGACGGTTAACATCTTGAATTTGCTGCCCTGCCCCCAGTGCGATGCGTTTCTTGCGTGAGCCGTTGATGGTTTTTGGAAAGCGCCGTTCGGCTGGTGTCATCGAATTTATTATCGCGACCTGCCGACGGATCTTTAGCTCATTACCGGCATCCTGCAATGCAGCCGAGTTCACGTTGCCCGGTAATGGTAATTTCTCCAGCATTGACGCCAGACCACCCATATTCATCATTTGCTCCAGCTGATCACGAAGATCAGACAAATCAAATCCTCTGCCCTTCTTGAGTTTCCTTGCCAGCTTTTCGGTTTTGTCCTTGCTGACCTTTTGCTCTAACTCTTCGACCAGCGTCAGCACATCGCCCATACCGAGAATTCGCGATGCCATTCGGTCCGGATGAAATGCCTCGAGTGCGTCGACTTTTTCGCCGACACCCATAAAACGAATGGGTTTGCCCGTTACCTCACGTACCGATAATGCGACACCACCCTTGGCATCGCCGTCAGTTTTGGTCAGCACCACTCCCGTCAAAGACAGCGCCTGGTCGAACGCAGTTGCCGCGTTGACAGCATCCTGGCCCGCCATGCTATCCACGACGAAAAAGGTCTCGTGCGGTTCTGCCTGCCCATGAACAGCGACAATTTCCTGCATCATTTCCTGATCGACGTGCAGTCTGCCCGCTGTATCGACGATCAACACATCAACGTGTGAGCGTCGCGCCTCGTCCAGCGCTCGAGTAGTGATATTCACAGGCGCTTCGCTCGCGTCGCTGACGCAATGCAGCGCACCGACCTCTCCGGCCAGAGTCTGCAACTGCAGAATTGCCGCAGGGCGATGCACATCGACAC
Source organism: Woeseiaceae bacterium (assembly GCA_021773055.1). GTDB lineage: Bacteria > Pseudomonadota > Gammaproteobacteria > Steroidobacterales > Woeseiaceae > UBA1847. Next base: position 89,131 of record JAJFKV010000071.1, read on the forward strand.
TAACCAGCATGACCTTCTTCTTGTCGACTTCGATAAGCCGCTTGGCCAGTTTCGCTGCCGTTGTGGTCTTACCGGCGCCTTGCAATCCCGCCAGCATAATGACAAAAGGTGGTTGTGCCCGGAAATCCAGCGGCGTTGATTCACCGCCGAGTATCTGCACCAGCTCGGCGTGAATGATCTTGAGAAGTGACTGGCCGGGGGTAAGGCTCTTGCCGACATCTTCACCCAATGCGCGCTCACGAATACGTTCGATAAAGGTCTTTACTACAGGCAAGGCGACGTCGGCCTCGAGCAGCGCGAGCCGCACCTGGCGTAGCGTGTCTTTAATATTGGCTTCTGTGAGTCGGCCCTTACCCGTCAGACTGCGGGCAGCATCCGAAAGTCGGCCACTAAGATTCTCAAACATGGCGACATATTACACTTGTAGGATTGTCCCGCGCGAGAGCATCTGAATATTTTTGTCGGGTGCAGCTGCCAGGACCTGATCGAAGATTCGGCTCTCCTCGCCTGGCTTCATACCGGTTAGCCAGATTTCAGGATCATGCTGCAGTTGCTTGAGATCGTCGGTCAGTGTTTGCGGTGTGTAATGGCCTGCAATTGCGGCGAGTTCCTGCATTTCGTCTGGAAAAGACACTTCGATCACCAAAACCTTAAGATCGTCGCAGGCATTTAGCACCGGCCACAGCGTTTCGTTGCTCTTGGTGTCGCCACTTACTGCGAAAGTGCCGCCCGATTTTTGTACGGTATAACCCAGCGATGGCACGCTGTGCATGACATCGATCGCATAGAAATCGCGATGCCCTACCGTGATGGTATCACCGGGACTGCAAACGCGATAACGCAGCATTGGTTTCTCGGGTGATGGCAGCTTCGCGAAGTCGGGCCAGATAACGCCATTGAAAAGGTGATCCTGTACCGCCCGCAGCGTTTCTTCACGCGCATAAACCGTCAGCGGCGTTGCCAGATTGTCTTCAAATATGTGATCAGCGAGCATCGGCAGGCCCGCGATGTGGTCCAAATGCGAGTGCGTCAGAAATACGTGGCGAATCGAATGGATATCAGACAGTTCCAGGTCACCAATGCCGGTACCAGCATCGATCAGGACATCGTCATCAACAAGCAATGCGGTGGTCAGTGAACCGGCACCGATTCCTCCGCTGCAACCAAGTACGCGAATTCTCATAAGGAGGGTTCTCTTAAACTACGCCATATGGGATGATTGAGGGACTCCAAAGTTAGGTTAGTGCCTTTCGGGTTTCTGTGTCTGAAATCACAATTTTCTCGCTTTACCTCATGGCTGCAGCGGCCTTCGTCGCTTCGCGTCTGCCGCGAATGGCAGCTAATGCCCGTCCGTTGTTCCTCACTGCCTGCATCCTGGTCGCGATCGGGATCTCCCTGCACAGCAGTACCTTGTATGGATCCATACTGATCGCCAATGGTTTCAATCTCTCCGTGGGGAACACGATTTCGATGATCGGCCTTGAATTGGCACTGATCAGTCTGATTGCGGCCCTCGATCCCGCGCTGCGCGGAATCTCTGCAGGACTGCTCGTACTTGGCGCACTGGCTGCTTGCATGACTGGCTTTGATGATCAGCCCACTACAACGACGGCACTTGTCTGGCAAGTTCGAGCCCATGTTCTCGTGGCATTGATGTCTTACGGGCTACTGACTGTCGGCGCCATAGTTGCTGTGTATGCCATGGTCCAGGAACGGCGCTTGCAGGCCGGAAAGTTCTCCACTATGAGCAACTTATTCGCTCCGCTGGAAACTACCGAGAAGCTTTTGTTCGGTATCGCTGCGGCGGGATTCACGGGTCTCGCATTGACCATTCTTCTGGGCCTGACATTTGTTGAGAACTTGTTTGCCCAACACCTGGCTCACAAAACAGTCTTTTCACTGCTCGCTTTATTTGTGTTTGGCATTCTGCTCGCTGGTCGATTCTTCGCGGGCTGGCGAGGTAAACGCGCCGTCAAACTCTACCTGGGTGGCTTTCTTTTATTATGTGTTGCCTACTTCGGCGTGAGAGTCATTCTGGAACAACTTTTTCATCGAAGCTGGAGCTGAGACACGCGTTCTTGACAGTTTCCGGCCGGGCTGATGAACTCACATAGTGTTTCTTGATCGAGAGGTGCCCTACTTTTGGGCGATGACATTTCACTAGCAAGTATCCTGACACTGCTTGTTGTACTACTGCTGCTTTCCGCGTTCTTCTCAGGCTCGGAAACAGCGCTCATGAGCCTCAACCGCTACCAGTTGCGGCATAAAGCACGCCAGGGTCATCGCGGCGCAAAACTTGCTGAAAAATTACTGCAGCGGCCGGACCGAATTATCGGCCTGATCCTGCTGGGCAACAACCTCGTCAACTTCTCTGCCGCATCTCTGGTCGCTGTCTTCGCATTCAAGATTGGTGGTCAACCTGCCGCTGCGCTCGGTGCGATATTTCTGACCCTGGCGGTCTTGATATTCTCGGAGGCCGCACCGAAAACGCTCGCCGCCTTGTATCCGGAGCGCCTCGCTTTTCCAGCGGCTTTGATTTACTACCCTCTGCTCAAAATCACATATCCGATTGTATGGCTGATCAATGTCGCGTCAAACGGTGTGCTTTTTCTGTTCGGAGTACGCAGCGGATCCAACGACCTGTATTCACTGTCACGCGAGGAATTACGCACAGTCGTGCATGAAGCGGGCACACGAATATCACCACGCTATCGACAAATGCTACTTAGCATCCTCGACCTCGAAAAAGTTACGGTCGACGACGTTATGGTGCCGCACAATGAGATTGTCGGGATCGACCTCGACAATGACGACGCAGAAATCGAAGTCACAATCGCGACAAGTCAGCATACGCGCCTGCCCGTTTATCGAGACAATATCGATAAGATCATTGGTGTTCTGCATTTGCGCCGCCTTGCCAATGCAAGGAACAGGGTGTTCAACCGGGATTCGCTGCAAAGCTTATTAACAGAAGCGTACTTCGTGCCAGAAGGCACACCACTCAGTACGCAGCTGGTTCAGTTTCAGCGACGACGCGAGCGTATTGCGATGATTGTGGATGAGTACGGCGACATTCAGGGCATCGTTACGCTTGAAGATATTCTTGAAGAAATCGTCGGCGAATTCACGACTGATCCTGCCGATGATGAGAGCGATGTTGTAATGGATGGTTCCGATAAATACCTGGTGGACGCGGCAGCGAATATTCGCGACCTCAACCGGACACAGGAATGGGAGTTGCCAACCGATGGCCCAAAAACCCTGAACGGACTGATCGTGGAGTTGCTGGAGACCATTCCGGAGCCCATGACCTGCCTGAAAATCAACGGTTACCCGATCGAAATCGTTGAGGCCGATGACAATCGAATTCGCACGGTACGCGTCGGGCAGCGACTTCAGTCCAAGCTGGACGCCGACTAGGGCCCTCAGAAAGCTTCGTCAAGCGCTTCACTGAGTCTGCGAATACCGACAATTTCGATGCCAGCCGGTGATTTCTTCGGCACGTTTGCTTGCGGAACAATGGCGCGGGTGAAGCCTTGCTTCGCGGCAGCGGCGATTCGTTCGGCACCAAATCGTACCGGCCGTATTTCGCCAGCAAGTCCGATTTCCCCAAAGCAAACCAATCGTTTCGGCGCCGCGCGATCGCGAAAACTGGACGCGATCGCCAACAAGATGGGCAGGTCGACTGCTGTCTCGTGAATGCGCAGCCCACCAACAACATTGACGAATACGTCTTCATCGGTCACGGACAAGGAACCGTGGCGCTGCAAGACCGCGAGCAATAACGCAAGGCGATTTTGATCGACTCCCTGTGCAAGTCGTTTCGCATAGTTGCTGTTGCCGTCCGCGACGAGTGCCTGGATTTCCACCAGCAACGGTCGACTACCCTCCCACGTCACCGACACCACGCTGCCTGGCTCATCAACTGACTCACGCGACAGAAAAATGGCTGACGGATTGTTAACCTCGAGAAAACCGGTTTCGGTCATCGCGAATACACCCATTTCGCCGCTGGCACCGAATCGATTCTTCACAGAACGGATCATTGAGTATCGACTTGTAGGATCACTCTCGAAATACAAGACCGTATCTACCATGTGTTCGACGACACGTGGGCCGGCAATCGCTCCCTCTTTGGTGACATGGCCGATAATAAATACGGCCACATCATTCTGTTTCGCAAATTGCACAATCTTCCCAACACCATCGCGCAGCTGAGCGACGGACCCTGGTGCCGAAGGCACGGCGGTGCTGACCATGGTTTGCATTGAGTCGATAATCAGAATCCGCGCCTGGCATTTTCTGGCTTCTGACAATACGTTTTCGATCGACGTATCAGACAACAGGTTCATCGCCGCGGCATCGAGCCCAAGACGCAACGACCGCTGGCCGATTTGCCGTAATGACTCCTCACCGGTCGCGTAACAAACCGGCGCTTCCTGCATCAGATTCGCAGAAACCTGTTGCAGCAGTGTCGACTTGCCGACGCCGGGATCACCGCCGAGAAGAACCACTGCTCCCGGCACCAGTCCGCCGCCCAATACCCGATCGAATTCTCCAAATCCGGTCGGGTGGCGGAACTCAATATCGCCCGGCAAATCCTCAAGGGTCGTTGCCGATAATCCCGGCCCGGCTTTTGCTACCGAAACCCTGGTTTCGGATAGCGTGTTCCACGCCGCGCAATCGGGGCACTGCCCCACCCATTTGACGCTGTGCGCACCACATTCGGTACAGAGATAGGCGATTTTGGCCTTTGGCACGACTTTCGACCTTCCTTGAAGCTGTATATGGGACGCATGGAGCTCAGGCCCGACAAGAACCGGCTCGCATGACTCTCATAAGTTATTGAAATAACGGGTATTTACCAGACTCAATCAAAATATCCCGTAACCGGCGCACTGATTATTGTTAAATACGCGCAAACCTGCGAAAGTCAATGATAGCACCGCTTCCAAAGTCGGTATTACATAAAAAGTGCCAACCCTATCTCATTAAGAATGCTCATATTTACCTATAATTTTGCCCTTAAATCAGAGACCTGACCCATTTTGGAAACGAACAAGCAACAAAAACGCAACCGAATCATCGCACTCTCCTTTGCGTGCCTGTTGCTATTGGTGGTGTATGGGCCACTAGCCCAGTGGTTCGTCGCGGCAGATCGTGTCCTCTATGATCAGCTTGCAGGCGGCATGCCGAACAAAGCGCTGGACAACGCCTACATCGCCAGCATCGATACGAAACGATCAACACATGACGAAGTAATGAGTCGCTATGGTCAGGTTATAGAAGCGCTTCAAAACTCCGGCGCAGGCCGCATTATATTGTCGAACCCGCCCGATATTCCTGCCTCGGATGAGTTACCGGCATGGTCCGCTTTGCTGAATTCGCAGAGTCCGGTATTCGTTCCTACGCGACATCGATTAGCCGATCTGGCAACACGTGACGGATTCATTACCATTCGACCCGACAGTGACAACGTTCTGCGCCAATCAGAATTGTGGCAACTCAATAGCGGTGTCATGTCGCCGTCGCTGCCACTCGCCATTGACTTTGAGTCCTCGGAAACGGGTACCGGCAGCATGCTCTCGAGCGCTGAAGATTTGATCTACTTTTCGAGCTACGTCGACTTACCGCGAATCAACGTCAACCATTTGTTGAGTGCTGATTCAACAGCAGCTCTCAAGGACGCGACGGTATTTGTCGATTCCGACCAGCCACTGGTCAACGCAATTGCCATGTTGCCGTCGGGACAGTTGGTCACTGTTTCGGAAATTACCGCAACGCTGCTGGCCGACGTTGAAAACAACCGCACTATTAGTTCCCCGTCAGCCGTCAAGGCGATGGAGTATCTAATACCGGCAATGCTGGCCATAGTTGCTGTACTGTTCTTGCCGGACAGAAACCGTCGTGATATTTCCGTCCTGACAATCACGGTAATTGCGATTTTGTTGCTGGTCGAAGCGGCGCTATTATTTGGCCTGCAAATCCGCATGGATCTCGGGCGTCCGATGTTGATCTTCGTTGGCATCGCGATATTGAGTGCCTGGCTCGTAGTCGATGTTAAGAAAGTATCGGGTGATGCGTTCAGGAAAGGTGCAGATTTCCTCGCGGCTGGTCGCCTGGAGCCTGCGTTCGCAGAATTTCGCCGCTGTAATCCGTCCGAGACGGTTGGCGCGATAATGTACAAGCTATCTCTGGCGTTCGATCAACAGGCCAAGCCCGAGCGCGCTGAAGCCGTTCTTGAGTGGATGAAACGTACCCAGGGAACCCGTGCGGTCAGCGAGTCTCACTCGAAAAAGGCGAGCGGTGCCCCGGAACAACTGGGGCGCTACGTCATCGAGCGACGCATTGGTCGCGGGGCCATGGGCGCCGTCTATCTAGCGAAAGACCCGAGAATCAACCGGGCGTTAGCGGTAAAGGCCATCCCGATCGAAAAAGAGTTCGAGGATGAGGAGCTAAAAGAGGCGCGACTGCGATTCTACCGCGAAGCCGAATCAGCCGGACGGCTGACACATCCCAATATCATTACGGTATTCGACGCAGGCGAGGACAAAGGTCTCGCCTATATCGCGATGGAATATGTACCCGGCATACCACTCAGAACGTTCACTGATCCCAACAAACTGCTTGCGCCCAAACGGGCGATTGAACTAGCGGCGGCAACAGCTGATGCCCTGGATTATGCGCACAACCAGGGCGTTATCCACCGCGACATCAAGCCAGCTAACTTGCTCTATAACCCGAAAGAGGGATCGATCAAGATCAGCGACTTCGGCGTCGCGCGCATGACGGACAACAATGAGACCAAGACAGGAATTGTCTTGGGAACACCAATGTACATGTCGCCCGAGCAACTGGGTGCGGAGGACCTCACAGGGCTCTCGGACTTGTTTTCACTTGGTGTTACCCTGTACGAACTCCTGGTTGGCGAGGTGCCGTTTAAGGCGTCGAATATCGCGGTATTAATGACAAAAATAGCAACCGAAGATCCGGCACCAATTTCAAGCCGACGCGCTGGTATACCCCCCAGTATCGACGCCGTGCTAATGAAAGCGCTGGCAAAACGTCCACAAGATCGCTTTTCCTGCGGTGCCGAAATGGCTATCGCACTCAGGAACTGCACACGAGTTATTTGAAGAGTTTTTGAGCGAGAACGAAAATTACCATGACACTTCGCGGAAAAATTGATTTTGTTGAGCTGACCGACACGGGCCGTGTCCGTGAGCACAACGAAGATGCGATCGGCACTACCGGAGACATCGGCCTGATGGTTCTGGCTGATGGAATGGGTGGGTACAATGCGGGCGAGGTCGCAAGCGGTATCGCCGTGCAGATCGTTACCGAACTGGCGTCTGAAGGTGCCAATCGAGAAGAGCGTCACGACGTTGATCCGCACAGCGGAATGATGCGGCAATCAATCGTTTTGCGCGACGCGATTTATCGTGCCAACAAAATCATCTATCAAACCGCACAAAGTCAGACGCATTGCGAAGGAATGGGCACTACCATCGTCGCCTGTATGTTTTACGATGACAAAATTTCCATCGCGCATGTTGGTGATTCCCGCGCCTACCGCTTGCGCGGTGGGGAGCTAGATCAGGTCACCCTGGATCACTCACTGCTTCAAGAACTGGTTGACCGTGGCTTCTACTCCGCTGAAGAGGCGCAACGTTCCACAAACCGGAATTACGTGACGCGCGCGTTGGGTGTTGAGCCTACCGTTGAAGTCGAAGTTCACGAATACGATGTGCTCCCGGATGACATCTATTTACTGTGTTCCGACGGCCTGTGCGACATGGTCGAGGATGACGATATTCACTTAACTATCAGTACTTTTAATGATAGTCTTGACGTCGTTGGTCAACAGCTAGTGGACCTAGCCAACGACCACGGCGGGCGTGACAATGTGTCGGTAATGCTTGCGCAGGTTAAGGAAGCCTTCCCGGCAAAAAAGGGCCTGCTTGCAAAGATTGCCGGCTTATTTCGTTCCTAGGCAGTGAGCTAGGAAAGCAAGGATTCAAGAGCGAGAAATCATGGCAAGGTTAATTCTAAGTCTGGACAATCAAGTCCTGGCTGAATACAACATGACCAAGGAACGCTACACCGTTGGTCGCCTTCCGGATAACGATGTACGCATCGATAATCCGGCTGTCAGCGGACATCATTCGCTGATCATCAATATTCTTAACGATTCCTTTCTTGAGGACTTGAACAGCACCAATGGCACTTACGTCAATGGCAAGCTGATTAAAAAGCACGCATTGCAGCATGGCGATGTTATTACCATTGGCCATCACCAATTACGGTTCTCTGACCAGCAAACGAATGAGACCGAACAGGACGAGTTCGAAAAGACCATGGTTATTCCAGCCGGTCAGCAGAATGCCGGACAGCTAGCCAAAGCCGAAGCCGCAGCTGAAAAAGCGGCTGCAGAGGCCGCCGTAGAAGAACAAACCGAAGTTCAGTCTGAAGCGGCCGAGGCCGTCAAACTGGATCCTGAGGAGGCGGCGGCGCTTGAAGAAAAGCCAACAGCTCCATCGATTGGCGATCAGGTCTCGCACACGGAAACCTCACACGGTATCGATCCGGCCAACGCGCCCAACGCACTACCGCTTGCGAAGCTGCAGGTCCTAAGCGGCGCCTTCGCTGGCCGAGAACTGGAGCTGACCAAGGCTCTGACGACACTTGGCCGGCCGGGCGTGCAAGTTGCAGCGATCACACGACGAGCAGAAGGCTATTACATCGTGCATGTCGAGTCCGGTACCGAAGGCGACTTCCCACTCGTTAATGGGCAGCCTATTGGTGCGCAGGCGCGCAAGCTGCAGGACAACGATGTTGTTCAGCTCGCTGGCGTAAAGATGGGATTCTTCGCTTCGTAGTTTTTGCAGCCATACGGCCGCCGTTGCGCTTCGCGACTAAGACGCGCTCCTACGGCAATGGATAATCGTCGCCGTAGGTGTTCGGCACCCAGTTCTCAAACTTGGTGTAACGACCCACGAAGGTCAGCGGGAAATCGCCGATAGGTCCATTACGCTGCTTGGCAATCGCGATATCCGCAATACCCTTTCTTGGCGTATCCTGGTTATAGACTTCTTCGCGGTAGATGAAGAGGATCAGGTCCGCATCCTGTTCGATCGCACCTGATTCACGCAAGTCCGACATTACCGGGCGTTTGTCTGTACGTTGCTCAACACTTCGATTCAGCTGCGATAAAGCAATTACCGGACACGATAGTTCTTTGGCCAGCGCCTTAAGACCACGGGATATTTCCGAAATCTCAGTCGCACGATTCTCCTTATTGCCAGGTACCTGCATGAGCTGCAGATAATCGACTACGATGAGGCCCAGCCCGTGCTCGCGTTGCAAGCGTCTTGCCCGGGCTCGTATTTCACCTGGCGAAAGACCCGGCGTGTCATCAATAAAAATCGGTGCTTCTGACATCAGCTGCACAGCAGTATTGATTCGCGACCAGTCTTCATCCGGAAAATTGCCAGTACGCAAGTGGGTCTGATCCACGCGACCGAGCGACGAGATCATTCGGAAAGCCAGCTGTTGGGCTGGCATCTCCATGGAAAATATTGCCGTCGGTACTTTGGATCCGATCGCCGCGTTCTCGGCCATGTTGACGGCCAATGTGGTCTTACCCATAGAGGGTCGGCCCGCAACGATGACAAGATCGCCCGGCTGCAAGCCGGCTGTCAATTTGTCGAATTCGTGATATCCGGTCGAAATGCCAGTGATATCGCCATCGGACTGATGCAGTGTGTCGATTCGATCGACCGCTTCCGGGAGAATGTCCTTCAACGACTTGAAGCCTTTCTTGCCGCGGGTGCCTTTGTCGGCTATCTCGAAGACCATCTTTTCAGCGTCTTCAAGTACTTCCGCAGCAGTCCGCCCGTCGTTGGTAAACGCGCTTCCGGCTATCTCATTGCCCGCGCTGATCAAGGCACGTAATGTGGAGCGTTCCCGAAGGATTTTGGCGTAGGCCCTGGCGTTTGCAGCGCCGGCCGTCTCATTGGCCAGTGTCGCCAGGTATTCCAGACCGCCGGAATTTTCAAGCTCGCTGTGGGAATCCAGGTGCTCTGAAACTGTAACGACGTCGCAAGGACTGCCCTTCTCGATAAGATCGGCTATGGCCAAAAAAATCAGGCGGTGATCTTTTCGATAAAAGTCATCGGCGACGATGACATCGGCGATCTTATCCCAGGCTAATGCGTCGAGCATCAGGCCGCCAATCAGGGACTGTTCCGCTTCTATGGAGTTCGGTGGTACCTTGAGGCGCTGTTCAGCACCCCCATCGACCATGCCATCGTCCAATGCTCGGACCATTCCCAGATATCCCCTGCCAGTATTTATTCTGGCTTAAAGGTAACACAGCCGGCTGACCACAGCAGCCGGAATACTACTCGGCTGCGACAACGCGTACCGTTACTTCTGCGTTGACGTCACCGTGCAGGTGAACGCCGACCTGAAACTCACCAAGACTGTGAATCGGGCCATCTGGCATGCGAACTTCGCTGCGCTCAACCTCAACCTGTATCGCCGCAAATGCCTCTGCGATATCGATCGGTCCGACAGATCCGAACAACTTGTCTTCACTACCTGCATTCGCTGCGATAACGAGTTCGACACCATTGATCGATGCTGCCCGCGTAGTGGCCTTCGCCCGCTCTTCAGCTGCTGCTTTTTCAAGATCAGCACGACGCGATTCAATCTGCTTCATGTTGCTATCAGTGGCAAGAGCCGCTTTGCCCTGCGGCAGCAGGAAGTTACGACCATAGCCCGGCTTAACCTTGACAAGGTCACCGATGCCACCGAGATTTTCAACGCTTTCCAACAAAATAACGTTCATGTTTTCAAACCTTTACGTTTTTTTCACAAGATGCCGCACATTAAACCAGGCATCCAAATATCCAATTACCATCATCGCCATCGCGACGTATCCGCTCACAAAGGAAATTACGTAGACTGCGATTACAGCAGCCCCTGGCAACTTCCATTCTGCGCTTATCCAGTAAACCAAAGCTGACGCCTGCACAAAGAAAACAGCAAACAAGACAGCGGCTACACTCTCCAGCAATACTGAACTGCTAACGTATGACAGTAGCAGCACCAGCGCCAGAGTGAACGCCAATATACGTCCAAAATTCAATTCCCGAATCCAGCCAAACCGACCGGGCTTCTCACTAAGCCTCGTATACGCCAAATACCCAAGCATCAATACTGCCGAGTAAATAAACCAAGCAGATACAACTAACACTGCCCCGAGACTATCTGCTAATTCTGTAAGGTTGGCTTCAGTTGCAGCGCCCGAAACCCCACCCGCTTGCTGCATCACATCCGACCACTTCCTGATGTAAGGCTGCCAAAACGTCGCAGCATCATCGATCATCAATCCCATCGCCGCTGCGGCAATAATCGCAATGATCACTGACACCTGCATGGTCAATGTAAATGACCGCGTCAACGCCAGCATCCAGGCCAGCAGAAAGACAGGTAGCCACATCATCATGATTGAAATAATCACGATCACAACCGGATTACCGGCCAGTACCAGCATCGCCAACAGCGCAATCCCGGCCAGCGCCGCCTGAAAAAGTGCCCTTTTTGGTCCTTGAGCCAAAACGAGCATTACCAGGATTGCACTGCTAACTGGTTGCAATACTGGCACCAACATCGTAACGCAGAGGACCAATATCGCGTTTTGCGGACGCGCCACCAACCAGGCAGCTACACCGCGCATCAAAACTTCTCCCGGCGTCTAGTGACGGTCGGTGTACGGCAACAACGCGAGAAAACGTGCTCGCTTCACAGCCGATGCCAACTGACGCTGATAGCGAGCCTTCGTTCCTGTGATGCGGCTCGGGACGATCTTGCCCGTCTCCGTAACGTAGGCTTTCAGCAGGTTGAGATCCTTGTAGTCGATCTCTGTGATGCCTTCGGCGGTGAAACGACAATATTTCCGTCTACGTGAATAACGACTCATAGTAATTCTCCTCAGGCGCTTCGTGCTTCAGCACTGTCATCGTTGCTGTCAGCGCTGCTTTCTGATGATGCGGCTTCAGCATCGGCATCAGCTTCTGGAGCCACTGCTGCGTCGGCGGCTACTGGCTCAGCCGGCGTTTCTTCAGTCTGCTCGGCAACAACCTCTTCGGTAGCTTCCGTAACTTCGGCGGCAGGCTCTTCTGCCGTAACTTCAGCAGTAGTAGGCTCTTCTGCCGTAACTTCAGCGGCAGGCTCTTCTGCCGCATCCGCGGCGACTTCTTCCGCAGCTGCTTCAGCATCAGCTTCCGCGGCCGCCTTTTCGGCAACCTCGGTTCGCATGGCAGCTTCCGCTACAGCTTTGGCTTCGCGACGTTGCTGAGCCTCTTTCTCCTTGGCCTTTTCTTCAGCCACGGCAACCGCCATATGCGATGCTTCGGTGACGGCTTCGTCACGAGAAATAACGAGGTGACGCAGAACCGCGTCGTTGAACTTGAAAGCGCTCTTGATCTCTTCCACCACAGAGAATACACACTCAACATTAAGAAGAGCGTAATGCGCTTTATGGATCTTATTGATCGGGTGTGCCAGCTGGCGGCGACCCCAATCTTCTGAGCGGTGAACAGTGCCACCTGACTCGGTCACCATGCCGTGGTATTTTTCTACCATGGCAGGAACCTGCTCGCTCTGGTCCGGATGGACCAGAAACACGATTTCGTAGTGTCTCATTTTCTACCCTTTTGGATGAAACCCCGACGGATACCTTGTCACAACGACAAGCTACCCCTTTCGGGTAACAGCTATCCGGCACATCCGGTATAGCAAGAGGTTAAAAACCGCCCTTATGAGCGGGAGGCGCATCCTACCTAAGGCTTACGCCGGGCGCAAGGCCCTTTGTCGGGCTATTTCGTACAGGCAAACGCCAGTGGCGACTGAAACATTGAGACTCGATACGACCCCCTCCATCGGCAAGCTCACTAACACATCGCAGCGAGCTGAAATACTCTTGCTAAGCCCGGTGTGCTCACGCCCCATAACCAGTGCGACAGAACCGCTCAAATCGGCCTCAAACAGGCTGGAATCGGCCTTGTCACTGGTGCCGATCGCCCGCACGCCGTAGTCCGCGAGCCACCCCAACACCCGGTTAAGGTTTCCGACGGTCGCGAACGGCAGCTGTTCGGCGGCACCGGCGGCGACCTTGCTAACGGTCGGACTTAGGCCCGCCGCTCCGTGTCGTGGCACGACGACCGCATCAACCCCTGCAGCATCGGCAGTTCGCATGCAGGCACCAAGATTATGTGGGTCCTGCAGGCCATCCAGCACCAGCAGCAGTACCGGTTTGCCGTCCGACGCCTGCAGGCGGGTCTCCACCAGCGTTCGCAATCCGGCCTCATCGAGCACGGTACTGCGCAGGACTTCGGCAATGACGCCCTGATGGCGTGCCTCGCCACTCATTTGCTCCAGGCGGGCACGGTTTGCGGCCTGCACCTCAATACCAGCCGCGCGTGCTGACTTGATGATTGCCTCTACCCTTGGATTGACCGTCTGGTATTCCGCGTACACGCGACGGACCTCCGAGATATCCGTCGCCAGCTGTTGTTCCACCGATCTGAGCCCCGTGATGTAATGGGATTTGCTCATGTACGTCTCTTCTCAACGGGTCTGAAGTCGATTTTTCGGCTTTCCATGTCCACTTTGTGTACCCGGACCCGCATTTCGGCGCCCAGGCTGAAGGTCTTGCCGCTGCGTTCTCCGACCAGCCTCTGTGAGCCCGCGTCGAATTTATAATAATCGTTGGCCAGGCTCGTCACGTGCACGAGCCCATCCGTCATCAATTCCGTGATTTGCACGAACAGGCCGAAATTGGTGACACCTGTAATGACACCGTCAAACTCTTCACCGAGGTGTCCTTCCATGTACTGGCACTTGAGCCAGGCCTCGACATCGCGTGTTGCGTCTTCGGCGCGCTTTTCATGTGCGGAAGTAATTGCTCCCAGACGCTCCATTTCCTTTGGAGCATAGTCGTACTTCCCGGGCTTGCCACCACGAACGATATGGCGAATGGCCCGATGTACGAGCAGATCCGGGTAACGGCGAATTGGTGACGTGAAGTGGGCGTATGACTCCAGGGCAAGACCGAAATGGCCCACATTTGTCGGTGAATACTCAGCATGCGTCAGGGACCGCAGCATGGCCATGGTAATGGCCGCGCTGTCCGGTCGGTCTTTCACCTGCTGTATCAACTGAGTGAAATGACGCGGTTCCACGTGATCCGGGTGCGGCACCTTCAGGCCAAGTGAGACGAGATACAAACGCAGGTCGTTAAATCGATCCGGGTCCGGCTTCGGATGTACACGGTAGAGCCCGGGAATCCTGTTTTTCTTGAGAATCCTCGCGGCCTCAACGTTCGCTGCAATCATGCACTCTTCGATCAGGCGATGGGCGTCATTTCGTGGCACTACTTCAATACGGTCAATCTCGCCCTCTTTGTTGAGCTTGAATTTGGTCTGCGGCAGGTCGATCTCAATCGCACCGCGGCGACCACGCGCTTTGGCAAATGCCTGATACAGGTCGTGCAGGTCCCGTACCGATGACTGCAGTTCCTTCGGCACCGAGGTTTTTGATGCCCCGCTCAGGAAATCGCCCACCTGGCTGTAAGTCAGGCGTGCTTTGGATTTCATTAGCCCTTCGAAAAAAGTCGCTTTGGTCACTTTGCCCGAAGGGCTGACTCGCATATCGCAAACCATGCAGAGCCGATCAACCTTTGGGTTGAGTGAACAGAGTCCGTTTGACAGCACTTCTGGCAGCATCGGTACAACACGATCCGGGAAATACACCGAGGTACCGCGCACGATCGCCTCTTTATCCAGAGCCGAGCCAACGCTGACGTAATGAGCAACATCTGCGATCGCGACCAGCAATCGCCAACCGTTGTCGGATTTCTTGCAATAAACCGCGTCGTCGAAATCACGCGCATCGGCACCATCGATGGTGATCAGATCAACATCCCGCAGCTCGGTGCGACCACTGTGCGCTGACTCCGGAACGCTCGCCCCAAAAACTTCCACCTCTTCTCTTACGGCGTCCGGCCATTTGAAAGGAATCGCGTGCGCGTGGATGGCGATATCCGTCGCAATGCCCTTCTCGCCGGGATTACCGATTACCGTTGTGATACGCCCGGTTGCCTGTTCTACGTGCGTCGGATAGTCGAGTATCTCCGCAACCACCATATTGCCGTGCTTGGCATTCGCCGCTTCGCCTTTCGGAATCAGTATGCGGTGTGCAAGCTTCGCGTTGTCGGGAATCACGATACCGATGCCGCGCTCACGAATGAACTGCCCGGCAACCTCACGAGTACCGCGCTCCAGAACATCCACCAGTTCACCCTCTGCTCTGCCACGTCTGTCCAGACCCTTAATACGCACTGCAACTCGATCACGATCGAACAGCGCTCGCATTTCCCGGGCCGAGAGATAAATATCCTCTGGCTCACCATCGTCCCTGATTACAAATCCAAAACCATCGCGATGACCACTAACCTTGCCAGTGACCAGGTCCAATTTTGCCGTCAGGCAAAACTCGCCACGCCGGTTCTCAAGAATCTGCCCTGCTCGGACCATGCCCTGCAGCCGATCCACCAGCAGCGAGCGCACCCGCTGCCCCTTCAGACTAAAGGCCTGCAAAATCGGCTCGACCTTAAGCGGCTTGCCGACGTCCGTCAGGAAATCGATCAGCTCGTTTTGGCTGGGAATCGGGTGCTTGTAAGGCTCTCGCTTTGCCTTACTCTTCACCTTGCTACTGGATTTGATTTTCGCCGTGCTTTTGGACTTCTTCTTCGTGTTTCTGGGCTTCTCTGCCAAGTGATACAGCTCCGTATGTCTGAGGTTGTGGGTTGTGATTGACAGAACGCGCCTGCTTTGAGTACAGTGCGCCACCCCGCCGTACTCCAATTGTACGCGGTGAGGTGGCGGACTTGGTAGACGCGCTAGCTTCAAGTGCTAGTGATGCTATGTAACTCGTGATGATTATCTACCGAAGAATCGCGCGGTTACAAGGAGCGGTCGACCACGGGCGATACGACTGGTATGGTTTTTGTCGTATGTTCGGTTTGATAGGTTGGTTTGATATCTGATTGGTTTGTGAAATGCCCAGGTGGCGGAATTGGTAGACGCGCTAGCTTCAGGTGCTAGTCTACGTATGTAGGTGGAGGTTCAAGTCCTCTTCTGGGCACCAATCAGATTCAACAATTGCGGTAGTGTGGAACGAATCGCATGGTGACCTGTATAGCGCGAGAGCAGATACTAGCCTACGGCGGCCTCCATGGTTTCTTCGTCGATCTCGACCCGTTTCTTGTCGACGCGTGCGTAGTCGAACAAGCCGGCCTCATCAAAGATAACGCGATCTTCGTAGTCATCGAACCAGATGGCATCCGGGTTGCGCCCGACGATGCAGACCTTGCCGCGATCCGGAGCGTCCAACGCGTTACGCAGGATTTTGAAGATCAATACACCATTCTCCGTTCCCGGAATACCAGGGATCGGTTCGCTGGTAACCGCAGCCACCTCGGTCTTGCCCTTGTAGTGGGTAATCGACAGGCGCGCATGCGATTCAACGCCCGACAGACCTTTCTGTGATTCGTTGAGGAGGTTCCAAACCGTCTCGATGGGCACATTGAAGTGCCGGTACGCGACAATGTCGCGACCGCAGAAGAAGTAGTGATTGTTTACACCAACCCGGTACAAAGCACGCTGCATCACCCGGAGTGCCTCGGCGTCGTCATTGATCCCCTTGATGATCGGCGCCTGGTTCTCGACATTGATCCAACCGCGCGAAGTTACACCCTCGATAGCCTTCCTGGTGTCGGGATGCCACATGAGCGAACCGTTGGGGTTCTGCAGGTACTCGCCGTCCTCGCCCTTTAAAAGGAACTCGTCCGGGTGGTTGAAGTGGATCATCAGACGGAAACCGATATCCGGGTAAGCCGCGTGGAAGTTGTCCATCATCGCGAGGAAGGTTTCGTCGAAGCGCTTCGGATGGAACGACATTTCTTTCGTGCCGAGTCGAATCGACTCGACGCCCGCCTCAGCAAGCGCTGCCATCCACGCACCAACCTTGCGGTTGGGCAGCGCCATCGGGTCACCACCGGACAACAGTATTTCGCGCAGTTTTTCGCGGCCCGTCTCCGGGTGGCGTCCACCGTTCGCATCAACAATTTTGTTGTGTGCTTTTATGTAGTCGGTAACTTCCGGAATCTTGGCCAGGCCTTTCTTGGCGACCGTGCCGTCCTGTCGTTCGACTTCTTTCTGGCTAATAAGCTCTTCGCGGTAACAAAAGCGGCAATGTGCCGAGCAAGTAGATACTGCATACAGGAGACCCATCTCGTATTTGTGCAACAGGCCTTCAACCGGCGCAAAATCCATCTGGTGACCCGGGTCTTCCGAACCCGCAAGGTTCAGTGTCTCGTCCGGGTTGGCTTTGACGAGCCTTTGCAGCGGGATGCTGTTAAGGGCCATATCGTAAAGGTGGCGCGTCATCTTCACGGGCATGCGATTTTCTACGTCGCGTTCTGTTCCCTTCAGCGCCAGCAGTGCGGCAAGTTCATCTTTGGAATAGAAGCCCTTGATGGCATCCGGCGCCTTCTCGTCGAAAAAGGGCTTGAGACCGTTGATGATCTCGCGGTCGTACTTCGGATTCTCGATCGTATCCCTGAATGCCTGTTCCCTGTCTGTCGGGACGTATTTACCTGCTGCTGCCACGTTGCACCTCGAGTTTCGAATTTGGTGTTGCTAATCCGTGTTAATGTAACACATTGAACGATACGTATGTGTTAATGTAACAATATGAACAGGCCAGTTCCAGCAACGTCCACCCTGGACCTTATTGCGGCCGTGAGCAGTAATTTGACGCCCACGCAGCGCCGTATTGCCGAGGCAGCGCTGGCCGAACCCACACTCCTCGCTTTCGGCACGGTTTCGGACCTGGCCGGCCGCGTTGGCACCAGTCGCCCGTCAATCGTGCGTTTCGCGACCAAGCTCGGATTCGAGGGCTACACCGACCTCCAGCATCACGTTCGCAGCGACCTGTCGCAGCGGCTGTCACGGCCCAGCGAGCGCATCCGCAGCGATAGGGATCCGGGCCTGTCGGCAAGAGCGGCGATAAACGAGGCTATTACCTCGGTATTTGACGCCGTCGAAGGCGATCGCATCGCGGCGCTTGTGACGCCAATCGTTCAGGCGCGGAAAGTCTGGGTGCTATCGGGCGAGACATCCCAGGCAGGCGCTCACGCATTGCAAAGTGGCCTGTCCATGGTTCGCCCCGGCGTGCGCTCACTCGAAGAGCACTCATTCGGTACCGAACTGAGCGACGCCGCGCCGGGCGATACAGCCGTGGTCATCGACTTTCCCCGTTACAGGAGGCAGGTAATGCTGGCGGCAAGTGTTCTCTGCGAGGCCGGCGTCACGGTCGTGGCCATAACAGACAGTCCGCTGTCTCCATTGGTCGAGTTGGCCGATACCTGGAGTCAGATCAAGGTGCCAGCCGTCGGCCCGTTCGACAGTTCCGTGCCTATAGTCGCGATGTGCGAGCTGGTCGTGGCGCAGGTGGCCAGGGAACTCCAGGACGTGGCGACAGACCGGATCGATCGGATCGAGGCGCTTTGGGACCAGACGGAAACATTCGTGTAGACAACTATTACACGGGAGAAACTTAGAAGTGATTAACAAGCAATACACATCGGTCGCAGAAGCCGTTGCGGATATACCGGACGGGGCGACCGTTATGGTCGGTGGCTTCGGTGCATCGGGCAGTCCAATAGAACTGCTGCACGCGTTAATTGATCACGGCGCGAAGGACCTTATCGTGATCAATAACAATACCGGTAACGGCGAAGTCGGTCTGGCCGCGCTGATCGGCAACGGACAGGTCAGCAAGATGATCTGTTCGTTCCCGCGGTCGAGCCAGTCCAGGGTGTTCCCGAAGTTGTACCGGGAAGGCAAGGTCGCGCTCGACATCGTCCCGCAGGGAACGCTCGCCGAGCGCATTCGTGCTGCGGGCGCAGGCGTGCCCGCGTTCTACACACCCACGACCGTGAATACGATTCTGGCCGAGGGCAAGGAACACCGCGAATTCGACGGACGCACCTACGTCATGGAACCGTGGCTCAAAGCAGACTACGCATTAATAAAGTGCGAGATCGCCGACCCGCTGGGCAACCTGATGTTCAACAAAACGGCACGCAATTTCAGCCCGCTGATGTGCATGGCAGCGAAAACGACCATCGTGCAAACGAAATCGCTCGTTGGCCGTGGCGACATCAACCCCGAGCATGTGGTTACGCCGGGCATATTCGTGAACCGAATTATTGAGGTCACTGACCCTATTCATGAAGACGTCCTCATCGCCGAAGGGAGGACGTACCCATGAGCTGGACCAGAGAAGAAATGGCCGCACGTGCTGCACAAGATATCCCGGATGGCTCGTACGTCAATCTCGGCATCGGCATTCCTGAACTGATTGCCCAGTTCGTACCCGAAGGCCGGGAGTTTATTTATCACACTGAGAACGGCCTGCTCGGCATGGGCCCTCCCCCGGCCGAAGAAAAACGTGACCTCGACCTGATGAACGCCGGTAAGAAATATGTGACAGCACTACCCGGCGCTGCGTATTTCCATCACGCCGACAGCTTCAGCATGATTCGCGGCGGTCACATCGATGTGTGCGTACTGGGCACGATGCAGGTCGCAGCCAACGGCGATATCGCCAACTGGTCCACCGGAGCACCGGACGCTATACCGGCCGTCGGTGGCGCTATGGACCTGGTACAGGGCGTGAAAAACATCTTTGTAGTAACACAGCACACGACCAAAACCGGTGACCCGAAACTCGTTGAAATATGCAGCTATCCATTGACCGGTGCAGGTGTCGTGTCGCGCATCTTTACAGACATTGCTGTAGTTGACGTTACGGACAAAGGATTTCAGGTCGTCGAACTGGCGCCCGGGGTGACTTTCGAAGAAGTACAGGAAAAGACCGGCGCGCCCATCTTGCCGGCAGCCTAGAGGAATAGGAACATGACTGACGTATTCATATGTGATGGCATCCGGACCCCGGTCGGACGCTACGGCGGTGGGCTCGCTGCCGTCCGCACCGACGACCTGGCGGCGATTCCAATCGCGGCATTGATGGAACGCAACCGGGGCGTTGACTGGGCCGCCGTTGAGGACGTGATGCTTGGCTGCGCGAACCAGGCCGGCGAAGACAACCGCAATGTTGCACGCATGGCCAGCTTGCTGGCGGGGCTCCCGCAGGAAGTCGCGGCCAGCACCATCAATCGGCTGTGTGGCTCCGGACTAAACGCTGTAGGCAACTGTGCCAATGCCATTCGTGCCGGCGAAGGTGACTTGATGATTGCGGGCGGCGTAGAAAGCATGTCGCGATCGCCGTTTGTCATCGGCAAATCCGACAGTGCATTTGGCCGTGCGCAAACCCTGTACGACACAACGATGGGCTGGCGCTTCATCAACAAGAAGCTGGACGCGAAATACGGCAGCGAAGCGATGCCGCAAACCGCCGAGAATCTCGCGGCCGAGAAATCGATCAGTCGTGAAGACCAGGACAAGTTCGCGTTGTGGAGCCAGGAAAAAGCCGCTGCGGCACAGCAGGATGGCCGGCTTGCCGGCGAGATCACTCCGGTATCAGTGCCGCGACGCAAACAGGACCCGCTCATCGTTGATACCGATGAACACCCGCGAAACACGTCGCTCGAGAAGCTCGCGGCTTTGCGGGCGATTTTTCCGGACGGAACCGTCACGGCGGGCAATGCATCGGGCCTCAACGATGGCGCTGCAGCCCTGCTGCTAGCGTCAGAAGCGGGTGCGGCGAAACACAAGCTCACACCAAAGGCGCGGGTACTGGGCATGGCTGTCGCCGGCGTACCCCCGCGGATCATGGGCATCGGCCCCGTCCCGGCAACGCAGAAACTGCTGCGGCGCCTGAACCTGACGCTGGACGACTTCGATGTTCTCGAATTTAACGAAGCGTTTTCGGCACAGGCCCTCGCGTGCACGAGGGAACTCGGTCTTGCAGATGACGACTCGAGAATTAACACGCGTGGTGGCGCGATAGCACTGGGCCATCCTCTTGGCATGAGTGGTGCGCGTCTCGCTATTACAGCAATGGACCAGCTTTACTTAGGTGGCGGCAAACTCGCACTGTGCACAATGTGTATCGGCGTCGGCCAGGGTATTGCCATCGTTATCGAGTCACAGACGTAGGCGAAGAAGATGGATTCAATTGACACAATAGCGGCTCTGAATAAAGCAATTGAGGATGCACGCGAACGGTATAGAGCTGCGAACCCTTTGAGCGGCGCGGCCGAAGAAAACGCGTTGCAGTATCTGCCGGGCGGCAACACCCGATCGGTTCTGCACTTTGAGCCTTTCCCCCTGACGATGGTGTCCGGAGAAGGCGCCGAAGTAACCGACCTCGACGGTCACCATTACGCGGACTTCGTCGGCGAGTACTCGGCGGGCCTGTTCGGTCATTCCGATCCACGCGTCAGGGCCGCGATCGAAGAGGCGCTCGACACTGGCATCGCAATGGGAGCCCCAACAAATTACGAGAGGACACTCGCCGGCTTGCTGTGCGAGCGATTCCCCGCACTTGAGCAGGTACGTTTCTGTAACTCAGGCACCGAAGCCAACCTCATGGCGTTGACGACGGCCTGCGCCGTAACAGGGCGCAACAAATTAATGGCGTTCCGTGATTCGTACCACGGCGGTGTCATCAAATTTCCGGGCGGCAACTGTGAGCTGAATGTTCCGTTCGATTTCGTGCTTTCTGACTTCAACGACATCGAGGGTACAAAGGCTCTGATTCGTGAGCATGGCGACGATCTCGCCGCCGTTATCATCGAACCAATCCTGGGGGCCGGCGGCAACATCCCCGGCGACCGGGAGTTCCTGAACATGCTTCGGGAGCTCACGACCGACGTCGGCGCGCTCCTGATCTTCGACGAAATCAAGACAGCCCGTCTGGGTGCGGCGGGTGTGCAAGGCATGCTCGATTTCACGCCTGACCTCACGACCGTAGGCAAGTTTATTGCCGGCGGTTTGCCAACAGGCGTCTTCGGCGGTCGTGCCGACCTGATGGCGCGATACGACCCGCGGCATGGCCGTGGCTGGAATCACGCCGGAACGTTCAATAACAACGTGTGCTCCATGGCTGCCGGCTGCGCGGCGATGGGTGAAGTGTTTACGTCAGAAAGAGCAGATGAGTTCCTGAAATGGTCGGAAGCGTTTCGCCTGTCGCTTAACGAGATGTTCGCGGAGCGCGACGTACCGATGTACGCCAACGGCATGGGCTCAATGATCGCCATTCACTTCTCGAAAGTGGCGACGAAGTCACCGGCCCATATCACGGCTGGATGCCAGTCGCTGCGGCCGTTGCTGCACATGGAAATGCTGCTCGAAGACGTACTCATCTGTAAACGCGGCGACTTCTTCCTGTCGCTGCCAATGGGCGAGTCTCATCTGACGAAGGCACGTGACGCGCTCGGGACATTTATCGATAAACACAAACATCTGATCGAGGATGTATTGGCATCGCAGTGAAGCCCGCTCTTAACCAGAGGTATGGATATGCGTGTAGTAATCTTGGGTGGTGGACTAGTTGGCGGACCCATGGCGTTCGACCTGGCGAAGAACGGGGAATTCGAAGTAACCGTAGTCGACAGGGACCAGGCGTGCCTGGCCATGATTGTGAAGGAGCACCCCGAAATTGACGTGCTCCAGGAAGATCTCTCCAACCCTGAAACGGTTTCGAAGCTGGTAGCACCGTTCGACCTCGTCGTAAACTCGGTTCCGGGTTTCATGGGGTATGAAACGGCCAAGGCCATCATCAAGGCCGGCAAAGACAGTGTCTGTATCGCATTCTACGAAGAAGATCCGTTCAGCCTGGATCAGCTGGCAAGAGACCACGACGTCAGCATGATTATGGACTGTGGTGTCTATCCGGGCATGGGCAGCGCGCTGATCATGCATGCAGCGCAACAGTTGGATAGTGTGGACACTGTATTGACGTACGTTGGCGGCCTGCCCGAAGTTAGAGAGTGGCCCAGCCAGTACAAGGCGTTGTTCTCACCGATCGATGTCATCGAGGAGTACGTCCGACCGGCACGTTACAAGGAAAATGGATTTGACGTGGTACGACCCGCCCTTTCCGACCCCGAGTTCATTTCCTTTCCCGGCATAGGCACGCTCGAGGCTTTCAATACGGACGGCCTGAGAACCCTGGCCAAGACCATCGACGCGCCCAACATGAAAGAAAAGACGCTGCGGTATCCCGGACACATCGAAGCGATGGCCATTCTTCGGGAACTGGGATTCTTCAATAAGGAGAAGATCCTGGAGTTCGATGGCGTCAAAGTCAGCCCTATGGATCTGACCGGCAAGGTACTGTTCCCGAACTGGCAGCTACAGAAGGGCGAGCCGGACATCATGATTTTTGAATCGATAGTCAAAGGATTGAAGGACGGTGAACCGAAGACGTACAGGATCGAGATGTATGATCGGTATTGCCCGGAAACGGACGTGAACTCGATGGCCCGCACTACCGGCTACACGGCAACCGTCGCCCTGCGGATGCTGGCGAATGGAACCTACACGCACAAAGGCATTTCACCTCCCGAATATATGGGCCAGGATCCCGAGTGCGTCACGTTCATGCTGAACCACCTGAACGACAAAGGCGTGCATTGGGAGCTTAAGGCCGCCTGATAGTCTTTCGCGTTGCGGCGTCGTACTCTGACGGCAAGCCATACGCTTGGCGCAAGCACTCTTATAAGTTGATGCTCGACAGTACATTGGCCGACAAGAACCGCTTGCCTTCCATTACCGCGCGGACGCCACGCACCAACTCACTCGGAGGCGCGTCTTTTCGTATGTAAGCGTTCGCCCCTGCGTCCAGGACTTTGCGGACCAGTTCGCTCGTACATCGGGAAGTCAGGACAATAATCTTGATGGTGTCGTCAAATGCCTTCAGGTCCGGTATCAAGGTCAGCCCGGTGCGATCCGGCAAGTCCATATCGGTAATTACAACATCGGGACTGGTATCGCGAACAACCCGCAAACCATCGCCACAATTTCCAGCTTCACCGACCACGCTGAACTCATCTTGCACACTCAAAATCAGCCGCAATCCGTTGCGAAGTATCGTGTGATCCTCAACCAGGACAATGGTGGTCTGTCCAGCCAGTTCGGCCGAACCGGATTCTTTTTTTGAGTCGTCAGGCATTGCTACCGATGTTCCTTGTACTTCATCTTCTATGCCGCGACCTCAACATCGAATGCAGGGATCTCGAGCAAGCACGAATTATACACTGAAGGTTCGGCCGGGGTCTTGGCAAATGGGGCATCCTGGACCATCCGGTCCAAATATAAACGCCGGTCTACCCTGCTGCCGGCAGCTCGGCCGATGTCGAACCCATCTCTGTCGAATTAGCTGCAGTATCATTGGCCGCAGCCATTTCTTGTTGAACATCCAACCAGGATTGCATTCTCTGACAGTATTCACTCGATGATGCATCCATCTCGAAAATTGGGGCGAACTGCTGCAGTTTCTCAAAACACGCCGTGACGAGCTGTTGGCAATATTCCAGATCGAGGGAAAAGCTGGGCTCGAAACGCAACAGGAGTTCGAGCATCGCAGACTGAACATCATCGCACTCAAAATGTTGAAACAGATCGCACAGTTCGTTCGCAAATACCGCGCAATCCCGAAGTTTTTCCGCTTCGCTCTCTGGCGCTGCAAGTTTGCCTCTAGGAAGACCGCGAATTGACTCGATAATTGAGCCGGGAAGATTCCAGGTTTTTGCGACAGCCGCCCCCAGATCGGAATAACAAACCCCAAGCACACCGCGTGCTGCTGCCCACTTGTTGAGGTTTTCGCTTTTCTGAAGTTTATTTATGTCCTCAAATTCCTCGGTGAAGTAATACATCACAAGATTTTCGCCAAGGTTCTGACACATGCCGCAGATAAACGCTTCTTCCGCACCAGGCAATCTCTCTCGTTGCGCCAGATGTCTGGAGATCAGACCGCTCATAAATGACTTGATCATTGAGTCCTTCAATACGGCCGAATCGCCTTTCATGTGACCGAACAGGAAGAGGCTGTTTGCGGTCATTCGTACCTGTTCGATACCCAGAAAAACGACAGCTTGCGAGACATTCGTTATCTCCGCGACACGCGTGCCGTAATAAGCGGAGTTTACGAGTTTGAGAAGCTTCGCGGTGAGCGCGAAATCACGCAGGATTACATTGGCCAGTTTGTCCGCATTGGAATTACTAGTGTCTTCCGTTAGCCGATTGATGTCCGACAATGTACGAGAAATCGTCGGGAAATCGCCGGTGCGCTGCATGCGCCGCAATAAAAAATCGATCGTACTGTGGTTTGATCCGGCAGAGTCCGACTTGCCGGCGAGCCCGGCCTCATTTAAGAACAGCTCGAAAGCTTCGCCCATTACCGAGCAATCGGCATAACGACCTTCGCGGCGTTTCTCAAAGGCACCAGAAAGAAAACGGGCAAATGCGGCCCCTTTTAGGCTCTTCATAATCGGAGAATAGTCGACGTCTCCACGGATTATCTTGATTTGGATTTGTTCGAGGGTCTGACCCTGCATCGCACGTTGGCCAGCTACAATTTCATAAAAAGTACTGCCCAACGCAAATACGTCGGTCCACGGACCCAACGGCTTTCCTTCAAAATGCTCGGGAGCCATGTAGCGCAATGTACCGCTTGTGAACTCTCGCGGTTCACGGGCGATATCCACATACTGCGACAGGCCAAAGTCCATTACGCGCGGCATTCCGTCGGCAGCAACCAGCACGTTTCTCGGACTCAGATCCAGATGCAGGATTTCCTTGGCGTGTGCCGCGGCGAGTGCCTTCACAATTGACGAAATCAGCGGCACGGCCTCCTCTATCGAAAATGCACCCTTGGCCTTCAGAATCTGCGCCAGTGTTTTTCCCTCAACGTACTCGAACACCAGATATGGTCCCGCGATGCACTGCCCAGCGTCGAATATGGGGATGATATGGGGGTGCTTTAATCGACTCGATATCCGTGCTTCCAGTGGCGTACCGTCTTCCGCCATGCTGCACAATTCGGCATTTGTTTCGGTCAAGACCTTAATTGCTACATGGCGATCCAGAGTTGGATCACGCGCCAGGTATACCGCTCCTTGCGAACCCTTGCCGACAGACCGGATCAGCTCATATCGACCGATCTTTTGAACTGTGCTCACTGTCGTACCCCGTTCACCTTGATGCGCAAAGCCGCCGTACGGACGAACATATCGAATGACGCTGCGGCGGCACCCAATATGTTTGATCCTCAACTTATCTTAGCGGCAGCTCGCGCATAAACCTTAGGTCGACAACGAGTTACTTGCGGGTGTAATAGGCCTTATCGGGAAGAACGTGCCGCACGCCACCCTGGGGATTCGAGGAATCACCTTTGTAACGGGGAATTAGATGGATATGGACATGGAATATGCTTTGTCCTGCGGCCGCATTTACGTTCACGCCTACGTTGTAGCCAGCGGGACTGAATTCTTCGTCCAGTTTCACCTTTTCGGCAGCGATCAACTCCATGCAGGCAGTCGCCTCTTCAGGAGTTAGGTCGAAGAAGTTGGCACAGTGCCGAAACGGGATAATCAGGGAATGACCCGGGCTGACGGGGTAGCTGTCGCGCGAGCTGTAAGCAAGCGCATTACTCCCCGTCACCCCGCGTGGTGTGCAAAAAAGGCAAGGGTCGTTCGGATCACTCACCGCTAATCGACGATGTGATAAACGGGCGCCTTCTCCATCGACCACTCATTGGCTTCACGGTTGTATTGGGACAAGGTGAAGCAGTGCCAATCGGTGTCGTCCAGTTTCATATGGTCGCCGCGATAGTAGTAGCCCGGCCAGCGGGTTTCTTTGCGGAACATCGTGTGGTGCGTCACGCACTCCGAGGCCAGGATTCGATGGTTCAGCTCCCATGACCGCTGCAACTGATGCAGGTCCTCGGCGCCGAGGTGGTGCATGTCCTCCTTGAGCATCTCCAGCAATTCCAAGCCGCGGTTAAGCAGGTGTTCGTTGGTCGTGTAATGCGAGCTGATACCGCCAACGTATTCGTCCATGATCTTCTCCAGACGCTGCAATCCATGGATTGGCAACAGGTAGCTCGGCGAAACAGTTCCAGCAACAATCTCGTTGCGACCGACGGAGTAGTTCTCCATGGGCTGGTAGACGACCTTCTTGAGGTTCTGGTACTCATCCTCGCTGACCTCAGGTGCGTCTTTGCCAAGGTCGTCGACGTATTTGATCGCGGCCTTGCCAGCAATTCTGCCTTCGGCGAACGATCCGGACGAGAACTTGTGAGCCGTGCCACCGATGGTGTCTCCGGCACCGAAGAGCCCATCGACGGTCATCATGCGGTTATAGCCCCACTGGTACTCATCAGGTGCATAGTCCTCCGGACCACTCGCCCAAGCACCGGAGCAGGTAGCGTGCGAACCCATAACGTATGGCTCCGATGTCGTCAGTTCAGGATTAGTTTCTTTGGGATCGATGTTCTGTGCTGCCCAGACGACCGCCTGCCCGACCGTCATGCCGAGGAAATTCTCCCAGCCGACTGTCTCTTTGTGCGGGTCCTGGAAGGCCTCTTTAGTTACCATGCGAATGGGCCCACGGCCTGCCTTTAACTCTTCCAGGAACGCGTGATTTCGGAGGCAAGTCGGTACCGGTTGATGATCAACGTAATCACCCACCATTGCTTTGGTGTTTTCATACCAGGTGGACTCGTATTCATTGCCATACGCGTTTTCGGTGTACGTCTTCAGGTGCAGGAAGTAGGCGCCGACTGGTCCGTAGCCGTCTTTGAATCGCGTAAGAACAATACGATTCTCCATCTGCGTCATTTTGGCGCCCGCGAGGATAGGTAATGCATAAGCAGAAGCGCTGCTCCATGGGGCATACCAGGTACGGCCCATACCTTCGCCAACCGAACGCGGTTTGAAGATGTGCGATGCGCCACCGGCGGCGACGATAACCGCCTTGGCGCGGAACACGTAAAACTCACCGGTACGAACATTAAAACCAACGGCGCCAGCAACGCGGTTTTCCTTCTTCTTGTCCATCAACAGATGGGTCACCATGATCCGGTTGTAGACTTTGGTGGCGGCCTTGCGAGCGGCCTCGGCGACGATCGGCTTGTAGCTTTCGCCATGAATCATGATCTGCCACTTGCCTTCCCGCATGTACCGGCCGGTCTCCGGGTCCTTCATGATCGGCAGACCCCATTCCTCGAACATGTGCACAGTAGCGTCTACATGCCGGGCGATATCGTAGCCAAGGTCTTCGCGCACAAGACCCATGAGGTCGTTGCGGGCATACCGAACGTGATCTTCGGGCTTGTTCTCATCCCATTGCATGCCCATGTAGCAGTTGATTGCATACAGGCCTTGTGCAACAGCGCCACTGCGCTCGATGTTCGCCTTCTCGACGACGACTACCTTCTTGTCGCGCCCCCAAAATCTGGATTCGTAGGTAGCTCCGCAGCCCGCCATGCCGCCGCCGATGACCAGGACATCGGAATCGACGAATACGGTTTTTTTCCCTCTGAACAGTCCCATTACACTACTCCTTGCTTGAGCTGGTCCGGAGTTAGCGCAGGCAGCTCATCGATGTTGAGTCCAGCCGGTTCGTGCGCGAGCTCCTGGGAGTTAATAGCCTCCTGGCTGGGCGCATCAAAATCGGATGCTGACTTGATCGATCCCCATTCCGTGGTGCGAATTGGGGACTCAAAATTCTTCTCGCGTCCATCCCGGAATTTTATCTTCCAGGCGATAGTGGCCTTTTCCTCGTCCCGGATCGGGCGGACGCTGTGACCCAGGGGAGCGAAGTCGGCATAACCTCGAACGTCGATCGCATTTTGCGGACACGCCTTCACACAGGAGTAGCATTCCCAACAGAAATTAGGCTCGATGTTGAAAGCCCGTCTATGCGTTGGGTCAATGTGCATGATGTCGGAAGGACAAATATCCACGCACTCACCGCAACCATCACAACTTGTCATATAAACAAAAGTAGGCATATCGATTAGCTCCCTTCGTTATGAGTTGCAGGAAGAGTGGAAGCGCCGCTCGCCTCCTCTACCCTTCGTTGAAAGGCGACTACCGGCTTGAAGAACATGTGAGCTAATTTCGACCAGCGAACAGATCCAAACAACATCGTGGTAAATAGAATGTAGAAGCCGAAGACGACTTTGGTCACAGCGAGGTTGCCGGTCGACTGCACAATTTCCCAGATGAAGGCGAAGGTGACGCTGCCGAGCAGAGTCACGATGAACAAATCTGCCATCACGAGACGGAAAACAGGTTGGCCATCTTTCGCCACGTTTACCCTGAGGAGGAAGAAAAACCAGTAGCCACCAATCAGAAGCATGATGACGCCAATGTTCCACAGGAGCGGAATGATCGCCGGCGTTGGGGTGGCATGTGTTGGGTACCCGAAAATCATCACGACCGTCGTGACCAGGTAGAGAATAAAGCCGTAGAACATCAACAAGTGGGAGATTCTTCTTTGCACGTTGCAGAATTCGCCGGCGGTCGCAACCTCGACCGCGAGGGTCTTGATAGCCAGCGAAGCCTTCTCTCCACCGCTAAGCTTCCTGGTCGCCGCTGCCTGTGATTTTTTTTGTCGCAGCACGAAATACTTGGCGCTGTTCTTGTGAAGCATGTCGGCAACTGTTCCAACAAAAACCGCAAATATCATCAATGCAATGTAGATCTGCATGGCTGAAGTCGGCAGAAAAACCGTTAATTCTGCGAACGGATTGCTAGTGAACATCAGATTATCCCCTTCAATTTTGTTTCTTATTCGTTACTACAACAGCAAGACGAACTGCCGCCGCCTTCTATTCCATGAAGCGCCGATTAATTCGGAAATGAAGCCTGTTAGGTTTCTTTAAGTTCAGAAGAAGCGCGAGCAGAGGCACTCGCGTCCCGCTATTAATTTTTCTATGCAGCCGGGCGTTTAATAACGAATCGAAACACGGATTCGTCTGTCGACGACTCGAGCAACTCATTACCTGTTTGCCGGCAGAACGCCTGGAAATCGGCGACGGACCCTGGATCTGTCGACAGAATTTCAAGCGTCTCTCCAGCAGCGACATCTTTCAGTGCTTTTCTGGCTTTGAGGATCGGTAGCGGACAATTCAGTCCTTTAGCATCAAGTGTGTGGTCGGCCATTTACGTACAACTCCGTCAAATTTATCGCTGCAATGCGGGTTAAATGAAAAGATTGATATCAGATTGCGTCGCACACTCAATGTATGTCGCCGCGCCGCCGAGTTCCGGGCCCTCGATCATGTCATCGAGAGAGTACTCGAACAGGTCCAGTGTCATCTGGCATGCGATCATTCGCACGTCCGCGTCGAGGCAGGCCTCACGCAGGTCTTCTATCGATGCGACACCCTTTTTGTTCATCAGGTTCTTCATCATCTTGGTGCAGGCGGCGTCAACCCCGGGAATTGCTGTCAGGAGATTGGGCAGCCCCATATGTGCACCCATCATCGGCATTTTCATTGCCGGATTTCCAGAGGCCGTCAGTTGCAGGTCGAGTTTCTTCAGCAAAAGTGGCAGTCCGTAGAAGGTAAAAAACATGGTCACTGGCAAACCCATCGCTGCTGCCGTTGAGGCGAGAATGAACGGTGGGTATGCCCAGTCGAGGCTACCCTTAGTTACGATAATCGACATGCTTTTGGTTGCTGGAACGGCGACCGGAGCGCTTTGCGCAGCGTCAGATACGATTTGGGCTTCACTGGACATTGGGTTGCACCTCTTGAATAGGGAATCGACCGATCAAAGAACATTAGCGTATCATAATATTACAATAGAGCGGTTAAACGCTAGAATCGGCTTTATGCGAGTGTTCAGAATACAGAATCCACATCACTAAGAATCGATATCTATATGAATGAATTAGAAAAAATAGTCGACACAGAAGACTTTCGACGCTTGGCGGAGTTGCATGACATGGCAAGCCACGCTTGTGAGCTACTGAAAGCAATGTCCAACAAGTGGCGACTGATGATTTTGTGCCAACTCTCGGAAGGCGAGAAAACCGTTGGTGAGTTACAGGCGCTGCTCGGCGCCGGACAATCAGCCGTGTCACAGCACCTCGCGATATTGCGGCGTGAAAACATCGTTGAATCGCGCAAGCACGCTCAGTCGATTTATTATTCGTTATCGGGTGATCAGGCGATCAAGATCATGGCCACTTTGCACGAAGTGTTCTGTAGCAAAGTGAATTCTCAACACGATCACGCCGAAGATTCTGAGTAGCTTTACCAGTAAGCCTGCAACCGGCCGCCTTCAACACGACTTTCAAATTTATTCAGACCACGGCTGCCCTTCTCCACGCACTCACCAGTAGACACGTCAAATACCCACTGGTGTTTGGGACAAGTCAAGCGCGTCCCGGACAACGCCAAATTAGGGATGTTTGTGACCTGATGAGGGCAGCGACTGTCATACACCGTATGATCATCCCCAGAACAATGCACAAAGACGCTCCTGCCATCGGCATCCTCGATATAGGTGACGTCTTTTCCTCGAACATCATCCCACTCGATCAAGTCGTGCCATTTGGGTTCGACGCCCAGTAGCTCTGCCCGAAACTCCGGAATATCCATGTCGAGCATAATGTCTATGGCCCAGGTGATCTTCGCCAGGCCCAAAGTCGGAAAAGCCATCAGGATCGCGTCCAGCACTTCATTGGGCGTAGCGCCGTCACGCAAGGCGCGCGGCAGGTATTGCCGTAAACCACGCTCGGTCTGGCTATCGACCTTTGTAATCACGGATATGAGTGAACGGGTCTTCGGATCCAGATGCTTGCCGGATTCCTTCAGAAAGGAAAAATAAGCGCCCATGGCTTCCGGGCGAGTCTTGATCAGGTATTTCAGGGCATCACTCATGCTTCGTCTCCACGCTCAAACCACGCGAGCTTATCTCGCAATGTCACGACGCTGCCGATAATAATCAATGCAGGACTTTCAATCGCCGCCGCAGTGGACTTTTCAAGCAATGACTCCAGGGTGCCGGTGATGACTCGTTGCCCAACCCGAGTTCCATTTTCGACAACCGCCGCCGGTGTTTCCCGGTCTGCTCCGTGGCTCAGGAAGCCCTCCGTAATCGTGCCGAGCGATGTGAGCCCCATATAGATTACAACTGTCTGACGCGGTTGGATCAGGCTGTCCCAGTTCAAATTAAGGTCGCCGTCCTTTTCATGTCCCGTAACGACGATATAGCCCTGCGCGTGATCACGGTGGGTCAACGGGATACCCGCATAGGCGGCGCAACCGTTGGCCGCCGTCACGCCGGGTATGACCTGAAAATTGACGCCATTTTCTGCCAGGGTCGCGATCTCTTCGCCGCCACGCCCGAATACAAACGGATCGCCACCCTTTAGGCGCAATACTCGCTTCCCTTCACGCGCCAGACGGATCAGCATTTCACTGATCTCTTCCTGCGGTACGCTGTGGTCGTTCTTCATCTTGCCAACGTAGATACGACTGGCATCGCGACGCACCAGATTTAGAATTCCGTCACCGATCAGCCGGTCGTATAAAACCACATCGGCCTGTTGCATCAGTCTCAAGGCCCTGAAGGTCAACAAATCCGGGTCGCCCGGGCCGGTGCCAACCAGATAAACCTCACCCGCCGCCACCTCGCCGCCATCTACCGCGGCATCTTCGAGGAGTTTATCCATCAAAGCAGTGGCTTCATCCTCCTGACCCGAAAACAAATGCTCGGCGACCGGCCCGGCAATCATGGTCTCCCAGAAACGGCGTCGCCGAGCCATATTGGAGATAGCGCCTTTTACGCGATCCCGATAGCTGCCGGCGAATTCGGCGAGTCTGCCGTACGCGGCCGGGATGGTTGTTTCAAAGCGCGCCTTTAGCATGCGCGTCAGCAACGGCGTCGTGCCGCCGCTTGAAATCGAAATGAGCAAGGGAGATCGATCGACGATCGCTGGCATGATGAAGTCGCAGAGGTCCGTAGTGTCGCTGATATTGACCAATATTCCGGCAGCGGTGGCCAGAGAGTGCAGTTTCAGGTTCATGTCCGGGTCCGCGGACGCACCGAAAACGATCACGCAGCCATGCACGTCATCTGCACTCAGGTCACCGGATTTGTGATTTATCCCGAACTCCGCAACCACTCGGGCAAGATCATCGTTCATCTCGGGCGTCAGCACAGTCAGATCGCAACCAGCCCGCGCCAGCAGATCTGCCTTGCGCGCCGCCAGGGTGCCGCCACCAACGACCAGCGCACGCTGGCCTTTTACGTTCAGAAATATGGGTAGATGGTCCAATTCAAGTCCTCGTTGCGCTACTAATGCAGCTTCTCGCCTGCCCAGGCAGTCATGGCCGCACTAATGAGCATCGCAGTATCTTTATCTATGTCCAGAACAGTGAATCGACTGCCTTCACGTATACGAATTCTTAACATGCGCATGTCGCTGAAATGCTCGACGCTCTCCAAAGCAATCTTGCGGCCGTACGGCGCATCGATTTCGGTCAGCTTCGTTATGATTTCTTCGCTCATCGCTGTCCGCCCGCGAAAGCGCCTTCCAATTGCCATTGCCAGTCACGCGGCGTATCCCGAAAGTCCGGCTTGATGTCGAAATCCAGGAACAACATATCGTCAGATGTGACATTTCGCAGCGCTTCCATCAAATCGGCAAAAGAATTGATCTCGGGATGCTGGATGATGATGTCGCTGATATGAACCTCAATTGTTTTCATCGGATACCTCTCTTCATACTTGGTTCTCCCCCTCGACAATGCTGTCAAAAAAGCGTGCGCGATACAGCAAGCGAGTTTTCCCGGGTGAGTCCTCGAAGGCAGTCCTGTTGTGCAAGACGTTATTGGAAATCAGGCCCTGTCCCGGCTCCAGACTAAAACGCAAGACAAGGCCATCTTCAGCACCAAGCAACTCAGAAAGGAATTCCCGGGCTGCCGTCGTGACAGCATCATTTCGCCAACGGATGTTTTTCTTGCGTGCACTGTAACGCATTCGCAAAGCACCGCTTGCCGTGTCATACCAAAACACCGGCCCGGAAACAGCGGGCCTGATTTCACCGTCTGCTCCGTTATTGGCGGGAATATCCATGCAATTAGGGTGTTCGAGGGCCTCGATATAGTCCGGACTGGCATCACGCAGACGCAAATAGGCT
This sequence comes from Woeseiaceae bacterium, assembly GCA_021773055.1. Taxonomy (GTDB): domain Bacteria; phylum Pseudomonadota; class Gammaproteobacteria; order Steroidobacterales; family Woeseiaceae; genus UBA1847. Next base: position 123,393 of record JAJFKV010000071.1, read on the forward strand.
ATTTCCGGGTCAAGAACGGCATTTTGCCCTCCTTCCGCCGCATCCTGAACGCAATGCAACACGACAGCCTGCAGGCGTTTCGATTCCGCATTGTAATAGCCATCGGTATGCCAGCTAAGACCACGGCTTGAATAAGGTACATAGCCACCCCGCACACCGCTGGCCGCCACCGCTAGCTCCGACACCCCATCGGCGTTCGCACAAAGATGATGATCCAACCGTGTCAGCCCGAAATTGGCAGCAAATTTTCGAATCGCTTCACGACTTGCATGCGCGTCCCGACATGTATAAATCGCCATATTGGCCCGCCGGCAATTCTGCAATATCGCGTTTTTTTGGCCCCCACTCAAATCCGTCAGGCTGCCTACATCGGTGACGAGTTCAGCTACACTTTTAGGGTAACGATCCAGCTTTGCGGCACGCCATTCGCGATAACTGCTTGCGTCTATCGGCAACATTATTGGGCTCCAGACCCCGTGTCTCTTTCATTCATGGGCGAACCAGGCGTCCGCTGGAAGTACGAACAGAAACCATATATCATAAAAATCGAATATACGAGGGGTGGGAACTATCATGGCGAAGAAACCACACGAGTCTCCATTGTTGGATCAGTTGGAAGATGGACCGTGGCCAAGTTTCGTAACCGGCCTGAAGCGACTGGCGAACGACGGTGACAAACCACACGCCAAAATGATGGGCGATCTTGTAGGCCAGCTTGAGCATTCGTACGAGACTCGAACGGGGTTTTGGAAAGGCGGCACCGTTAGTGTTTTTGGCTACGGCGGCGGCGTTATTCCCCGATTCTCGGAAGTCCCCGAGAAGTTTCCCGAATCCAAAGAATTTCATACCTTACGCGTACAGCCACCACCGGCATTTCATTATTCGACCGAATTATTGCGCAATATGTGCGATATCTGGGAAGAACACGGTTCGGGCCTGATTGCCCTTCACGGTCAGTCGGGAGACATCATGTTCCAGGGCTGCAAGACCGAAAAGGTACAGCCAGCTTTTGACGAGCTGAATAAGATTGGTCTGGACATGGGTGGTGCCGGCCCCGCGTTGAGGACATCAATGAGCTGTGTCGGCCACGCCCGCTGCGAGCAATCCTGTTATGACGAAGTGCGCGCTCACCGTACGACCATCAATGGCCTGCTCGACGAGATGCACCGGCCTGCGCTGCCCTACAAGTTCAAGTTCAAATTTTCCGGTTGTCCAAACGACTGCGTGAACGCCATCCACCGCGCGGATTTCGCGACGATAGGCACTTGGCGCGATGACATGCTGGTCGATCAGGAAAAGGTTAAAGAACACGTGGCAAAGGTTGGTCGCAAGCAAATGATCGATACCGTGATCACCAATTGCCCTACCCGTGCACTCAGCCTGAATGACGACGACACGCTGGATATCGACAACAAAAGCTGCGTTCGCTGCATGCACTGCATCAACGTCATGCCAAAAGCACTTTCTCCGGGTAACGATAAGGGCGTCTCCATCCTGATGGGCGGTAAACGTTCATTGAAGATCGGTGACACCATGGGCACCGTCATCGTGCCGTTCATGAAACTTGAAAGTGACGAAGACTTCGAGAAATTCAATGACCTGGCTGAAACTGTCGTTGATTTCTTCGCGGAAAATGCGCTCGAGCATGAGCGTGTTGGTGAAACCATTGATCGGATTGGCCTTGCCAATTTCCTTGATGCGATCGGCGTCGATGTCGATCCCAACATGGTGAACCATCCACGCACCAGCTCTTACGTGCGAACGGATGACTGGGATGAAGAAGCCAAGAAATGGCACGATCGCAAGAACGCCACGGCCGATAAGTCGGCATAAGCTGAGGAGCAGGAAATGAGTAAGGCTGAATTGCCCCGCAGACCGGATGAGCACGGCGTTCCGGACCCGTTTCCGCACATGCACCCGGTATTGCGGGAAAACTACGGTAATTGGGACTGGCATGATCGCCCACGCCCCGGCGTGCTGCATCACATGGCCAAAAGCGGTGACGAAATCTGGACTGTCCGCGCCGGCACGCAACGGCAGATGGATGTGCATACGATCCGCGAACTGTGTGACATCGCCGACGAATTCGCCGACGGGCACATGCGCTTCACGACCCGCAGCAACGCAGAATTCATGGTTACCGCCGAAGCAAAGACGGCACCGCTGATCGAACGCCTCAACGCGGGAGGATTTCCGGTCGGCGGCACTGGCAACTCAATGTCAATGATTTCTCACACCCAGGGATGGCTGCACTGTGACATTCCCGGCACTGACGCCTCCGGTGTTGTGAAATCGCTGATGGATGAGCTGCATTACGAATTTACGCATGAAGAAATGCCCAACCGGGTACGCATGACGACGTCCTGCTGTCAGATCAACTGTGGCGGTCAGGGTGATATTGCAATCAATGTGCAATACACAAAACCACCCAAAATCAATCACGATCTGGTCGCTAATGTCTGCGAACGGCCGGCAGTGGTTGCACGTTGTCCGGTTGCGGCGATTCGCCCGGCGATGGTCAATGGCAAACCTTCACTTGAGGTTGATGAGAAGAAATGCATTTGCTGCGGTGCCTGTTACCCTCCCTGCCCACCAATGCAGATCAACGGCCCGGACTCAACCAAACTGGCGATATGGGTTGGTGGCAAGCACTCGAATGCCCGCACCAAACCGACCTTCCACAAACTGGTCGCCGCGAATCTCCCCAACAATCCCCCGCGCTGGCCGGAAGTGACCGAGGTCGTTAAAACGATTCTTTTCGCTTACAAGGAAGATGCGCGCGCCTGGGAGCGTCTGGGTGAGTGGATCGACCGCATTGGCTGGCCACGGTTCTTTGAGATGACCGGTCTTGCCTTCACCAAACACCAGATTGAAGACTGGCGCGGTGGGCGCAGCAGCTTGAACGCTTCGACACACATTCACTTCTGATGAAATTCGGAATCCTGATAAACGAGGGGCCATTCACGCATCAGGCGTCGGATAGCGCGTACCGATTCGCGGTTGCTGCACTGGCGAAAGGACATGAGATTTATCGTGTGTTCTTTTACAAGGACGGCGTCAATAATGCGAACAAGCTGTCTGATCCTCAAACTGATGACCGGAATCTTGTTTCACTTTGGTCGGAACTGAGCCAGGAAAACGATATCGATCTTGTCGTTTGCGTCGCCGCAGCATTACGCCGCGGCATCAAAGAAGAGATAGTAAAAGACGGATTTCGAATTTCGGGACTCGGTCAGCTTGTGGAAGCCGGGATTCAGGCAGATCGTCTGGTCGTATTCGGCGACTGAGGAAAATTAGGTGGAAGAATTCGAAGAAGCAGGGCCTCAAATCATCAAGCGATTTATGTACGTCAATCGTCGCGCGCCCTACGGCACTATTTATGCACACGAATGCCTCGAAGTGATTCTGATCGCTGCGGCATTCGATCAGGACGTCAGCGTTGTCTTCCTGGACGACGGTGTATACGAACTGAAGAAGGGACAGGACACGTCCGAGATCGGCATGAAAAACTTTTCGAAGACCTACGGCGCGCTTGATGACTACGACGTTGAGAAAATTTACGTTGAGAAAGAATCACTGGAAGCCCGCGGACTCACGGCTGACGATCTCGTTATCCCGGTTGAGATCGTGGCAGCCGACAAGCTCGGCGAGTTAATGGCACAGCAAGACATCGTGCTCGGCTCATGAGTACTATGCTGCACCTGATAAACAAGTCGCCGTTTGAGAAGAACTCGCTCGACAGCTGTCTGCGCATCGCAAAATCGGGCAGCTCTGTCCTGCTGCTCGAAGATGGTGTGTACGCTGCTGTCGCGAATGCGGCTCACGCGGATAAATTGACTTCCCGGTTGGGCGATTTATCCATTTATGTTCTTGGTCCCGATGTCGCGGCACGGGGCTTGAATGATTCTCCATTGATCGCCGGCATTACGGTTGTCGATTACGAGGGTTTTGTTGACCTGGTGGCTGAACACGATGCTAACCAGTCTTGGTTATAGGAGATACAAACCATGGCTTATGAATGTAACGGCGCGACAGTAGAAGCCGACGAAGAGGGCTATATCATTGACATTAGCTCCTGGAATCCCGAACTCGCAGTCCTGATCGCGGAGGGTGAAAATATCGAGATGAGCGACGATGCCTGGGAAGTTGTGAACTTCCTGCGCTCATATTATGAGGAATATCAGATTGCTCCGGCAGTTCGAGTTCTCACCAAGGCGATCAAGAAAAAACTGGGCGCCGACAAAGGTAACAGCAAGTATCTCTACGAACTGTTCCCGTATGGTCCAGCCAAACAGGCGTGCAAGATTGCCGGCCTGCCGAAACCAACCGGCTGTATCTAGGAAAGGGTGTTGTCTTGGTACTGGGCACCGTCTATGCAGTACTTTTTTACATTGCCGTAGCAATACTCGTTATCGGTCTTGCGCGCCGAATTCGGCTCTATTCGCGCACTCCTGCACCATTGAAAATACCAACAACGCCGGCGCCCGTCACTCAGATGGGCGTTGTCGTTCGTATGGCCAAGGAAGTCGTTTTATTCGAGAGTCTTTTTAAGGCGAATAAATGGACCTGGCTATTCGGCTGGATATTCCACGCTGCTTTGCTGCTCGTTCTGATGCGACACCTTCGCTATTTCACGGAACCTGTCTGGATCTGGGTTACCTGGGTGCAGCCATTTGGACTCTATGCCGGCTTTGCAATGGTCGCCGGCCTGGCTGGACTCTGGGTACGCCGTTTCGCGGTCGAACGCGTTCGTTATATCTCCTCTCCTTCGGACCACCTGATGTTACTGCTACTCATCGGTATCGCGGCGACGGGTCTGATGATGAAATACGTTGCACACACGGACATCCTGTCTCTGAAAGCCTTCATCCTCGGCCTGCTCTATTTTGACTGGCAACCCGTTCCGGCCGATCCGGTTTTATTGCTGCACCTCGGCCTTGTGTTGTTGCTCATGATAATTTTTCCGTTTTCGAAATTGTTGCACGCACCTGGCGTGTTCTTCAGCCCTGGACGCAACCAGGTCGATAACCCTCGCGAAAAAAGACACTTCGTGCCGCAAACCAAAGCGGCAGGCGAGTAGTCGATGGCCGACTTCGACACACCGGACATTTCAATCCCGATCGAGATACCCACACTCGATAGAGACGCGATGCATCACTCGTCGCCATTTCCTGCCGCGCCAGACCATCAGGAAGCACTCGGATTTCCAGAGGAACTGGTTGATGACTGGCAGACGAAGGCCATCAGCAAACTGGGCGAATTACTGGGGAAATCCAGGGCGCTGCAGGTTTACATGGACAGTTGCGTAAAGTGCGGCGCCTGCACTGACAAGTGTCACTATTTCCTCGGCAGCGGCGACCCCAAGAACATGCCGGTCGCTCGACAGGACTTGCTGCGAAAAGTTTACCGTCGATACTTTACCTTTGCCGGCAAGTACTTCCCGTGGCTGGTCGGTGCCGAAGACCTGACCAAAGAAGTACTCGACGATTGGTATACCTATTTTCACCAGTGCTCGCAGTGTCGCAGATGTTCCGTGTACTGCCCCTACGGAATCGATACCGCAGAAGTATCGATGGCGGCCCGTGAAATCATGGATCACATCGGCAAGGGTCAGAAATACTGCAACGAAATTATTGGCAAGGTTCACAAAATTGGCAATAACCTCGGACTTCCTGAGCCCGCCCTTATCAACACGCTCGAAGGCCTGGAAGAGGATATCGAAGAAGAAACCGGTGTCAAAGTGCGGCTGCCGGTTAATGAAAAAGGCGCAGACATTCTGCTGGTGACACCGAGCGCTGACTTTTTTGCCGAACCCCACGTTGACGGATTGATCGGCTACGCGAAAGTGTTCCACCAGGCAGGTGTCAGCTGGACAGTTAGCTCCTACGCATCAGAAGCAGCCAATTTCGCGATGTTCATTGGTTCCTACGAACAGATGCAAAAAATTGCGGAACGAATACGAAAAGCCGCCGAAGATTTGGGCGTTAAGCGCATAATTTTCGGTGAGTGCGGACATGCCTGGCGAGTCGCGTACAACTTTATGAACACGCTGGCCGGGCCGTTCGATTTCCTGGATCCCAACTACCCTGTTCCGCAGCATATATGCGAGTTCACCAACGACCTGATCGAGAAAGGTGAACTGACACTCGACAAGTCGAAAAACGATTACATGACGCTGACGTTTCATGATTCCTGCAATGTTGCCCGTGGCTCGCGTATGGGCGATAGCCCCGGAGGCCAATTCACCATTCCACGCGCAATTATCAAAGCCTGTTGCAACAACTTCCATGACATGGCCGCCGATACTATCAATGAGAACACCTATTGTTGCGGTGGCGGTGGCGGCTTGCTGACCGATGACCTGATCGAACTTCGCACCAAAGGTGCAGCACCGAGAATGCAGGCGCTAAAGGAAGTCGTCGACGAGCATGGCGTCACGCACATGGCCGCGATCTGCGCCATTTGTAAATCACAATTTTCGAAGGTCATGCCGAAATACGGTTTTGACATGGACAACATCGTCAGCGTTCACCAACTTGTCTCAAATGCCATCGTTCTGGATGGACAATCGACCGGCGATAACGCCGAAGTCGAATAACGAGTGAAAATATGACCGACAAACTTCTTACGAAACGCCGCTTCAAAGATGGCGACAATTCACACCGTCCCTGGCAGGAAGAAATTTTCACCGCCGACGCTTCGCATAAGTGCCCGACCTATGTTCACCGCACGCCACCCTGCCAGGGAAGTTGCCCGTCGGGAGAAGATATTCGCGGCTGGTTAAATATTGCGCGCGGTATCGAGAAAGCGCCGGGCGACATGGCGTGGCAGGAATACGCATTTTCCCGAGTAACTGACGCCAACCCCTTTCCTGCGATCATGGGCCGGGTATGCCCTGCCCCCTGCGAGGACGGTTGTAATCGCAACGAGGTCGAAGATCATGTCGGCATCAACGCGGTAGAACAATTTATAGGCGATTACGCCCTGGAACATAAGCTTGGCTTGCCCGCCGTGGTGGCAGAATCCGGAAAAAAAGTTGCCATAGTCGGCAGCGGCGTCGCGGGTCTCGCCTGCGCTTATCATTTACGCCGCAAGGGACACGCGTGCACCGTCATTGAGGCGCACGAGGAACTCGGCGGAATGATGCGCTACGGCATCCCCGGCTACCGGGTGCCGCGTGAAGTGCTCGACGGCGAAATTGGACGCATTCTCGATCTGGGTGTCGAGGTTCGCAACAATACCAAAGTCGGCGTGGACGTAACGCTCGAAGAACTGCAGAGCGAGTTTGATGCCGTCTTTATCGGTCTTGGTGCGCAATCCGGTTCGGCATTGCCGGTGCCCGGTGGTGACGCGCCAAACTGCATCACCGGTGTTGGTTTCCTGCAGGCATTCAACGATGGACGATTGCAGCACACTTCCGCGCGTGTACTGGTCGTTGGTGGCGGCGACACTTCAATGGACGTCGCCGCGGTTGCGCGACGTCTCGGCCATATCAAGAACAAACGTAAGAATGACCGGCCGGAAAATATCGTTCTTGGCCATACAGCGCACGACGCAGCAACGGCTGCTCATCGTCAGGGCGCCGATGTCACACTAATCTCCTGGGAGGCTCTCGACGACATGCCGGCCACCAAGATGGAGGTTCTGCACACGAGCCGTGAAGGCGTCAAAATCATGGGCTCTCTGCTGCCGGTCAATGTCATTCTCGATGACGAAGGCCGCGCTACCGGAATACGTGTCATAGATGTCGACTGGAGCTCAGGCAAGTCCGAGAAAATTGCAGGCACCGAGCGAGATATTGAGTGCGATCTGATTGTTGCGGCCATTGGCCAGGCCGGTGACCTTTCCGGCTTCGAAAGCCTCGACAATGGTCGTGGGCTGATCGACGCCGATGGTTTTTATCGAGTGAAAGGTCATCCCGATCTATTCGTCGGCGGTGACATCACCAAACCACATCTGCTGACAACCGCAATCGGTCAGGCATCGATCGCTGCGGCGGGCATAAACCTCTTCCTGTCTGATGCTGATATGAAAAAACGGCCGAAGGTAGACGTACATCACTTCAGCTTGCTTGAAAAATTGCAGGAAACTGACCACGCACCTGGCGCTTACGAGCATAAACAGGTGCGGGGAACGGACGGCGCTGATTTTGCTATCCACAATTATGAAGACCGTTCCGGTGTTGAAGTCGTGCCGTCGGACGAGTTGTTTCTAGGTCATTTCAAGTATGAAGACAGAAATATTCGCGCAGAACACGACATCACACCAGACTCTGTTTTGGGATCTTTCGGCGAAAGAATTCAAGGACTGTCGGAAGAACAGGCCAAGAAGGAAGCCGACCGCTGTATGAGTTGCGGGATGTGCTTTGAATGTGACAACTGTGTCATTTTCTGCCCGCAGGATGCAATTTTTCGCGTCAAAAAAACCGAATCGACAATGGGCCGTTACGTTGATACGGATTACACGAAATGTATCGGCTGCCATATTTGCGAAGACGTCTGTCCATCGGGCTACATTCGCATGGGACTGGGAGAGTAGTTCATGTCTGTACGCCGCTATGCCATTGCAGTCGGCGTGGTCGTACTGGCCGGTCTTGTGGGAATGACGGTCGCAACCGGCGAGGTGCCCTACCCTGATATACCGAAGGGTCGGGGCGAAGCCTGCGTTGAAGATACCGAATACATGCGTCGTAACCACATGACACTATTAATGCACCAACGTGACGATACGATGCACAAGGGCATACGCAGCAAACGGCACAGCCTGAAAGAATGTCTGGATTGCCATGCGGTAGCGGGTGCTGATTCAACACCCGTGACAGTCGCTGATCCGCAGCATTTTTGCCGATCCTGCCATGACTATGCTGCGGTCAAAATCGACTGTTTCCAGTGCCACGCTTCGCGCCCCGAGCGAGATACAGTTGCGGAGGCACGTGAGCAATGAAAACGACAAGCAAAAAACCGACCACTGCCAAAGAATTTGATCCGGCGCGTCGCAGCTTTCTTGGTAGTGCGGCAGCGGCTACCGGCATAGCGTTGGCACCCGGCGTGTTCCTGTACGGCGTTGGTGCGCCGACACAGACCGCCGCACGCGGTCTCGAAGAAGCGGCATCGAGTTCCGTGCGATGGGGAATGCTGATCGACCTCAATCGCTGTGACAGCGACTGCAACGAATGTGTGACCGCGTGCAACAAAGAAAACGGGTTACAGGGCCATGGCAGACCGGAAACCGACGCGCAGTGGATCAGGAAAGTCGAAGTACGTGATCCCGCGAGTGGGCGGAGCCAGTCGCTGCCCGTCATGTGCCAGCATTGCGAAGATCCACCGTGCGTGGATGTCTGCCCAACAGGCGCGTCTTTCAAACGTCCCGACGGGATTGTGCTCGTCGACAAACATTCCTGCATCGGTTGCCGCTACTGCATAAGTGCGTGCCCTTACAAAGCAAGATCGTTTGTGCACGAGGCATTGCAGGATCAAAAGCCGCACGCCCCTCGAGGTAAAGGCACGGTTGAAAGCTGCACAATGTGCGTGCATCGCATTGATGACGACAGGCAGCCTGCCTGCGTAGAGGCTTGCAACGACACAGGCGGCGGAGCCATGATGTTCGGTGATCTCAATGATCCCGACAGTGAGATCGCGAAGCGCGTCGCGACCTACGCGACGCAGCAGATTCGTGCCGATCTCGGGCTCAACCCTGGTGTGCGGTACGAAGGCCTGTGATCGTGTATAGCGAAATCGAAGGGAAAAGCACGAAGTTTCGGCTTCTGGCTGCGATCCTCGGTGCTGTTCTTCTTGCCGGTCTTATTGCCGCGATGTACATGGAACACTACGGCCACTACATCACCGGCATGAGTAACCAGATCGTCTGGGGCACACCACACGTCTTCGCGATATTTCTGATCATTGCTGCGTCCGGTGCCTTGAATGTGGCATCGATCGGAACTGTGTTTGGTAAAACGATGTACAAACCGCTGGGGCGGCTTTCGGGCCTGTTGGCACTGGCGTTGCTAGTAGGTGGCCTCGCGGTTTTGGTACTTGATCTCGGTCGGCCGGATCGCCTGATCGTCGCGATGACGACCTACAACTTCAGGTCTATTTTCGCCTGGAATATTTTTCTCTACATCGGATTCATCGTGGTCGTCGCGATATACCTCTGGGTGCAGATGGAGCGACGCATGAACCGCTACGCGAAAGCGGCTGGCATGGTCGCATTCCTGTGGCGCCTGGTACTGACCACCGGTACCGGATCAATCTTCGGTTTTCTGGTGGCACGCGAAGCCTACGACTCGGCGATCATGGCGCCGTTGTTTATCGCGATGTCGTTCTCCTTCGGACTCGCGGCCTACATTCTCGTCCTGCTCGCCGCCTGCCGTGGCAGTGAACGGGAGCTCAATAATGAACTGTTGCGACGCCTCGGCCGTCTGCTCGGTGTATTCGTCGCAGTAGTGCTCTATTTCACCACTGTCCAGCACCTGACCAATTTATATGCTGCCGAACACATCGGTGTCGAACGATTCATATTGCTGGATGGCGGCATCTATACAGTATTGTTCTGGGCCGTGCAGGTGGCCGCCGGCGGATTCTTACCGTTGCTTTTGCTGTTTTATGCCCCGAATCCGAATTCCGCCAACCCGGTTCGCCGCATAACATTAGCCTGCATGCTCGTCATCGTTGGTGGTTTTGCCCAGGTGTACGTCATCGTGATCGGCGGACAGGCGTGGCCGTTGAACCTGTTCCCGGGTATGGAAGTCAGTTCCAGTTTTTACGATGGCGCTATCGCCAGCTACGCGCCCAGTCTGCCGGAGATCGGGCTTGGTCTGGCGGGTGTCGCACTGGCTGGCCTGATTGTCCTTTTTGGCATCAAGATTCTCAGATTCCTGCCTGCCACGCTGGCAGCTGTGTCGCTTGACCCAAAAGTCACCCGCGACAGCACACCGTAGTCTTGGGCCATCTATACATAGCGGCGGCACACAAGTCCTCCGGCAAAACATCAGTCTCGGTCGGTCTCGCAGCGACCATGGCAAGACGCGGCCTGACGGTGCAACCGTTTAAGAAAGGCCCCGACTACATCGATCCTCTCTGGCTTGGCCGGGCTGCCGGAAAGGCCTGCATTAATCTCGATTTCTTCACCATGTCGCACGAAGAGATCAAGCGTAGCTTCGAGGCGCGGTCGATTCGGAGTGACATTAGCTTGATCGAAGGTAACAAAGGTCTTTTCGACGGCCTGGATGTCGAAGGTTCAGACAGTAATGCTGCGCTCGCGAAAATGTTGTCTGCTCCTGTTGTGCTGGTCATTGACACTGTTGGCATAACCCGAGGTATCGCAGCACTGATTAACGGTTATCTTGACTTCGATCGGGATGTCGATATTCGTGGCGTAATCCTCAATAAGGTTGGCAGTTCGCGGCATGAGAGCAAACTTCGCGCGGCGCTGGAGCACTACACCGATATCGAAGTGCTGGGTGCCGTCGGCCGAAATACGGCTTTGCAAATTCCGGAACGACACCTTGGCCTGATCCCGGCGAACGAGACCGAAGATGCCGATGCCACAGTCGCTCGCCTGGCAACCGCCGTGTCTGATGCTGTGGATGTCGATCGTGTCATTGAGATCGCAGCCCTGCCTGATAGTGAGGCAAGCGCGGCCACGATCACCCAAGCCGATCGTGTGAGCCCTGACATCCGTATTGCCATTGCCCGTGACGCTGCCTTCGGTTTCTATTATCCGGACGATCTCGATGCATTCGCGCAGGCTGGCGCTGAACTCGTTGCCTTCGACACGCTCGCCGATGCCAGGCTCCCCGAGGTAGACGGGCTCTTTATCGGGGGCGGCTTCCCCGAGACTCATTTACCCGCCCTTGCGGCGAATCGGAGTCTACGTAATGACATCCGACGTAAGCTTGCAGCGGGTATGCCCGCATACGCCGAATGTGGCGGCTTGATGTATCTCTCACAAAATATCCGCTGGCATGATGAGGCCTTTGAAATGGTTGGAACCATTGCCGGTGACGTTGTGGTGGAAGACCGCCCGCAGGGTCGAGGGTATGTTGTTCTGAAAGAAACGGGGCTAGGATTGTGGCCTGCATCGTCGAGTGCGCCCGGCGAGTGTGGCGGTCGTATTCCGGCGCACGAGTTTCACTATGCCCGGCTTGATTTGAATGGCGCTGCGCCGGTGTATGCTTACGATGTCGTTCGCGGCGAAGGGATCGACGGACAGCATGATGGATTGGTTGTCGGCGACCTGACCGCGGGATTTACACACCAGCGAAATACCTCGGCAAACCCCTGGGTTAATCGCTTCGTCGCATTTGTGCGTGAACGAGAAGCTGCTACATAGAACCGGAGATCGAAATGAACATTGGGAGACGAATATTCTTGCGCACCGGCACAGCGCTCGCCATCCTGGCGGCCCTGCCCCGTGCAGTCCTTGCCGCGGTCTGGCCGGAAAAGGCATTCTCTTCGCCCGTCGCCAATGGTGCGCTGACCAACCTGTTTGGTTCCGACCAAACCATAGCGTCCGACAAGGTCAGCCTGAAGGCACCGGAGATTGCGGAGAATGGAGCAGTCGTCCCTCTCAAGATCAAAACGACATTGGATAACGTCGAGTCGATTAGCATCATCGTCGAAAAAAACCCGAGACCGCTGGCGGCCAGTGTGGAGATCCTGCCTGGAACGTTACCTGAATTTTCGAGCAGGATAAAAATGCGGGAGACCTCGGATGTCATGGTCGCAGTCAAGACCGATACCGGCGTGTACACGACTTCGAAAGAGATCAAGGTAACGATCGGCGGCTGCGGCGGCTGAGGCCGAAGGACTCGGGAGATAAGCAATGGCGAATACCATCAAAGTTAAGGCCGAGGTATCAGGAAACATAGCGGAAGTTAAGAGCCTGATGCTCCACCCCATGGAAACAGGCACCCGCAAGGATGCAGAAACCGGGGAACTGGTTGCTGCAAACCACATTACTCAGCTGACATTTACCAACAACGACAAACTCGTCATGGTGGCAAACTTCAGTACCGCTGTTTCCAGAGACCCGTATTTCAGCTTCAAGTTTGAGGGCGCCAAGGTCGGCGACATGTTAAAGGTTGCCTGGGTCGACAGTACCGGTGGCAGTGACGAGTTCGAAACAGCATTGGAATAGTTTCATGGGCAGGACATTCACTAGCAGGCTAACTGGACTACTCGTAGTACTGACCCCTGTCTTGCTCGCCCAGCAGGCGGCAATGGCGGGACCAGAAGAAGACCGGATCGCATTCAGCGCTTTTTATACCGCGCGCTTCCCGGACATAGCCATCGCGGATTTTGCCGACGGGATTTACGCAATCGACGAAGACGCACGCGAGCAGTGGCTGGATATAGAAGATTTTCCACCGTACGAATTTACAATCGATAACGGTGCGGCGCTGTGGCAAAAGGCCTTTGCTTCAGGCGGGACATACGATGATTGCTTTGCAGAGGAGACAGACGACATTCGGCCGCACTATCCCCGCTTCGACCCCACCATCGGCGAAGTCGTCACTCTGAAAATAGCCATCAACAATTGCCGCTCGCAGCACGAGCAGACTGCGTACGCTTACGACAGCTCTGAGATTACTGCGATTACAGCGTTCCTGGCCTACGAGTCACGCGGCAAGCAACTTGACATACGCGTCCCCGAAGGCGAGCCGCGCGCCCTGAATGCGTACGAGAGTGGCAAGCAGTTCTATTACACCAAGCGTGGCCAGCTAAATTTCGCTTGTTCCGACTGCCACGGTATTTCTTCCGGACAATACGTTCGGGCGGACCGGCTGAGCGCTGGCCTGGGTCATCCTACCCATTTCCCCGTCTACCGCTCCAAGACAGGTGGCATGGTTTCACTGCATCAACGATTTTCCGGTTGTGTGCGTGACGTGCGAGCAAAGCCGTTTGAACTGCAAAGCGAGGAGTTCAGGAATTTGGAGTACTTCCTCACGTACATGAGCAACGGCTTCGAAGTCAATGGCCCTGGCTCGCGCAAATAACGGCATGTGGAAGATAGCGATGCGCAAGCTACCACTAACATTCTTAATACTTTTCACGAGTATATCTTTCGGTGCCGATCTGGACACCAGAAACCCGAGGGAATACTTTTTCATACAGAGCTTCGGAGATCTCCCTGAAGAAATGGACATCGCACGTGAAGACGGCAAACTCGGCATGCTGCTATTTTTCGAGTCCGACGATTGTGTGTATTGCAGACGTATGCTCAAACAGGTGTTCAGTCAGCGTTCCGTGCAGGATTGGTACGCCGCACGATTCGTTAGTATCGCAGTCGATGTCTTCGGCGATGTGGAACTGAAAGACTTTGATGGCATCACCCTGCCCTCAAAAGTTTTCGCTAACCAGCGTCAAATTTTCGCAACGCCGGTTGTGTCGTTCATTGACCTGAACGGTATTGAGATTCATCGTCACTCCGGCATGATCAGGACGCCACAAGAATTAATGCTGCTCGGTGATTACATTGCAGATGAGCATTACATCGACGCTAGTTACGAAGCCTTCCTGCAGTCACAAGGCGAACAGATCAGCAACGAAATATTGACCACACCAGCAAGCCTCGGAGACTCGCGTTGATGGACTGGGAACCAGTACACCAAATCGCCGCACTCGGCCTGTTAGCCGGTATGGTCTTTGGCGCCATAACCAACAAAACAAATTTTTGCACGATGGGCGCGATCAGCGACTGGGTTAATAGTGGCAGCAAAGATCGGCTCAGAGCCTGGTTTTTGGCTATAGGAATCGCGATTCTCGCCAGCCAAAGCTTGCACGCTGTCGGTGTGATTAATATGAAGTCGGCGTTTTACCTGACGCCAAATTTCGGCTGGCTCGGCTATATCCTGGGTGGCTTCTTGTTCGGAATCGGCATGACGCTCGCGTCTGGATGTGGGCAACGCTCGCTCGCAAGGGTTGGTGGCGGCAATCTCAAGTCTCTGGTCGTGGTGCTGTTTCTCGGCTTTTCAGCCTACATGACGATGCGGGGCTTGCTGGCGTTATTCCGAGTCAATGTGATCGAGGCGAGCAACATGAATCTCGCGAACATCGATATCGCCGATCAGGGTATTGGCACGCTCATCGCTGCCACTGCCGGATTGGAAAACCTCGCCCGAGTAGACCTTGTCGTCGCTGTCATGTTGGGTGGTGGCCTGATCGTGTATTCCCTCGCCAGTCGGACTTTTAGAGGAAGTTTCGACAACATTCTGGCTGGGATCACTATCGGTTTGCTTATCCCCGTTGGCTGGTATATCACCGGCGTAGTCGGATTCGACGACTTCGAGCCGATTCGACTCGAATCGTTTACCTTCATTGGACCAACCGGTGAAAGCCTCATGTACCTGATGACGTTCACGGGTTCGGAAATCAACTTCGGTATTGCCGGTGTCTTCGGCGTGATACTGGGGTCATTTCTTTACGTCTTGTTTGCCGGTAAGTTTCGCGTGGAAACTTTCACCGATCATGCGGATATGCTGCGACATATAGGAGGCGCTACATTAATGGGGTTCGGCGGCGTACTCGCACTGGGTTGCTCAATTGGGCAGGGGGTTACGGGGATGTCTACGCTGGCACTGGGATCATTAATGGTGCTCATGAGCATCATTTTCGGCTGTGCACTTACTTTGAAAATCCAGTACTACCAACTGGACGATATGACATTCCCTGGTTCCCTGTGGCGATCGTTGGCCGACATGCATTTGCTGCCGGCAAGAATCACGCAAGAACAAAAACCGGATTGAGCTAGGGTCGAACCAGCGTATAGCCCGCAGCGACCGAGTCGATGATCCGCGCTACTCCCGCGCGTACGTATTCAGCATGACCAGTCATTTTCGGCCGAGTGCCTGTCTTCCGTTCTATCGTATCGAGGGTGTTTTCGCAGACGTAAAATCGCACCCCGTTATCGACCAGACTGGCGATACGCACTTCGTGTTCACTATCGGCAAACATCAGTCGCACTCCTTTGCCAAACGTGACGATTTCGATATCGATGTTATCTGGTCCACCGTAATTCTTGATCAGGTTGTTTGCGACATCGAGTACGACCGCCTCGTTTTTCTGGTCGCTAAGTTGCAAGACTACGTGCACCTCCGCGAACGGCTTCGAATCTCTTGAGTCGTCCGCAAGACTTGACGTCCACGCCATTGCGATGGCGACAGCAAGCACGAGGAATTTTAGAATTGTAGTTTTGATCATCGTTTTGCTCCGGAATTTCCAACTGGTCCGTTGAGTCTAGTTGGAGAGAACCCTCTCACTCCACGCGCCTTCCTCGAAGTCCGCCTGTCTGATGGCGAGTTCGGCTTGAATTCGTGCCCTGTCCGCCAGTTCGATCGCCAGTTCTTCGTTGCCTTCTGCTGCGGCTGCAACACCCTGGGCTAACAACGCGTCGGAGGTACTCCATGCATGACCTCTTGAGGCCGAAACCTCGATAGCCACCAGCGCCGCAGCATGCGCCTCCGCGTAGGAGGTACTTGGTGCCGGTGCCACATATTCATCAACGGTAACGGTGGGCGACTCCGCGACCGCCTGATCTTCTACGTTGTCTGCCGATTCGCTACATCCACAAACAACGATGATCATAGCGACAGGAAAAATCTGCTTCATGTTCATAATCCCTCTCAAGTGCTGCCCTGTCAGCATAGTCGAGCCCTGACGTATTTGCGAACTTGCCACAGGAGCCTAAAATCGTACACTAAATTGAGTTATTGAATGACAGTTGGGTAAACTATCGGCAGACGACAGGAGTCCATGCATATCCAGATATCGAGAAACATGTTCGCGATACTTTTCACCTGCACATCGCTCGGCGTGCTCGCACAGGAAACTTTCATCGACATTGTATATCCTGACGCGCGCGAACATCTCGGACCCACCGAGTAATAGCACATGGGACGCTGGCGACCACCCGCTCCAAGCTCGTCACCGTACATAAGCCCGGCGGGCTTCACTGCTTTGCAAAAGGAGTTGGATGACATCTGGTTACGCCGACGCGATGTTGTCAAAGCCCTGGCAGATGCCGCTGCAGAGGGCGATCGCTCGGAAAATGCCGAATATATTTATAGAAAGAAAGAGCTCGGCGGCCTGGACTATCGCATTCGGTATCTGCAAAAACGACTGCCTGCACTAAATGTAGTACGAGAGCATCCGAAGAGCGATGCTATCTATTTCGGTGCGATCGTGGAGTTACGTGACGACACCGACAACACACACACTTATCGGATCGTAGGTCCGGATGAAACTGACGCCAGGACATCCGCGATCAGCATGGACTCGCCACTCGCCAAAGCATTGCTTGCCAAACGGGTTAACGATGAAATCGTGCTTGATACAGAAGATAAGCACGTAGTGATGACCGTGGAATCCATTCGCTATCAGTGATATTCGTCACCCAAATCAACAATCATTGTCAGAAGAGAATGTCGAATGATAAGAGCTCGGCGCAGGGTTGCCGCCGATACGCCAATCGGTCACGTGATTCGCCTGATCGGGTGAGCATTGAACAGGTGTCGGTCCGGGATAGGAACTCCGGCGGTAACTAACGACGCGTACAAAAAAACGGCCCCTTCCGGGGCCGTTATCTCAAGCTAAGCTTGAAAGTACGCGCGTCTGTTATTCGGCTTCTGCAACGTGGTGATGACCGACGTCACTTTCAGCTTCCGCGACTTTGGAAATGTAACTTGCCCAAATCTCCGCAGCCTTGTCAGGGCCACCGGATAACTCTGCAAGAGCCGCGAACCATTTCACGTCGTCCGGTGAGCGATACCATTCCAGATCGGCCATACCGCCGGCCATCTCCCAAATGTAGGTCGCATCCCATTTTCCGGTTTGATAGTGAATAGCCATTATCGGACCCGGTGTTCCTGCTTTTTTCCCGGCTGCCACAAAGTGCTCAGAAATTATTTCCATCGCCGACTCTCGTTGCCCCGGCTTGAACGCGACGTTCGTGATAGTCAGGTACTTCGCGTCATCCCCTTGCGTGATGGGGCCTTCATCTTCGTCCTGGGCATAGGAGGGAGCTGATAAAAACAACATTGCTGTTGCCAGGCCAAGTGTCGTGCTAATTGCTTTTGTTATTGTCATTCTAATTTTCCCCAGTGAGTGAACTTTTCCAGTCTACCCTAATATTCAAGTTATGCGATCAAGGACGACTAATTCCATTACACTCGCATCATCACGAGCTTCTTGGTTTGAGCAAAACTGTGGACAAATTTAATCTTGAGCAAACATCCGATGGCGACTTGTTGCGCGTAAACAAGAGTGGTCCCGATTTATTGCGCTACCCCCTGTACAACAAGGGCACTGCATTCACGCACAAAGAACGTCGCGAACTGGGCATTGAAGGTCTCCTCCCTGCTGAGCACAACGATATTGATCAACAAGCCAGACGAATATTCAGGTCCATATTTTACAACCGCGACGATGTCGGCCGAAATATTGGCCTTGCGATGCTGCAAGACCGCAACGAGGTACTGTTTTACAAGTTACTCAGCGAACACCTTGAGGAGACGATGCCGATCGTCTATACGCCAACTGTCGGCGAGGCGTCACGTTATTATTCACGCGTTTTCAGGCGCGGACGTGGCTTGTTTATTACACCTGATTACAAAGGTCGCATAGAAGAAGTATTGCGCAAGGCCGCACCATTCGCCGACGTGCAGTTGATGGTCGTGACTGACAACGAGGCAATCCTGGGAATTGGTGATCAGGGTGCTGGGGGTATGGCAATCAGTGTTGGCAAGCTGGCATTGTATTGTGTGGGGGCCGGGATCCATCCAGCGCGGACTCTGCCTATCAGCCTTGATGTCGGCACCAATAACCAGGGACTTCTGGATGACCCTCTTTACCTTGGCTACCGGCAGCCGCGGCGGTCCGGAGACGCGTACTACGAACTCGTGGACGAGTTTGTCGCCGCCGCCAAATCGGTGTTCCCAGACGTCGTAATTCAGTGGGAGGATTTCCGCAAGGACAATGCTCTTCACATTCTCGAACGCTACCGAAATATCATTCCCTCATTTAATGATGACATCCAGGGCACTGGCGCCGTGGCATCCGCCTGCATTCATGGCGCCTGCAAGATTAACAACGCGAGCTTCGGCGATAGCCGAATCGTGATTTACGGCGCTGGCGCTGCCGGTCTCGGCATAGCTCGGCAATTGCGCAGACAGTTGGCTAATGATGGCCACGGAGCAGAACAGCAGACGGCCGCCGTACTCGTTATGGACAGCCGTGGAATTGTCAGTGATGACCGCGAAAACCTTGACAACTATAAGCGAGAATTCGCTTGGCCCGCAGCGTTGGTCTCGAAGCTTGGCCTGAACGAGACTAGCAGAAAAAGTCTTGTGGACGTCATCACTGCCTACAAGGCAACGGCCCTGATCGGCGCATCGGGACAAGGTGGTTCATTCGACGAGGCTGTCGTAAAGGCGATGGCGAACAATATTGATCAACCAACAATACTGCCGATGTCGAATCCAACTTCGATCAGCGAAGCCACACCGGAAGACGTACTCAAATGGAGCAATGGCAAAGCACTGATCGCGACCGGCAGCCCATTTGAGCCGGTGATTTTGAAGACGGGCAAGCAGATTATCGGACAGGCCAATAACGTCTTCGTATTTCCCGGCATCGGACTCGGCACAATTATTAGCGGCGCACGTGAGATTACGAGCAACATGATCAATGCATCTGCGACATCACTCGCCGCCAGCCTCGATTCCTCGGACGTCAGTGAGCGGCGCCTGGTTCCAGAGGTTTCACGCCTGTGGGATGTCTGCGGAAAGGTTGCCGAGGCTGTCGCTATGCAGGCAGTGAACGACGGCGTAGCCAGTGAAGAACTCGACCAGCCGGAAATTCAACGACGGATTGAGGCATCACGCTGGAAACCCGAGTACCCGAGTATTGAGAGCACCGTCGACGCGGCGGATTAATCAGCTTGTCGCTGCAATACGATTTGCTCTTGAACGGCATCAAACAGTTCGCTGCGGAGCCCGGCAAGTTTGAATAACTCGACGACTGTAAAGAACGGCGCAGCGAGGTTCGCCTGTATCGGATGCTTAACCAGTACCGGCATCGATTTCTCCACAGCGTGCCCGATAAATTGGGCGGCATAGCCGCCGAAAAAACACCCGGCCGCGATGAACCAGCCGGTATCGCCGGGGTATGCACCGAGCCTGATGGCCAGCATCGTGAGCAAGTATCCGCCCAACGCAAAAACAACTGCAAAAAGCAGATCGAGAGTCAGATAAAAGAGAAAAAAACCGGCAACGACAACGTGAGCAAGGTAGAAGTGAAATTCATTGATTTCGAACCCTACCCACGTCAGTGGTATGAAGACACCGAGCATGATGGTCGGGATCCCGATCATGTGAACAAAAATGTTAAACGGATGTTGGTGCGACGCTGCATAGCCGGCCAACATGTCCATCAATTTTCCGCCCGTTTTCATGCCGTGCTCCAATCACTATTTGCCGGTAAATCTAACATGAAACGGTATACTCGACTGGCTCGTTTATACGCGAATGGAGACTTGCCATGACCCTCTTGATTGCCGGTGTTGTTCTTTGGAGCATTGCCCACCTTTTTCCTGCCATCGCACCCGGCGTCCGCAGTAATTTGTCGGCCAAGTTCGGTGAAGGTCCGTACAAAGGCCTGTTCGCGCTCGACATCATCCTCGCGCTGGTTCTGATCGTGTTTGGCTGGAAAGCCGCGACCCCAATGCCGGTTTACGCACCACCATTGTACGGTAGCCCCATACCATCGGCTCTCTTGCTGCTCGCAATTGTGCTTTTTGTCGCTTCCAGTACACCGAATAATTTGAAGCGGTACATCCGCCATCCGCAAATGGCCGCTGTATTATTTTGGGGTGTAAGCCACCTGCTGACAAACGGCGATAGCCGGTCACTGCTATTGTTCGGCGGACTGACAGCATGGTCGATACTTGAAATGTTTTTCATCAGCAAACGTGAAGGCGCCTGGCAAAAACCGAGCTCTGTGCCACTAATAAAGGACGTCATTACTGTCGTCGTAGCCGCGCTCGTTTTCACGGGATTGGCCTACTTTCACGGCTCCTTGTTCGGCGTTGCAGCAATTCCATCGTAATAGGGCACGTGATTAATTCAATAACTTACGCGAAATTATCAACAACATCAGGAGACCATTCGTAAACATCCGAAATTAGTCACTTTGTAATCAGTAACTTACAAGTGCATACGCCTAGATTTGATTCCGAGGCCACCACGCATCGTGGCCGACTGAAGACGGAGTCAAATCATGAACATCGCCAAGAACAGGTTCGCAGCATTTGTCCTCATCATCGCAATGACTGCCGGCTGTGCCGCAGCTCCTCAGCAAGGTGGTATGAAAGACCCGCAATTCGTCGATCCCGGGTTTGATCGTGGCCATAAAGCCAAGCGCCTCGTTACCAATGGCGCGCAACTAGGCTGGGTCGTTGCACGATCTGTCTACGAAAATCCGATCAATCGACCGATTTCCCATTTCAGCTCATTAGCCTCCTATGCGCTTAAGTCCACGGGCGGCCTGTTTCGCCGTGCTGCAATCTCTGGTGTACAGATGCCCGCGCTCGACGGTGATATTCCAGAGCTAAGCAGAGCTGATCCCATGGACCTCGATGCATTCGAGAAGGTATTGGACAACGCAACTGGCACGCGCAGCGACCTGGGGCGCATCAGATTCCTGGTCGACGGCGATGAGTATTTCTGCCGCCTGGCGACGGCCATTCTAAATGCCAAAGAAAGTATCGACATCCGTACTTACATATTCGATAACGATGACTATGCAGTTGAAGTCGCGGACAGCTTGAAGGAGCGTTCCAAAGACATTCGCGTTCGGGTGATGCTCGATGGACTCGGCAATATGATGGCGATGCAAACTGACGCGGAATCGATGCCGGCCGATCACAAGGTACCGCTGTCCATGCACATGTACATGGAACGACATTCCAGGATCAAGGTTCGCAACATCACCAATCCCTGGCTAACGAGCGATCACACTAAAACAACGATCATTGACAAGAAAGTGGCGTTCGTTGGCGGCATCAATATCGGTCGCGAGTATCGCTACGACTGGCACGACATGATGATGGAGGTCAGCGGCCCGGTCGTGGACAAGCTTCAACATGAATCGGACAAAGCGTGGGCCCGTGCCAGCATGTTCGGCGACCTGGCGAACTTCTTCGCATTTGTGAAAGGCAAGAGAAAACACGCCGATAACGAGGGCTATGCAGTGCGCGTCTTGCAAACCCGCAATTTCGACTCCGACATCCACAAAGCGCAGATCGCCGCTATCCAGAACGCCCGCAGCTATATTCTGATCGAAAATGCATATTTCTCGGACGATCGAACTATTTATGAGCTAGCCAAGGCTCGTCGCCGCGGCGTCGATGTCCGCGTCATCATTCCTACAAAAGGTAATCACGGCTCTCTAAACGCCAGTAACAAGGTCACCATCAACACTCTGATCAAGCATGGAATTCGCGTCTACGAATACCCGGGAATGAGCCATTTAAAAGCCGCCATCTACGACGGCTGGGTCAGCGTTGGCTCTGCGAACTTCGACAAACTGAGTCTCAAGGTGAACAAAGAGCTGAATCTGGCAACTTCCGACCCCGACACCGTTCAAGCACTGCTGGATCAGGTCTTTATTCCCGATATGATGATGTCCAAAGAGGTCAACAAGCCCGTCGAGATTACGATGGCAACCCGATTGGCGGAGATCGCAGTAGACGAACTGCTATGAATGTGGATAAAGTAACACTCATGATTTCACCAAGCTCGGGGAGGCGTAAATGCACGAGTTAATGCTTGGCGCCCTACTGGTGCTCACCGTCGCATGGCTGACAGTCCGAATCCGGCACAATAAAGCCGCAATGAAGGCGGAATCCAGACCGGCGGCGCAGGAACATGGCGCATACCGCGCCGTCGCTATTAAATATTCCGAGAACGCCTGTGACGCCGCCAAAGCGATGACTGGACGTCGTTTCCTGTCAAATGCCGCTCCACGCCTACCGCTTCCTGAATGCGATTTTCCAAAATGTCGCTGCAAGTTCGCGCATTACGGCGATCGTCGAACCGGCCGTGAGCGCCGAAGCCCATTTGCGCCTGCCGCAGTGACAGGCTCTACGGGATCATTTCAGCGGGAAAGGCGGGAAAGAACCGACCGGCGCCAGCGGAGCCGATCAGATTGAACAATGGTCCGCTCACTACTGATCAGTAGCCCAGATCGGCGATAACGACCTGGTAATGCTCAAGCTCAACCTGAGCGCGGGCACGCACTTCGTAAAGGTCTTCAATTTCCGCTTCGAGCTGACCCGTGCGCTCAGCCATGTCCTTAATATCGGCCAGTAGCAAAATACGATCTTCCTGCGTCGTTTCCCTGGCAACCAGTGCGACGCCATTCGCCAACATCAGGTCTTCAATCTCTTCGAGCTCGTGTTCCTTTGAGCTGATCGAAGAACTTGCACGACTGACTTGTGAGCGCAGCGAATAGAGGTGATAACCGGCATTGTAGGCATCCAGAAAATCCGCCTCGAGATTAACGCTGCACACGCCATTGTAGCTACCGCCATGCGAGCCAACATTAAAGCCCCGGCCAGGCTGGCAATACTCGACAAGTCCCTGATCGCGACCATCTTGATAAGCAGCGAAATCCGGCGTTACACCGTGTTTCGCGCAAGCTTTGCGATGTTTTCCAAAACGATCCGTCGCGTAGCCTCGCGCGCCGTCTTCATAGCCAATCGCCGACCAGTCGCTGGTCATACATTCATCGCCACTCATCGTTGCGCAACCGCTCAATCCGACAAATACCAGCGCTAAGCCCAGTAGACCCAATTTCCTGTTCATTACGTACTCCACTAATGCACTATTCAACAATAGTGCCCATTAATACAGTTTTCCAACTGAACGGGCGCTTAATTTCGCGAATTACTGCCCGCTTCGCGGCAGCTCAATGTGACTTGCGTCACAGAGTCCGGAACGATGCGGAGCTACGCTCGGACGAAGTCTGACTAAATTCGGAATCAACCCAATGGAACTTGAAGCAATCAGTGCTGCGTCGATCGTTGCGTTGACGAGTACTATCGTCTTCCTGCTGGTCGCCAAGACATGGAATGCAGTCAGCCGAACAATCAGTTCAACGCCGAATTTTTCTGACCGAATTATGCACGAAGCAGCGCAGCGTTTCCGCGACGAACTGGATCAACTTTCCTCATCGCAATCAACATACCTGAGCGGCATCCTCGTCTTCATGACACTGTTTGTCGCAGCATATGTTCTACAAGCAAAGCACCTGTTCGTCGGCTATCCGTCCTGGCAACATTACTTGCAACTTGGTTTTTTGCTGCTGGTATCCGGTTACGCCGCGTATTACCTTGGCAAAACGATACTTGCCCGGCACCAGTTGAAGTTTCTACGCGATGCAAATGTCGCGGTTGGACACCAGCTACAACAAATGTCAGTGCAAGGTACGCGTACCTTTCACGATATAAAGACCAGTGCAGGAATCGTTGACCATGTCATCATCGGTCGAAGTGGATTGTATGCGATTAACGTTATCGCGCGACGCTCCAACAAACGGGGACACGCGAGATTAATAGACAACGCGATCGAGTATTCAAACAGCAAGTTCGAACATTCGATCGTCGACGTCGCCGCAAAGACGGCGCGATTGCAAAAGGAATTTCGCGAACTGCTCGGTCATAAAGTCCGTGTGCGCTCTGTCATCGCAATCCCTGGCTGGGACATCGGCGAGCAGCCCAACGAAGAGCAGCTGCTCGTCAACGAGCGGACTATAACCATGCTCAGCGGCTGGAATGACAGCACCGACCACCTCATGAATGAGGACGTCGATGCTTTGCAGCAAGAACTGAGGTCACGTTGCGCCAGAGGCTAGACCCGCAGTCAGGCAATACTCTCAGCGGCCTTCAACAATTGCTGCTTCGCCTCGTCGAACTGCACGGCGGCCTTTTTTAGATAAGCATCCGCTTCCTCATCATAGCCATCGGCTGACGCCGACCACACCCGATTGATATAGCGTTCGCCGGCCGCGAAGTTGCTCATGATATCCGCATATACCTGCAAACCAAACAGGTGCACCATGCTTTCACGTGCATCAGCGAATCGTCGCAGATCCTCTCGGAGCTTTAGATCGATTCGATCGCGTAAAACGGCGCCACGGGTTAGCTCACCTTCGTTAAGTCCTCGAAGATCCTCAACCACATTTGAAATTGACTCGCGAAGTTCGACGCGATTGGTTTCAAGAACTGATTCGGAACGGGCTAATGCACCGACTTGCTGCTTGAAAATAACAAGGCCGATTATACCTGCTGCCGCGGTCACGCCAAACAATGTCCAGTTGACGTTTTGCACGTCCAGCGAGGTCGCGAACGCTCCGCCCAGAAAACCCGCAACAACCAAAAAGTATCCTAGATTTTTCATCGTTTAACTCCTTAGTTACGAGGTGAGGACAATAACTGCAGCATTACCGACGCCAACCAGCGCCTCGCCGACAATCAGGCCGGCGGCAATTGGAATGCCCACCTCCTCGCTCCAGGTATTACCTTTGACGCGATCTGATATTTCCCTGGCCAGCGTACCCAGTGAGTAGGTCAGTACAATATTGAAAGGCAAATAGAACCCAAGGCCGACGGTAATCCCCAGCCCGCCCATCAGAGCAGAGAGGATACCGCCCAACATGGCGCCCGCTGCGTATTTCTGGGCCGGGACATCGCCACCCATAATGCCATCGATTGTACTTGCCAGCGCTTGCGCCTGCGGTGCAGGCAACTTGTCGCTACCGAGTCCGTAACCTTCTGCGTTATGCAGGACGAATATGACAAGGATGACCACGATGGGTCCAAGCCACGCGCCGGCAAACTGACCGATTTGCTGCATGCGCGGCGTGGCACCTACAAGATAGCCAGTCTTGAGGTCCAGCATCAGGTCTGTCGCCTGTGACATGGCTACACAAGTCGCTGCGCCCACCATGACTGCTGCGATGATTGAATCACCGCGATCCATGCCCGTGCCATAGGTGACGATGATCAATAACGTGATGCCTACCAGCGTCATACCCGACAGCGGCGACCAGTTTGTTCGACCAATCGCCTCGGACAGGATAATGCCTGACATCCAGATCCAGAGAGTACCGACCAGGGCCATTCCGATGCCACGAATAAGGCCGACAGTTTCAATGGAGGTTACGGCCATGTAAGTCAGCAAAATAACTGCGCCACCAATAGCGAAATACAGAAGTTTGATCGGCATTTCGTCACTCGAAACGGACGATGCAACCTTTGCCGCCTTTTGCATGGAACTGATCGCGGTCTTGATTAGCGGGAACGCCAGGATCACTCCCGTAATCGCCCCACCAATGAGCATGCCAATGCCGAGTGGCCGATAAAGCAACAAGCGTAATGGCCCCGGTGTATTGATAATCTCGCCGCCGGCATCCGCCGGAAAGCTACCCGTCGCGGCAAGCATCGGTGAGATAAACCAGTACGCGACGAACCCGCCAATGATGAATGCGACACCGCCTCTGCCAGCGATAAAGCCAACGCCGATTGTCATTAACGAGAGGTACCAGATACCGTTCATGTATTCAGGCATGTCGAAAATCGCGCCAATATTCCAGTTATCAGTGCCAGTCTTGATTGTCAGTACGTGAGCACCCGCGGCGACCGCAGCTGCTATCAACAGGACAATCGCTTTACGAACACCGGCCCCTGGCGATTTCAATATCGTTGCAACGGCTACACCACCGGGGTAGGTGAGACGTTCGTAGTCGATCATGTGCTTGCGCAAGGGAATAATGAAAGCGATACCGAGATAAGCGCCCGCTATACAGCCAAAGGTCAGAACCACGGGATCAAATTGATCCCCGAAACCGAGCAAGAAAATCGCAGGGACCGAAAACATCATGCCGGATGCAGCACCATTCACGCCACTCGCAATGGTCTGCACGATGTTGTTTTCGATGATGCTCTTGCGACGCAGCATGCCACGTAGAATTCCGAAACCAAGAATCGCGGCGAGCTCGGAGCCCTCGATTGAAAACCCGAGGACCAGGGACGCGTAACCGATGGAACCGGCGAGTATGACGCCAATAAACCAGCCGACAATCAATGCGACCCAGGTGAGTTCAGGATACGGGCGACCGATAGTGGTATCGCTCATGTTGGGATTCCCCTCTTGTTATTTGGCGACGAGATTATCACAGCGGTAGCAAGCGTGCTGCCAGCAGATCCTTCTCCAGTACTTCATTAAACTCGTCGGCAAGCTGCACGCACGCCGACGTACAGGTCCTCCAGGCGGCGACACGCTCCGCCTCTGAATAATTCACGAAATCGCTGCGGTCCGGAATCTTGGCGTTTGGCAGGCGCGCCACGAACTTAGCGGACGGACTGATCAGGATAGTCCTGTCCACATGCTTCGGGTGCGGTCGCCTCCACCCGAGCTTCTTGTCGAACCAGCCAGGCACAATTCGATCATAGAAATGCGGATATAACGTCAACCGTTCCTCCGCGCTGTGCGGCAGATCGTGGTGATAATCAATAACGCCGCCGTCGCGATAGACACCCGGCGCCGCGCCGTCGATATCACGAACGCCCGTTAGTACCAGAGGGATGGAACCAGTGGCAACAATTGCGTCTTCGAGATTTGCAGCGCTTAGTGGAATTTGCTGCAGTGGAAACCCCGTCACATCAAAAAACGGCGGTAATTCACGTTCGTCATAAAACAAGGCTCGCTCAAAAAACAGTCCGAGGGTCTTGCGGCTGATGAGATTCAGGCTTGCGGCGCTCATGAGTGCAAGGCCCAGGAGCCAACGCGACTCCGTCGCGAGAATGTGTCGACTACGGACAGCCATCACGTGGGTTCGAAACACCGGATGATTCAAAATCTCATCTATTCCGTGCTCGCCGAGAACGAAACCAATAATCTCCCGGCTTTTCGCCGTAATCTCGTGCACATCCGGTTGCTTACTGAATCTCTGCTCGATATAGGCAGTTTCGAAGCGCTCAATTGCGGCAAGCGGGTCGTTTTGGGCATAGCAGGCGAAGCGCCAGGAGCCGATCGAAGTGCCCAGCAAATGGACCGGTCCCTCAAGTTTGGGTACGAGATTGGCAAGAATAGCTCGATCCAGTTGACTGAGTACCAGCCACTTGGCACCGCCGGAGGCTCCGGCGATCGTGCCGACGGACGAAACGTCAAAGCCGTGCTTTTTTACAGATTTTAGGGCACCAGCACCCGCTTTGAATGTCAAAGAACTCGAATTCACGAAAAATCAATTGCCGGGGGTCGTAGATTGAAATGAACAGCTATTATAGGGACTTCTACAAGATTTCGGCATCTCAAATGACACGTATTTTCATTACACTCGTAGCCGCTCTGGCCTCATCGCTATTCGTGATACCGGCCAAAGCAGATGACGACGAACATGCGCTTGCCGTTGAAACCACTGGCAATGACCTCGGCAACTGCCAATCAGAAACGTCACCGTGTCGAACGATACCGTACGCTCTGGGCAAAGTTGGAAAAAATGGACGTATACATGTTGGTGCGGGCAGCTTTGATTTATTCGATGTTGCGGACGTAATCTATCTCCTGAGCGCAGCAATCGACGTACAAGCCGAACCTCCACCTGGATTAACAACAACCCTCGTTGGCGTACCACCCGAATTCGCAGGAGAATTGGCGGCGAAGGGCTTTCACGTTATCGTTGACTCCAAGGGCATACATCAGGCGGCCGTTCAGACTCGGCAGATTATTAGCTCCAATGCACCAGCGTCACCCTGCGAAAGCGGACTGGCTGGCGTGTTTCCATGCAACAACGCCGACCTGCTTGTGCATATCGCGGACCGGACTCCCGATGCCAGCGGTGCGGATATTTGGGGATTCATGGATCTCAATAGTCACCGTGAATATGCGATCGTTGGTTACAGTTCCGGCACCGCCGTTTACGATGTCACAAATACAGAAAACGCACGCGAAGTAGGCTTCATCGCCGGAACGTCGACAACCTGGCGCGATATCAAGGTTCACCAATTCTGGAACGAGGCGGACGGCCGCTGGAATGCGTATGCGTACGTAACCGCCGACAACGCTACTGACGGATTGATGATCATCGACCTCAGCCAACTGCCGCATCACGTCACACGCATCAGTTATGCCAGCGATTTCGCCGCCGCACACAACGTTTATCTGACCGCCACAGACTTCGGCACCGGACTCTCGCTAACGGGAGATTCGCCGAACCTGATTCTCGCCGGTTCGAATTTGAATGACGGACGTTTTAGGGCCTATTCGTTGCTGGACCCCGCTACACCACTATTTATCGCAACCCCATCTACGCCAGTGGACCAGCCCGTAGGTGATCGACTGTACATGCATGACGGCGCATCGATGATCGTTACCGACGCTCGTAAAGACACACAATGTGTTAACGCTGGTGGCTCGGAGCACTGCGATGTTCTGTTTGATTTCAACGAGTCCACGGTCGATATTTGGGATGTTACTCAGCCGGGAGATCCAGTTCGACTCAGCCGGTTGCCATACGATAACTCCCGTTATACACATTCAGGCTGGCCGTCCGAGGACCGGCAATTCCTGTTCATTCAGGACGAACTCGATGAGCGGGATCTCGGTCTGCCGACAACATTGCGTAGCTATTCAATCGCAGATCTGACTGCACCGGTTTTGGCGGGTTCCTGGACGGGGCCGACGAACGCAATTGATCACAACGGCTTCGTACGCGGTAGTCGTTATTACATGTCGAACTACGCGCGTGGCTTGTCAATTCTCGATATTTCGAATGCGGCGCTTCCCACACTCGTCGGTCGATTCGATACCTACCCTGCGTCAGACAGTGTTGGCTTTCCGGGCAACTGGGGCGTCTACCCTTTCCTGCCCAGCGGCAATATCGCCGTAAGTGATATCGATACCGGATTTTATTTGCTCGCGGACAATACGCTCAATGTCGATCAAGGATCATTTTCTTTTGCCGCTGAAGCTTATGGTGCTGACGAAACACAGCCTGTCAACATCGTTGTACAACGTAACGGCGGATCGTTGGGCGCCGTAAGTGTGGGCTGGGAGATTATCGCAGCGAACGGCAGCTTCGATGACGTTGCATCGAGAAATGGAACACTAAGCTGGAATACCGGCGATACATCAGCTCGCACAATTAGTCTCGGGCTCACCAATGACGGTGTCGCCGAAGGGCTGGAAAGTGTTCTTGTCAAACTGGTAGCCCCAACAGGCGGTGCGACCTTATCACCGCCGGCCATTGCAAGCGCCTACATCAGCGACCCCGGCGACACGAGCGTTGTCGCTTTCATGGAACCAACGATCAGCATTGCCGAGAGTGGCTTCCAGATTGCGGTGGCGGTAGTACATCGTAGCGGCAGCGCGGGCGGTGCGCTCGCTGTCAACTACAGTGTCAGCTCAGGCAACGCCACGAGCGGGACCGACTATACGGGACCGACAAGCGGCACGTTGAACTGGACAGATGGCGATGCAAATCCCAAATGGATCGAATACTCGATAGTTGATGACGGCCCTGGCGAAGACAACGAATTCCTGGAGGTCACGTTGAGTAACGTCAGCAGTGGCAGCATTGGCAACAATAGTCTGTTGCGCATCAACATTCTCGACGGCACCAGGACCGCCGATCCGCCGGCAACATCGGGCGGCGGGTCGATCGGATTTTGGGTGTTGTTGTGCCTCGGCGGCCTGGCTGTTGTTACTCGCCGAAAGGATGTGTCTTTATGATCGTTTGCGTTCTGTCCGGTCCTGTTGAAATAATATCAACGGGAACACCGGCGAGTTCTTCGATACGCGCGAGATAATCACGAGCTTTTTGCGGTAATTCATCGTTATTCGTAACGCCAACGGTAGATTCCTGCCACCCCGGCCATTCTTCATATACCGGTTTGCATTTAGCGAACCGATCAACAATTATCGGGACCCCTGCGATCGGTTCACCGTCGATCGTATAGCCAACACATATCTGAATAGTTTCGAACTCGTCAAGCACATCCAGTTTGGTAACGCACAAACCCGACACGCTGCTGTTAATTATTGAACGGCGAAGTGCCACGGCATCGAACCAGCCACAGCGACGCGGTCTCCCGGTCGTCGCCCCAAATTCAGCGCCGATCTTCGCAAGATGGGCGCCGTCATCGTCAAATAATTCGGTCGGAAACGGCCCGGCACCAACGCGTGTAGTGTATGCCTTTACGATGCCCAGTATGTAGTCCAGATTCCGTGGTCCGATTCCGGTTCCTGTGCTGGCCGCTGCGGCAACCGTGTTGGAGGACGTCACGAACGGATAGGTGCCATGATCGATATCCAGGAAGCTGCCCTGTGCGCCTTCGAACAAGATGCTCTTACCGGCATCGGCCAGATCCTGGAGGATTTGCGTAATGTCCGCCGTAACCGGCGCGATCGTCTCGGCGTAGCCCAGCGCTTCGTCGAGCGTTTTCGCAAAATCGACCGGCTCAGCACCATAATAACTTTTCAAAAGAAAGTTGTGGTAGTCGAGAATTTCGCCAAGTTTCGACGCAAAGGTCTCCCGAACAAAGAGATCGGAGACCTTCAGCGCTCGCCGCGATACCTTGTCTTCATAAGCGGGTCCGATGCCACGCCCGGTCGTACCGATCGCGCTGGAGCCTCGTGCTTTTTCCCGCGCGACGTCCAGTGCAACATGTGAGGGTAGAATTAGCGGACATCCGGGGCTTATTTTTAATCGTTCATAGACAGGCACGCCGCTCTTGATCAGCGCATCTGCTTCTTCGATCAATGCGTCCAGAGCCAGTACAACGCCGTTACCTATCAGGCAACTGACGCCATCCCGGAGAATTCCGGAAGGAATGAGGTGCAAGACCGTTTTTTTGCCGTCGATAACCAGCGTATGACCGGCATTGTGACCGCCTTGAAATCGTGCAACGGCTGCCGCGCGCTCCGTCAGCAGGTCGACAATTTTGCCCTTGCCTTCGTCACCCCATTGGGTACCGATGACAACTACGTTTTTTCCCATGGTATTTGTGCTCTTTATCCGCGAATCAGGAACAGGGTCAGCAGCCCGATGATCATCACAACCAGACCGATAGTCCGGATGTGATTGTCTCCCAGTTGTGCAATTTCTGCCACCAGCTCACGATATTTTCGTGGCGAAACAAACGGCAGCATGCCCTCAATAACGAGGACAAGTGCCAACGCCGTGAAAATCTCGGTAGCTATTGCTCACCACTCGACTGATTCAGGTAGCGGAAAAATTCGTTGTCAGGGTCCAGCACCAACAGATCACCTGGATTACCCATCGATTTCTTGTAGGCGGTGATACTGCGAGAAAAGGAGTAAAACTCTGCGTCCTTGCTATAGGCGTTTGCATAAATCTCTGCAGCCCGTGCATCGCCCTCACCACGAATAATCTGACCGTCCCGATACGCATTGGCTAGCAATATAGTTCGATCCTTGTCGGCGGTCGACTTTATCAGCTCGGCAGCCTCCTCACCTTCGGAACGCGTTTCGGCAGCAACCCGGGCACGCTCTTCGCGCATCTGGTTGTAAACAGAGTTTCGGACAGCGGCGATGAATTCAACCTGTTTGACCCGAAAATCGACCACTTCAATTCCGAGTCCTTTCGCAGTTTCATCCGCGTTCTCTCGCATCTTGCGCATTAATTCGACGCGCTCGACCGAGATCGCTTCCTGAATTGTCCGTTTGCCAAACTCGGTCACGATGGAGTTCTTCACTATTTCTCGAAGACGGTCCAACGCGACTTCCTGTATGCCTCCGGTGGATGTATAGAAAGGCACCTCATCAACAATGCGCCATTTCACGAAGTAGTCGACCGTCATCGCTGTGCGTTCCAGCGTAAATACACGTTGCGGAGCATCGTCAATCTTGATGATTTGACTCGGAAACTTGCGGACCGTCTGGTACACAGGAATCTTGAAATGTATGCCGGGCTCGTAATTCGCCTCCACGACCTTGCCGACCTGCAATTTTATTGCCAGTTCTCGTTCACCGACCGTAAACGCGGACAATCCTGTCAGCACAAACGCGAAGCCTACAATCAGGACTATCGAAAATCTTGGGTTATTCATTCTCGTGTCCTCCGGTCGCGGGTAGTACTGGACTTGCCATCAGCATTAGCATCATTCGGCGACAACCGCGTATCGGATGAACGATATGCAGATTCGATTTCCGGCAAAGTATTCGATCGTTTCAGCAATTGATCAACGGGTAAATACAACATATTGCCACTGCCTTCGGTATCCAGAATAACCTTGTTGGAACGACCATAAACCTCCTCAATTGCCTCTATATACAAACGGTCGCGAGTTACTCTTGGCGCCTTCTTGTACTCTGCCAGCAGCGCCTCAAAGCGAGCCGCCTCACCTTCTGCGTCAGCGATCAGTCGATCGCGATAAGCCTCCGCATCCTGCAACACTCTCTGCGCTGCACCTCGAGCACGAGGAATAATGTCATTCGCGTAAGTTTGTGCCTCTAGTTCGTAACGTTCTTTGTCGTTGCGCGCCTTTTGCGTGTCGTCGACCGCTTCCTGGACTGATTTCGGATAATCGACAACCCGAAGATTGATCGACGTTACGGTCAGTCCCGCGTTGTAATCGTCCAATGTCGACTGTAGTTCCTTCATGGTCCGCTCTGGAATTTGTTCGCGGCGCTCACCTATCAGCTCTGTGAGAGTACTCGTGCCGACAACACCGCGCAGCGCGCTCTCGGTAACGTCTTGCAGGGTGATTTCCGGATCCAACACTTCAAAACTGAATTTCACGGCGTCGGTACGTCGATATTGGACAACGAGATCGATAAAGACGTATTGCTCATCGGCCGTCAGCATCTCTGTACTGAAGTTATAGTCGTTCACCTCCTGAGTGTTAACGACATCGACTGTCTCTATCGGGAATGGTAAGTGCCAGCGTAAGCCCGGCATCGTCACGGGTTCGACATAAGCACCAAATCGCTGCACCACACCGCGATCGGCTTCATCGACACGGTAAAATCCCGTTAGTCCCCAGGCGATCAACAGCAAAATAAATAGTGCAAAACTACCGCCGCCAGTCGCGCCGCCACCGCCCATAATGCTTCCGAACTTTTTTTGCCAGTCTTGTACGATTCGATCGAGGTCGTTTGGTTCGCCATCGTCCCGTTTCCACGGGTCGTGGCCATTGCCTGAGTCATTGTTAGCCATAATCTCTTTACTTTTACTCGTTAGCTATATTTGCTGCCGGAGCCATCTGTTGCGCCGGCTCCGGTTGATCTTTGACATGCTCTACCTGCAGATTTTCACGCTTTAGGAATCGCCGCAAGTCTTTTTCGACCATTCTCAATTCCAGCGTCCAGCCACCATCCTCCAACACTGCTTCAGTAAGGACAGCGCCAAGCTCAAATAGTTTGGCTCGCTGCCGTCCCTGGCCAGCTTGCAGGTGAATTGTACAGTGCGATGTTTTCTTTCGTAGGCGGTTCGCTATGGCATCTTTCAGCATTGGCAGACCGTCGCCGGTGACTGCTGACAGCCAGACAGCACGCCCTTCTCCGTGGCGATTATTCGTCATCCGTGGCGCGCGATCCAGCTTATCGATCTTATTGTACACCCGGATCTGCGGCACGTGGTCGGCATCGAGCTGTTTTAGCACTGAGTTGACCTGGCGGACCCTTTGCCAACGATTCGGATCGCTGGCATCGATCAAATGCAAAATAAGATCCGCTTCACGTGCTTCTTGCAAGGTCGATCTGAAGGCAGCGACGAGCTCATGTGGCAAGTCGCGGACAAAGCCAACGGTATCAGCGAGAACTACATGCTCGCCCTCAG
The DNA here is from genome assembly GCA_021773055.1 of Woeseiaceae bacterium. Taxonomy (GTDB): domain Bacteria; phylum Pseudomonadota; class Gammaproteobacteria; order Steroidobacterales; family Woeseiaceae; genus UBA1847. The sequence continues at coordinate 158,249 of JAJFKV010000071.1, forward strand.
GCAGATCGAGACGCCGGACCGTCGGGTCGAGCGTCGCAAATAACTGGTCTTTGACGTACACGCCTGCATCAGTCAAGGCATTGAACAATGTCGATTTTCCAGCGTTAGTGTATCCAACCAGCGCTACTGTCGGTATCTCAGCCTTCATCCGATTACTTCGATTCATCGACCGACGCGTATCAACGGTCTTTAGCCTTTCGTTGAGTTGCCGGATTCGATTACCAATCAGTCTACGGTCAGTCTCCAGCTGGGTTTCACCAGGGCCACGTAATCCGATACCGCCCTTCTGTCGCTCAAGGTGAGTCCAGCCGCGTACCAAACGAGTTGAGAGATGCCGCAGCTGCGCAAGTTCAACCTGTAACTTGCCCTCAAAACTGCGCGCCCGCTGCGCAAAGATATCCAGGATCAGTCCGGCGCGATCCAGCACTCGACATTGCAACTCGCGCTCGAGATTACGTTCCTGGCTGGGACTCAGGGATGCGCAGGAAATCACCAGCTCAGCATCTTTTTCCCGGATCAGCGTTTTGAGATCATCCAGTTTGCCTTTACCGATGAAAGTCCTGGGATCGGGTCGTTTTCGCGAGGTAATGAGTTCTGCGGCCACTGAAGCGCCCGCCGAGATCGCCAGTTCGGCGAACTCTTCTCGTTCGGACTCCTCCGGTAACCCGCCGAGACTCGCATGGACGAGTACTGCTCGCTCGCCACTTTGCGGCCGTTCAAACAGAAACCACCCCCTTCTGAGGTGGCGTCACAGTGCACTTACTCGTCGTCGTCTCCAGATTCGTCATCCGGCATGGGAAGACGAACATTGCGCGACGGTACAACCGTCGATATCGCATGTTTATATACCATCTGGTTCACACTGTTTTTAAGTAAAACCACGAATTGGTCAAATGAATCCACCTGACCCTGCAACTTAATGCCATTCACCAGGTAGATAGAAACCGGTACCTTTTCCTTACGTAAGATATTCAGGAAAGGATCCTGCAGCGATTGCCCTTTAGCCATGATTGGGTCTCCTTATTCTTCATTTTTTACCGTTGAAATTCGCAATCCGGTGGCGCCGGTTGCCTTTCGCGAAATTCAGCCTAAGCGTTAGAAAAGTTTAGCACAGGAAATCCGCTATACGGCTCGATTTCAGCCCAGTTTTCCCGTCAGATGAGCCGATATGGTGTCAATAGCGCGGGCTTCAAGCGGATCTGCACAAAACAATGATTTTTCCGACCGTAGCCAGGTCAGTTGCCGCTTGGCCAGCTGTCGGGTTGCATAAAGTGCGCGGTCACTCGCTTCCTGCCTCGAGTAATCCCCATCAAGATACTTCCAGAACTGCCTGTATCCCACTGAACGCATCGCAGAACAGTCCTTATTGAGATCCGGCCGCGCCCGCAAAATGCGCATCTCGTCCTCAAAACCACCCTCGATCATTTGCTGCAGTCGTCGTTCTATACGATCGTGCAAGACTTTGCGCGGTTCGATCTGCAACGCGATCTTAATGAAATCGATATCTCCCGTGGCGACGCTCGATTCGCGCTGCCATACGCTGAGAGGTTTACCGCTGATTCGGAATACCTCGAGCGCGCGCTGGATTCTTTGGCTGTCATTGGGGCTTAGCCTCGCCGCAACGTCAGGGTCGACTCGCAGCAGTTCCGCATGCATTGCCGGCCAGCCTCTATCACTGGCTTCACCATCAATTTCGTCCCGCACGACCTTGTCGGCAACTGGCAAGTCGGCGATACCTTCAGTGAGTGCGCGAAAATACATCATTGTGCCGCCAGCCAGCAGAGGAATTCGACCGATTGCGGAGCTGGCTTCAATCGCTGCTCGAGCATCACGAACGAACTCGCCGGCAGAATAACTTTGTTCCGGATCACGAATATCGATCAGCTGATGAGGTGTGCGTCGCAGAGTCTCGGCATTGGGTTTGGCCGTACCGATATCCATACCGCGATAAACCAGCGCCGAATCAACACTGATGATGTCGCACGGGAAACGCTTGCACAGACTGATAGCGAGATCGGTCTTGCCCGAAGCGGTCGGACCCATCAGGAGAACAGCTTTGCTGATCATCGAATTGTCTCAGCGACCGCGCAGAAACAGGCGATCCAGTTCAGGCATTGAGATAGTCGTCCATGTGGGACGACCATGATTGCACTGGTCTGCGCGTTCCGTCTCTTCCATCTCCCGCAACAAGGCGTTCATTTCGTCAATACTCAGTAGTCGGTTCGCGCGAACAGAGTGATGACAAGCCATCGTTGCAAGATAATCGTCACCGGCATCTTCGATGCGATTTGTTTGCCCTGCCTCTGACAAGTCGGAAAGCACATCGCGCAGCAGCGACTCCACATCGGAGTTTTTTAACAATGCGGGCACTTCACGCACCGTCACGCTGCCTGGACCTGCACGGTCTACAACCAGACCCAGACCGGCCAACATGTCGCCACATTCTTCGATCAAATTTGCCTCACTCTCTGCGACCGATATCGATTCGGGTACCAACAGCGGCTGCCGAACAAGATTGCGATCATCGAAACCCTTTTTGAGCTTTTCGTAGGTGACGCGTTCGTGAGCCGCATGCATATCAACGATAACCAAGCCTTCTTTGTTCTCCGCCAATATGTACACACCTGCAAGTTGCGCAACAGCAAAACCCAGCGGCGGCACGTCTGTTGTATTTTCCGGCATGTCAGCGAGCGATGGCGCGGTCGCCATGGAACGGTACGCGGCGAGCGTATCTCGGACGCCAGCGGACGATGGTCGAGACTGTGTTGGCCAGGATTGCAGGGGCATACTTCCCTGCTTGAAGACGGACTCTCGCGTCATCGGAATCGGTGCCACATTGTGGCCGCCGGGTCGTGTGTCCTGTAGCGCAACTTCAACTGACTGCGACACGACGCCATGTATGCGGCGACCGTCACGAAAGCGTACCTCGTGTTTGGCGGGATGTGCATTGGCGTCAACACTCGCCGGATCCACCGTAAGATTCAGGACATATGCCGGGTAGCGTCCGTGAAACAACACATCGCGATAGGCGTGGCGCACTGCGTGGGAAAGTGTCTTGTCTGTGACGCTGCGCCCGTTCACAAACCAGTACTGCATGTCTGGCTGACTGCGATTAAATGTTGGCAGTCCGATCCAACCTGCCAGCGCGATTCCTTCGGTTTCTCGCTCGATGTGAATACATTGCTCAGCAAATGCATCACCGCAAATTCTGGCGACACGCTGTCGTTGCGATTCCTCGGTAGTTGCTGCCGGCGTTTGCAACACCGTGCGTTGATTGTGAGTCAGCGTGAACCCGATCGTCGGACGTGACAAGGCCAGCCGGCGAACCCATTTCTCAATATGCGAAAACTCCGTTCGCTCCGTACGCAAGAAGCGTCGGCGAGCAGGCGTGTTGTAAAAAAGGTCATGAACTTCGACGGTTGTGCCCTGCGGATGCGGCGCGGGCTTTGCGGCGCTTATGTCTCCCCCGTCGGCCTCGACTTGCCAGGCAGAATCCCCATTCGCCGTCCGCGAGCACAATGTCAGCCTTGCTACGGACGCAATACTGGGTAATGCCTCACCGCGAAATCCCAATGAGGCGACGGCCTCAAGATCGTCGAGGCTGGAAATCTTGCTGGTCGCATAGCGTGACAACGCGAGCGCAAGTTCCTGCTTGTCTATGCCCTTGCCATCGTCACGAATTCGAATGAGCTTCTGACCGCCTGCAAGCACGTCGATCAGCACCGTCTCTGCACCCGCATCGAGGCTGTTTTCGACCAGTTCTTTAATCACGGAAGCCGGACGCTCAACGACTTCGCCGGCGGCGATCTGGTTAATAAGGTGATCTGGAAGCTGCTCGATGGGCATGCGGACTGACTAATGCTGGCGACTTAAAAGACAATCAGCTATTTTTTCAAATCCGCGCGCAAAAGTCTCGCTTGACGGAATGACCGGAGCCACCGTGATAATCGGCGGGTCGATTAACCGCCGATGAAAACGGGAATACTCAGGGTCTGACCGACACGAATCTTGTCCGTCGAGAGCTTGTTTGCGCGACGAATCGCAGCAGGACTCACGTTGTAGCGCTCAGCGATTTGGGAAATCGTATCGCCACGTGAGATGACGTGACGAACCTGCTTCGTAGGTACGCGACGCAAATCCATCGCAATCTGAGTGTCTGTTGGTGGGTTCGTATAATAATAGGAACGAATTCCCGCAAGCATCGCGTTCGCCAGGCGCCCCTGGTGACCTGAGTTTCGCAGCTTCTTTTCTTCAGCTGCGTTAGAGATAAAGCCGGTTTCGACCAGTATCGATGGCATATCGGCTGACTTAAGGACGATGAGCTCTTTCTGCTTGACTGTTTTCTTGTGCATCTTCGCGACTTTGCTGAGATGCGCACTGACCTTGGCACCAACATCAAGGCTTGCGCTCAATGCTGCATTTTGTGACAGATCAAACAATACCGATGCCAGCACCTGATCTTTGTCGTGCAATGACACACCACCGACACTGACTGGCGATTTTTCACGTTGCTCCATTTGCAGCGCTGCTTCCTTGTTCGCCCCAACCAGATTCAGCGCGAATACAGATGCACCACTCGCTCGCGAGTCGTCGAACGCATCGGCATGAATCGAAACGAACAGGTCCGCCTTACTTCTCCGTGCGATCGCCATACGGTCACGATGCTCGACAAAAACATCGCGATTCCGGATCAAAACGGCGCTCATTCCGGGTTCGGCGTTGATACGACGCGCCAGCTCTTTGCTGATCGATAGCGCGATGTCCTTTTCCTTGGCGCGACGCCCGATGGCACCGGGATCGTGTCCGCCATGACCGGCATCAATTGCAATGACGATGTCGCGCCCGGGCCGATACCCTTCCGAGGCGCGTTTAACCGGCTGCAAACTGCCCGCGGGCGTCAGGTCGATAACCAGTCGATCGCCATATTCCGAATTCGGTCCGGCCGCGAAACTTCGTGAACGTACGACCTGGGTCAGATCCAGCACTACTCGGAGCTGACCATTCGAGCGCACGGCGCTGCGAATGGAACGTACTGTGCCCGCCCCTTTCGGTAATTTGCCAAGAGATGCTGCGAGACGGCTGTCTTTTAGATCGATAACGAGGCGATCCGGGCCGCGTAAGGTGAAAATATTGTGATCGACCGAGCGGCTGAGATCCAGCACGACACGGGTCTTGTCATTTTCCGACCAAATTCGGACATTTTCGACCGTCGAACCCGCATTGGCTGCCGTACTGAGCAGCAAAATGAGGGAAATCAGTGTCAGTCGCGTACGCATCATCAGGACATTAGTCGAATTTGAATGGATTATGTCGGATGAGTATACGAACTTGGCAGAAAAAACCAAGAGTTTTCGCTTCAAAATTAGAGGGATACAAGGGGAACCTCTGGTTAATTCATCACTGGCTGCTCTGCGCGAGCTTCTGTATCACCGCCTCGCCGCGTTTACTGAGTCCTTGAAAATCGATATTCCGAGAGTCCCCGTCGTAGTGAAGCTGCAGCACGAGATCCGCTTCCTGTAGCAGGCCAGGCGCGCGTTCCGGCCATTCAACCAGGCGCAAACCGTCGTCGAGTTCACTCCAGCCCAGGTAACGAAGCTCTTCTTCGTCGGAAACTCTATATAAATCAATATGATATATATTGGCTGACGCGAGATTGTAGGGTTCGACCAGCGTATAGGTTGGACTCGGCACCCGGCCCTCGTGGCCGGCCGCTTTGATAAACGCTCGCGCGAAAGTCGACTTTCCAGCGCCCAACTCCCCAGTCAACAATATCGTCCAGCTCGACAACTCGCTCGGCATAGCCGCGAATATTTCATTGGCGAACGCCATAGTGGCGCTCTCGTCTGCCAGAAATCGGTTCACGGATTTGCCACGCCTTGCAGGGCATCGATTACGTCGGAGGCCATCAATCCGCGCTCGCCCGCGCCCGCAGCGACATCGCCTGCCCGCGCGTGAAGTTCGACACCGACGGCCGCCGCGACAGGCAAGCACAGTCCCTGCGCCAGCATCGCCGCGATGACGCCTGTTAGTACATCTCCCATGCCGGGCGCAGCCATGCCGGGATTACCGGATGTACAAATGAACGGTACGCCAGCGCTGGACGAGATCAGGGTGCCGGCGCCTTTCAATACAGTAATGCCGCCGTATTTGCTGACCAAAGCCTGCAAAGCAGTGGGTCGATCAACCTGAACATCGGCATTGTTGCTGCCAATCAGTGTGGCCGCTTCTCCGGGATGCGGCGTAATTATGCGGCTATCAACCGACTCCGGCTCTGCAGCGAGTAAGTTAAGCGCATCGGCATCCCACACGGCCGGTCGCCGCGAACGCGCGACTGCTTCATAAATCTCACGCGCCCATTCCGACTGCCCAAGGCCGGGCCCAAATGCGACCACATCGACTTTCTCAAGCAAAGGGGTCAGACCCCTTTCGTCGCCGATGCCGTAAGACATGAGTTCCGGTCTGGCCGCCGTAATCAGTGCCGCATGCTCCGGGTGAGTCGCCACACTGACGCGGCCAGCCCCCGCCCTGAGCGCAGCTTCGCCACAAAGACGGGCTGCGCCAGGCATGCCGGGCCCACCGCCAACGACCAGAACGTGGCCGAAATCACCTTTGTGAGCACCGCGCGCTCTTGGCGGCAAGGCCTCGACCAGGAGTCGGTCACCCAGTCTCTTATAGATTGCCGGGATGTCGGAGCAGCAATCTGCATCAATATCCAGATCGTCGAAGGTAATCGCACCACAATGGTTTGGCCCTTCGCCCAGAAACAGTCCGGCCTTCAGGCCCACAAATGTCGTCGTGAGTCCTGCGATTACCGCGCAGCCCATGACGGCACCCGTATCGCCATGAATTCCAGTGGCTATGTCCATCGCGTGGGTTGGCGCCGGGTGCGCATTCATCGCCGCAACCGCAACCGCGAACTCGCCATCGATTTCGCGCTCCAGTCCGCTGCCAAGAATTGCATCGACGAGTAACTCTGCTTCTGCGTCGATATCGCCGGCCCAGGGCATCACGATGCCGCCCTCCGCAGCAAAATCACCGTAGGCGGTGGCTGCGTCCCCCGTCAATGTTTCGGGATCAACCATCGCCAAAACGGATACCACGATCCCATCGAGCGCCGCCAGCCGCGCAACGACATAGCCATCTCCGCCGTTATTACCCGCACCGCAAATAACCTGCCAGCGCGCCGCGTCCGGGTAGCGGGCACGTGCCGCCTTAACTGCGGCATTGCCAGCCCGCTTCATTAGGGTATATCCCGGTGTGCCGAAGTCTTCGATCGCCTTGCGATCGATTTCCCTAACCGCAGCTACGGAGTATATTTTTGTGGGTAAGGTTTGCATCGTCACGATTATACTGTGACTTCAGAAGGATCAAACTTTGATGAAACCTGCGGACACCTGCGACAAAGCTGAAATGACTGCGCTGAAGAGCCAGATCATCGGCTGGTGCGGTGAACTCGGATTTCAGCAAGCGGGAATTGCCGGGGTCGACCTGTCCTTTGCGGAGCGCCGCCTAACGGACTGGTTACAGGCCGGATTTCACGGTTCGATGGACTATATGGCACGCCACGGCAGCAAGCGTAGCCGGCCGGACGAACTGGTACCGGGCACACTTCGGGTAATTTCCGTGCGTATGGATTACTTCCCTGAATCACAGGAAACCGCGAAGCAAATACTGGATGACGGCCGTAGCGCCTACATCTCCCGCTACGCCCTCGGGCGGGACTATCACAAAGTGCTGCGAGGTCGCTTACGCGCGTTGGCGCGGCGCATCGAAGACAGGATTGGCGAATTTGGTTACCGAGTTTTCGTCGATAGTGCGCCCGTTCTCGAAAAAGCGCTGGGCGAAAAAGCCGGTATCGGCTGGATTGGCAAACATACCAATGTAATAGACCGGGATTCCGGATCGTGGTTTTTTCTGGGCGAACTGTACACCAATCTGCCTTTACAAATTGATGCTCCGGAGGAATCGCATTGCGGCAGCTGCACTACGTGTATTGATGTTTGCCCGACCAAAGCCATTATTGCGCCTTACTCGCTGGATGCGCGACGATGCATCTCCTACCTGACGATCGAAAACAAGGAAGCGATTCCGCTTGAGTTTCGAAAAGACATGGGCAATCGAATATACGGCTGCGATGACTGCCAGTTATTCTGTCCCTGGAACAAGTTCGCAAAACTCACGGCCGAAGCAGATTTCGCGCCTCGCCATGGTCTCGACTCGGCCCAACTCACCGACTTATTCTCGTGGAGTGAAGCAACCTGGCTCGAGAAAACCGAAGGCAGTGCCATTCGCAGGGTTGGCTATCAGGGGTGGTTAAGAAATATCGCGGTGGCTCTTGGCAATGCCGACACGACCGCAGCGGTAGTTGCTGCTCTTTCGTTGCGACGACGGGATGATTCGCCAATGGTCGCCGAACATGTAGAGTGGGCGCTCGAACAACATGAAACGACCTAAACCGTGATGGAGATCGATTATGTTTGAGGCGCCTGGTTCGCCCTACCTGGTTTCATATGACGGCGACTTCGATATTTCGAAGGCGAGCACAGCACCTTTGACGAATGGCCATGCACACAAAGGCAAACACCGTCGCGAAGCGACCGAGAACCTCAGCACCTTACAACGTGTCCTGGCGGCAGGTGACCGTCATTCCGTGTTACTGGTATTTCAGGCCATGGACGCTGCGGGAAAAGACAGCACTATCCGATCCGTCATGCAGGGTATCGACCCATCGGGCTGCCAGGTTTTCAGTTTCAAGAGACCTTCCAGCCTCGAGCTTGATCACGACTTCCTGTGGCGTACAACCTGCCGACTGCCGGAACGCGGTCGAATCGGCATTTTTAATCGCAGCCAATATGAAGAAGTCCTGGTATTGCGGGTGCACCCCGACATACTGAATCATCAAAAATTGCCAGGCACAATCGATCTGGAAAGCATCTGGGACGAGCGCCTGACATCCATACGTCAGCAGGAAGAGCATCTGGCGCGAAACGGTACCGTCATATTGAAGTTCTGGTTAAACGTATCCAAAGACGAGCAGAAAAGGCGGTTTCTTGCGCGGCTCGACGATCCTCTGAAGAACTGGAAATTCGAACCAGGCGATGTCGTCGAAAGACGCTATTGGGACGACTATATGCTCGCCTATCAGGATGCACTCAATGCGACCTCCCGACCCTGGGCGCCGTGGTATGCGATCCCCGCAGATAGCAAACCTTACATGCGAGCCCGGGTTGCCGAAATTATAATTAGTGCACTGCAAAGCATTGGTTTGAAATATCCGCAGCCCTCGGCAGGCGACCGCTCCGAGTACGCTGAAGCCCGCGCGGAGCTCACTGCCGACGACCCGGCAGGCAGGCAGTGAACTGCGTCACAGTCTGATTTCGCACGAATCTGTGTGCTGGTCGATATTTATCTGGAACGAATCTAGTAACAATCTCCTGATACACGACGGAGTCAACTTTGCCGCAATTATTGGCGATAAATTCGGATTACAAGCGCTCACTGCTCGATAGCCTCGAGCTATTCAAGGGAGTGCAGCCTGAAGATGTTCAGAATCTGTTACAGAGATGTGACCGACGCGACCTCGCAGCGGGCGAATTATTGTTGTCCCCGGGCGCCAGGAACGAACACGTATTCATCGTTCTCTCCGGTAGCCTGAATATTCACGTAGGTTCCGTTGACACACCAGTACTGGCAACGATGGATGTCGGTGCCTGTGTTGGCGAGATGTCCATTATCGAAGATCGCGATCCATCGGCGTTTGTAATTGGCGCAGAACCCTCACACTTGCTGTTGATTCACCAATCCATTTTGTGGGAAATGGTTGACGCATCGCACGACTTCGCCAAGAACTTACTGGTCGTGCTTTCGGAACGAGTTCGCAGTCATAACCGCGTGATCGCCGACAGCTTTGGCGAGATCAAGAAGTTTGAAAAGCATGCTTCAACCGATGCGCTGACAAGTCTGGCGAATAGACATGCGATGCAAGAAACCTTTCCGGCCGAAATCGAACGTTGCGTGGAGAAAGATTCACCCGTCGCAATGATGATGATCGATGTCGACAACTTCAAACAGTTCAACGATATGTTCGGCCACATCGCGGGAGATCGCGCATTGTCAGCCGTCTCAAAAATTCTACGCACACAATTTCGCCCTCGCGACTTGCTGGTACGCTACGGCGGCGACGAATTCGCCGTATTACTACCCGGTACGACCCAGGAACAAGCACTTGTGATTGGCGAACGTGTCCGTGTAGCAGTAAGCGGCAGCACCGCCGATGGCGACGATTCACTAATACAAATTCCGGTGAAAATATCGATGGGCGTCGCCGAGTTGGTAGCGCGCGGTACTCTGGACATGCTCACCCGTGCTGCCGACGCCGCTCTGTACCGCGCAAAGCACGCCGGCCGCAACGTCGTATCTGGCTAAACAGTAACGACCGTATTGTCGATCAGGCGAGCGTCTCCGAGATGCGCAGCAGCAAGCACAACGAGTTCGTCGCAGTCACGATCCGGAATCTCAAGATTCTGAGCCCGCCGGATAGAAAAATAATCAACCGCAAAGCCGGCATCCGTCAACTTCGCTACTGACTCAGATTCAAGTTCCTCGTAATCGCGACGGCCGTTTTGCAGTTCTTCGCCGACACCCGACAGTACCTGGTACAAAACCGGTGCATTCGCACGCTCGTCGTCAGTCAGGTACTGGTTGCGGGAGCTCATGGCAAGACCATCCTCTTCACGAATTGTTTCTCCCGTGATAATCGCGACTGGCAAATTAAGATCCTGCGACATGTGGCGAATGACCAACTGCTGCTGATAATCTTTTTGGCCGAAGAAAGCGGCATCCGGTTGTACAAGCGCGAACAGGCGAGCAACAACCGATGTCACACCATCGAAATGACCCGGCCGGCTCGCGCCGCAGAAGTTCTCCGTTATTCTTGGCACTGATATTGTAGTCGCATCTTTCAAACCGAACGGATACATCGTTTCGACGTCTGGCGCGAAAATTAAATCAGCCGCAGGCCTCTTAAGCAGCCGGGTATCTCGCTCGAGTGTGCGTGGGTATTCCTCGAAGTCCTCGTCCTCACTAAACTGCGTCGGGTTTACGAAAATGCTTACGACTACACGTTCCGCATGTTCGCGCGCCAGTTCGACCAGAGATAAGTGCCCGGCGTGCAAATTGCCCATTGTTGGGACCATCGCAATGTGATCGCCATGTTGACGCCACTCGGCCAGTTGCTCATCGAGCTCTTTCTTGGTGTGTACAACAATCATAAATTCAATGCGCTCAGACTCGAGTCAGGAAAAGCAGTGTTCAGGCGTTGGGTACACCGCTTCTTTGACCTCTCGGACATAGGACTGCACTGCCAGGTACGGTGAATCACAACCAGCCTGGTAGTTCTTGACGAATTTGGGCGTGCGACCCTGCGTAATATCGAGGATGTCGTACAAGACCAGGATTTGACCGTCAACATCCGGACCAGCACCGATGCCGATAACGGGAACATCGAGCGCTGCAGTTATGATCTTGCCGGCTTCGTTCGGTACGCACTCCAGCAAGACGATATCCGCACCGGCATCCTGTAGTCGTTTCGCGGACGACAGCATTTCCTTCGCTTTATCGGGATCCCTGCCCTGCACTTTGAATCCACCAATTTTGTGAACAGATTGCGGTTTTAGACCAAGATGCGCGCAAACCGGAATATCGTGGCGTGCCAGGTGCGCGACAATGTCGACCTGGTCATCGCCGCCTTCCAGCTTGATCATCATCGCGCCGCCTTCCTGCATCAAACGCACCGCGTTATCGAGCGCCATACCAGGCTCGGTGTAACTCATGAATGGCATATCGGCGACCAGGAACGCGCGCCGCAAACCTCGAGCAACAGTGCGCGAGTGATAAACAATATCATCTACCGTTACCGGCACCGTCGTGTCGTGACCCTGAATAACCATACCCAGGGAGTCACCAACCAGGACAAGGTCCGCTCCCGCGGCATCAACGAGCGCTGCGTAGCTGGCGTCGTACGCTGTAATGCAGGCGATAGGCTCACCGTCGCGCTTCATTTTTTGCAGCGTCGATACATTCACGGGCGGCTCTGTCATGCCGCGTTGTTCAAGTTGTGTGTACATAGTCTTTCACGGTATCAGGCGGGAGGGTTCAGGCAAGCACAGCGGCGGCGGGATTATAAAAATGCCGTCCGCCCGTAGTACGTTCGATCTGACCAAATAACTGGTCGTAGTCGGCGTCATTATGAACCGGATCAAATTGTGATGCATTGACGATCAATAGCGGGCCATCGTCGTAGTTGTGGAAAAAACGGGAATAGGCATCGGTCAGTCGCTCAACATATGTGCGATCGACGAATCGATCACAGGGTGCGTTGCGGCGCATCAATCGCTGCATAATTGCGTCGACGGACGCCTGCAGGTAAATAACGAGATCGGGAACTGGCGCTTCGACAGCCAGGTTATCTGAGATTTGCTCATAGAGCTTCAGCTCTTCCCTGTCCAGATTCAGTTCGGCAAACAAACGGTCGCGCGTAAAAAGGTAGTCAGAAATGCGAACATTTGAAAACAGATCGGATTGCCGCATTTGTTCTATTTGCCGTGCACGCGCGAACAGAAAAAACATCTGCACCGGCAGCGCTGCCGATCGACCGTCGCGATAAAATCGTTCGAGAAATGGATTTTCTTCGAATTCCTCGAGCACCAGATCGCCCGCCAGACTATCAGCCAGCCGTCTCGCCAACGCCGTTTTTCCCACACCGATCGGTCCTTCGATCGCTATGTATCGCGAGGCGCCGCCGGGTTTCTTGAGATGACTTACGGTCACTGATTTCCTTTATCCAATGCGTGAAATCGCGGGCTCGCCGGAATTAACGTCAAGAGTCTCGATTTGACCCAATTCCGGAATATTGAGACCGGGCGCCACTTCTGCAAGAGGCAACAATACAAAATTTCGTTCGCTGATGCCCGGATGAGGAACTTTCAGCTCGGGCTTATCAATAATCTGGTCTGAATATACTAATAAATCCAGATCAAGAACGCGCGGTCCCCAGTGCACGTCATCGCGCTCACGACCACGCTCATTCTCAATGCGCTGCAATTCTGCCAACAACTCCGGTGCAGACAAGCAAGTCATCAACGCCACCACCGCGTTAACGAAGTCAGGTTGTTCCACACCCCCGAACGGAGCCGACCGATATAAAGATGAGCGTTTGATCAATCGGGTACCGGGTATGTCATCCAGTAGCCCGAATGTGTTCTCGAGTTGGCGAACCGGCCCCTGCAAATTACTGCCAAGCCCTATATACGCTGGAAACCAATGATTGGTCACGATTCTTGGGTGGGTTTGCGACGACGTCTGCGCCGAGGCCGGCGCTTCTTGTCCGCTCCCTGCGCCGCTGGCATCTGAAAACTCCTGGCTTGTTCATCGGTCGACTGCGTTTGCACATCCGTCCAGAATTTCCCTAGCTCCGGGTCCCCCAGACCGACTTCTGACTGCAATAGCATGAAGTCGTAGGCCGCGCGGAAACGACGATGCTGCAGCAGATTCATTGCACGTTTGCCGCGAACTTGAGCGAAACGCGGTTGTAGTGCCAACATCTCCCGCATCGGTACCGTAAAGCGTTTGGGAATTGAGATTCGCCGTTGTTGCTGAGACACAATTTCGTATGCCGCGAGGCTCAAAGACTGCGACTCAGACATTTTCTCTTCAGAGCGTCTGATTTCGGCCAGCTTCTTGATGGGCATCCAGAGGAACACGCCCAGCAAGAACATAGGCGTAACAGACTTTCCCTCAGCAACGCGTTTATCCGAGTTCTGCAATGCGGCCTGGGTGAATGCCAGAAATCTTTCGTCCTGCGACAACTCTTCTTCCGTGGCCGGAAATAACTCGCCGAATAATTTGTGCTCACGCAGCAATTCAAAAGTACGTTCGGCAAAGCCTGACTGGAATAATTTCAGGAATTCGTCGAACAATCGCGCCGCAGGCACGTTGGCTAACAATTCGGTATGGCCGCGCATCGCATTGACGACGCTCTTGTCGATGCTGAAACCCAGTTTTCCGGCAAATCGAACCGCGCGCAACATACGCACCGGGTCCTCACGCAATCTTTGCGCTGGGTCACCAATCAATACTAGTCGCTTTCGCTTAACATCATCGAAACCGCCGGTGTAATCCCAGATACTGAAATCTGCGATGTTGTAGTACAGCGCATTACAGGTGAAATCACGACGCCAAACATCCTCGTCGATGGTGCCGTAGACGTTATCGCGGATAATTCGGCCTTCTGTATCATGCGCAGAATCATCATCTTCGTGATTTGCGGCTGCCCTGAATGTCGCGACCTCTATGATCTCCCGACCAAAGCGAACGTGCGCCAATCGAAAGCGCCGCCCGATCAGACGACAATTGCTGAACAGTGAACGCACTTCTTCGGGTGTCGCATTGGTCGCAATATCGAAGTCTTTGGGGTGCAACTCCAGCATGGCATCACGTACACCACCGCCGACCAGGAACGCCTGATAGCCTGACTTGTGCAGTCGATACAAGACCTTCAGAGCAGCCTTGGATATCTCAGCTCGAGAGACGTTGTGGGCGGCGCGTGGAATAACATTCGGCGCTTTGGACCCGGTTTTCCCGGTGTTTTTCAATTGATAATCGCTTGACGGGCTAGAATTCGCCGTATGATAGCAGCCCTGCAGACAGGCTGGGGGTTTGTGAAAAAACTTTGAATTCCGCTTGAGGAATTTTGGCTCGACCGTATAATGGCGCCCCCGTCCACATTGACGGCCAATCTCCGCTCCCTTCGTCTAGCGGTTCAGGACGCTGCCCTCTCACGGCGCCCAATACAAAATACCAATCAAATACATAGCTCACAGCTGTGCTATTCGCAGTGCTTTTTCAGGGCTGCGGCATGAGTGTTTGCCCCGCATCGACGCCTGAATTCCCGGCCGATTGCCGCTCCAACAAACTCAATACCCGTCACCTCGGTGACGGCAAATTCCTGTGCACGGAGTGCACAAGTCAACCGACCAGCGGAGGGTCACACCATGGGAATTTTCGATCGATACGATGAGTTCGCTCACATGACATTCAGGGATGCATCAGACCGGTACCTCGATGAGTTTGACGGGAAGTGCAAAGACCGCCAAGAGTACGCGCTCGATGCGCTGCTACCTTACATCGGTGACATGCCGTTGATGGATGTCGACGACGGCGCGCTCCAGCAATACAAGAAAGACCGCATGCCGATCCGGATGGCCGGAACCGTCAACAAGGAAATCGCCACCGCGCAAGTGGTCCTGAACAAAGCCTATCGCGTGTGGCGGTGGATACCTGGTTCACCATTGCTCCAGCGAGTCAAAGGCGACCAGCGCAAGCCCTACCCGATCAGCTGGGCCGAGCAGGCC
>JAJFKV010000072.1 GCA_021773055.1 Woeseiaceae bacterium
CGCATGTTTGGGTCAAAATATTCGTAGTCTGCGGGTGCATGTCCCCCTCACCGACAGATACCTGCCGGCTGTCTCTTAATATTACTGAGGGAGAGACTGACTATCTATATTGGGTCAGCAGCAGTCGTTCAACATTCTAACACTTGGGCGGCTGGTTCCGGCCAAAAGGAGACGTTGGATTAAATACATACAGTAAATCATCATGCTTCTGTTTTAGGTACGCAAGGAACAAGCCATCGAGGGAGCGATGCTGCCAACACGAAACCGCTGAGACCACCAAAGAGTGCGAAGATTAGCTCGCGTGGCTGGATTCCATATCCGCCGATAAGATCCGAAAAAAATGGCAGACTAAAGACAATTGCCATCGAGAACGCCCCTATCAATCCCCGAGTGACGCGAGTTCCAGTCAATTTGAGGTACTTCGAGAGCATCAACGCTGAGCCCGAATAGACTACGCCAGCGACCATCGCGAGAATTCCGAACTCCGAGACCGCCGAACCAACATCGCCAATTGGGTTGTAGTTGCGAAAAAAGTCTGGTCTGACCACCAAGCCGTAGGCGAAAAAAAGCACAAGTCCGATAACAGGACCGAGCAGTGCGAAGAGCACAATCGTTGCGAAGAATTTCTTGACTAATTGCATGTTGAGGTCACTGTCGGACTGCCACCGGATGCACTTGCAGCCGCTGGAAAGAAAATGGCGAGAACTGTTAGGCGGAATCGAGCGATCATCGTTGTTACTCCGATAGTTTCTAGCTTCGGAGATTTAAACAACGGAATCGGGCGAAATAGTGGCGCCTGACGGGCAAAATGTGGCGGAACTCGCAACCAGATACGCGGTACGACGAACGTCTGCTTTGGGTCAGCAGCAGTCGTTGAGTGTATCACCAGGTGAACGACTCCTTCCGGCCACAACCGGTCACTCAGCAAAGGCCTTTTCTCGGTGTCCAGCCAACCAGAATGCTACAGCGCTGCAAATGCCGAAATAGAGGAATACTAATGAGAATGATGGATCGAATGCCGCGACAAGCGCAGCAGGAAGTAACCCCAACACCACTATCGTAAGCGATGAAGGGGCGCCAACCTTAGAAAGCACGGTGTACAGTGGGATGGCGTAGATGAATACAAGAATCGTGGCAATCGCAAAAGCGATCAATGCAATCACGCCCAAGAAGACCAGCCAGCCGAAGAAGTCTTGTGATCTGTCAACAATACCGGCAGATAGCTTTGGCCGAAAAATGAACATTGCAATTCCGGGTATGAATGTTGCCGGAACGGGCGCTACGATTGCCCAGATTCCTCGGGCTACAACTGGGTCTTTTGTTGTCCTAATCATGATTCAAATAGAGGTTATGCGCATTGTCTTCGAACGACCGCTTTGGGTCACTAGCAGAAGCCCACGACACCCCAAAACCGGCCGGTTTTGGGGTGAAGCGGAAGTACTAGTGCCGGATATTGACTGTTTTCTGTCTGTACGATCGAGCCTGAGTTATCACACCAGGTCTCACTCCGTCGCCGCTTCTTCCGCTTCTTCGACTGCTGCGTCAATATCCGCTTTTTCCTGCTCCAGTATCGCGCCTACGTCTTCGGCTCGCTGTATTGCATCTTGCATGGTATCGGCGACATCTTTGCCGACCGTCTCTGTCGCTTCCTCAACTACTTCTGCAGCTTCTTCAGCTGCGTCACCGGTATCGCCACCACCGCATGCAAACAAAGTCAAACTCGCGAGCAGGATCAGTAACTGTTTCATTGGATATTTCCCTTTATTGAGTGCCAGTTGTGTTTCTTATAAATTGTTCCAGGTATTCGCATATTTCACTGATATTTTCCGTTAGCCGGTGATCCCCATTAACCAGGTGCAATGTCGCGGAACAATCACGAGCGAATCGAATGCTGTTTTCGACCGGCACGATATCATCATGCCAGCCATGGACGATGCAGATCGGCATCCTGGGCGCTGGCGGCGTCAGCTCCTCGTAGCCCTCCATAAAGTATGCCGGGGCGAGCACAAACAGGCCTGCGGCACCCAGCGTGTCGGCGGCCGCTGTCGCGACGTGACCACCCATACTTGAGCCGACCAACAGCAACGAATCGCCGCTACCGGAACAATCACGCACGAGCTTTTCCACTCGCTCTGTTGGGTCGGCAATGCCCTGATAATCAATACTTTCGACATCGCAACCAAGACTCTTGGCGAGCTCGGACATTACCCGAATTTTAGTGCCCCAGGGCCCACTCTCCTGACCGTGTGAAAAAACTACCGTTGTCATACCAGTATCCCATCTCCCGTGTCGCAGAGTTCTTCGATATGTCTCACCAGCATCCAGTCCCGATCCTGCCCCCAGACCATGAAATCACCCATGCGTAATGTTGGAACGCCCCACGACCCCGACGCCATCATCGACTCGCGATTGGCCTCGACTGGCTCTCTCCAGTCGTCGGCGCGCATAGCCGCCTCAACCTCCGGCCAAAACAGACCGGTGCGGCCCGCAATCTTTCGCATACCGTCATCCGTTGCCACGTCGATGGCCTCAGCCCAGATAGCGGCACCTGCGTTCAGCAGAAATTCCCGCGCGCGGCGCTCGGATTCAGCGTACTGAAATACTGCGAGGCAACGTTCGGCGCCTGCGCCGACCGGATCAGCGACGTTGCCAAAGGGAACATTCCGACGACTGGCTTCGCGGTGTGTGTCCTTAATGATGTAAAGGATCTTAAGCGGTGGCACCTGCATGCCACGCATCACCATGGGCAGAACTGGTCGCAGTTTCACCTCGATGCCAAAAGCATCTGCAATTTCAAAAGTTCGCTGCAACCCGACGTAAGAATACGGGCTACGAAACGAATGGTAGTACTCCAGCGGCGGCAAATCCCTTGCGGCTGCCGGCGGCCTGACGGGTAAGGATACCTTCATCGCCTGGTCGATCGATGCCAGCAGCGGATCCGGCGCCTCACTTCTCATGGTGCCGGCTGCTTCAAGGCGGTCGAGTAAGTAGTGCAAACGATCCACGCCCCAAAACCATTCTCCGGCGTAGTGCAGCATCGCCGCGCAGTAGTGGCCGAGCTTCTCCTGAAGCTTTTGCGAATCGGCGACGACCTTTTTCGCATTTCCGTTCGAATCTGCCGCACTGCTCATGATCGCAGCTGCAGAACTGTCACCACGCCAGAATACCGCCAGCGCCTGACGAAACTCTTCATCGAATGCATCGGTACCGAGCAAGGACGCAACGGTATTAGTAAGGCCGACGCGGTACTCCGTCGGCGGCAAACTGCCTTTGTCGAGAAACGGAATGCCGAGTTCAGCCGCCAGACGCGCACAGTCGGCGATCGCATACTCGGCCAGCATTTCTGCTGCCGGCTGATACTCATCGCCTCGTGCCTGTGACAAATGGATACGGAGTTCGATATCGTAGCTCGCCGCAAGACTCGGCAGGTAATGCGACAAAATGTAAGAGTAAGGATCGTCGATCTGCAGAAAAACAGAGACAACATGGCCTTCGCCACGCATTTGACGACGCTTTTCAGTCAGCCAGCGCTGCGCCCGGATGATGTTCGGATTGAATAACAAGTTCAGCAGCAGCGATCGTATTTTTCGCTCGAGATTCATTCTTCATCCCACATTGAACTCGGCTTCCAGAGTAACTCATCGAGGTCGGGCTCCCAGCGGTATTTCTTCATATCCACTTTGCCGTTGATAAGCGGAACATCCTCCTCGGCGAGACGATCTCGCTGCGTCCGGAAATTGCTGCTATTGGGGTCAAACGCGCTCTTCCCCGACGAAGTGATCACGCGATGCCAGGGCAACTTGAGTTCCTTCGGCGCGTGCCGCAACGCATAGGCCACTTGCCTCGCGCCTCGCGGAACACCGGAGATCTCGGCGATCTGACCGTAGTTGGCAACAGAGCCGCGCGGAATATCCTGGATGGTCTCCCAGATACGCCGCAGGCGTGTTTCGCGGTCCAGCTGCGCCATATCAGCTCAGCCCCAGGCGAGCTTGAATCTCGCGCTTGGCGTCGCGGAGGACGGTATCGCGATCCAGAGAATCCAGTATCTGTTTGACGACCAGCTTCGGTCCGCCATCACCCCACGACTTTCCTTCAGCGAGATACTCCGCCGCTGCCTGCCCTACGAGATAAGTGCTGTAATAAGCGATCGCACCCTGCGCACCCGCCGTCAATATGGTCGATAGGCCGATCGTGCCAACTTTCAACGCGCTGGAAACGAAATGCAGTGCCCACACCGTCCCCATCAATGCGGCCGACTCAGCCATGATGACTTTGACGATTGACCCCGCCTCCTTCTGATTCAAAGGCAGGTCATAGACTTTCGACAAATGCACAACCATGCCAACGTCTATAAAGGCAGCGGCAAACAGGTCTGCGACCGGAACTGGATTGAAGGCGACGGCGATGCCTTTTGCAACGCAATACGTGCGTACCAGTTTCTCGCCAAGCTCGCGCCTGGCGGCAAGAATTCGACGGCCTACCTGATCCGACAAATCGGACGCGAACAGGCTGGCATTCAGTGCGGCGAGAGTCTTGCCCTCGGCCTCGAGTATTTCCCACAGCTTTAGCCGCAGGGCGGCAATATCGGGGTCACGGGGCCGCTGCAGTTCGCGTTCGTTACCGTCATCATCAATCTCGAGCAAGAGTTGTGGTCTCGGGTTCGCCGCGACGGCAATGACGTGCTCCGGATCGATGATCCCTGCAGTCTTTTCCCGCACTGATCGCAGCAACGCATCTCGCTCTGTGCTGGTGTAGAGATCCGACTTGTTCAGTGCGAGCAGTATTGGCCGCCCCTCCGCGATCGCCGCTTTCAGCGCGTCGAGCTCTGTGTCGGTGATATCGCCATCGATGACAAAAATCACCAGATCAGAGCGTCCGGCGACTTCCTTCGCCAGTGACTCCCTGTCTTCACCACCCGCCTCATCCAGCCCGGGAGTATCAATCAGGAATACACCCCCAACCTGTCGTTCGTCCCAGGCCTGCATCTCGGAATACTTTGTTTCTCCGTGAACCGGGCTGACGGAAAAGCGTTCCTCACCGATGAGCGCATTTAGCAACGAAGACTTACCCGTGCTCACGCGCCCAAAGGCTGATAAGTGAAGGTGGCCGTGATCGAGCTTGTCGAGCATGGACTGCACTGCATCGTAATCGTGTGACAGCGACTCACGCACACCGTCCGGAAGACGCGCGTCATTGATCAGGTCGCGCAGGCTCTCGCGCGCAAGACTAAGGTGCCCTGCACCTTCGTCACCGACTTCCTCAGTCGGATTTTTCTTCCAGCGCCATTTTGGCAATGCGGCGAACGCCCGCTTCCAAATGCTCACTGATACCTTCCTCGAAATTCCTGGCCGCCATTTCTGGAACCAACTCACCATGACGTGCCAGTGTCAGCACAAGGCTGCGCCCAAGCGCGTCGAATATAAGTCCGTATGCAACAGCGTGTGCCAATCCGCCAACAACGGTACCCAAACCTGGAAATGCCTTTAGCCCGTTGCCCGCCACCGCCATAGACAGCGGCAATGCCCGTCCAACCCGGCTTTGGCCCATGGACAGAAACTCTTCAATATCGAGATCGCGCGGCGCGGCACCGTAGATCTTGCACAGCTCCTGCGTCATCGTAGTACCAATATATCCTTGCACCAGGATATCCGTTCCGGGACTCACCGCTGCCATGGCACCAACGACCGCTTTGCGCGTCGCGCTGCGGATAATTTGCTCCGAGCGTTGCAGTCGATACTCGCCTTCCGCTACCTCGAGTTTCTCGGCCGTAATCTGAAATACGGCGCGTTCCCGGCGTGCGTCGAGCGGCTGAGTATCATCGCCGAGAAGCCGGTTGATGGCGACAATCAACACACCGATGTCCGCTGCTCTTTCCCGTCGGACTGTACCCTCGCTGCCATCGGCGCGTTGCTCGATGACTTCGCTTTCGCCGCCGGCACTCACGGCAACAACGTGATCACGCCCTGCCGCAGCACCAAGATCGTCAATGCGTTGCAGCAGTTTTTGCATCAGTGTGGCTTGCTCGTCGGGTGAATATCTATCGGCTTTGTTCAATACCAGGATGATCGGCTTATCAAATGCCAGCAGGGTCCTGATGGCGGCTAGCTCAGCCCGAGTGAGATCACTGTCACAAACAAATAGCACCAGATGCGAGCGCTTCGCTTCCTCTGTTGCGATCTCGTCGAGGCCTTCCGCATGTCCACCAGTACCGGGGACATCCGTCAGCAGAATTTCGGTGCCAATATTATTTCGCCATCGATAGTGACGCACATCTTCTGTCGATCCTCCGACAACATCAACAACAACATTAGCGTCAGGCACCAGCGCTTTGATCAGCGAGCTCTTGCCCGCACTAATTTCACCAAAGAAACACAGATGTATGGCGCCGCTGGCCTGGCGTGCCGCAAGATCCCGAAGCTCTGACCGGGCATCACTAACATCAACTCCAGCAGCTTCCGCTTGCTGAAGTCGCGCTTTAATGTCGCTCCTGGACATTGCATCGGACGCTTTGGTCGGTGCGACTTTTTGCTTGACGACCAGCCGCAGCGCCAGCCAGACGGCGCCTGTCGCAAGCAACACCATGACCGCAATATAGGTGTACAGAACAGCCGGCGGGCCCGCTCGCAGACGGTCCCAGACATTCAGCGCTGACTCGGTAATGAATAGCAACGCTCCTGTCGCTACAACAAAAACGAGGGCAATAACGACCGCGATCGCTACGCGAATGAATCGATCAAGTTTCATTGTCAGACAGTCTACTATGTCGCGGCCAGAGGCCGCTCCTACAGTTGTACGTTCACCCAGCGGTCCAGCTTGGCTTCGAGCATCGACAATGGCATCGCGCCATCCTTCAGCACCTCAGTGTGGAAGTCCTTCACATTGAATTTGTCGCCCAGAGCAGCTTCCGCGTTGTTTCGAATCTCGCGAATCTTGAGCTGTCCCACCTTGTACGCCAACGCCTGTCCCGGAATCGCCATGAAGCGTTCCGCTTCTGATACCGCTCGCACTTCGGCAACAGCCGAGTTCGCATACATATAGTCAAGCACATCCTGGCGTGACCACTCTTTGGCGTGAAGACCTGTATCGACGACCAGGCGAATGGACCGCCATAGCTCCGCATTCAAACCGCCAAAGTACTGGTACGGATCGGTGTACACGCCAAGCTCCTTGCCCAGCGACTCCGCGTACAATCCCCAGCCCTCGGAATAGGCTGTAAAGCCGCCGAAGCGACGGAAACTCGGAAGACTCTCATTTTCCCGCTGAATCATGATCTGGAAATGGTGGCCCGGAATAGCTTCGTGCAGGAAAAGGGATTCCATTGCCCATTTGCCACGAGCTTTGATGTCGTAGGCATTGGCATAAAATATACCGGGGCGCGCGCCGTCCGGTGTGCCTGCCTGGTAAGACCCGCCCGAAGCGGATGCTTCACGAAACGGTTCAACTCGTCGAACTTCGAAACCGGTATTCGGCATCACGTCGAATAGACTCTTCGATAGTTCTGTTATGTGATCCGACATGTCGCGATAGCCCTGAATCAGTTCTTCAGCCTCATCGTAGAAGAACTGGTCGTCCGTATTGACGAACTCGAAGAACTCCTTGAGGCTGCCCTCGAATCCTACTTCTTCCATGACGCCCTGCATCTCTTTATGAATGCGCGCGACTTCGTCCAGTCCGATCTGATGAATTTCGTCTGGTGACATGTCAGTTGTCGTCCGCAGGCGAACCATGTACGCATACCAGTTCTGGCCGTTTGGCTGCGCGGACAGACCCACCGTTTCACGGGCAGCGCCTAAGTATTCATCACCAAGAAAATTACTGACGCGCTGATAAGCCGGGATAATCGTATTACTGATTTTGTCCACGTAGGCAGCAGTCAGACGCACACGCTCTTCATCGCTGAAGTCCTCTGGCATGTTGGTGACGGGTTTGTAGAAGTGGCTGTCTTTCACATCGTCGACTATGTGCGCATCGATCTGTGGAACCAGTTTTTCCATGAGGATGCGGGGCTGTGTCACGCCCTCATTCATACCTTGCTTCATGTTGGTGATGATCTGATCTATGTTGATCGAAAATTGATCCGCGCGACTCAGAAAGTCGTCATAGTCTTTGACCGTCTTAAAAGGGTGTGCACTGCTACCACTGCCCAATTGCACGAAGAAATTGGTAGTCGAGTAAAACTGATTGATGGGCTGCAGCTCGAACGGAAACTGATTTCCTTCCAGCGACTGTTCTCTGTTGATCCTGAACAGGTCGTAACTCAACTGATCCTGATGGCCGAGCTGTTCACGATCAATTTCCAACAGTCGCGCCAAGAACTCTTCGTCCATCGACGTCGACCTGGCAATGTATTCGGGGCTGTTGGAATTGGCCATCCTGTCGTTATAGCGATAGTCACCAATAAAAGTCGCGTTGAGCGGGTTTAGTTCAAGATTGCGCTCGAATTGCTCATCAAACAACGCGTGCAGCGCCTCGGTTGCGTTGATCTCTGGCGCATCTGCAACAGCAGCGTCCTGCGATTCACCGCAGGAGGTAATAAGGAAAACGGCGACGAGTATCGCCACAGCAGGATTTTTCATCTGGGAACCCCTGAATTGGAATCAGGAGATCATAAACCGAAGACCGCCAAGGGCAAAGTTCTATTACTTCTGGAGCCCGGACGAGTTGCCAGAAGGCCTGGTGCTTAGGCCGAATGCGGTACTGCCGACACGAAAGCCGGTGGCGTTCTGGTGCAGGGTTATCGAAATTGGCTCATCGCATCCCAGCGGGTGAAACACCAGCATAATGGTAATGCCGTGTTCATCGCTGTCCGAACGATTGCTGACGCCTGCATCGCATTGCACGATGAAATTCTCATCGGCGAACGCACCCAGGTCATTGAGACAATACAAATAGGTCAACACCTGGCCCCGTAGTCGTTTCGCGAGCTCTCTGTCTTCGGTTTCAAACACGGCCCAGCGAGTGGCTTTTGCGATTGTGTTAATCACCTGCAGACAGAAGCGGCGAACCGGCAATTTCGAGTACCTGGCATAGGCCTCACTGCCGCGTCCCATCGTCACAGACCCGGTCAGACGTGCTTTGCCGCCGGGGCCGCCGGCGAGGACGTTCAGTCCGGCCCGCTTTAAGATAGCTGCATCATCGTCGCTGAGTTCGTGTTCTGGCCGAAGCGTGCGCTGCAAACCCAGTCCCTGCTGATCCAGAGGCTGCCAGGGTCCGTAGGTCCGGTCTTGTTTGCATAACAATCCGGCCAGCGCACCGCCGACTGGCCGCGCTACATCGTCATCACTGCCGCGGTCTCGAACCCTGGGGAAATAGCCTAACAAGTTGGGGCTGGCGTAACCCAGATCGCGAACTCCATCGACGGCATCCTGCGCGTTTGACCAGCTCGAGAGAGGATCAACAATTAGCATCGCGCCCCGTTCCCGGCCATATTGCTCAGCTGCAAGAACCGCCGCTGGCCCGACATCCTGGCCCTTTCCGGGCGGTGGCAGATACAAAAGATCGAAGTCTTCAATCTGCTCCAGGGCGAACAGTCCGCTGTGCTCGCGCCTTGATCCGATCAAATCATAGTCTGACAGCTCGCTGCCATCGGTTCCCGCCTGGGCGTGTTCGACATAGCTTGATTCGTAGGCTCTCCCGGGGGCGGTCGTCCGTTCCGGGCGATGCATGGGGAACGGTTGTTCAACACGGGCCAGGCTAGACGTCAGAAATTCATCAGCGACGAAGCTGTCGGAGTCCTCCTGCCAGGACAGCTCGCGATAGAACTCCTGATCGATAACCGTACTGGTTGATGGATTAATCCGCTGCAAAGTAAGATTGAAGCGGTCTTCGTTGTCATCCTCAATGCCATCGTAATCGACTGCCGCACGAATGCGTTCTGTTGATCCCGGATCAATGGCTCGCAGCACCAGCGCCGAACCATTTGCCGGCAAGCACAGCATCGACCCGCGCGCGTTGTTTGCCACGCGCACGACGTACAGGCGCTTCCCGCCATGGTCAAAGAACTGTTTTGCTGCGGGCCCCAGACTCGATCGCCCCCAGACATCACCGAAGCGCCGGCGAAACTCAGCAAAGCTCGATACTAATAGCGGCGAATTCAGGGGACCACGAAGCGCACGGCCGACGAAGGCGGCCGTGGTTTCTGGGCACACGTCAATGGGTTGATCCATCGGTGCGATTTCTGTGACCGTGATGCCATGGTCAACTGCATCTGACAAACCTGTCTCCGAACCTGGTCAGATAAGCGTTGGGTCATTCTAAACACTCGCGATCCAGTGTGCACTTGGTTAATCTCGGCTGTCATGACCGATTATCTGGAAAGTGCGTATCCGAAGCTCGCAGAGAAACTGCGTAAGCGCTCATTTGCCTCTCTGCCAACACCGGTGACACAGCACGAAATTGAGTCTTCTACCGGTAAACATACCGTATCAGTCAAACACGACGACCAGACCAGCACGATCTACGGCGGCAACAAAGTTCGCAAACTTGAGTATATTTTTCAGCGCGCGAAAGAGCGTGGCGCGAAGCGAGTTGCGACATTTGGCGCTGTTGGCTCCAATCACGCACTTGCCACGGCGATATTCGCAAAAGAACTCGGTTTCGAATGCACGTGCTTTCTGGCGCATCAGAAACGCACACCGGGTATCCGCAGGACGCTCGATACGCATCTGAAACTCGGCACAGAACTGGTGCGTTATGGCGGACGCACCAATCGACTCGAACTCTATCGTCGTTATCTGCAACAGAGACAAACCTGGGTCATTCCACTGGGCGGGACCTGCTGGCTCGGTGCCATCGGTTTCGTTAACGCCGGACTGGAACTTGCGGCACAAATTGCGGCTGGCACGACATCGCTACCTGACCGAATTTATATAGCCAACGGTACGATGGGCAGTACGGCAGGGCTTGCCATCGGCCTCGCCCTGGCAGGCCTGCCGACCCAGATCCACGCTATCCGGGTCGCGGATAATCAATTTGCGAGGCCGGAAGTGCTGCAGCGATTAATCGAAAA
This sequence comes from Woeseiaceae bacterium, assembly GCA_021773055.1. Lineage (GTDB taxonomy): Bacteria > Pseudomonadota > Gammaproteobacteria > Steroidobacterales > Woeseiaceae > UBA1847. Next base: position 11,009 of record JAJFKV010000072.1, read on the forward strand.
GACGGTAACGATGCTGAGCAGTCTTGAGACATCTATTCCTAACGATACGGCATCAAAGACGAGCATCGTGTGGCGCGACGATTTTTTTGCTGGTGGCTATGCCGCGGTCAATGACGTAACGCTGGAGGCTGTCGAGTTTGCGAAGAGTAGTTTGGATATCAGCCTCGAAACGACTTACACCGGCAAGGCTATGGCTGCGCTGTTGCATGACCTTGAGAAAGGCGATGTTGGTGCTTCTGTGCTGTTCTGGAATACTTACAATTCGAGACCGCTGCCAAGCCACAACGGTGATCTCTCGCACCAGGGTCTACCGGAGCAATTTGAACGCTATTATGAATAAATGCAGACGCTTTATGTCTCGTACTAGTCGGCACGCACCGAAGCACCAATAAAATTGCAAATCAATCGCTCAGCGTGAACCATCGTTATTCTCCCGACATCGTGCATGGGCGCAATTTCGACCAGGTCCATACCGAGAACCCGCCCCTTGTTGATCAGGCCGTGTATTAGTTGGCGAACCTGCAACCAGTCCAGTCCTCCCGGTGTTTGTGCCATTACGGCCGGCATGATCGTTGGATCGATACCATCAGCATCAATCGTTAGATAGTAAGGTCCGCCATCCGGAATTCGCTTTAGTACTTCGACCATTCCAATTTCGTGCATCTCGTAGGCGTCGATGATTTCGGCGCCGTACTCGAGCGCGTCTTGTACTTCTGCATCACGCGCGCTGCCAATACCGCGCATGCCGATTTGAACGATCCTGTCGATCCATGGCAACTCCGCCGCACGCCGTATCGGGCTTGAGTAACCTTGTGTTTCGCCGTTTATTTCGTCGCGCCAGTCCAGATGTGCATCAACATGAACGAGCGTTACCGACTCGCCAAAAACCTCGAGTGCCCGTATCACCGGAATAGGAACTCCGTGATCACCGCCCAGGGTGATCAAGGTTGCTTTAGCCGAGAATATCTTCCTCGCCGCCTGCTCTGCACGACGGTAATGCTCCCGGGGATCTGCTTCGTCCGCTGTGACATTGCCGCAATCCACGACTCTGACCTCACGCCCATCGAGCAATCGCCCGCCGAGATCCCAGTCGAAATGATTTCGCGTATAAGCGATATCTACCTTGCTGGACGCCTGTCGAATGGCATCCGGCGCTCTGCACTGGTCGTTCGCTACGACACCGGTTTCGTAGGGCATGCCGAATGGAATACCCAGAACAGCAATGTCTGCATCCGGATTATCCAGGTCCGGTTGGTACGGAAAATCGAGAAAGGTATCGGGTCCCGCGCCGGGTGGCTTTGTCAGCGTCGAACTCACAAGATTTCGTCTTCTGCCTCAAGCTCGTCCATCATTTCTCGAATTTCGGCGAGCGTATATTCGTCGGGATCTTCTTCTACAATATTATGTACGACCTGCGCGCGGGCCATTACTTCATTCGCATCATACTGGGCGATGCTGACCGGAATGCCGCTGGGCTCACCCGACAGTGAAATGATGTGTTGCCGCAGATGATCATTAAGGGCTTGTCCATCGGCATCGACTTGTACATTCAGTAACGACTGCAAACGATCTGCCGCGTTTACCGTATCGTCTTCGAGTGGTGCGTGCGCCTCAAAATAAAGTACGCCGTCATTCGTACCCATCTGGTACGGCTCGTTCATGATCGTCACAAATTCACCGACCTCGACGAGCGAATAAAGAAACTCGATATTCTCCGGATACAAGCGCACGCACCCGTGGCTGACGCGCATGCCAACGCCATAGGGCTGGTTCGTGCCGTGAATCAAATAGCCTGGCATATCAAGCTTGAGCACGCGAGTACCCAGCGGGTTGTCCGGGCCCGGAGGAACCAGCGAGGGCAACGGATCACCCATCTCGGCGTGTTCGCGCCGTACGGACACGGGCACCCACCAGGAAGGATTCTCTGCTTTTGCGACAACGGTCGTCTCGCCGAGCGGCGTTTCCCAACCGACACGACCGATGCCGATCGGAAAAGTCAGTACCTGCTGCAACTCACCCTCGACGGGTTTTGGATAATAGAAAAGCCGCTTGCTAGCGATATTCAGAATCACGCCCCGTTTCGGCGCATCGGGTAACACGTACTGTGTCGGCAATAAGACCGGTGTGCCGTCACCGGGCAACCATGGGTCTAGTTCCGGATTGGCGGCAATGAGATCGTCGTAACCGAGGCCGTAGGCCCTGGCCAGATCCGAAAACGTATCTTGTGCCCCAGCCAGAACGATTTGTGGCTCGCCAACGACGGTTTGCTCATCAGATGTCAGGATAAAGATATTGCCGTTTATGGGCTCCTGTACAGGCCGGTCGTCGATTGGCACAACTTCGGGCCCGGCGCTTTTGTTCATTCCTGCAAGGAAGCCGTCAAACGTCTCACAGCCGGCGGCCGTGAGCATGACGGCAAGCAGCAGTGTTCGCGAAATGAAGTGGCAGTATCTGGTCAATCGACTATCCCGGATGGCTGACCTTCTATTCTAGCAGCGAATTTGGCCGGCTGACTTTGATCACCAACGGCCATACCACACGTCGTCTGCCGGCACCCCATGTCGACTCCAGCTGTGCCGATATTTCCTCAACGGGGTCAGAGCCCTTTTCCGCTTTGTAGCGCTCGCACGCGGACCAGGTGCGCAAATAACCGAGCATTTCCGCGGCGTGCCACTCCAGCGACATAGTCAAAGCGGGTGCCGGAATCGGCACACCCGGCATTGCAACTCCCGCATAGCCCTGCTCTATCATCGCCCTTTCCGGCGGCCAGTATTCGCCAACGATGTCACGATAGAGACTGTCGACTATCGCATCGCAGCGCTCGCTGACTTCGCATATCTCATAGGCCCAGACTGCGAGTACACCATCAGGACGAAGAACGCGGCGTGCCTCTTTGAAGAACATATCCTCGTCGAACCAGTGGAACGCCTGACCCACGGCGAGTAAGTCTACAGAAGCGTCGGAAAGGCCTGATTGCTCCGCAGTTGCAACTCGATATTCGACAGCGGCATGCGGCATCGCGGCGTCAATCTGTGCTCGACTTGCGTCACTGGCAACGACGGTTGAGAAGAATTCGGTGAGCGCAACGGCAGCCTGACCACTGCCTGTCGCACAATCCCAGGCCAGCGTATGCGCGCTCGCAGTCGAGGCAAGAAACTGAAAAAGTTCAGCGGGATACGTCGGACGGTACTTCGCATAGCCATCCGACTGGGTGGAAAAGTGGTCCTTAAAACCGCCGGTCAATTCCAGGTCTTTTTGCAATCCGGGTTCTTGCCGTCTGCTAGCGCCTGATTGTAAAGCGGTAGTGTCTTTTGCCACTGGTTGATCAGGTTTTCGATACGCGTGTCGCTCGCCGGGTGAGTGGACAAATGTTCCGGTGGCTTCTTGCCGCCCAGAGCTGCCATGTTTTGCCAAAGATCAACGGCAGCGCGCGGATCAAATCCCGCTTTGGCCATGTACTCCAGCCCGACGACGTCAGCTTCCGATTCCTGGCCGCGACCCATCGGGAGCTCCATACCTAATGCCGCACCGGCGCTCATGACTTGTGACGCCGTATAAGCGCCACCCGTATAACCCCCGCCCATGATGACGGCCAGGGCTTCGATACCGATGCCTGTAAGCGAACCCCGCGAGGCACGCTCATTTACGTGCTTTGCCGTTACGTGCGCGATCTCATGACCAATGACGGCAGCCAGTTGATGCTCATTTTCGGTAACTTCGAGGATGCCCGTATACACGCCAATCTTGCCGCCCGGCATGGCGAACGCATTGATCTGATTTTGCTCGAATATCGCGAGTTCCCATTCGATATCGCTGTACGGTGGATTGAGTTCCGCGACGACGGCCTGTGCAACGCAGGCGACAAAATCGATTTTGGCGCGATTGGTGGCTAGCGGCAGCGTCGCTCGATAAGCAGCGAATGTCGACCTGGCCTGCGCTTCCAGCTCAGCGTCTGACTTCAGAATCAACTGACCACGGCCAGTCGGCGAAGTAGAACAAGATGCTACGAAAACCGCAAAAACTAGCGATATCAACAGTTTGGAACGACACATGGCCTTGATGCCCATCACACAATACTCCTGGCGCGGAACTCCTCGAACAAGCAGGGGATTATAGCGCTCCAAAGCCTGCTGCCCCTCTAGATTATTTCGACCGCCGAGCGACTATTCAGTTCCGCACTGTCAGCGCGGTAACTGTGACTCGAACTTACGCCGCCAACCGGCAGCATCTGCCTTCTCCAGGGCGCCATCAATACCTCCCAGAAGGCGTTTTTGCAGCGGCTGCTTGATCTTGAAGCTGACGGAATAAAGATCCCTGTCGGCGGCAATATCGCTCAGGAGCTCATCGCTGGTTCTGATCTCGTCGGCAAGACCTAAGTCCAGTGCGCGCGTGCCATACCAGTGCTCGCCCGTCGCGATCTTCTCAATATCCATATCCGGTCGGTATTTCGCCACCGCATCCTTGAACAACGAATGCACGTCCTCCAGTTCTTCTTTCAGCTTGGCACGATCTTCGTCGGTGTTCTCACCAAACATGGTGACAGTGCGCTTGTACTTGCCGGCAGTAACTTGCTCAAATTCAACACCGTGACCATCCAGCAAACGATTGAAGTTCGGGATTTGCGCCAGCACACCGATGGATCCCAGAATCGCGAACGGTGCGGCATAAATCCTGTTCGCCACGCAGGCCATCAGGTATCCACCACTGGCCGCAACTTTATCGACACACACGATCAGAGGAATATTGTGATCCCGGATACGAGTGAGTTGCGATGCCGCCAAACCGTGTTCGTGTACGACGCCACCGTGATTTTCCAGTCGCACAATCACTTCATCTTCGGCCGTGGCCACATCGAGAATCGCACTGACCTCTTCCCGTAAAGACGGAACGGCGCTGGCTTTCAAATCGCCCTTGAAATCTATAACAAAACTGCGCGCTCGCGTGACTTCCGATTTGGCGTCGGCCTTGTCTTTTTTCTTTTTCTCTTTCGCGGCTTTTTTACGCTGGTCCTTGCTGCTGACAGCGTTGCTCAAGGATTCCGCAAGAGACTCGTGTTTCTCGTTGAGGTTCACAACCTCGAGACCTTCGTGTGCACCCTTTCGTCCTGCAGACGCGGCGACTACGATGATGACGACGATGCCAACAACAACTGTGATTACTTTGAGCAGGAACAGTCCGTACTCGGCCAGGAATTCGATCATATTGCGAAGCCAACGTTATTTTTTTGTAAAACCTGTTCCGCCCGATAGCTCGAGCGCACCATTGGTCCGGCGACAACTTCGACGAAACCTTTTTGCAGACCCTCCGCCCGATAGGACTCGAACTCGTCCGGCGTCACGTAACGCTCCACGGCGAGGTGATTTGGCGTTGGACGTAAATACTGCCCAAGCGTAAGGATGTCGACGTTCGCGGCCCGCAGATCATCCATCGCTTGCATTATCTCGTTGTCGCGCTCACCAAGCCCGAGCATCAGGCTGGTCTTCGTCAGCACATCCGGGCGGTGCTGCTTCGCGTGACGTAGAACCTCTATGGTCTGTTCGTAGCTCGCGCGCGGATCTCGTACCGGATGCGTCAATCGCTTCACCGTTTCGACATTTTGTGCGAACACCTGCAAACCCGAGTCGACGACCATTTCGATGTGCTCGCGAACACCATTGAAATCCGGTGTTAGCGCTTCGACCGCAGTATCGGGGTTCAGTTTCTTGATTTCTCGCACGCATTCCGCGTAGTGAGATGCGCCGCCATCTTCCAGATCATCACGATCGACTGACGTAATGACGACATACTCGAGCCCCATTAAATTGACCGCCTTTGCGGAATTCAATGGCTCTTCCTGGTCCAGCCAGCCTTTCGGATTTCCGGTATCGACGGCGCAGAACCGACAGGCCCTTGTGCATACGGAACCCATGACCATTATCGTCGCCGTGCCGGCATTCCAGCACTCGCCGACGTTGGGACACATGGATTCCTCACAAACCGTGCTGAGACGATGTTGGTGAACAATATTGCGGGTGTTTGAGTAGCCTTTACCGGACGGCATTTTCGCCCGCAGCCACTTCGGCTTGTCTCCCCGAACCGCCGGCTCGCCGCCACGACGTTGTTTCTGGCCATTCTTGACAGCCGAAAAGCCCGCCTTGGTCTGATACTTCTGCCCGCTCCTGGTCGCCTCGTTTTGAACATCGGCTTCGTTTTGAACAACAGGAATACCGCGGAAATTATTGTCTTGCTTGCTCATGAGACAGCCGTTTGGCCCGGTCCGAAAAGGGCACGCATTGTCGCACAAATGCGGCATAAAAAAATCCCGGCCGAAGCCGGGAGAATCAGGGGGAAATTGTCATTAGCGCCAGATGAATCAGTGCAGTCTCGACCAGCTGACCAGTTTCACAGCGTTTTGCTGCAGGTCAAAATTGCGGGCCAGAATGGCTTCGATGTCACGCGTATCCGAGCTTTGCTCCATCGGGTAGTTCAGCTCGACAACACCGCAGAATTCATTACCACCGCGATACTGCTCATCGGTCAATATGAACTGCGTGTAGTACTTTGCGGACATATGACCAATTTACGCCTTGGAGCCCCGAGTAACTGTGAGCCAGAGCACAAATTCCCGGTCACGGCCCGGCAAGTGACAGAAATTTGACATAAGTCACATTTTCGCCGTTTTTGGCGTAAAATTTCGCCTTAGGCGACGCGGTGCACAGAATTGACCCAATAGCATATGTAACCTCGTCAGAACACCAATTTTTCAGTTTTCAGAAGACTGGCCAGACACCACAGGAAATGCACACATGGTCGCTAAATCCGGACTAGTACGACTCGTCATTCTGGGCGTTGCCCTGCTTGCCGCGGGCAATGGATACGCACAAGACGAACTCAGGAAAACCTTCTTCAAAGACGCGGATGCGGCGAAAGCAGCGGCCGAATCAGTTAACGCGAAACTGTACGCGCCGAAGAGCTGGGAAAATGGCATGAAGGAATACCGCTCTGCCGAAGACCTGCTTCAGCGCGGAAGAAATATCGACTACGTACGCTCAAACGCCGCCGATGCCGTGCGCCATTTCGGCACCGCCGCGGAAGCGGCACGACTGGCGCGAACTGCGCTGGCTCAGGCCATCAAAAGTCGCCAGGATGGAGCCAATGCTCAGGCACCCAAACTGGCACCCGAATTGTGGTCCGAGGCACAGCAGGAGTTCATACGCGCCATTCGCTTAATGGAGCGCGGCGATCTCAAGAACGCCAAGCGACGTGAAAACGAAGCCATCAATCTTTATCGCGAAGCCGAACTGGTCGCGATCAAAGCGCAATACCTCAGCGAAACGCGCCGTCTGCTGGCAGACGCTGACCGCGCACGCGTTGGAAAATACGCGCCGATTACGCTGGGCAAGGCGAAGCGATTGCTAGCCGATGCCGACCGTGAATTGAATGAAAACCGCTACGACACAGACTTGCCGCGAAATCTGGCGATACAGGCCAACTACGAGGCCAAGCACGCGCTGTATTTGTCGGAAATCGTCCGCCAGGTGCGGGATAAGGACCTGACGGCGGAACAACTGGTTCTCGCCTGGGAACAGCCCATGCGCGCCGTCGCCGGCGTGGCTGACGTCGTGCCGAATATGCAGGAAGGCCCCGATCGTTTGCTGGCCGAACTAATTGCGTACTTCGAGCAGCAAGCCAACGAACTGCAAGCCCTGCAACAGGAGAAAGCAGAAAATGAAGTTCGCCTTGCTGACATGGAAGAAGAAATGCGCGCATTGGATGAACGCCTTGGTGGAGCGACTGCCGAGCGCGCGGCGCTGGTCCAGCGCCTCGAAGCCCAGGCGCGCGTAAAACAGCAGTTTATTCAGGTTGAGAAGATTTTTTCCTCTTACGAAGCGCGCGTATTTCGTGAGGGTAACAGCATCATTCTGCGACTCGTTGGTCTTAACTTCGACAGCGGTAATGCACAAATCAAACCGAACAACTTTGATCTGTTGGCAAAAGTCGAGAAGGCAATTGATGTTTTTCCTCGCAGTGAGCTGACGATCGAAGGTCACACCGATTCACATGGCGGTGATGACCTCAATCAGAAGCTGTCACAGGAACGTGCGGAATCGGTGCAGCAATACATGATCAACGCCATGCGAATTCCGACTTATCGTCTGATCGCAACTGGCTACGGTGAAACGCGTCCGGTATCGAGCAATGAGACCGAAGCAGGTCGTGCCCGTAACCGGCGTATTGACATCGTCATCAAGCCGAACCTGGAACCTACCTAAGAATTATCGGGTCAGGCCCGAATCATGACCGCGCCACCATTCAGCGATGGTGAGCGCGGTTTTTTCATTGGCGAGATAGCCATATTCAGCATGCACATTAAGCTCACCTTCGAGGCGAAAGGCGGTCGATATCTCCACGTCATCGATACCGCCAACCAGCCCAAGTTTCACCATTTCAGCAAAGTCATTGGCTAGCCAGGGATTGATAGCCGTCAGGTCGCCCACTGCGGTCAGGTTTTTCCAGCGCCGGATATTGTGTGGATAACGGTCTGCACCGCTGCGATCATGACCTTTGAGTTTGCGCTGCATAAAGCGCTGACCGAGCGGACTGCCCATAGTTAGGAACAGATCGATGTTCACGGGATCGCCGTGACTGTGGCTAAGCTCCCAAAGCGAGTCATACGAAAGAACTGATCCCATGCTATGACCGATGAGCAGGACCGGGTGTTCGCCGCCGGCCGCAGCCAGCAACGGTACTTTGAGCATGCGCCGTACATGTTCACCAATTCCGTTTTTGTTGCGCTCATAACGCAGCAGATCACGCAGATGGACTTCCATGCGCTCACTGGCAAGATGCGGAATCAAGAACGGCAACAAGTCGCCCATTGCGTAAATCCAGCGCGTTATCCGCCGCGACCAGGCTGATGCCTCAGCGATATCGCGGGCACTGGCTTCGGGCTGCTGAATGACGGCCTCAATCGCTGCCCGGTCTATATTGATGTCGCGATGAGTCCGGTAGAAATCGTAGGTCCAGGACACAACATCAAAACCACCTCGCGTCCCCTCAATGGCTGCGGCCACGGGAGCATCGACACGACGCAGTCCCGCCAGCAAACAGCGCAATAGTGCGTCACGGTGTTGTTCCGGCTCGGGCTTGGGCAAGAGACCTGGAATATAAATAACAATTGGGTGGGCCATGAATTATTCGACGCCAAGCAAGCGCGGCAGTTCACCGACATGAGTCACTTCGATTTCGGGTGCCGCGAATTCATCGGGCCAGATACTCTCTGTTCTGTTTACCCATGCAGTTCGCAAGCCAGCACCACGAGCGCCATCAACGTCAAACAAGGGATGATCGCCGACATGCAATGTCTGCCGCGCACTCGCACCACCCACTTGCACCGCCATATCGAACACCTGGCGTGCAGGCTTGGCGGCGCCCGCCATAGCGGCTGTGACCACGCCGCTGAAAAGATGGTCGATACCGATTGATTCCAGATTGGCGTTGCCATTGGTTACGGCGATAACGACGAAATTGTCGTTCAGGGCCTCGAGGGCTGGAATCACTTCCGGAAATATATCGACGTCATTGCGGGCTGCGTCAAATACAGCAAACGCCGCATCAATGAAGTCCGTGTTGTAACCGGCGGCGACAGCAACTCGTCCGAGCATCGTCCGGCGAAGAAACGTCAGGTCGTGCGACCGGTCTTCGAACTCGGCGATCACCTGCGTTCGAACCGCGCGCAAATCCAGCGGCTCGTACATTTCTGTAATGCGCGGGTAATTCTCCCCGAGCCAGCTATAAAGGCACTGTTCGGCGCGCCTGATAACCGGGTAAATCTCCCAAAGCGTATCGTCGAGATCGAGCGTTATGGTGCGAATATCTTTCACAGTTGCCGCCGCTGCGCGTATCAAGGACCATTGTGAATTCAAACCAGAGCCTAGTCCAATAATGGCGAGTCCAACCTGGAGCAAAAAATGAAATACCTGCACACGATGGTGCGAGTCACCGACATCGACGCCTCACTCGATTTCTACTGCAACAAGCTGGGGCTGAACGAACTGAATCGCTACGACAGCGAGCAAGGACGATTCACACTCGTTTTTCTTGCCGCGCCGGGAGATGACGAAGCCCAGGTTGAGCTGACGCACAACTGGGACCCGGAGGAATACGACGAGGGGCGCAATTTTGGCCACCTCGCCTACCAGGTTGACGACATCTATGCACTCTGCCAAAAGCTCATGGATGCCGGCGTCACCATTCATCGTCCACCACGCGACGGACACATGGCGTTCGTTCGATCGCCGGACAACATCTCAATTGAATTGTTGCAAAAAGGCGCATCGCTGTCGCCGCAAGAGCCCTGGGTATCAATGGAAAGTGAGGGCCACTGGTAGGTGCGATAGAGTTTCTTAGAAATCGGGTGCGGCAGCCAGTCTGTGGCTACCGCTCTTTGATCATCGCAACTAGGCGACGCGCCAATCCACATCAGGCGGGCCACCAAGTGACCCCAGATGCGACAAGGCACTAGCTTGCAACCATTCCGACAAGTTCGTCGTCAACGCGGCATCGCCAAATACCTCTATCTCGCCCTGCCTGACAGCATCGTCGAATTCGATTTGGCAGGTCCACACTGCGGTCATCGTTCGCAGCGGGCTCTTGATGACAATATCGACGTCACAACCCGGGTCGTTCAGGCACAGTTCGACGGCTCCGTGCTCGGAAACAAGCCACCAGTCTTTCGCCCCTTTGGATGCGTCCGCATATTCGAACTGGACCACAACGCGATGACCAGGAAATACGTCCTGTTTGATACTGCGCCGCATGTCCCACATCAACAAACTGGCATCAAGATCTTCCACCACCAGCGATGTCTGTACCCAACGGTGCCCCCACGCTCCGAGGAGCTGCACGATCGGGGTTAACTCCCGGCCAGCCTTTGTCAGCTCATAGACGTATTTATTCTTGCTCCCGGTTCGGGTAACCACCCCGGCCTGCACCAATTGCTTTAGACGCGCCGACAACAGCGTAGGTGACATCAACGGAACGCCTTTCTGCAACTCGCCGAAGCGGGTGCTGCCGGCGACTAACTCGCGCACCACTAACAGGGTCCAGCGCTCACACAATAGCTGTGCTGCTTGTGCCAAAGGACAGAATTGACCAAACGATTTCATGCATAAACCTCAGGTGAAACCTCAAGAGGCATGATGCCAGCAGACGAACACGCAAGCACTACAGAATCTGTACTGTTTTCAGGATAAAGCCGATGCTACCGTCCTCGCGACAAATCTATCTCTGCGGACATTCCGCAGGAAGCAGTTACCAAACCGGGGAGAGAGAATATGAAAAAAACACTGACACAACGATTGACCGTACTGGCGCTAAGTTTCATGGCGTCATTGATTTCGATCAACACCTTTGCTAGCGAAGATCAAGCCGCCACGCCTTCGCTGTATGAGCGACTGGGCTCCATGGAGGGTATCGGCCAGATCGTCAATGACACGATAGCCCTGCACCACAAGAATTCAGATATCGCGCACTATTTCGATGGCGTCGATGACGAGCAACTGGCCCGACATGTCACCGCATTCTTTGCGGCGGGAACGGGTGGACCGGCAAACTACGAAGGCCGCGACATGACCTCGACACATGTTTCGATGGATATGTCCGATGCCGAATTCGACTCTGCGGTAGCTGACGTCCTGAATGCGGCAGAGTCCAATGGCGTTAGTGCAGAAGCCCAATCGGAAGTTGCTGCAATTCTGGAATCTTTGCGGCCAGCGGTTATGGGCACAGCCGCTGAGTGATCAGAGTCCGGGTGGCATCAGAGGCGGCAGCGGACTATCCGCTGTCACCTCGCTGTCTTCAATCAATACGCTGATGGAACGCAGCGCTTTGGCAAATGTATTCCCATCCCAGCTTGAGTCCCCATTGCTGTAACTGCTTGCCGAGAGGGAACGCAGTTCTTCTGCCAACGGAGATGCAACTCGCTGTGAGAGGTCGCCGACACTGCGCGGTGCAGCGTCCGGCCACTGCAATCGGCCCCACTCAAGAAGCGCCGCGCGAACTCCCGCTTTATCGTTCGCTGTTGCCGCTTTTCGCGCCGCTTTGATGAATTTTGCCTGTTGCTTGTAAATGGGTGGCGGCTCCGGTTCACGTGGCTCTCTTTTCTGCTCGCGAGATGACCACCACCAGGCAACGATCGTTAATAGCCAGACACCAGCGATCAATTGGCTGACGCGCTTCCAGAAGCCATCCGCAGCGTGTGCAACTTCGGCCTGGTCTGCACTTCCAGAATTTTCCAGGGCAGCGTAACCACGATCCACGGGCGGTGGAATAACCGCCTCCACTTCAGGCGCATCGATTTCGATGGTTCTGGCTGGCAGACTGGCGACTCGCCATTCACGCGTCTCAATGTCCCACCAGGGAACCTCCAGTTGTGGAATTTCTGCCGCTCCACCGCGAATGCCGATCATCGCGTACTGGTCCCTGCGCACACCGCGAATTCCCTCGGCCTCATAGAGGCGCGTGAGATCCGGCTTATCTGCGTAAACATTCATGCCTTCGACGACCGGCGGCTCCAATGCTGGAATTTGTGTTTCTATCTGACCCAATGCGCTGATTGTGACTTTGCGTGTCACAGGCTCACCCGCAGCAACCTCATTCGGTTCTCTCGACCACTCTTCGCTCAAGTGAACATCTCTCGCCGGTAACCATGCCGCATCCGGGAAATCCGTTGGTGGCGCAGGAATTGGCAGAACGCTAACGGTGTGTGCCTGCGACTCAAAGACCTTGCGACCCGTGATACGTCCATCACGTAATACTCGCGCTTCAAATCGCGCTGGCGATATGGATATCTCGCCGCTTGACTGTGGGTAAATCGCGAGCGCCCGTTCTATGACATTGTACTCCCGGTCATTCAAAACGGCCTGGTAACTGCGCTCGTCCCCTGCGCGCTCTATCAACACTTCAGCGCCAGTAATTCCTGGGTCGCGGCGTCCTTCCTGGCGCGTTGCCACCGCCCGATACACTTTGAAGCGATACAGAATCTGCGATTGCACATAGGCCTCGGTCTGATCGACTTCGCTGGTGATAAAGACGTCAGCTTCACCCGGCGGCGCATTCGCCGGTTCATTGATCGTAATAGTGATCGGCTGGCTTTTTTCATTGCCGACCGCGACCGCAGGAATCTCCTGTTTTCCGGTCGCCTTCGCCATCAACGCGATCGTCCAGGTCCGACTGCGCCGTATCTGCCCATTGATGATAGAGGTATTGCTAAGTTGACTGAGTTGACCGCGATAGAAATTATCGTCAAGTACCGTGAGGCCCGGTTCCATGTCAATATTGCTATCAACGATGAGCTCAAGAACAAACGACTCATTCAGATCCACCGACAACCGATCTACGCGTGCTGTTACATCAGCGATCGCATGGGTATGAGTGACGAGTATTCCGCACAAACCCAGAAGTGCGCTGCGGATGACTTTGCCATTAAGCTTTACCACGGTTGTACCTCGTTATCTGGCCACACACTGTTGCCGTCCTGATCTTTGCCGGAGCGCTGATACTGGTGCCTGAACTTTCTGCGTAACAAGCCACCCGGATCGTCCGGAACGCGACGCAGCCATTGCTCCATCGCCTGTTCCTGTTCCTGCTGTTGCCGTAGCTCGGCAAGCTCCGCTGCTGACATTTGCTGCGGCTGCTCTCCGGACTCCGCTTCTTCTGCCGCGCGCTGCAATTCTTCCTGCAGAGCGCGCATATCTTCCTCGCTCATCTCTTCATCGCCACTTTCTGATGAGTCGCTTTCCTGCCCTTCGCTGTCGGTCTGGGCCTCCCCTTCTTCGCCCTGCTGATCCGACTGCTCTTCGGAGTCTGATTGCTCACCATCACCGCCCGGGTTTTCGGTCGACTGCTGATCATCGCCCTGATTTTGCTGCTCTTGTTCCTGTTGTTCTTTCAGACTTTCTACAAGCTCGAGGTTGTAAGCCGCATCTTCATTATCTGGATCGATCCCCAGTACTTGCTCGTAAGCATCGATCGCGGCATCAAGCTCGCCCTGGTAAGCCCTGGCGTTGCCAAGATTGTAGAGATTTCGAGCGTCGCTGTTTTCCGCAAAAATTTCTGCGCTGCCCGCGTAATCGCCCGCTTGATAATCAGCCACCGCTTGCCAATCCTTGTTTCGAAACAGGGCCGCTGCCTCGCTGGCATTACCGGCTTCAAGTTGTTTTTGTCCCTGCTGATCTTTGTTTAACCAGAGATCGCTCCAGGATGCCGCATGCGCATCTTGAGGCACCGGCACGATGAAAATGATCATCACCAATACCCAACCGCGACGAAACGCCAACGCAGCCAGCGGCAGCAACAGCAACAACAGCCACGGGCCCTCTTCTCGCCACCGGTCGGTAGCCAGAGCGTCGTCACTTTTGGTAGCACCAGCGCCGGCGATCTCGCCAGATAACAAGACATCCAGATCTCCGTCGTCCGCCGATATTCGTGAGTAACGACCACCACCGACGCCAGCCAGTGTCCGCAGTCCGCGCTCTTCCAGCCTTGGCACCGCGATTTGACCGCGATTGTCGGTTACGAAGCCACCGCTTACGCGAGGAATCGGTGCGCCTTCGATGGTGCCGACGCCCAGTATCGACAGCGTATATCCTGCCGCAAGGAGGTCACGTGCAGCGGAACTGGCTGCTGGTGAAGAGCCTCCGTCAGTGATTAGAAGCACTTCGCCGAAGCCGGCTTTCGCCTGCTCGAGCAACTGCTTTCCTTTGGCGATGGCGACCTCTGGATAACTGCCACGACTCGGCATGATATCCGTGCCCAGACTGTTGACGAGCGACGCAATCGTGTCGTTGTCGGTGGTCAGAGGAGTAACGGTAAAGGCGTTCGCCGAAAAAACCACCAACGCGGTCTGGCCGCTCTCACGACGTTCAAGCATGTCGAGGATTTTGAGCTTCGCGCGTAGCAAGCGGCTGGGAGCGACGTCCTGCGCGTCCATGGATCGCGACAGGTCGAGCGCAACGACAAGCGCCTGCTCAGCCCTGAAAACCGGTTGTTCAATACGTTGCCAGGCCGGACCTGCCAACGCGACCAAAGCGATCATCCCGCCCAGCCCAAGCAGCCACCAGCGATGGTCGGTACCGCGACCCGGGTCACGCGACAGCACGTAGGGCATAAGCTCGCGGTCGATAACCGCGCCCCAATTGCCGGAACCGAGCTTGCCGCGCGCGAGCATGACAGCCAGCACGACGAGTAGCGGTATCACGTACAGCCACTCCGGACGCAGCCAATGAAAGTCAGCTGGCACTGAAGTTCACCTCGCTGGCCCGCTGCCTGGAAACCCTCTTTAGAAGGCCGACCAGACTCATCATCGTAACCAGCAATATCGCCAGCCCCAACGGAAAAAAGTAGTACGACTTGATGGGCCGAAATCCGGACTCTGGCTCCTCAACGGGCTCGAGTTCATCGACGAGCTTGTAAATATCCTGCAAGCTCGCTGTATCGGTCGCTCTGAAATAGCGGCCGCCTGTGAGCTGGGCAATCTGGGTCAAGGTTTCTTCGTCGAGATCGGCCGACGGGTTGATGCGCCGGCGGCCACCAATCAGAGATGCGACCTCGAGTTGCTCCGCACCAATGCCGATCGTATAAATGCGCAGGCCCACTTGCTGCGCGAGTTCGGCGGCTTTTATCGGCTGTACTTCACCGGCAGTATTCGCGCCGTCCGTCAGCAGCACCAGAACCTGGTCGCCCTCATCTTTCTCCTGCTCATGAATGCGGCGGACAGCCAATGTGATCGCATCACCTATCGCTGTTTTTTCACCAGCCAGGCCGATGAACGCTTCCATCAGAAGAACATTGACCGTCTCACGGTCCAGGGTGAGCGGCACCTGTAAATAGGCACGTTCGCCAAACAGGATCAGTCCGATGCGGTCGCCTTCGCGCCGCTCTATGAAGTCGCTGGCGACCGCCTTGGTCGCGGTCAGGCGGTCAACACGCGTGCCGCCAAGCTCGAAGTCCTTCTGGTCCATGCTGCCGGACAAATCAACGGCCAGCATCAGATTGCGGCCCGCGACGGGCACATCCAGCTCTTCGCCGATGCGCTCGGGACGCGCGGCAGCAACAACGAGCAACAGCCACGCGAGCACTGCCACCCAGAACCGCCATTTCAGGAGTTGTTCCGTTCCGGATCGGTCCTTGAGCGTTGCAAAACTCTCGATACTCGGCACCCGCAGCCCGGCCTCGGACAGGCCTTTGGCCTCCGGCAACAGGTAGCGAAAGAGCAGGGGCAATGGCAATGCCAGCAAGGCCCACGGCCAGGCTAAGGACCACATCAGCGTGCCCTCCCGAGTGGTGTCGAAAGGCGCATTTTTACGGCGGCCAGCAGCGCGTTGATATCAACATCGCTGAAGTCCCCGTTGGGATCCCGGTAGGGCAATTGCAACAAGCTCTTGCCGCCCTCGGTATGAAAATACGGTACCGGCAAACCCCGATCCAGCCACGCAAGCCAGGACTCGCCGGTAAGCCCGGCGACCTCATGCCGGGGCGCGTAAGCAAGCATGCCCCGGCGCAACAGCTCGGACACCTGCTGTCCAAGTAACACAGGATTTCGCCTGGCAAGATATTCAGATTCGACCGTCTTGAGCTCTCGAATCGCATAGCGACGCGCCGCGTTGAATCGCCATTTTCGCCATGCGCGAAATAACATCCAGCCAAGCCCCGTCAGCGCCAGCGCGATGATTAGCCACCAGCCGTACGCCAGCGGCCACCAGCCAATCGTTTCAGGCAGGTGTAAATCACGCAACGCAAGCTGGGTTGGATCCATCAGTGACTCCGGCGTCCTAGTGCGGCCTGCAGTGTCGAGACCGGATCATCGTCCGTGGCCATCGGCATCAAATGCACACCGTAACGATGACAAAACTTCTCCAGTTCCTGCGAGCGTTCTGCAAATTCGTGCTCATAGTCACGTCGTGCGGCAGTGGCATAGGTATCGATCGAGAGCTCATCTTCGGGCGATACGATTCGATAACGTCCCGGCGGCGGCAATTTTTTCTCCAGCGGATCGTTCATAAAGACCGCCAAAACTTCATTATGGTGAGCGACGCTGGAAAGATACGACTGCGCAGCCCGGTTGAACCCAATAAAGTCACTGATCACCACGATCAGGCTGCCGGGCCGCGCAACCCGCCGCAACGCCGACATCGCTTGCACAAAGGGGTCAGACCCCTTTTGTGGGCCGCGATTGCTCCAGTCGGGATGCTCTGCGAGTTGATGCACGAAGCGCAACGCTGCACGTCGTCCAAGTCGCGGTTTTAATTCGCGATGTGTTGTGTCGCCGAAGATCAGACCGCCAAGGCGATCGCCGCGATGGTGCGCTGCCCACGATATCAGGGCCGCCGCACGACTCGCGTTCACGGACTTGAAACAGCCGCGCGTCGCGAAATGCATATTGGAGCGCAAGTCTGCGACGACCAGCACCGGTCGTTCGCGTTCTTCCCGGAATAATTTTGTATATGCCGTCGTACTGCGCGCGGTGACGCGCCAATCAATGCTGCGTGGATCGTCGCCCGGCTGATAAGGGCGCGATTCGTCAAACTCCATGCCGCGGCCGCGAAAATGTGAAACGTAAGCGCCCGTCTGCAACGACTTAACTCGCAATACATTGAGGGCGATCGCCCGCGCGGGGCCATTCAGACGAATTAACCCAGCCTGGCTAACACTGATGGGCGATGCGTCTTCGTGCATGTGCTCCAAACGAGCCACTACGGCACTCCAACGCCATCCAGAACGCCTGCGATGACGGAGTTTGAATCCACGCCATCCGCTTCGGCCTCAAAACTTAAGACCAGCCTGTGACGCAAAACGTCCGGAGCCACTGCCTGAATGTCTTCGGGCCCCACAAAATCGCGGCCTGAAAGCCATGCGTGCGCGCGTGCCGCTCGATCGATACCCATACTGGCACGCGGACTGGCGCCGTAGAGAACCTGCCCTTCAAGGTCAGCATTCACGGCGCCCGGATTACGCGTTGCAACTACCACGTTGACGATGTATTCCTCAAGCTCCGGCGCCAGATGCAAGTTCAGAATATCCTGCCGAGCTTCCATGATCGACGCCATCGCCAGCAATTCCGGCGGCTGGAACATGTCGCGCTCCGCCTGCCTGGCTTCGTCCCGGTTCAAGACCAGGATGCGGCGCTCGTCCTCGATCGTCGGGTAGCCGACTTCGACATGAAGCAGGAAGCGATCGAGCTGTGCTTCCGGCAACGGATAAGTACCCTCCTGCTCGATGGGATTTTGCGTTGCCATAACCATGAACAGATCGTCAAGTGGGTAACTCTTGTTACCTACGGAGATTTGTCGCTCTTCCATCGCCTCAAGCAATGCCGACTGCACTTTGGCCGGAGCGCGGTTGATCTCGTCAGCAAGAATCAGGTTGTGAAACAGTGGGCCCTTGCGAAACTCGAAGGTACCTTCCTGCGGTCTATAGATATCGGTGCCGGTCAAATCCGCTGGCAGCAGGTCGGGTGTGAACTGCAGGCGATGGAAGTCGCCCTCAATGCTTTCCGCGAGCACTTTAATGGCGCGCGTCTTGGCAAGACCCGGTGCGCCCTCAACAAGAAGGTGTCCGTCACACAGGAGGGCGATCAACATGCGATTGATCAGGTGCGCCTGACCAATGATCAGCCCACTCGCGTGAGTTTCAAGTTTTTGGAATTGTTCTCTGACGCTCATTGATTACTCCGAAGGATGCAGCGGCGTGCCATTCTAGTGAGGATGCGTGGGAAGACCAACCAGTCGCATCATTTTTTCTCAATTTTTCTGACTCAGTTAAGTAGTATTGGCCTCAATTCCGACCACAGATCAGCGATTCCATTGCATCAGTCTGAAAAAAAGCCTGTTTCCGCGCAAAAACTGCCCTTGCTGGGCCTACTCCTGTTCAGCACGTTGGGTGCCAGTGAGCCGGCTGCGGTGGAGCAGCCCGCCCCGCCGACGGCGCATGCTGGTTCCGGCTGCGGCGAAAACGGCACCCTGCTTACAGCAACGTTCGGTAGCGTAGAGACCGCCGTTAGCTGGTCAGGTTCACAAATGATTTGCGAAAGCATGCCGCGCCCGAACGGTGAAGGCGTCCGGCTGCGATTCGCGGGCGACATTGCCGGCGAGAAACTGGCGATAATTATTGCCATTCCCGGTATGCAGGCTGGTGAAGCGGCGGACGAACTGCCCAGCAATGTCACAGCGACTGTCGAAGGCAGTGGCCGGTTTTTCAGTACACCTGACCTCGACTCCTGCTGGACAGACGTCGCAAGGCAAACCGCTCTGCCGGGCGCGCAAGACTCCTATGAGGTCTCCGGGACGCTCTATTGCATAACGCCATTGGGCGAAGTCAACGGCGACGCGGCAGTATCCATCCCTGAGCTATCATTCATCACTATTGTAGGTTGGAAATCAAAATGACACGTACCCTGCCTATTGTCCTTGTCGCCAGCGCAGTGATCACGAGCTTCGCAGCCTGTGGCGCAACCACCGAGACAGCCGCCGCCGGAGTCGCGTCGCTGGATGGAGATTTTGAGCGTGGCACGTTGCTGATTGAGTCGGACGATGGCTCTCGCCACGATCTCAATATCTACCTCGCAATCGATGGTGGTCAACAACGGCGCGGCCTGATGTTCGTGCGCGAGATGCCAAAGGACACGGGCATGTTATTCGTCTATGAAGAAAGCGACATGCGCTCCATGTGGATGAAAAATACCTACATCTCGCTGGACATCGTTTTCGCCCGGGCGGACGGCAGCGTTTCCTCAGTTATTCACAATGCGCAACCCTTGTCACTGACCCATCAAGCGTCGATCGAGGCGGTGACCTACGTACTGGAATTGAACGCGGGGACAGCGAGACGACTGGGTATTGGTCAAAAGAGCCGCATCAGCTGGCAGCCTGTAAATGACTAACGGTGCTGCTTATTCGTTTCGAAGTGTGGCGACGATCGAATCAGCAAGGTAGTTGACGTTGTCCGGCGTAATTCCGGCGACGTTGATGCGACTGGAATTCACCATATAGACGCCGAAGTCTTTCTTTAGCCGCGCGATCTGCTCTACCGTAACGCCCAGGAAGCAAAACATGCCGGTGGCGCGCGCCAGATGAGAGAAATTATGCTCTGGCGCCTTTTCTGCCAAAGCCTCGGCAAGCAGGACCCGCATGTCGATGAGTCGCTCACGCATTTGTGCGAGCTCAGTCACCCAGGCGCCGCGCAAGCCTTCGTCATGCAGTATGAGGCTAACGACCGCGGCACCGTGGTCGGGCGGTACAGAGTAAATCGAGCGCACGAGGTTGTTGACCTGGCTGCTAACGATGTCACGGGCAGCGGTATCGGCAGCGAGCAGGGACAAGGTTCCAACCCGGTCGCGATAGAGACCGAAATTCTTGGAGCAGGAAGTCGCGACCATCATTTCCGGGACACGCTCGGCCATGAGACGAACGGCATATGCGTCGCTATCGAGATTCTCTACGAATCCCTGGTAGGCCATATCGATAAACGGCACAAGCTCGCGCTCTACCACAACGTCGGCGACTGCCTGCCAGTCATCCACCGAAAGGTCCAGACCCGAGGGGTTGTGGCAACAGGCATGCAGGAGAACGATGTCCCCGGCAGGGGCCATGCGCAAAGCAGCCAGCATCTCGTCAATCTTGATCACGTGGTTTTCGGTGTCGTAATAGGGATAGGGTTTCAGAGTCACACCCGCGCCACCCAACAGCGGCACGTGGTTGGCCCAGGTCGGCTCACTGACCCAGACTGATGCGTCGGGCGAAGCTCGGAGGATCATTCCTGCCGCCACACGCAATGAACCAGAACCACCTGGCGTCTGAATCGTCGCCAGTCGATCTGTAGGTCCAGCATCGCCGAAAACCAGTGCTTGCATCGCCGAATTGAAATCCGCGGCGCCAGCCGTACCGATGTAGGACTTGCTCATCTGCTGGTCGACCAGCATTTGCTCGGCCCGCTTCACGACGTCGAGTACTGGTGTATCGCCTTGTGCCGTTCGATATACACCGACGCCCAGATCGATCTTATTGTCTCGCGGGTCGTTCCTGTATTCGGCAATCAGGCCAAGAATGGCATCTGCCTGAGCCGCCTGCAGTGATTCAAACAAGGTTTTTCTCCGCCCCTTAAAGAGTTTGTGGTGCCTGCTTCCGCGCATTGTACACACAAAAACGCCGGCTCAATGGCCGGCGTTTTCGGTTGCGATTGTTACTATTAAATCAGGCTTTTGGTGCCCAGACGGAACACCAGCCAGCAGCCGCTACAGCCTTGCCCGGGAAGATCTGGCAAGGTCGCCATGCATCGCCATCAGCACCCTGGACCAACGCGCAGTTGGCGCAACTTTGGTCTGCCGCAGGATTCCCGCGCGACGCCGCGTCGACGGTTGAAGCATCTTCGGTGTATTTCATGGCCTGTGCCATAGGATCGTCCGCCGCGAAGTGTGGCAAGTCTGCGGCACGTGCCTCTCGGCCGGTTTGTACGAGGTAACCGGCAGCCGCTACGGCTGACAATTGAATGAATTTACGACGTGGGATTGTGCTCAAAGGAATCTCCTTAAAATTCTTGTCAAGACGTCCCGGGTCCAATCCCGGCGACAGATAGTTTAATGCATATCGGCGCGCATTCTAACCAAGTTTTCTGAACGCCAGCACAACATGATCTGCGGCGGAATTGAAGAGTTTTTGAGAACGATTCTTATTGCGGCCTGTAGGCCCCGCCACTGGGATATACTGCGTGGCCCAGATACCGATTCAAAGCCCCGATGACCACCAGCAGCCTCGCGATAACTGTTAGCAAAGTCAGTGCTGATTCCGCAAAATTGCTCGACCGCGATCTTGTTGAAGATCGAGTCGCGGTGGAGGAACCTTTGGAAATTCGCGTGGGCTACGCTACACCTGAAGGCCGCACGGCCACCAGTATCTCCGTTACGATGCGTACGCCGGGTGATGATGCCGAGCTCGCACTCGGTTTTCTGTTTTCGGAATCCATTATTCAAGGCGCTGGTGACGTGTTGAACGTTGAGCACTCCGGTCCGGCAGCACCTGATACCGGCAGTCACAATATTATTCGTGTCGATCTTGCCACTCACGTAGAGGTCGATTTCGATCGTTTGCACAGGAATTTCTATACGACGTCGAGCTGCGGCGTCTGTGGCAAGTCTTCTCTGGACGCGCTGCGCGTTATCGGCGCCGAGCCGATCGAAGGTGACAAGGCCCGATTCGCCAAGGATGTCCTGATCGTGATGCCGGGCGCGCTGCGTGATCGGCAACGTGCATTTGAACAGACCGGCGGCCTGCATGCTGCGGCCGCGTTCAATTCACAAGGTGAAATCCTGGTGGTGCACGAAGACGTTGGCCGTCACAATGCCCTCGACAAGGTAATCGGTAGCCTGTTAACACAAGGTCTGCTGCCGGCCAGTAATCTCGGCCTGCTGGTCTCCGGACGGGCCAGTTTTGAGTTGATGCAGAAGACACTGATTGCCGGTATTCCACTATTGGCAGCGGTCAGCGCACCGTCCAGTCTTGCGGTACAACTGGCGAACGAATTCAACGTTTCGCTGGTTGGTTTTCTACGTGACGATACTTTTAATATTTATTCCGCCGGGGAACGCATTACCTGATGGCTAGAATTGACGAGCAGACGACGCGCGACATCGCCGCGCAATTCGATCACAAAGCGGAAATGCTGGTGCAGATCCTACAAGCCATTGTTTCGCGTTATGGCTGGGTGCCGGCGGAGACCATTCGTCAGCTTGCAGAAGAGCTGAATCTGTCGCGCGCGGACGTACACGGTGTCGTCGAGTACTACCACGACTTCCGAACCATTGAGCCGGGCAAACACATCGTCAAGATTTGCCAGGCCGAAGCCTGCCAGGCGATGGGCAGCCGCGAACTGACTGAACACGCCAAGAAGGCGCTGACCATCGAGCTGCACGACACCAACGACGACGTCACGCTTGAACCCGTGTACTGCCTTGGCAACTGTGCCTGTTCGCCAGCAGTAATGATCGATGGCAAAACCCATGGCCGCGTCGATGAGTCTCGATTCGACGCCCTCCTCGACACCATGCGGGGAAACGACTAGTGGCCAGAACGAAGATTTATGTACCACGAGAGACCGCCGCGGTCTCAGTCGGTGCCGATGAGGTTGCGTTGGCAATCGCTCAGGCCGCGAAGAAAAGATCTGCCAATATCGAACTCATTCGAAATGGTTCCTGGGGCGCATCCTGGCTGGAGCCATTGGTCGAAGTTGAGGTGGACGGCACGCGCATCGCTTACGGCAATGTCACTGTCGAGGATGTCGCCGGCATGTTCGACTCCGACCTGGTCGAAGGCGGCGAACATGAACGTCGTCTCGGACCCATCAACGAAATCCCCTACCTGATTAACCAGGATCGCTGGACATTCTGGCGCTGCGGTCTCGTCAATCCGTTGTCGATAGAGGATTTTGAATTACACCAGGGCTTCAATGCGCTTGAAAAAGCGTTTGCAGAAGGTGCGGAAGCTGTTCTGCAAGCCGTTGCAGACTCCGGTTTACGTGGCAGGGGTGGTGCCGGCTTTCCGACGGGCATTAAATGGCGCACTGTCGCAGATGCACCGGGCGAGCAAAAGTACATAGCGTGTAACGCGGATGAAGGTGACAGCGGCACATTCTCGGATCGCATCCTCATGGAAGGCGACCCTCTCGGACTGATCGAGAGTATGGCGATCGCCGGCTTCGCCGTCGGTGCCAGCAAAGGCTATATCTACCTGCGCTCGGAATATCCGCTCACACATTCAATCCTGTCCCGGGCGATAGAGACAGCCCGCGACGCAGGATGGCTTGGCGATAACATCAAGGACAGCGGCTTCGATTTCGATATCGAATTGCACCTGGGCGCCGGCTCCTACGTCTGCGGCGAAGAAACCGCGATGCTGGAAAGCCTGGAAGGCAAGAAAGGCCTGGTGAGGTACAAACCCCCTCTGCCCGCATTGGAAGGGCTTTTCGGCAAGCCGACCGTCGTCAACAACGTCGTCACGCTGGCCTCGGTGGCCAATATCGTCAACCTTGGCGGCGAGCGCTATGCCGGCATGGGCGTAAATCGTTCCAAAGGAACGCTCGCGTTTCAGCTGGCGGGCAATATCAAACGCGGCGGCCTCGTCGAGAAAGCATTCGGTGTCACATTGCGTGAGCTGATTGAGGATTGGGGTGGCGGCACCGCCAGCGGTCGACCTGTCAAGGCCGTGCAGGTTGGTGGTCCTCTTGGCGCTTATATTCCCGCAGATCAACTCGACACAGCACTGGACTACGAAGCATTCATCGAAATCGGCGCGATGGTCGGACACGGTGGCATTGTCGTATTTGATGACTCTGCGAATATGGCCCAGTTGGCACGATTCGCCATGGAATTCTGCGCAATTGAGTCCTGCGGCAAGTGCACTCCCTGCCGAATCGGCTCAACCCGGGGCGTTGAGGTCATCGACAAAATGATCGGCGGCGATAATAAAAACGAGAATTACGCCCTGCTGGTCGATTTATGCGACACGATGGAAGACGCTTCCCTTTGTGCCATGGGCGGAATGACCCCCTACCCGGTTAGAAGTGTTCTAAAATACTTCGCAGAAGACTTTGCGTCTTCAGCAGAGAAATAGCTTATGAATAAGGTCCGCCAGGCCGATCTCGGTACTCCAGCCGCCGCTAGCACTGAGACAGTGCAGGTGGAAATCGACGGTATGCCCGCGACGGTGAATGCCGGTTCGAGCATTTTGCGTGCGGCCCGTGAGACTGGCGTCGACATTCCCAAACTCTGCGCAACAGACAACCTGAAGCCATTTGGCTCCTGCCGCATGTGCCTCGTCGAGGTGGAGGGCCGCAAAGGCTATCCCGCGTCCTGCACAACACCGGTCGAAGAAGGCATGAAAATTCGCACGCAGACCAGCGAGCTTTCGAAGATTCGACGCAACGTCATGGAACTCTACATTTCGGATCATCCGCTGGATTGCCTGACCTGCTCGGCGAACGGTGATTGCGAGCTGCAGGACATGGCGGGTGCGGTCGGACTTCGTGATGTGCGCTACGGTTTCGACGGCGAAAATCACCTGGACGGTGGTGTGGATGCCAGCAACCCCTATTTTCAATTCGATGCCAGCAAGTGCATCGTCTGCTCAAGATGTGTACGTGCTTGCGACGAAGTTCAGGGTACGTTCGCGTTAACCATTCAGGGTCGTGGTTTTGAGTCCAAAGTAGCGGCCGGAATCGACGAAGGCTTTCTCGACTCGGAATGTGTTTCCTGCGGCGCCTGCATACAGGCTTGCCCCACGGCAACGCTCATGGAAAAAAGCATCGTCGACCATGGCCAGCCCGATCACAATGTCGTAACAACCTGCGCCTATTGCGGCGTCGGTTGCTCGTTCCAGGTCGAGATGAAGGGCGACCAGGTCGTTCGCATGACACCCCACAAAGACGGTGAGGCGAATCATGGTCACTCTTGCGTGAAAGGTCGCTTTGCGTGGGGCTATGCGTCGCACCAGGATCGCGTTATGAATCCGTTGATCCGGGATACCACGGATGAGCCGTGGCGCGAGGTAAGTTGGGAAGAGGCGATTCAATACACAGCCAAACGCTTCAAAGAGATTCAGGACAAGCACGGGCGCAAGTCGATCGGTGGCATAACATCATCGCGCTGCACAAACGAAGAAGTGTATGTCGTGCAAAAAATGATTCGCACCGCATTCGAAAACAACAACGTCGATACCTGTGCTCGTGTATGCCATTCACCGACCGGCTATGGTCTGAAGACGACGCTTGGCACCTCTGCAGGAACGCAGCCGTTCGACAGCGTCATGGACACTGATGTGATGGTTGTTATTGGTTCAAACCCGACGGCCGCGCATCCGGTATTCGCATCGCAGATGAAGAGGCGTCTACGTGAAGGCGCGAAGCTGATCGTTATCGACCCGCGTGAAATTGGCCTGGTGCGTTCGGCGCGCATCGAAGCCGAGCATCACATCGCCCTGTCGCCAGGTACCAATGTGCCAGTAATTAATGCGCTTGCACACGTCATTGTCAGCGAAGGACTTGTCGACGAAGAATACGTTCAGGAACGCTGCGACCTTGAGTCGTTTGAGGCCTGGAAGGCCATGATTCTCAAGCCGGAAAACTCACCTGAGGAAGTGGCTGTAGTTGCTGGCGTTGACGCAGAAACGCTTCGGCAGGCCGCACGTCTGTTTGGTTCGGCCGAAAACGGTTCTATCTATTATGGCCTCGGCGTTACCGAACACAGTCAGGGTTCAACGATGGTCATGGGCATGGCCAATCTGGCGATGGCCACCGGCAACATCGGCCGCTCCGGCGTCGGTGTGAACCCGATGCGCGGACAGAATAATGTGCAGGGTTCCTGCGACATGGGCTCGTTCCCACACGAGCTGCCGGGATACCGGCCCGTCTCGGATGACGAGGTACGCAATCAGTTTGAAAAACACTGGGGTGTCACACTTGATCCTGAGCCCGGCTTTCGTATTCCCAATATGTTTGACGCGGCTTGTGCCGGCGAATTCATGGGCATGTATATCCAGGGCGAAGACCTCGCGCAGTCGGACCCCAATACTCACCACGTCGAAGCCGCCCTCAGCAACATGGAATGTATCGTCGTACAGGACCTGTTCCTGAACGAGACAGCGAAGTTCGCGCATGTGTTTTTGCCGGGCACCTCATTCCTCGAGAAGGATGGCACGTTTACCAATGCCGAGCGCCGCATCAACCGGGTGCGTCCCGTCATGCCTGCTCAGCAGGGCAAGGACGAGTGGCAGATTACACAGGACCTTGCCCAGGCGATGGGCTACAACATGGACTTTGAGAGCTCCTCCCAGATCATGGATGAGATCGCAGAGCTCACGCCCGCCTTCAACAACGTTAGCTTCAAATTACTCGACGATATTGGCAGCGTGCAGTGGCCATGCGACGAGGCAGCACCCGAGGGAACGCCTGTCATGCACATCGATCAGTTCGTGCGCGGCAAGGGCCTGTTTGTCGAAACCGATTATGTGCCGACGGAAGAAAAAACGAATCGTAAATTCCCGCTGCTGCTGACGACGGGCCGCATTCTTTCGCAATACAATGTCGGTGCACAAACACGCCGCACAGAGAACAATACCTGGCACGCTGAAGACATTCTCGAGGTGCATCCGCACGATGCAGAAATACGTGGAGTGCGTGACGGTGAACTCGTGTCGCTGGCGAGCCGCAAAGGCGATATTACGTTGCGAGCTAAAATTACAACGCGAGTAAAACCGGGTGTTGTTTACACGACGTTTCACAACCCGGAAACAGGTGCGAATGTGGTTACTACTGAATACAGTGACTGGGCGACCAGCTGTCCCGAATACAAAGTAACGGCTGTTCAAATTGCACCGGCATCACATCGCTCCAGTTGGCAGAAAGAGTTTGCGGAGCGCGCAGGACAACAGGGCCGTATCGCAGAACCGTCCTGAGTGGAGTGGGGAAGATGTGCAGCTGATCACTCGAGCGCTGGCGGTCCCGACTCCACGGACGGCGGCAAGTAGTAGCAGCTCATCGCTAGCCGCTCTTCCGGCGTCTGCGTTCAACAGCGGTGACAATCACGCTTCCCGCGAACATTATCAGCGCCGCAATCAGAGAACTGCAAAGGAAAAGGTCCGACCTGACTACTGTCGCTAACCAGACCTCTTTTCTTCTTCTTCATCGAAGAGCCAGTCGTCGATGTGTTTTTTCACGTAAATCGGAAACAGCCAAAACGCTATTCCCAGCCCAATCGCGCCGTACGGCTGCGCAAATTGCACAACATTTACCGGCCATGCAAACGCTGCGATTGTGTTCTGAAACGAGTCAATGATGAAATTCAATATGAAGTCGACGACTTCGCCTTCAAACAACAAGTGAATCTGTTTGAAGTCCTCAATGAAGGACCCGGCTTCCAACCATAGAAACGTCAGCGCAAAGCCGCAAGCATAAAGCCCGCCACCGCGCACATTCCAGACTTTACGGAACCAGGTTCGAAACCAGCCATGCGACTTGCCAGGCAGCTTGCGCGCTTCCTGGTTCAGTCGCTCCGATAGAGTTGGCTTGTTCAGGACTTGTCGAGCTTGCTGAATTTCGACCCTTCGAGCGTCAGGTTGTACATCAGCCCTTTCGATCCGAATATGAACCCGACGACAGGGTCCTTGATGTTATTGCTATCGATCGTCTTGCCCGCTCCGAGATCAATTAGCGCGACAGAGCCATCGATACCCACTTTCCAGCCATCGGACTCTCGAAACTTCTTAAGCGACTCTTTCGTCATGAAAGCGATGACTATGGATTTGGCCTGAGCACCCAGTTGCAGTCCGATCGACCCGGATGTCGTGCGATAGTACGCAACCGACTGACCACCGACTCGCAACACACCCTCACCTGTTTCAGCGCCGATTCCAATGCCGACTTTTATCACGCGCGGAAATACCAGGTAGCCTGCTGCCTGATCAAGAAAAACGTGGGCGCCATTAACGTCGTCACGAAACACGACCAATGCCTTGTTAGACTCGCGGTCGATCTTCGATGCCGATGCCGCCAGTACCGTGCCCGCGAACAATAGCGTGACAATCATGCTTGCCGAGCGAATTAATTTGCTTCGATTCTTCATCATCTAATTCCTGTGATCTGTTGGCCCAAGCACGCGGCGGGCCATGAATTGCGGCTATGATAGCCCATAGTGGCTGCCAAGATTAGCGAGCTGCGCCTGAACTGCTACTGAACCGGCAAACTTGCGGTCAGAAATGCATCCAGCATTTGCCGCAGGGTAGCACGCAGGGTGGCGGCCTTTTGGACATCAAAAGACCCCGCCTGTTCATTCATATACGCGCGCTGTGCGATCTCAAGCTGCAACGCATGCACACCGTGTTCAGGGTCACTGTAATGGCGTGTAATGTAGCCGCCCGTGAAGCGACCATTGATAGCGGTGCTGAAGCAGCTTGCGGTTGCGATCGCGGCGACGTCGTTTTGCATCGATTCACCACAACTCGCGCCGCTATTGCTGCCGAGGTTTAGCTCCGGCAACTCTCCGTCGAACAAACGCGGCACAACGCTCGGGATTGAGTGGGCGTCCCACAATAAGGCATATCCGTGCTGCGTTCGCAGCGCCTCAAGCGTAGTGCTGATTTTCTCGTGATACGGCCGCCAGTACTGTTCGATACGCTGCGACTTCTCGTCGTCATCGACACCGCCAGCTCTGTAAATAGAATCACCCGAGAACGTCTGCAACGGGCACAGCCCGGTCGAGACCTGCCCTGGATACAATTCGCCATCGTCCGCAGGACGATTCAGGTCAACGACATATCGAGAGTAATTTGCGGCAAGTACATTGGCGCCCATTTCGACCGCAAACTCGTACAGTTTGGTGACATGCCAGTCCGTGTCAGGTATCGCGCGCCCGGCATCCGTCATGCGAACCTGCATATCTGCAGGGATTTCACGCCCGTCATGCGGCACACTAATCAGCAGCGGCAACTCTCCAGCACGAAAATCGAACGCAGGCTTCATGTCGCCAGGCTGGGTAGTACTGATGACGCGTACTTACAATAGTTGCCATCGTCTACAATGGCCGCGACTCGGCGTATATCCGACGACAGTGATCGGTCTTCTTCATAGGTTGGCGAAAATTCACGCAACTCAGAAATAACCTCTTCGATCACGGGCGAACTCTTCTTCGGACGATGAAACTCTATGCCCTGCGCCGCCGCCAATAATTCGATTGCGATAATGTCGGCAACGTTGTCGATCATGTTGTGCAGGCGTCGGCCAGCGAAGGTTGCCATGCTGACATGATCTTCCTGGTTTGCCGAGGTCGGCAAACTGTCAACACTCGCAGGGTGTGCGTGCGACTTGTTTTCAGAAGCCAGCGCCGCGGCCGTAACCTGCGCCATCATGAATCCACTGTTCAAGCCGCCATCTTTCACCAGGAAAGCCGGCAAGCCACTCATATGAGAATCGATCAACAACGCGATGCGGCGCTCCGACAACGCGCCGATTTCCGCAATTGCCAGGGCGAGATAGTCGGCAGCAAGAGCGATGGGCTCCGCATGAAAATTACCGCCCGACAGAACCGACTTCGAGTCGGTAAAGACCAGCGGGTTGTCTGTCACGGCATTGGCTTCTGTTTCAAGTACTGAGCAAACGTGCCTGACCACATCCAGGCACGATCCGATAACCTGCGGCTGACAACGAATGGAGTAGGGATCCTGTACCCGATCGCAGCCTTCGTGCGATGCGCGAATATCGCTGTCGTGCATTAGCTCTCGCAATACACCTGCAACAGCAATCTGACCGGCGTGTCCGCGCACGCTTTGTATGCGTTTATCGAACGGGGTGTCGCTGCCTTTGATCGCGTCGGACGACATTGCGCCCGCCATCATCACCGCGGCCAGCAAATTTTCTGTCCGAAATGCCGCAGCCAGGGAGAGCGCCGTCGATACCTGTGTGCCATTGAGCAATGCCAACCCTTCTTTCGGCGCCAGATTTATCGGCTTCAGCCCTGCGTCCTTTAACGCAATTATTGCCGGTACCAGGCTGCCGTTTACACGCACCTCGCCTTCACCAATCAGCGCACCGGCCATATGTGCCAGCGGTGCCAGGTCGCCAGATGCACCAACAGATCCCCGCGACGGAATGCGCGGACAGATATTGTGATTGATCATTGCGCAGAGCATTTCGACGAGTTCAATTCGCACACCCGAGAATCCCTCGGCAAGAGCGACAACCTTCATGAACATGATCAGGCGCACGATGTCATCGTCCAGGTCTTCGCCAACGCCGACGGCATGCGAGCGCACCAGGTTTGCCTGCAGATGCGCCAGCTCATCATCACTGATGCGTACCGATGCCAGTTGTCCAAAACCCGTATTCACACCGTAGACCTGCTCGCCACCGGCGACAAGCTCATTAATCAGCTCATTCGATGTGGCAATACTGCTTTTCGCGTTGTCGCCCAGCGACACCGTTATCGACTCCTGCCAGGCCACACGCAGAACATCGAGAGTGATGCGCTGATTGTCGATCGTCAGATTCACTTCGAGTCTCCACCAGTGATCATTGGAAGATTGAGTCCGTGCTCTCGCGCGCACTCGATTGCGCTCTCGTATCCTGCATCCGCGTGACGCATTACGCCGCTCGCTGGATCGTTCCAAAGAACTCGCTCAATGCGCTTGTCTGCTTCGGGCGTGCCGTCACAAACAATGACCAGGCCCGCATGCTGGGAATAACCCATGCCAACACCACCGCCATGATGCAGTGACACCCAGGTAGCGCCGCCAGCGGTACTCAACAACGCATTTAGCAGAGCCCAGTCGGAAACAGCATCACTGCCATCTAACATACTTTCGGTTTCACGATTAGGGCTTGCGACGGAACCGCTGTCGAGATGGTCGCGACCGATAACGACCGGGGCCTTCAATTCGCCGTTGCGGACCATCTCGTTGAACGCGAGTCCGAGGCGCTCGCGCTGGCCCAAACCCACCCAGCAGATTCGCGCCGGCAAACCCTGAAAATGGATGCGCTCGCGAGCGGCATCCAGCCAGTTGTGCAGATGCTCGTCATCAGGAATGAGTTCCTTGACCTTCGCATCCGTCTTGTAAATGTCCTCCGGATCGCCAGACAGCGCAGCCCAGCGGAAGGGACCGACACCACGGCAAAAAAGCGGCCTCACGTAGGCCGGCACGAAACCGGGGAAATCGAATGCATTCTTAACCCCGTCATCGAACGCCACCTGGCGGATATTGTTGCCGTAGTCGAAGGTGGGTATGCCGGCTTTCAGAAATTCCAGCATCGCCCTGACATGAATCGACATCGATTTGGTCGCTGCGGCCACGACTGCATCAGGATCGCTTTCCCGTTTCTCGTACCATTGCTCGACTGACCACCCGATGGGCAGGTAACCGTTCGCAGGATCGTGCGCCGAGGTCTGGTCCGTAACAGCATCAGGTTTGATGCCCTGCTTTACCATCTCCGGCAATAATTCACCCGCATTTCCCAACAAGCCTACCGACACGGCCTTCTTGTCGCGGACCGCCTGTTCAATAATCGCCATCGCGTCTGCCAGCGTCTCTGCTCGCGTATCGAGGTAGCCGGTTTCCAGGCGCATATCGATGCGGTCCGACTGACATTCGATCGCCAACATCGAGGCCCCCGCCATAGTAGCCGCCAGCGGTTGTGCACCACCCATGCCACCGAGACCGGCGGTCAAGATCCAGCGTCCCGCGAGGTCGCCATCGAAGTGCTGTCGGCCCATTTCGACGAAGGTCTCGTAAGTCCCCTGCACGATGCCCTGGCTGCCAATATAGATCCACGATCCGGCGGTCATCTGGCCGAACATCATCAAACCCTTTTTATCGAGTTCGCGGAAGTGTTCCCAGTTCGACCAGGCCGGGACCAGGTTTGAATTCGCAATGAGTACACGTGGCGCATCTGCATGCGTACGAAATACGCCGACTGGCTTGCCAGATTGCACAAGTAGGGTTTCATCAGATTCCAGATTCCTGAGTTCCTCAACGATCGCATCGAAGCACTCCCAGTTTCGCGCCGCTTTGCCGATACCGCCATAAACGACCAGGTCCTGCGGTCGCTCCGCAACCTCCGGATCGAGGTTGTTCATCAGCATTCTCAGTGGCGCTTCGGTGAGCCAGCTTTTTGCAGAAAGCTTCGTGCCGGTTGGTGCCTTAATGACTCTTTTCATTGGCGCAGGTTCTCCAGTTGTACGACATCGCCCGATGCGGTTCGCGATGTTCCGGGTGGGGTGTAATGCCCCGTGAGTTCGTAGCGACTGCCCGGGTGGTGCAGTCGCGCAAACGTAACAGGTCGCCCTCGCGACCAGGTACGGCGAATTACGACCAGTGAAGGTTCGCCACCCGTCATATCGAGGTGCTGTTGAATCGCCGGATTTGGCATGCTCGCTCGCACTGCCTGTTCGGCCTCCTGCAGTGGAGCAATATCGGTCAGATACGCGCTCGGCGTCTGTGTCTCGAAATCCTGTTCGAGACAGTTCGGCGCAAAGCTTGCGAGTACATAACGGTCCTCAACCTGAATCGGAACCCGGTTTTCACAATGAACGAGCAGCAAATGAAATACGTCCGTGCCCTGCTTTACGTGCAAGGCCTTGGCGATTTCTCCTCGCGCATGCTGCAGCGACTGACGGAGCACACGATTCGTGTGCGTGTGCCCGCGGCGCGTAATCTCGTCCGCAATATTCTGCACCTCCAGCAGATCGGATCGCGAGCGGAAGTCCGAAACGAAGGTGCCCCTTCCCACAATGCGCTCGACGTAACCCTCATCATGCAGTTCGCGCAAGGCGCGATTAGCTGTCATTCGAGACACACTCTTGGACTCGACCAGCTCATTTTCCGAAGGCACCCGGTCGGCAGGCTGCAACTGACCGCTTGCTATCTGTTCGATGATGAAGTCTTTGAGCTGCTGATAGCGCGGCTTGCTGACGTTCATTCTGTGGTATCCAGAGCAGCAATAGCGGCACGATAGGCTTCACGTGCCTGGTCGCGCTGCACATGCACGGCATCGACAACACACCATTCACCGTTGACCATGACGCGCTCAACCGGCAACGGGTATCCAGAAAATACCAGCGCGTCCAGCCGCGAATCGTCGCCATGCCCTGCGAGCATCGGGTCATCGTCGCAAAGCGCAACAAAGTCCGCGGCAGCCCCGACTTCGATTCCGGAGCCGCCCTGTCCGCTGGCCGCAGCGCCGCCTTCCAATGCCCGCAGGAATAGCTCGCTGCCGACATGGCTATCGCGCAAGGACACTACGTTGCGGGTGCGAGTGGCCAGACGTTGCCCGTATTCCAACCAGCGTAGTTCTTCGAACGGATTAATCGAAACGTGGCTATCCGAGCCGATCGCAATACGACCGCCATGCGTCAGGTAATCGTGCAGTGGAAACAGTCCGTCCCCGAGATTTGCCTCTGTGCTTGGACAAAGTCCCGCCACCGCGCCGGATGCGGCCATAGCCCCGACTTCCTCGTCATCCATGTGCGTAGCGTGCACAAGGCACCAGTTTCTGGAAACCTCGAAGTTTTCCAGCAGCCAGCGTACCGGCCGTCGACCATAAGCAGCCAGACACTGCTCAACTTCCCGCCGCTGTTCGGCGATATGCAGGTGCATGGGTATAAAGGTGTCGTTGGCTGCTGTTGCGATAGCCTGCAACGACTCCTGACTGACAGCGCGCAGACTGTGCGCACCAATTCCCACGCTAATCGCCGCACTTTGCATCGCTGCGGCACGCGCTTGGTGTGCCATGAAGTCATCAATGGAGAGCGCGAAGCTCCGCTGGTGTGGCAGCGGCTCGGGATCGTCAAATCCGGCACGCTCGTAATGCACGGGTATATAGGCCAATCGAATACCGCTCTCGGCAGCAGCCGTAGAGATCGCCGAAAACATCGTATCGACGGCCTCGGGGTTCATCGGGTCGCGATGTAGATAGTGAAATTCGGCGACTGAGGTGTAGCCACTCGAGAGCATCTCGCAGTACACCTGTCGGGCGATCGCGGTCAGCGTGATCGCGTCAACGCGACCGGCCAGTTCGTACATGCGTTCGCGCCAGGTCCAGAAGTTGTCTCTTCCTGCTGGCGAACGCTGCTCAGTATGGCCGGCCAGCGCACGCTGGAATGCATGACTATGGGCGTTGCAAAGCCCCGGAATGATGTAGCCAACAGCGGTGTCCCCCGACGCCGGAGCGGTGTCCGTTTCGATACAAGAAATCTGCCCGTCCGCGACCGCCAGCCGGACGTCTGTCGCCCACCCGGAAGAGAGTAGTGCCTTCTTTGCAAATACTGTTGTCATGATGTTCTCGAGCAAGTTGTATATACAGGCTAGACCATGATAACGTCGCTTGCAACTGTCGGGAAATCAAAGCGGAATTTCGGAATGTCTGAGTGGGACCTGTTGTTGACGAACGCCCGAATCGCAACGATGCAGGACGGCGAAGCGGATTACGGCATTGTCGACGGGTCAGCGGCAATGGCGATCCGTGATGGACGCATTGTGTGGGTCGGACCGGAATCAGACCTGCCGGAGCATCACACAACCGAGCAGCGCTCCATGGCTGGCCGCTGGATCACCCCGGCCCTGATCGATTGTCATACACACCTGATCTTCGGCGGCGACCGTGCCGCGGAATTCGAACAGCGACTGCGCGGTGTCAGCTATGAAGATATTGCGCGAGCCGGAGGCGGCATCATGTCGACGGTCCGGGCGACTCGGGATGCCTCCGCGGACGAGCTGTTTGAGGCTGCGTTGCCGCGTGTCAACGCGCTCGCGAGTGAGGGCGTCGGGACCGTAGAGATCAAGTCAGGATATGGCCTAGATCGCGCCACTGAAATCCGCATGCTTGAAGTCGCGCGTCGGCTTGGCGCTACAAGCACAATTGACATTCGCACTACCCTGCTGGCGGCGCACACGGTGCCACCGGAGTTCGACGGCGATGCCGACGGCTACATAGAGATGATCTGCGAAAAGCTGTTGCCAGAAGTCGCTGAAAGAGAACTCGCTGACGCCGTTGATGCGTATTGCGAGTCGATCGCCTTTAGCGGGCCACAGGTTGCCAGGTTGTTTGCCGCAGCCACAGCGCTCGGCCTGCCGGTCAAACTGCACGCCGACCAACTCAGCGATGGTGGTGGGGCAGAGCTGGCCGCGTATTTCAACGCACTGTCCGCGGACCACCTCGAATACGCCTCCCCAAAAGGGGTCAGAGCCCTTTCAGAGGCCGGCTCCGTGGCGGTATTGTTGCCGGGCGCGTTCCTCACGCTGGGCGAAACACAATTGCCACCGATTGAAGCGATGCGCGCCAACGGCATGGCGATCGCCATCGCGACCGACTGCAATCCGGGAACCTCGCCCATTTGTTCATTACGCACAACAATGATGCTCGCGAGTCGCTTATTCCGGCTGACGCCCGAGGAATGTCTGGCAGGAGCAACCCGAAATGCCGCGCGCGCGCTTGGTCTTCAGGATGACCGGGGCACGCTCGAGCCTGGCAAGCGCGCCGACGTCGCGGTGTGGGATATCAGTCATCCACGTGAACTCGCGTACTGGACCGGAACACCACAACTGGCGGAAATGATTCTGGGTGGGCAAACTAGCCCGTCTTGAATACTCACCTCGTAAAATCCCGCCGCTTCATAATCACGCTCGGCCTGCTAACGGCGGTCGCGGCTCTGACTGTGGATCTTAGCTTGCCCGCAATCCCGGCCATGGTCGAAGCGCTCGACACAACCTTATCGCGTGGCCAGCAGATTGTCGGCGTATTCATGTTCGGCATGTCACTTGGGCAGATTCCTGCCGGCCTCGCCTCGGACCGGTTCGGCCGCATGCCAACCATCTATGCCGGAATGGGGCTGTTTGTTACTGCCGCCTGTGCCGCCGCCATCGCCGATGATATGGAGCTGCTGCTCGCAGCCCGCTTTGTACAAGGCATTGGTGGTGCCTCGGCCATCGTCATCTCTCGTGCTGTCGTCCGGGATATTGCGACGGGTAAAGACGCGGCCCGCCTGATGTCGCTAATGACCATGATCTTTACGGCGGCGCCGGTAATCGCGCCAAGTATTGGCGCATTGCTGGTCGCACAGTGGAACTGGCGCGCACCCTTTATTGTCATCGCTGCATGCGGTTTCGCTCTTCTGTTCGGTATCCGCAAAAACCTTGTGGAAACGCACATACCGAATGCATCGGAACGCCCTTTTCGACAACTCACTTCCAGCTTTCGCGAGTATTTTTCACATCGCCAGAGCATTTTTGGTTTATTACTTCTGGTCCTGCCACCCGCCGGCTACATGTCGGTCATCGCGGTCTCGGCGGCACTTACTGTGGAAATCTACGATTTCTCCATCACGCAGTACGGCATCATATTTGCTTGTGCGGGACTCTCGATACTCGCCGGATCAACGGCGAATCGCTGGCTGGTGACACGTTTCGACATGATGCAACTCATCACATTCGGCGTAGCGCTCATTTTTGCCTCAAGCGCACAGCTCGTAGTCGTCGCCTGGTTAGATTCCGCACCTTTCTGGTGGGTCTGGTCGTGCGTCTGCCTGTACATGTTCACGATCGCAATACTTATGCCCAACGCGACCGTGCTGGCACTGGATCCATTGCCGAAAATCGCGGGTGTAGCGTCATCAATAATTGGCACGACACAAAACGTCGTCGGCGCGTCGGGCGCAATACTGGGCGCGTTGATTTATGACGGTTCGGTGCGAAATGCGGTCATTATCATGGCGTCCACTGGCACGCTTACCGCGGGGATCTATCTGCTAAGACCTATAATCGTCCCGGAACCACTGGTACACCATCGCGATGAACTCGCTCGCGACTAAAGAGTTTCGGTACGTACTTCGTCGAGCCCTTTACGCGATTGCGTTGGCGTCAGTTTCGGATAGCCGTACCAGATGACGCCGACAACGAAGGCTTGCGCCTCGTCGATGCCAACGATCTCGTAGAAACGTGCGTCGCGTGTAATGTCGCCGGTCGTCCACTTTGAGCCAACGCCTGCCTTCCAGAGATACAAAGTCAGATTCTGTATCGCTGCACAACAGGACGCATAGTCCTCTTTCTGTCGCGCTGCGTCCTCTGACCGTTGGCAGCTTACAACCAGCCAACCCGGCTTTTGTGACCAGCTTTGACGTTTGAAATCACCTGCGGCCTCGCCTTTTTTCGCGGTCACCAGGTCTCTGCAAAGATCGAGACAGCGCTCTTTGCTCTTATCTCCAAGGACGTAGAAATGCCACGGCTCCGTGACATGGTGGTTCGGCGCCCAGGTTGCGACTTCGATCGCCTCATCAAGTAGCGCCTTCGGCACCAAAGTCTGCAGAAAAAGCTCTATGGTTCGCCGGCCGCGCAGCACCTCGGCAAATTCCCGCACCTCCGGTGTCTCATAGCTCGGCGCAGCCTTTTTCATTGGACACGCTCAAGGATCATTGCGATGCCCTATTTCACGCCAACCGTCATGCGTCGAACAACGTCGTTCTTCACAATGAAGTGGTTATAGAGCGCGCCCAGAATATGCACGATGATGAGAGCTGCAAGCGGCTTCCAGGCAAACTCATGCACCTCTTCCCACCACTCATGCGCGTCGTGATTCTCGGTAACCGGAACGGGTATGGTGAAAAAACCGAATACCGGCACACCCCTGCCACCTGTGCCAACCACCATCGCACCAGCGAAAAGCTGCACATAGACAGCGATGTACAAGCCCCAATGGACGAGAGAAGAAATAGTGCTTTGCCATGCTGGCATCCCGTCGGGCTTGGCCGGGACATCATTCATGAAGCGCCAGGCAATCCTGATCGTCATCAGCATGAATGTTATGGCTGCAATGGATGCGTGAATGAAGCGGATTCTGGATTTTTCATCACCTTTTTCCATACCCGCTTGCTCGAGGCCCAGGTATATCAGGCCAAATATTCCGATGGCAACCAGCCAATGCAGTGCCTTGGCAAGTGATCCGTATTCTGTACTTGTATTCTTGAGTCCCACGTTACTTTCCTTTTCTCAGTCCAGCCCGAGTTCGAAGCCGGCTTCCAGCTCCTGCTTTGAATACGCCCCGAATGCGATCATCGTCTCGGTTTCGACGATACCGTCAAGATGGCGCATTTTGTCACTGATGACATCAGCAAGATCTTCATTTTCAGATACCCGGACGATCGCCACGAGATCGTGGCGACCGGCGACAGAAAACACTTCCGAAACGCCGGGGGTTTCCGCTATTTGGTTGGCAAGATCCGGGATCCGATTGGTCTCGGCTTTAATTAAAACGATTGCAGTAACCATCGGGTTCTCCGTGCACCAATGTCAGTGCACGAAGACTATCATTAGCAGCACTTATTCTGCAGCAGCAATCTCACGCGCGGCCGCCAGCAGCTCGCCCGCAGGCAGGCGTTTCTTGTAATTCGCGTTGGTGAAGGCGAACTGAATGTCACCTTGCTGATCGATCGCGAATACCGCCGGGACCGGCAGCACACCGTGCTTCAGCATCGATGAGCCTTCGATGTCCTGGTTTTTCTTGTGGCGACCATTGATGGTTCGTTGCGATGCCTTGAATGCGATGCCGAGCGCGATCGCGGCTTGCGCATCGGCATCCGAGAGCACCGTGTAATCAAGTCCCACAATATCTTCCTGTGTTTCCTGCTTGAGGCTTTCGAACAACAATTCCGAGCGGTCACCACTCAGAAACAGTACGTCGATGCCCATCTCCCGAATTTCGGGAATCGCGAAACGCATATCTGAAAGATACATATTGCAGTATGGGCACCAGCCGCCGCGGAAGGTCAGCAAAATTACCGGGCGTTCGAGATTCTGCGGGTCGAAGTCAAACACTTCGCCGTCGACCGTTTCCACGATAAAGCGTGGCGCCTTATCGCCTTTGGCCAGGGGCTCGATAAGATCTGCG
Source organism: Woeseiaceae bacterium (assembly GCA_021773055.1). Classification (GTDB taxonomy): domain Bacteria; phylum Pseudomonadota; class Gammaproteobacteria; order Steroidobacterales; family Woeseiaceae; genus UBA1847. The sequence goes on from JAJFKV010000072.1 coordinate 50,453, forward strand.
GACTCGGCGACGGGCACATCAGCGTGACCTGTCTGAATCGCAACGCTGTGGACAATGCTCGCGCTCAGAAGCGCGATAAACAAGATATAGGGAATGGAACGAATGCTCATTTCTGGTACTCCGACACGTTACGATATTGGACCCCAATAGACCCCGATTTATTTCAGCTATTCGTGCCTGAGCGCGTCGATCGGGTCTAGCTGTGCCGCGCGTTTCGCCGGCCAGATGCCAAATATCATGCCGACAACGGCACTGAAGCCGAACGCCATCATCGCAGAACTCGATGTTACAACCGTTTGCCAGCCCGCATACCGGGCCAGCAAGGCCGACGCGCCCACGCCCAGCGCGAGGCCAAGCATCCCGCCGAGCAGGCAAAGAATCGTGGATTCGACCAGGAATTGCAGCAGTATGTTGCCCTTGGTGGCGCCCAGTGCCTTGCGCACACCGATTTCCCGGGTTCTCTCAGTGACGGTCACCAGCATGATGTTCATAATGCCAATGCCGCCAACAATGAGGCTCACGCCCGCGATCCCGGCCAACAGATACGTGAAGACCTGTGTAGCCTCCTGCCGCGACTCGGCGAATTGCTTGCGATTCATAATCGCGAAATCATTGTCCTTGCCCGGAAGAATGCCATGTTCGCGGCGCAGGACACGCTCAATCTCCAGCATCGCCATTGGAATCGTTGACGACTCGCTTACTTTCGCACTAATCGTCTGGACGAATTCATTTCCCGTGACGCGGAACTGCGCTGTCGACAACGGTATCCAGATATCGTCATCGGGATTGCGCCAACCGGAGCCACCCTTCGATTCAAGTACGCCTATGACCTCAAAAGAGATAGACCGAATCTGTATCTTTTGACCAACCAGAGCCTCTGCCTCCACATCCAGCATGCCGGCGATTTCTGACCCTAATACGACGACACGTCGTCGGGCCGCCTCATCGGCCGCCGAGAAAAAGACACCGTGCGCGACCTCAAACCCATGTACCGATGGATAGTTCGGCGTTGACCCAATGGTCGACAAATTGAGGTTCTTGTTGCCGTACTTGACCTGGAAGCGAGCATTGATTTCCGGGACTACTGCCGCGACATGTTCAGCACCGATGGACAATGCCATACCGTCGTCGGTGGTTAATGTTTGCTGGTTTCTCGCAACGCCGTGACTGAACCAGGAAGATGACTGGATCGACAATATATCGCCGCCAAACGCTGCCATTTGATCGTCGATCGCACGCTGTGCACCGGTCCCAAGTGCCACCATCGTAATCACCGCGCCCACGCCGATAATAATCCCCAACATTGTCAGCAAGGCTCGAAACAGATTGCCCCGAATCGAGTCAAGCGAAATTCGGATTGTCTCCGTGATCAGCATGACTAGCGTTTGATTCCTGGCACGCCTCTCGTGCGGCGTTGAATGAAGTTCTGCAGGTCTTGCTGGGTTTCGACCAAATGACTACTGGGTAACACCAGCACTCGCTCGGACTCGCCAAGACCGCTGATAATTTCAACATTATTCAGATCAGTAACACCGGTGCGTACTTTTCGAATTTCCTGCGCATCCGAATCGATGACCACCCAGAAATCACCACCAAATCGATAATCGGTTGTCGGACGGGATTCTGGTGGGCGTCGCGACCTGCCGTCCCTCCGCGGTGGCCTCCCCTCCGGTCGCTCGTTTTTTGCCGTATCGGCGGTCGCGCTCGGCTCATCACCTGAGAGCGCGCTGCGAATATCATCCTCAGATCGGCCAAGAATTGTCGCTGTGGCTGCGAGATCACGACTTGTCCTCAATGCCATCACAGGAATCGTCAGTGCGTCCTCGCTTCTCACGATCAGGACCTCGACTTCCGCGTTCATACCGGGCATCAACAAACCGTTGGGGTTTTGGATGGCAATCAGCACCGCGAACATCGTGACGTTCTGCTCCACAACGGCCTGTGGCTCAATCTTGGTGACCTCTCCGGCAAATGGTTGATTGGGGTAGGCGGCAACCAGGACACTGGCGATCATGCCAGGGCGAATTTTGCCGATATCGGTCTCATCTACCAGCGCACGAATTTGCACGGCGCTCAGGTCGGCCATCTGCATTAACATCGTGCCGCCGGAAAAGTCCTGGGTCGGCGATGTAATTACCTGCCCCTTTTCAACCGGCTTGAATATGACGGTGCCAGATATTGGCGCACGGATATCAGTATCGTCCACTGCGATTCGAGCGTTTTCGACGCTGACTCTGGAGGTAACTACCTGTGCCTCTGCGTTAGCGACATCCAACATCGCTTGCTCGAAATCAGATTGCGTCAGGGTCCCCGCTTCAACCAGAGATTCGACGCGCGACTTCTGTGTGAGCGCTATTTCACGGCGTGACAATGCAGCTTTCAGCTCCGCCTCAGATTGATCCAGCCGATTGCGTACCGTGCGCGGATCGATACTCACCATCAGCGCGCCTTGCTCTACTTCGTCACCAGTCTCAACCAGCAAACTAAGCACTTCGCCCGAGGCTTTGGACTTAACCTCGACAGTCGCCAGAGGCTCTACGATACCTGCCGAACTGACAGCGACTTCAATGGTGCGACGCATAGTCCCCGCCGTATCGTAAACAGGGGCTTCGACCTGCTCTTCTGCGCAGGCTGCGATCAGTAGCGGCAACAGGAGTAGTGCGAATCGTTTTCTTGTTGTTGTCTTCAATAGGGTGCTCTCAGGATTCCGTATCGCCAACTATGTCACCGTCACTCAAGCGCAGAATTCGATGCGCATGCTCGGCAACGTGCTGTTCGTGGGTAACGACGATCAACGTGTTGCCCTTCTCATGCAGGCTATCAAACAGCTTCATAATTTCATCACCGGTGCTTGAATCCAGGTTGCCGGTGGGTTCGTCGGCCAGCAAGATGCTCGGCCCGGTGACCAGCGCTCTGGCAATCGCGACGCGTTGGCGTTGGCCGCCTGACATTTCCGAAGGACGATGCAGCATCCGGTCACTGAGACCGACGGTCTCCAGTGCCTCACGAGCACGTAGTGAACGTTCCTTGCGTTTCAGACCACTGTAGATCAGCGGCACCTCTACATTGGCAAGTGCCGTCATCCGTGGCAATAAATTAAATGTCTGGAACACGAAACCGATTGCCCGATTCCGGACACGGGCCAGCTCGCGGTCATTCATTTGCGAGACGCGCTGCTCGTTCAACCAGTACTCACCAGCGGTCGGCCGCTCGAGACAACCAATAATATTCATCAGAGTCGATTTGCCGGAGCCGGACTGGCCCATGATGGCGAGGTATTCATTGTTGGCGACGGTGAGATCGACACGACGCAATGCATCGATGAATTCGTTACCCATGACATAGCGGCGCTGCAGGCCCTGCAGCCGGATTACAGCAGAATTTTCAGTTTGATTAGCTAGTTGGGCTGGCGGCAATATGAAGCCTAACTTCAAATGGGCGGTCAATTAGACCACTTTTGCGCCTCTTTTTTCTGTCCTTTTACATGGCCTTTTCGAGCAGGTCGCAGCTGCCGTGTTTTGACACTCCACGACAACGAGCCTTGGCGCGATACATGGCCTGGTCGGCCTCTCGCAACAGGCCGGTTAGCGTATTTGCATTCTTGGGATAAAGCGCCAGACCGATACTTGCCGGGCATCGCAGTTTCTTGCGACCGATCCGGTACGGATCCTCAAGCGCATCAGTCAGGCGCATCGCCAGCTTGTCAGCCATATCAGCATCAACATCTGGAACCAACGCCACGAACTCGTCGCCGCCCGGTCGACCGATGATATCGCACGAACGCAAGCTTTTTCGCAGGCGCTCAGACGCGATGGTCAGAATTTGATCACCTATTTCGTGGCCGTACTTATCGTTCATTTGCTTGAAGTCGTTGAGGTCGATAAACAGCAATGCGCCCGTAGCATCATCAGCGCTATCGGTTAATCGCTGCGCCGCATCCCGTTCAAAACCACGACGATTCAGTACGCCCGTGAGCGGATCCGAATCCGCAATGGACTCCATGCGTCGCTCCTTGGCCTTGCCGTCGGTGATGTCCACAAAGGTTGCTGCTATGTCATCGCCAACAGGCTCGCAGATCATTCGCAACCAGCGGCCTTTGCCCTGGTGCCGATGCTGCACCTCAACGTCCAGGCTCTCGCTTTTGCTGACCGACGATTCGAAGCGTTTCAGGATATCTCCGGCCGCGTCTACGTCCATCCCGCAGGTCGCCAGGGTAACCAGTTCTTGCGCCACACAATCGAACAAGTCTTCCGCTTTTCTGCCCAGGAACCGTCCGGCAGCCGCATTCGCGAAAATACAGCGAAGTGATTTCCTGCCGCTGTCTTCGCGAACCCATTGAAATCGAATGATGCCGTTTACCGAATGATCGATCAGCGTGCGCAGCAATTTTTCACTCTTGCGTACGTCGGCTTGTGCTTTTTCAACATCGCTCACGTCACGGAACATCAGCACCTGGCCGCCACGAGCAGACGTCCGACTCGTGGAGATATTGGAAACCTGCACGTGCAGGAATCGGCCCGTGGATGTCATCATCTTTTGTGGCTGACCCGAATTCAGCGCTTCGAAGACTTCGGGTGAGTCTTCGCCGAATAAACTCTCGAGCGGCTCGCGTAGTGCTGCAGACTCTTCGACCGATAACATGCTTTCCGCAGTGTGGTTTAAGCCGATGACGCGACATTGCTCGTCAATAACGACGACCGGGTCCTGCATATTTTGAAAAACCGTTTCGTAGGCCAGCGGTGTAAATTCGACAATCTGCTCACCCAGGATTAACCAGGCATAGAGCGGTAGCAGTGCCGCGAAAACGATCGGCACGTAGGAAATGGTATTCGGACCAAATCCCATGTCATAAGCTGCGGTGGTTAGCAGCGGACCAGCACAAGCCGCCACTAGCAAGAACAATCCCCTGCGCTGTGCTGGCGCGACTGCCGAGCTGTGCACGATCAGTGACAGTATCGCCGCACCAATAACCGCGTAGCTGTATGGCAAATGGACGAACAGGAACCAGGGACCCCAACGATCCGGGCGGGTTAGAAATTCTCCGGCCTCGTTCGCGATGGGCATGAACCACATGATTTCGTGGTATGCATTGGTCGCCGCAAGCACCACCGAGAGCGTCGGTATGATCAGCAGCAGGACCAGTGTACGAACTGGCGTTGTGGAGCCTGTGTATTCACGAAAGCAGACGTAGGCAACAACCGGCACCAGTGCGGTACCAATAAAGTGACCGGTTCGACCGATGGTAAATACAGTGAATGTGCTGGACAGCAGTTCAATAGCGCCGCCCATCACCCAGATACTAACAACTACGAACAGCACGCCGATCGGCATGCTGCCAACCTCGCGACTGCTCACAATCAATCGCGCGCCGATCAGCAAATAGCAGGCTGCGCTGAAAATAAGCAGGGCGGACAATGCAAGGTCCAGGATCATCGGTTACAAACTCGTAAGGCGGTACTCAGGTATATATTCTAAAGGTGGTGGAAGTTTGATTCCCGGACCTGTTTCTCAGGTTTGATGCGAATAAGAAACCACTTGTGGTCGGTTTTTCACATAATATCGGCGATCAGAGCGCACCGTGACTGAGGCCACCTCGTAACTATTTGTTTTTGTTATATATTACCCGGCGACTCGCGCATGAAACGCGGATCGGCCCAGATCAGATAGACTTCGCAGAAATTTCAGCGCGCTACCCTCATTTGCAACGAGTTTTTGGCGATAAGGATCGCCCTTGTCGCGAGCTGAAAGTCGCCAGTAATAAAGTACCAGCGTCATCGCCAGCCGGGTCTGAACCAGGTCGAAAAGAAGATCGAGCTCCGCTCCAGACAGCGCATTCCGTTCTTGATACCCGGCAACGAACGGCGCAATGAATTGCAGTGGATCGCCACAATCCGATCTCAAGTACGCCGCCGCGGTTGAGACTTCAATGATGCGCGGCGCTCTTAGCATGTCACCGAAGTCGATAATGCCGATTACCCTGGCATTGGCATCAAGCAAGACGTTTTCGGTATTGGCGTCGTTGTGGATAACCTGGTTTGGCAGTGTTTCCAGACCCGGCATCACCTGGCCATCAAAATAGTTCAGAACCGTTGTCAATTGCTGGCGCACCTCAGCCTCATCGACATGAACTAACAAACTGCGAAGCTCCCCAGCGCGCTGCGTGTCCCAGAGCAGCAGCTGGCCGTCGCCCTCATGTTTAAAATCAGCAAGCGCCAGATCGAGTTCAGCCAGTTGGTAGCCGAAACTGCGCGCGATATCGTGTGACAGTTCACTGGCCGCAAGCAGGTTTCCGTTCAGCCATGTAACGACACGCAAGCAGTGCCTGGTTCCATCATCAGACAAAATGACACCCCGGTCCGCCCCCGACACAGTTCGTACAATTCGCGGCACACCAACCACAGCACTTTTCTCGAGATGCAGCAGTGCCGCAATTTGAAAGTCCGTGACCAGCGTATGCTCTGTCAGACTCGTGATCTTGACGACGTATTGATGTTTGCTCGCGATTGTCAGGGCGAAATTTTGGTCCCGCTCACTGACCAGCAAAGTGTAGTCGCCTGACAAACCGAATTGCCTGGTCACTGCTGTTGCCACAGCTGTGCTGTCGAATCCGGGCGGAATCGCTGCAATCGACTCTAGTAGATCGGATAATGTGGTCACGGATACCTCTTAGAACGATTTCTCGCGCCAGCGAGCACAATACACCCTGGAAAATCAGTTCTCAGAACTGTCGATTGGTTCCCAATGCTTTTGAACATAATCGGTCAAAATCGACTGGTTCATGAATCGATTAATGAAAATAGCGCAAACTGCGACTCCGAGCGCCGGAATTCAGCTGCGCAAGGACAAATACGGGATAGGCGGCATCCACCGCTATCTCCGTGATGTGCTCGCGCTTGCTAATGCACCGATCAACGGGCCGCGCTACATCATCATCGGCTGCGACTTCGACGGTCGCGGCCGAAAGCGTGTGCACGCAGTCGATGCAGACGATTTTTCGGGCAAACCTTCTTACCAGTCGCTCGCCAACGAATACATCGAGCCGCCCCTGCGTATTCGTTACAAGCCGGTATCGATTGAAGGTCAACGAGTCGGAGTTTTCGAGATCGGTGACTGCCAGGATCGCCCCTACATGATGCGCATCGACTACTCCGAAAAACTGCGCAGGGGCGACGCGTATGTACGCACCCGCAACAGCGCGATGAAAATGGGGCGCCGCCAGCTTAGCGAACTGTTCGAAAAGAAATTTCGCGATTCGGTCTCGGCCGGCGATATCGAGATCGGTTTTCCCGGTGAGATTATCTACAAGGACCTGACGCTGAATAGTTGCGACCTGTCGCAACTACCATCGGCGGAGGCCAGCAAGAAACTCCACCAGATGTTGGATATTCGAAAGAAATCTCGAAACACGGGCTCAACGACCGTCATGGCCCGATTAACGCACGCGCGCCTGTTCGGTGCCGACGACCCTTACGTTGACCGAACGCCGACCGAGATGTTGCGGGAAATGCAGGACCTCAAAATCAAGCACCGTGACCACGACAATCATTTTCTGTTCGAGTCCCGCGCTGAACGCATGCAGATGGTTGTCTACAACCAGGGCAAGGAGCCCATCATTGACGCATCGCTGTCGTTAATCATGCCGAATCACAACGCTTTCTACGTCGCGGAAACGCTCCCGAAGGTGCCGCGAAATGACGGCTTTGCTGATCGTACGCCTGATGAAATCGCCGCCTACCCGTCGGTTAGCCTGCAAGATGATTCGATACATGTCACCAGCAAGATCGGCGACATCCCGGTCGGCGAACCCATTGATGTATTCGTATCGCCGTTGCGGCTCTGCGTCGGCAAGGATCTGGCGGGCAAACGCTTCGGAATTCGCTATTTGTTACACGGCCAAAACCTGCGCGCGCCGGCCAAGGGCCAGCTGAGACTAGTATTTCGAAAATAGGCCGAGCCGGTCTATCGGATCCACTTCTCAACTGTAGGCGCTGAATATCTTTCGAAGCTCTGAATCAATTCGGCCGCCGTATCTTCACACAGCAGCATCTTGCGATTTTCTACTTTCAGAAAACGCTCGGCGGTCGCTCGGTCGAGGTACTCGAGCAGGTGATCGAAGTAGCCATCCACGTTGAGAAGTCCGCAGGGCTTGTCGTGGAACTGCAGTTGGCCCCAGGTAATAATCTCGATAATTTCTTCCAAGGTGCCGTAACCACCCGGCATTGCGATGAACCCGTCCGACAGTGCAGCCATCATGGTCTTGCGCGCATGCATGGACGCGACGACATGAAGTTCTGTCAGATTCTGATGCGCGAGCTCTTTTTCACACAGAATCTTCGGTATGACGCCATGCACCTTGCCCCCGAGTTCCAGCACGGCATTGGCAATCACCCCCATAATTCCTTTGTCGGCACCACCGTAAACAAGCTCGAAATCGTGCCGCACCAATACATCGGCAAGCTCTTTCGCTGCTTCACTGTAAATGGCGCGGCTACCCATGCTGGAGCCGCAATACACGCAGATTCTGGGCATACGGCCGCCGCTAGGCTGATTTCACCCTGGGTGTCACGCCCTGCACTATCGCCGCGATCTCAGGACGACATTCACGCAATTCTTCGGGCGTGAGCGCATCAAGTTCATGCGGAAACACAAGCCATTCCGCCGTTTCGTGCAGAAAGTACTCAGGAGTGATGTCGGTTTCGTTGCGCGATGGCTTGAACCAGGGCACTGCAACACGAATGTCCTTTGGCGTATTGCCACGCGCACGTCGGTTCAGTTCGGCGACGACCGCGACAATGGTATTGCCGGTATCGAAGACATCGTCGACGATCAGCACACGATCGTCGTGACAGATCTTCTTGATGATGTAGTTGAGACCATGAACGGCGACTTTGCCGCGCTCATCGACACCGATATAGGACGACGTCCGAATCGCGATATGATCAGATTCAACGCCGCAGTACGAGAGTGTTTCCTGAAGTGCCATGCCGACAGGCGTACCGCCGCGCCAAATGGCTATGATCATAGTGGGCTTGAAGCCGCTCTCAAGAACTTTGATACCCAGTTCAATGGAGTCTTCAAGCAAGTCTTGTGCGGAAAGTACGGTCTTGTCCATTATTATTCTCTACGTCGGAGGACACTGGCGTTATACTGCCGATCTCTGATTCTAGCGCAGTAAAGCCTGGGAATAACAAAAATGACTGAGCGATTTATCGCCGCAGACGACCTGCTCCGGGATTCGTTTCAGCTGGCGGCCAATATTTACGAAGCAGGTTTCGAGCCGGATTTTCTGGTCGGCCTCTGGCGTGGCGGCAGCGCGGTTGGAATAGCCGTTCAGGAAGGCCTTGATTACCTGGGAACGAAGACGGACCACATCGCGATCAGAACTTCCTACACGGGCGCGCCGGGTTACTCGCAGATGGTCAGCAAGGCAGATTCAATTCGGGTCCACGGCCTGCAGTACCTGCTCGAGAATCTCAGTGCACATCATTCACTTCTGATAGTCGACGACGTGTACAGCACCGGCTCCAGCGTCAATGCCGTCATTAAGCAGCTGGCGAAGAAGACTCGCCGCAACCTGCCACAGGACATCCGCATAGCGACTGTCTGGTACCGGCCGACGGAAAAAACATTGCGGACACCGGAGTATTTCGTGCACGAAACAGATGACTGGCTGGTGCTGCCGTATGAGCTCTCCGGCTTCTCTATCGAGGAACTGCGGGAGAACCGGCCCGAGATGCTCGGTCTGATTGATCGCCTGGCGCCGCACGTCAAAACGGACGGCGCCGTCCGAGGCTGATGCTCGATCCCCGGCAATTCCTGCGCTCGCTATTCGACACGGCGGTCGCGACGGCGGTGGCTGAAAATTGCATGCAAAGATGGTTACCCGCCAGGCCAGGTGGTCGCGTATTCGTCATTGGTGCCGGAAAAGCGGCCGCGAGCATGGCGAAAGAACTGGAAGAGCAGTGGCAAGGCCCGCTCGAGGGGCGCGTCATCGTGCCCTACGGACATGGCGCGAATTGCCGCTTTATTGAAGTCATCGAGGCCTCTCACCCGACACCGGATGAAGCCGGAGTTGCAGCGGCGGCCACCATTCTCGACAGCGTGTCAGAGTTGTCCGTTGACGATACGGTCGTTTGCCTCATCTCTGGCGGCGGCTCCGCCCTGATGTGCCTGCCGGCAGGCGGTGTGACGCTCGCCGAGAAGCAGGACATCACGCGACACCTGCTCGCTTCAGGTGCGGCAATTCACGAAATAAACTGTGTGCGCAAGAAACTGTCCGCCATAAAGGGGGGCAAGCTCGCTAGCGCTTCTGCCCCTGCGAACGTCATTACATTGATCATCTCCGACGTACCCGGCAACGACACCTCCATGGTCGCATCGGGACCCACCGTAAGCGACCGTAGTTCGCCTGCGGAAGCACTGGATATTATTGCTCGTTACGGAATATCGATCTCCAATGACGTCCGAGCGGCCATCACCAACAGCGAGCCAGTGACGGTTGTTGACGGTGATGTGCGCATCCTTGCGACCAGCGACGACGCCTTGTTGGCCGCCGCAGCGGCCGCAACAGCCCATGACATCACACCCTATTCACTCGGTGACCTGGCAGGCGACGCCCGTTCGCTCGCCAACGAACACGCAGGTCTGGCGCTGCAAATCGCCGCAGGTACAGGGCCTGTCGAGCCGCCCTGCGTGATACTTTCGGGCGGTGAGACGACCGTCAACGTTCGTGGCGGGGGTCGTGGCGGGCGCAATGGTGAATATGCACTGGCGCTCGCAATCGCGCTTGATGGCCGGCCGCACATCCATGCACTCGCCTGCGATACTGATGGTATCGACGGCAACGGCGACAATGCCGGTTGTTTCGTATCGCCGGACTCACTGCCGCGGGCAAAAGCAGCTGGAGCGGACGCCAGAATAATGCTGGAACGCAACGACAGCTATGAATTTTTCTCCACAGCACTTGATTTGATAAGTACCGGCCCCACTCGTACCAACGTCAATGATTTCAGGGCGATATTGGTCGCCGACAAGGACTAATCATGCAGAATTTCCCCCACCATTATGTTGTCGCCGCCGACGCAAAAGTCGATGGAAATGTCGTACTTTCAAGCTCCGGCGTAGCAGACCTCTTGTCCGCAGCACCAGCCGAGTTTGGCGGTCCTGGTGACCAGTGGTCGCCAGAGTCGCTACTGGTCGCAGCTGTTTCGGACTGCTTCATACTGTCTTTCCGGGCCATCGCGAGTGCTTCGCGCCTGGAATGGGACTCACTGACCTGCAGCACTGAGGGCACCCTGGAGCGGATTGAACGAGTCACCCAATTTACGGGCTTCAAAGTTTCGGCGATGCTCACCGTGCCCTCGGGCACCGATGAAGCGAAAGCTCACCGTTTGCTCGAAAAGGCCGAGCAGTCGTGCCTGGTCACGAACTCGCTAAAAGCCGAATCGCATCTTGAGGCCACCGTTCAGGTCGCCGCGAGCTAGCAAAGCCACGCAAAACAAGCGAGAGATTTACTGCCCTTGGCATTATAATGCTCCGCCCGCGCGCCGCCGGCGCGCGCAGAATGTACTGCTAAACAGGGAATACCATGAGTACCGCGAAAATCATCTATACGAAAACTGACGAAGCTCCTGCACTGGCAACCTATTCCTTCTTGCCGATCGTCAAGGCATTTACTGAGGCCGCCGGCATCGTTGTAGAGACTCGCGATATCTCCCTGGCAGCCCGCATACTCGCCAGCTTCCCCGACAAGCTGACAGATACTCAGCAGCATAGCGACGCCCTCGCCGAACTGGGTGAGCTCGCCAAGACTCCTGCAGCAAACATCATCAAATTACCGAATGTGAGCGCATCCATACCGCAATTGCAGGAGGCGATCGCCGAACTGCAGGCGCATGGCTATGATATTCCCAACTATCCCGAGGAACCTCGCGATGATGCCGAGCGGGACGCGCACGCCCGTTACGCAAAGGTGCTTGGCAGTGCTGTTAATCCGGTATTGCGTGAGGGCAACTCGGATCGCCGAGTAGCCGCCGCCGTAAAAGAATACGCAAAACAGAATCCGCATCCGATGGGTGCATGGAGCACTGACTCGAAGTCACATGTAGCACACATGGATGATGGCGACTTCTATGCCAGTGAACAATCGGCCGTCGTTGCCGCCGGTGGTGGCCTGAAGGTTACGCTGCACTCTGACGACGGCGCTGAGACAGTGCTGCGCGAGAATGTGCCGGTACTTCAGGATGAAGTCGTTGACGCAACGCGAATGGATTGCGCAGCCCTGGGCGATTTCTATGCTAAAGAAATCGACGCGGCAAAAAGCGAGGGGGTTCTTCTGTCTCTGCACCTCAAAGCGACCATGATGAAAGTGTCGGACCCGATCATGTTCGGTCACGCCGTCAAGGTTTACTACAAAGACGTATTCGAAAAACACGCGGCCGTGTTTGCTGAGCTCGGAGTAGATGCGAATAACGGAGTCGGCGATGTGTACGCGAAAATCGTCGAACTCCCCGATGAACAACGAGCCGCCATCGAGGCAGACCTTGCCGCCGTTTATGAAACCCGGCCGGCGCTGGCAATGGTCAACTCCGACAAGGGCATAAGCAACCTGCACGTTCCAAGCGACGTCATAATCGATGCTTCCATGCCAGCCGCCATTCGCACCTCCGGGAAGATGTGGGGCCCGGATGGAGAGCTGGCAGACACCAAAGCCATGATTCCTGATCGTTGCTACGCAGGAATCTACGACGAAGTTATTAATTTCTGCCGCCAGAACGGTGCATTCAATGTCACTACGATGGGCAATGTCTGCAACGTCGGTTTGATGGCGCAAAAGGCCGAGGAATACGGATCGCACGACAAGACATTTGAAATCGCGTCTTCGGGAACAGTCCGCGTCACTAACGCATCGGGTGACGCTTTGTTCGAGCATACGGTCAACGCTGGCGATATCTGGCGTATGTGCCAGACAAAGGATCTACCCATACGCGACTGGGTGAAGCTTGCTGTCCATCGTGCCCGGCAGACCGGTAACCCAACCATTTTCTGGCTGGATGAAGATCGTGCACACGACAGCCAGTTGATCGCCAAGGTAAACGACTACCTGCAAGACCACGAAACGAACGGCCTCGACATTCGCATTCTGTCACCGGTCGAAGCTATGCGGGTAACGCTTGAGCGGGTGAAGAACGGTGAAGACACGATATCGGTTACTGGCAATGTACTGCGTGACTACCTGACCGACCTGTTCCCAATTCTGGAGCTCGGCACCAGCGCAAAAATGTTATCGATCGTTCCTTTGCTGGCCGGTGGCGGACTGTTCGAAACTGGCGCCGGTGGATCAGCACCGAAGCATGTACAGCAGTTCCTTGGCGAAGGCCACTTGCGCTGGGATTCCCTGGGTGAATTCCTTGCGCTCGCGGTTTCGATAGAAGATATCGCGGAAAAAACCGATAACGCGGCAGCGCGCGTTGTTGCTGCGGCACTAAATGTGGCAAACGGCCGTTATCTTGAAAATAACAAATCACCATCCCGCAAAACCAACGAGCATGATAATCGCGGCAGCCATTTTTACCTGGCGATGTACTGGGCAGAAGCAATGGCTGCAAACGTCAGTGATCGGGCTCTCGCCGACAAGTTCGCCGCCCCGGCGAAGGCTTTGGCTGAGAATGAGAGCACCATCAACGCGGAGTTGCTGGCGGCACAGGGCAGCGCGGTAGATATTGGCGGTTATTACCAGCCAGACGAAGCGCGAGCTACCGAAGCAATGCGCCCAAGCGCTACGCTAAACACACTTATCGACGCTATTTGATTTCGGCTCGCTGCCCCGCGACGTAAGTCGCGGCGATATTCCTGTCGTCGCCGAGCATCGTAATCGCGAACAACGATTCTTCTGTCGATGTAGCGACCCGTGTGCGGCGCTCGCTGAGTGACGAACCGGCCGGGTCCAGCACCACAAAATCCGCCTCTTTGCCGGTGGCGAAATTGCCTACTTTATCGTCGAGGTATAAGGCTTCGGCCGCACCGAGTGTTGCAAGATACAGTGCTCTGGGTGCCGGTAAAGCCTGATCTTTGAGATGCAGAACCTTGTATGCCTCGCTCGCCGTTCGTAATAGCGACAAGCTCGTACCGCCGCCAACGTCCGTCCCGAGACCAACACGTATGTTGGCCTCACGCATTGCTCGAAGGTCGAACAGGCCACTGCCCAGAAACAGATTGGAGGTCGGACAAAATGCCGCCGCGCCACCTCTCGCCGCCATGGACGATCGATCTTCATCGTCCAAATGCAGGCAATGGGCGAACACAGCGCGCTCACGCAATAATCCGTAATGCTCATATACGTCGAGATAACTGCGCCGCTCTGGAAACTGCCGCGCGATTTCTTCTACCTCGGCCTTATTCTCTGCAAGATGTGTATGGATCCAGACATCCGGGTACTCGGCAGCCAGGCGACCGGCTTCGGCAAGCTGCTCCGCGCTCGATGTAAGGGCAAAACGCGGCGTGATGGCGTAGCCGAGCCTGTCTTTGCCATGCCAGCGTTCGATCAGAGCCTTGCTATCTTCGTAGGCAGACTCTGGCGTATCTCGTAAATCATCCGGACAATTACTGTCCATCAGAACCTTGCCGGCGATCAGTCGCATGCCGCGCGACTCTGCCGCCTCAAGAATCGCGTCCGCCGAATGGGCGTGAACGGTGCCAAAAACGAGCGCCGTCGTCGTACCGTTCCTGAGCAATTCGTTGAGAAATACGTCTGCGACTTCGCGCGCGTAGTCTGCGTCTGCAAAACGAGCTTCCGCAGGAAACGCATAGCGATTCAACCAGTCCAGCAACTGCGCGCCGTAGGACGCGATGATATCGAGTTGCGGAAAATGTACGTGGCAGTCGATGAAGCCGGGCACAATGATTTTTTTCGGAAATTCCGTCAGCAGGACATCGTCTGCAAGCTGTGGCAGCAGAGCTGATGCGTCGCCGGCCTCAACAACCCTTCCATCCTCGACGATCAGTAAACCATCGTCAAAGAACTGCAGTGCTGCGGAATCTGAACCCTCCCCAGGATCCGCCAGACAATGTAGTACTGCTGCTCTGAAAGCCTCGCGCATGGTTGTCAGTCAGCTTCCAGGAAAATGACGTCGTCAAGCGTGTGTTCATCGCAATTCGGCTCATTGCCACCGCGATCAATAATTAGATATTCCTGTCCTGCCGTGAAAGAGATCAACGGCATGTGCCAGGTACCGCGCCGGTAATTTATGCCCTGTCGGCCGTTGCTAACGAATGCTCGCAGCGCGTCCGCATCGACCGACTCCTCGGGTGGTGCAACAACAATAACCATCTTGCATGGGCTTAGTGGAACAAAGGCCTGACTACCCAGCGGGTGGCGCTCGACCATTTCCAGTCGTAAGGGCAGGGCTGTTGGCGTTCGGCAACGCGCAATGCTGACGGAGACTCGGCCGTCATTAATCAGGTCAACACTGCAAAGGTCGTCGAAACGCTCGAATCTCGAGGCGTTCATCGCATCGGATGCATCGCGTGAGGTCTCAATGACTTCGCCATACGGGGCAAATCGCTCACTCGTCAACGGCTGGGCTTTTAACGTAATGGTCATTCTTCAGCACCGCTGACACGACCAAACAATCGCAACCTGCTCACACCGCCATCCGGAAAAATAGACATACGCACATGCGACACTTCGCCCAGGCTCTGTAAAGCTTCGAAATAATGCTGCTGATCCATTTTTAGTTTTGTTTCCGACAACAGTGTTTTCCAGTTCGGTGAGTCCATGGTCGCATGATCATCGGCATCGAACAGGCCGGCGTCCAGCGACACCCTGTCCGGATAGTTACCTTTGAAGTGTGCAGTATCAACCTCGGCACGCTCTATAGCCCCCGGCTGTGCCAGCGCCAGGATGACCCAGTCATTACCGGGACCCCGGCGGCGGGCTGTCTCCCAACCGTCACCCATATTCACGCCACGGCCAGGCACATTGAGGTTGTGCATGCTGCCATAGTGCTCATCGCTACAGGCAAGCGCTCGCCCGCCGTTTTCAATAGCAGCCAGGTCAACAAACCCATCGACCCCGGCGAAGTCGGCACGTATCTCACCAAAAATTCGCAGGCGGGCGATGCCACCGTCCGGGTAAATGTGCAGACGCACATGTGTCCAGATGTTTTCGTCGTCGACTTCAAGGTAATGATGCGAATCACCAGCCAGGTCAGTTTTCGCTAGTAACTCTACCCAGCCTTCTTCCGGCGTGTCCGCATCACTTACGCAAACCTCGATCGATGCTTGTGGCGGATAGTTGCCCGTGAAGTGCGATGTATCAATATCAAATCCGCGGATCGCCCCGGGGACGCCAAGTCGGATAACGCAATAGTCATGCCCTTCAATACGCTTGCGGCGACTCTCCCAGCCATCCATCCATTTACCATGATCGTCATACTTGTCATCAATGAATACCGGCGCTGGAAAATCGATGATACGTTCCTTGGCCGCGAAGAAGTCATCGGTCGCGAACGTAACCCGCGTACCCAAACGCGGCTGCTCTAACTGTACCCAGTGATGGAAAGGATGGTTTTGATTCACGGTGAATTTTCCAGGGCAGTCAGTCTCAAACGGGCGATCTTGTGAATCTCCTGCAGCGCGGTTTCGAATTCAGCGCTGTAGTCATTTTCCAGCCGGCTGGCGAATGCATCCAGTATTTCCGTACGGTTGCTCTCGCGTACCGCCATGATGAATGGAAATCCGAACTTTTGCTTGTAGGACGTATTCAGTGTCTGGAACTGTTCGAATTCATCAGCCGTGCACTGGTCGAGTCCGGCCCTTGATTGTTCCTCGGTCGAGTCGGCGGTCAGTTCACGCGCAACCTGTGCTTTGCCGGCCAGATCGGGATGTGCCCGAATCAGTTCAAGCTGCGTTTCTAAAGCGGCGTTATCAACACAGTCCGCCATCAGACTCACCAGCAACTCGGTGCCCGCGACTGTATCCCCAAGTAACAACTTGACGCGCTCGGCAACCCAGGGAGAGTGCTCGTAGATACCACCGTAGCGGTCGATGAACTTATCGGTACTCATTTCACCGCAGCTTTGGCTGGATGACGCTCGCGCCAGTGGTTTGCGATATCGAGCCGGGTCGTAAGCCAGGCGTCGTCGTGCGACATTACGTAGTCAAGGAATCTCGCTACCGCGGCGGTACGGCCCGGCCGACCGGCAAGCCGGCAGTGCAAGCCGATAGACATCATGCGACCACCTTCGGCGTGCAGGACATCAAAGCTGTCCTTGAGGTAGTCGAAAAACTGCTGGCCGGAATTGAAGCCTTGGGGCGTCGCGAAGCGCATGTCGTTGGCGTCCAGCGTATACGGCACCATCAACTGTGGCGTATCGAAACTGTAATCCCAGTACGGCACGTCATCCGCATAAGTATCAGAGTTGTAAGTGAAGTCACCCTCTTCGGCAGCGATGCGGTGGCTTTGCGGGCTGCAGCGCCCCAAATACCATCCTGCGGGCCTCTCACCGGTTACCCGAATATGAATCTCCAGCGCCTCTCGCAGATGCTTGCGTTCGGTTGCTTCATCAATGAATTGATAATCAACCCAGCGGTAGCCATGACTGGCAATTTCCCAGTTAGCCTCAAGCATCGCGGCCACGGCTTCCGGGTTGCGTTGCAATGCCATCGCGACCCCGAATACCGTAACCGGGACCTTAAGTTCCGAGAACAAGCGGTGCAGACGCCAGAAGCCGGCCCGTGCACCGTATTCGTATAGCGACTCCATGTTCATATGGCGCTGCCCTTCGACGGCGGCAGCACCCACGATCTCCGACAGAAAGGCCTCAGATGCGGAGTCGCCATGCAGTACACAGTTCTCCGCCCCCTCTTCGTAATTGATGACGAACTGTACGGCCGTCCGTGCACCGCCGGGCCAATCAGCCGCTGGCGGTCGCTGGCCGTAGCCCAATAAATCTCTTGGATAATCTGTCACTGCTCACTCTCAAGCGATTGATACCACTGATCGATGATTTGTCGTTCCTCATCAGTCATGGCTGTCAGGTTGCCGATCGGCATCACGCGAGTCACAACAGTTTGCAAATAGATTCGATTAGCTTCTGCGCGGATCTGTTCGTCAGTATCGAATTTCACTCCCAGTGGTGCCGCCGGAAACGCCGGATGCACAGGCGCCGTCGAGTGACAGGTCGTGCAGCGTGCGTTGATCACATTGCGCACCTCTGAAAAGCTTGCCTCTCGCGCCACAAGCTCCGGCGAACGTGGTGCGATCATTGCCGCGGTCACAGCCAGCAAAAGCACCGCGATTACGACTGGTAGCGGTGACGCCGTGCCTTTGTGCCGGGCGACAAAATAAATTCGTATCAGTGCTCCGGCTAGTGAAATTGCGATCAGTATCGCCCAGTTGTATTCGTGGCTGTACGTCATCGCATAGTGATTGCTCGTCATCACGAACAGCACCGGCAATGTGAAGTAGGTGTTGTGAACGGAACGCAGCTTGGCATGCAGGCCATCTGCCGGATCAGGCGCCTCACCCCGCGCCGCGGCCGCAACCATCTTCTTTTGGCCAGGAATAATCACAAAAAATACGTTGGCGACCATGATCGTGCCAAGCGTAGCGCCGAACAGGATGAAGGCAGCCCTGCCACTGAACAGCTGACACAAACCCCACGCAAGAGCACTGGTCAGCAAGAACAGCGCGAGCGCGAATACCCGGTCGTAATTCCTGAGCGGCGATTTACACATCAGGTCATAAACTATCCAGCCGCCCGCAATGAATGCGATTGCACTACTGATCGCCATTAGCACTGACAAATCAGCGACCGACCGGTCAATCAAGTAAATTTCGGCTCCCAGGAAATACACAAGGCCAAGCAGGAACATGCCCGACAACCATGTCGAATAGGCTTCCCATTTGAACCAGTGCAGAGTGTCCGGGAGTACCGCCGGTGCGAGCTTGTACTTCTGCGCATGATAGAAGCCGCCACCGTGCACCGACCAAACCTCGCCGCCCACGCCCTTATCCGAGTCACCGGGATCACGGGGCTCCTGAAGATGGTTGTCCAGCCAAATGAAATACAACGACGAGCCGATCCACGCGACACCGGTCAGGAAGTGCAACCAGCGCACGAGGATATTCAGCCAATCGAGTAGATATGCTTCCATGTCAGTACTCTTGCATCGTGAGCGGCAGTACGTTGTCGGGGTAGTCTTCCTCGACAAGTGCTACCACTTGCTCACGAATCTTGAGAATTTCCGCCGCAGCAGAGACCGCAATTTCGGCCGGTTTCTTGCCGCTGATACCGTCAACACCGATCGGACAAATTAACTGGTCAATGACTGACTGCGACATGCCTTGTTGGCGGTAGCGCTTTTCGAATCGCCGGCGCTTGGAAATCGAGCCGATCAAACCGCAATAGCGGGTGTCCCGTCGCCTCAGAATGCGATCACAAATATCGAAGTCCATTGCGTGACTGTGAGTCATGACCAGGTAGAAACTTTTCGCCGGCATCGCCGCGACCTCGAGCGCGGGGTCGGACGCCTCGATCGCACTGACGTTGGTCGGCACTTCGCGAAACATCTTTCGCCGACTGTCGATCCAGCGGATATTGCAATCAAGACCAGCAAGAGCACCAACCACAGCCGAACCGACATGCCCCGCTCCAAACACCGCGATGTTCAGATCTGACGCGACAACAGGCTCGAAGAGCTCTTGCACATTGCGGGTTGTAACCGGGTCGCTCGCCAGCAATCGACGCGCCTCGATCACCAGTGACGAATCAGCCTGTTTCGCATCGGCACCGAATATTTCTGATGCCGTGACGATAAGTTTCGCCGGGTTCGATCTCGAAATTCGCGTTGCTATGATCGTGGGCTCGTGTTGCCCGTGCAGCGCTGCCAAATCTCGCAGCCAACTCGACATGCCGTCGGCAATGGGTTCGAACAGAATCTCAACGACGCCACCACAGCACTGGCCCATCGATGTCCCCAAGGGAAAACTTCGCAATGTGGTCTGTAAATCGTCGAGCATTTCAACCGCGATGCGCGTGCTTTGAAACTCGAGCTGACCACCACCGATCGTGCCTATGGTTTCCGTGGCCGTTACGATCATCTTCGCACCGATCTCGCGCGGTGCGGAACCACGAATTCCTGCGACGGTAACCAACACGGCTCGCTCGCCAGCTGCGGCGAGATCAGTCAGCTCGTCGATCCACTCATTCATGCTTTGCCGCCTCAATCGCGTGCAATATCGACTCCGGTGTTGCTGGTGCCTGCAGGTCCGGTGTCGGGCAGTCTTCAGTCGCGATCGCATCCCGGATAGCATGAAACGCTGACAACGCGAGCATCAGCGGCGGTTCACCCACCGCCTTGGAGCGGTAAATGGTGTCTTCCGGATTGGGGTTGCTCTGCATCAGCTCCACGCGAAAATCCGGCGCGAGGTCCGAACAGGTTGGGATCTTGTAAGTCGATGGCGCATGCGTTCCGAGCTCACCGCGGTCGTTCCACCAGAGTTCCTCGGACGTTAACCAGCCTACTCCCTGCACGTAACCGCCTTCGACCTGTCCAATATCTATGGCCGGATTTATCGAGTCGCCACAGTCATGCAGAATATCGACGCGCAGCGTACGGTTCTCGCCGGTCAATGTATCTACGACCGCCTCAGTAACGGCCGCACCGTAAGCAAAATAAAAGAACGGCCGACCACTGAATGTTTCGCGGTCATAGTTGATTTTTGGCGTCTTGTAAAATCCGGTCGCGGACAATGGCACACGGTCTGCCCAGGCAAGCTGCACGAGTTCGGCGAATGTCACTGTCTCACTGCCAGCCCTTACCTGGTTGTCCCTGAATTCGATATCCGCTTCCGCCACAGAGAAATGTCGCGCCGCGAATTCGGTCAAGCGCAAGCGGATCTTCGCCGCAGCTTTTTTAGCCGCCATACCGTTCATGTCAGCGCCACTTGAAGCCGCCGTAGCGGACGCATTAGGCACTTTGCTGGTATCGGCCGCTGTAATGCGAATGTGGCTGACATCGATCTGAAATTCCTCAGCCACAACCTGGGCCACCTTGACGTAGAGGCCCTGCCCCATCTCGGTGCCGCCGTGGTTCAGCTGTATCGTACCGTCCTTGTAAACATGAACCAGAGCGCCCGCCTGATTCAACAAGGTATTCGTAAACGAGATGCCGAACTTGACCGGTGTAATCGCAATGCCGCGCTTGAGAACGGCGCTATTCGCGTTGAATACCTGAATTTTCTGCCGCCTGGCTTCGTAGTCGCTACTCGCAACCAGCTGATCGAAAATCTCGTCGATAACACTGTCTTCGACAGGCTGCAGGTATTGCGTAACGTTGCGCTCATTCTTGCCATAGAAGTTTCGGCGACGAATCTCCAGTGGGTCTTTTCCCAACTGGCGAGCTATATCTTCGATCGCATATTCAATTGCGAACATGCCTTGCGGCCCGCCGAATCCTCGAAAGGCGGTGTTCGACACCGTATTCGTCTTACACCGATGAGAAAGAATGCGGACGTTCTCGAGGAAATAAGCATTATCGCAACTGAACATCGCACGGTCGTTAACCGGACCTGACAGGTCCGCCGACATACCGCAGCGCGACGCGAGCTCGAAATCGATGCCGAGTATCAGACCCGAATCGTCAAAACCGACATCGTAGTCAATGACGAAATCGTGGCGCTTGCCGGTCATGATCATGTCGTCGTCACGATCCAGCCGCAGCTTACAGGCGCGACCGGTCTTGTCCGCGGCCAGAGCAGCAATACAGGCGATCAACGCCGCCTGACTTTCCTTGCCGCCAAATGCGCCGCCCATTCTGCGGCAAATTACGGTGACATCGTTTGCCGGGCGACGGGTCGCGTGCGCGACCAGCATTTGCACTTCATCGGGGTGCTGTGTCGAGCTGTAAATCAGCAGGCAATTATCTTCCTGAGGAACGGCCATCGCGATATGGCCTTCGAGATAAAACTGATCCTGCCCACCAAGGAAAACGCGGCGACTGGCACGGTGTGGCGCGGCCTTCAGCGCGGCGTCCGGATCACCTCGAACCAGCGTCTCGCTGGGCAAGACGAAGGACTTTTTCTCGACCGCCGTCAACGGATCAAGAATCGCGTCCAGGGCAGAGTAGTGGATGTTTGCGAGGCGCGTGGCCTTTCTTGCGGCATCCACCGTTGTCGCAGCGACGGCGAATACGGGCTGTCCAACATACTGGACGAGGTCGGTCGCAAAGATCGGGTCGTCCGCGATGATCGGCCCGAAATTGTTGTCCCCCGAGATGTCGTTCGCAATGCAGACATCGACGACTCCAGTCGCTGCAAGAACATCAGAAAGGTCTATGTCGCCAACTTCAGCATGAGCGACCGAACTCATGCCTACCGCGACATGCAGCAGGTCCCGAGGCTCTGGTAAATCGTCGGTATACGAAGCACGTCCCGTCACATGCAGGTGCGCACTGTCATGTGGCAATGCGGCACCGACTGCAAGCTTCCTATTTGGAGCGGGCTTAGCGCTAACGGCCATAGGTGTACACCGTTTCCAGTCCCTCGCTTTGTGTCTCGGCGAAGAATCGCCGTAGCAGGTTCTGTATCGCAACTTCACGGATATCAGCCGACGCCCGCATGTCCGATATCGGAGAGAAATCCTCAGCCAGTTTTGCACACGCAGCTTCGACGGTATCGCTGCTCCAGGCCTTACCCGTAATGGCTGCCTCCGTTTTCGTCGCGCGTCGAACTGTAGCGGCCAGGCCGCCACAAGCCATTCGAAATGATGTGACATTGCCGTCGTCGAGAACCAGCCTGAATGCCGTGCTGATAGCAGAAATATCCTGATCAAATCGTTTCGACCACTTCTGGCTGCTGACGTGTGCACTGTCGGTGGGTAGCGGGATCAAAATTCGTGAAACGAACTCGCCCGGCTGCAAGTCATTGACCATGTAGTCGTGATAGAAATCGTTCAGCGAGATTTCCCGTTCGACTTCGCCACAACGCAGCGTAAGGGATGTCTCAACGACCATCAGCGCTGCCATCGAGTCGCCGATGGGCGAACCGTTGGCGATGTTGCCGCCAAGAGTGCCGGCATTTCGAATAGGCGGAGATGCAAAGCGGCGAAACAGTTCATCGAATCCCGGGTAATGTTGAACAATGACCGGAACCGCCTCGGTCAAGGTCGCCGCGCCACCGATATCTATATGCGTCTCACTTACCTTCACGTCACAAATATCAGCCGCACACCCCGCGTAAACAACGCTGCCAAGCTCACGATGTTGCTTGGTGACCCACAGGCCGATATCGGTTCCGCCAGCCAGTATGGTTGCTTCCGGGTTCTCGCTAAGAACGGCAGCAAACTCATCGGCATTTATTGGTGCGAAAAATTTCCGGCCATTGTGTTCGATATGCAATGAAGCCTCGCGTTGAATTTTCTTCAATGCGGCCACGCGGTCAGTCGCTGGTGGTCTTGCTGCTGAATACATTTGTGTCGCAGCGGCAATAATGGGCCGGTAGCCGGTGCAACGGCAAAGATTGCCCGCCAGCGCATCGTCTATCGCCTGACGATCCGGGTTCCGGTTCGTTTCGTACAAGGCATACAGCGACATTACAAAACCCGGCGTGCAAAAGCCGCATTGCGAGCCGTGGGCGGCCACCATCGCAGACTGCACCGGATGCAGTGCATCGCCATCCGCCAGGCTCTCCACGGTAATCAATTCCTTGCCATCAAGTGTCGGTAAAAACTGGATACAGGAGTTGATCGCTTTGAGGCTCGCGCCGTCACCATCGCGATTCAACTCCGCGACGACGACCGTACACGCGCCACAATCACCCTCGGCGCAACCTTCTTTCGATCCCTTGCGCCGCAAATCCTCGCGCAGATATTGCAATACGGTTCGTGTCGGGTCTACGTCTCGAACTTCGATGACTTCGCCATCGAGCAGGAATCGAATCGCAGCGGCGTCACTCATGTCTCTCAGCTACCCCTGTAAGTTGAGTATGCCCACGGAGAGCAAAGCAACGGCACGTGATAGTGCTCATCAGCCTTGGCACCAAAACGAATGACAACTGTGTCCAGAAATGCCGGGTCATCGACAGCAGCCTTCCGACTCTTGAAGTAATCGCCAATATCGAACTCAAGTTCGTAGGTACCCGTGATCATGGTCTCGCCCTCAAGCAAGGCTTTTTCTGTGCGCCCGTCAGCATTGCTAACCGCATAAGCAATCTGCTCGCGTTGCTCGCCTAACGAAAACAATCGAATCGCAACTCCCGCTGCGGGCCCGCCGTGTGTCGTATCGAGGATATGTGTTGTTAGTCGTCCCATTTTTCTCTCTTGGTCTCACTGATCGCTGAATCGTGCATCTCGTTGATTATACTGTGCTACGTTGTCGCCAATAACAACAAGAAGGTACGCGCTTTGCCTAACAATAGTAATGTCTCACGGCGCCGATTTCTCAAGCCCTCAGGAGCGCTTACGGGCGCATCCTTGCTGAAAATCGGTACGCCTGCCCTCATCGCAATCACCGAGGCCGCCTGTTCGGCGAAACAGGAGGCAGCACCCTTTGCCAACCTCAACGTCGCCGATGCGGCGGATCTCGCGGCTATCGCCGCGCGAATCATGCCGACGACTGATACCCCAGGTGCCACCGAAGCCGGCGCCAAATCGTCAACATTAGCGTCCATGATTCCGCTGGCCGAAGGCCGTTATCGTTTCGGCAAACGGCGCGGAAACTTCGCGGCTTATGCTGCTCTCTGCCAGCGAGCAACACCCGGACGGACTCGCCAATTCAAGTGGCTTCGTCGGTCGCAACCTGATGTTCAACGCCCATTCGGTTGCCAACGCGGTATTCGAGCATCAATTGAATGAGTACAAAGGTGTACAGGCCTCGCGTGTTCTTCATGATTTTTACGAGACCGATGAAAAACGAGGGCAAATCCCATACATCCGACGGACGGTGGCGAACACTTACTCGGCACCTGTCGCATGGGTGATGACCCAACGACATCAGTCGTTGACCGCTATCACCGCAGTCACGATGTGCCGAACATGTTTATCTGTGACGGCAGCAGCATGGTCACTCCCGGTCGTGGTCAGCCTACCATGACTATTATGGCACTCGCTTTCCGCGCGGCGGAACACATAGCTGCGGCGGCCAGCGCTGGTGAAATCTAAGTAAATAAATTGTCCGGGAGATACGAAATGAAACGACTGCTACTGGCATTGCCACTTATCGGACTGTTTGGTTGCGATGTGAATGTTGAGAAAGGTCCCGAGGTCACCTACCTGAATATGCCGGGCATGGCAGAGCTAGACTTGCCTTTTTCCTCAGCTGTTCGCGTCGGCAACACACTGTATCTATCCGGCAACCTTGGCAACATTCCCGGTTCAATTGAGCTTGCGGAGGGTGGCATTGCGGGAGAAACCCGCCAAACGATGGATAATATTTCGCGCGTACTACAGCAATTCGACTCGTCGACGGATGATGTCGTTAAGTGCACAGTGTTCCTCGCAGACATGGCTGAATGGGGGGCGATGAACGAGGTTTACAGAACTTACTTCAAGAATCCGCCCGCCCGCAGCGCAATCGGTGCCAGCGGTCTTGCGTTGAACGCGCGCGTCGAAATTGAGTGTATTGCCGTTACGGAGTAGCAAGCAATTGATCGCGGCGCGCGGCAAGTGCACGTAAGCGCCGTTTATCGAGAACGTCGCCAAACGTCTCGTCGAGCAGTTCATCACTGAGCTCGTGTAACGCCTTCTTCCATCCGGGACTAACCGCTATCGGCGCTTTCTTCAGATGGGCGGGCCGTCCTTTTCTGGTCGAAAAAGTGCGGTCATGCTCGCTGAGTATCAGGCGCCATGAAAACTTGTCATACAGCATGCGATGCTTTGATCGACCTTCGTTGTAAACCAGTACGTCGTATACATACATGGCTGGCCATTGGTCCGTAATAGAGCACCAGGCAGCACCGCCCTGACCGGTCGCCGAGCGCTCGGCCTCGTCGATACTGTTGCCGGGCAGGAACTGTAAATACCCGTCACTGCCATCGACCTCGCGCCTCACGGTGACAGGCACCATATCGAGCTCTAGCAGTCGATCCAATCGATACGCAGCGACACCGGGATTAAATCCCCTGCCTTTGGTCTTTTTGAATATCGCCTCAAGCGTGTGCTCGCCGTCACCAACCTGGACGATGGTTCGTTGCGACGCGTCGATCTTGTCAACGGCGATAATATCCCCATGCTCAAGCAATACCGCCAGATCATCTGCCGTCAGATTGCCGGGGCGCCAACCCACATTTCTTGGTTGCTGCAACGGCAGCAGCGAATCAACTCCGAGCTGATTGGTAACCGACACGCTGGCACCCTCAAGCACAAGCGCATGTCCGATACCGCTGTAATATAAGTTCAGCATGCCCGTATCTATTTCGATTAGTTTGCCGCCAAATCTCTGTAGCACTTTCCTGCCCGGCGTTGGCGTATGTCCGACAACAACGCGGTCAGCACCAATGGCGGAGAGCGCCGCATCCAGCCTGTGTTCTTCGACAATCCTCGGGCACATAATATTGTTGCGATACCACAACGGTCCGTCAAGACTGACGAGGCCGGAATTGACAAGCTTTTTAGCTGCGTCGATCGCCTGCAGAACGTCAGGATTCTCGTCGAGCGCCGGTAAGTAGCTGTTAAGGAGTGCCTCGTAGTCATAGTGACTGTCTGTTGGTAGCAAAACCCCGGCATCAGTCAGGGCATCGAGAACCTCAACGTAATCGACGAGATCTTTTTGCAGGTCTTCATTGATGCCCCGCAACCCGATTTCTGCTGCTACGGGTGGCAGTCCGCCATGCACGAATGCCGTGCCATTGATCACGGCGATAATATTCTTCTGCAACAGCCAGCGGCCGTAGTGACCATCCGCGCGGAAAGCACGGCGCATCGCAAAATAGCCCGGCGGATAGGCCTTCCCGAAATTCAGGCGTAACCCATCCTTGTTGCCGCCGTTTCGTTTAACATACAGGTTGTACCATCGTCTCCGTTCCTCAGGAATCGCTTCACTCGCAAACGCCGCGTACTCGGGTGCACTGACGTAACGCATGTCCCCGGTCAGGATCATTGACTCGTGATTGCCAATTAGTACATGTACGCGACCGCCGGCCGCTTCTGCCTCCCCTTCCAGTCGCATGAGCAGGTCCATGGCTGCACGGGACTTGGGACCACGGTCGAGTATGTCGCCGACGATTACAAGGTTCGACTGCCCGCCCATCCAGCTAAGATCGTCGTCAAGGATGTCTACATTTTGCAGCGTCTCAACCATCGCGTCATAGGCGCCATGGATGTCCGCTATTGCCACAACTCGATCAACGTCGTCGAAACGCCAATCCCGCGACCATGCCGCGTGCGGCAGGGTCAGTAATACGATCAATGCGAGAAGACTGGCTTTCAAATTACGAGGCAAATTCTGGTCCTATTGCTGCTGGCAGATGGAGTTTAGCCGTATGCTAGACTCTTCGCGATTCTGGCGTGCGGCGATGGAGTAACTATACAGTGGCGGCATTTTGTTGGACATTTACATTTACAGCGTGGTTCCTGCTGATTTCAGGCGCGAACGCACAAGAATCTCGTGCTCCGGACCCGCTGTTTCAAAGCAATGAAATCCTTGACGTGCGCATCGTTGCGGCAATGTCGACCATTAACTCCAAGCTCCCGACCGATGAAGAGCTACCCGCTACGTTTCAGTACTCGAACAGCGCCGGCGAAGATGTCGCATTTGACATCCAGGTACGTACGCGCGGTCGATCGCGCCTCGACAAATCCAAATGCAAAATTCCGCCTCTGCGACTCAACTTCCGTTTATCGCAAACCAAGGCCACCCTGTTTCATAAACAGGACAAGGTGAAATTGGTTACGCACTGTCAAAACTCGACAACGTATAGAGAGGTCTTGCTGCGGGAATACATAGCCTATCGAATTCTTAATGTAATGACGGACACCAGCTTCAAAGTACGGTTGCTGCGCATTACCTATGTCGATACCGAAGACAAGAACAAGGAAAGCCTGCGCTACGGATTTATTATCGAGCACCGGGATCGACTGGCGAAGAGAATTTCGCTGCCTGTTCTCGAAATCTCAGGCGTCCAGCCAGGCGCCTTGAATTCAGAATTCTCAAGCACTGTGTCGATGTACCATTACCTTATCGGCAATACTGATTTTTCATCGGTCAGGGGCGCCAAAGTAAACATGTGTTGCCACAATCATGTGCTGTTCGGCAAGGACGGCGAACCGGTCTGGTCAGTACCTTATGACTTTGATCAGGCAGGCCTTGTCAACGCGCCTCATGCTGCACCCAACCCTCGATTCGGAATAAGCAGCGTAAAACGGCGGCTGTATCGAGGTCGCTGTATGCACATTGAAGGCGTAGAAGCGACCGTTGCCAAATACCAGGACAAGCGACAGGAAATTCTGCAAGTACTGGACGAAGTGCTGGCCGTGAGCGATAAATCCATCAAGCCGATGACCGGCTACATCGGAAAATTTTATAAGGTTTTGGATTCAGAACAAAAGGTGAGCAAAGAAATCATCAATGATTGCATTTAGCCTCAACTACATAGCGCCAGTTTGCAGCCAGTCGACCAGTATTTTTGATATGCGTGGATGTATGTAATAGCCAATCGAGCTGTGAGGATTCGATTTCCCGTAGCGCACAGCCAGATTGAAAACCTTGTGGTCGTATACTGCGCTGACAACCCGTTGCTGCATCATGATCTTGAAATCATCGGCCAGCGTATTGTCATGACAACAATAGTCATCTTCAGCGGCAACGTTATGCCAGAACATGACGTTGACGGGAAACTTCGCGGCTGATTTCTCTTTAGCGCCAAGCAATCGCTTGCGAATACTGTTGTCGCCCAATGGCGCCCCAAGCGTTATCCAGAGCTCAACTTTCTTGTCGCCGTATTTTTCTTTGAGATCCGGGTCGTGCGAGATTTGCCAAAGAACATCATAGGCGACGACACAGCCAGTACCGTGCGACAGCAAGACGATTCGATCGCCACGGTCCATCAGCTCGCATAAGCGCTCTTTAACCCGCTCACGGACCTGCATTGCATAATTTGATTTTCGGTCGAAATACTGTGCGAAGTCCTTGGATACAGAGCGGATCATAGGCACACACAATCCGAGCGCGCCAAGTACTGGCGCGACAATATCCACGACGGCCTCGGGGACGGCAGACTTGCCGGGCAATTTATCGTATTGCCGAATTCCGAATCGCTTGCGGGCCGTAATCTCGCGCAAGTTCGCCAGCACATTTCGCCGATCAGCAATATCAAGAGTCTCGTCGTAGCGTTTTCCTTTAGCGTTCAGGGCCCCGGCGTTCAGGTCACCGTACCAGGCGATGCTCTTGTTCAACGCATCGAAAGAATCCAGACTATCGGGAAAATCTCGCTCAATACCCGAGCGCAGTGCCGCTGTGGACAGGTCCATGTAGGAATCGGCTGCCGGCTTGAAATCGCGACCATGCACCAGCAACAGGCTGCGATTTCCGCTGCCGCTCATTTCTTCGAGTGTTATAGGAGAATCAGGCACGGATCAATAGTCGTCTTCGCCGCCATCACGCCGCGTCAGCATAGTCAGAAACGGTCCGGCCAGGGTTTTGCCATACTCAAGTTTCCAGATAACGAGCGTAACCATTACGAAGGTCAGTGAAATAACGTACGCGATTCCAAGCGCACCGATTCCTGATCCCAGGCCGATGCCAATGGCCACAAAAATGTACATTGCATCTGACGGCTGGGCGAGTGAAAACCGAAACCTTACAGCAGCCACTACCCCGGCAAGACTGAACGCCAGCGCGATGCTGTTCAATACGATCATGGCGATTCCCGTCACCAGCAGTGGCAAGACCATTATGGTCTGCAGAAATGACTGGTCGATGCGGCGTGCCCGGCTGGTAATGAAATAGGTCCACGAGATCGGGATCGCTAACAACATTGCGCCAATGCTCGCGATCATCAATCGAATCGGTGCCATGCCCGTCAGCAAGTTGCGCTCGACGCTCGTATAGACCGGCTCGAACGAATCGATACTTGCGCCGGGCAAGTCATCAATTCCGCCGATTGGCAGGTACTCGGCCAAGCCTGGGTACCGCGTTACCAGAAAAGACACGCTTGCCAGCAATGACCCGTAATAAATAAGGATAAGGGTCAACGGAATCAGCAAGCTTGCAGATCGTCTCATGTCAATTTTCCGGAGCGCGCGATGTGAGAAAGATACAGCCATGCCAGTGATTACGCCAGAGCGTTGATCGATGCATGCACGAGGCTTCAATGGTAGTCTATGCGCCGCTTCAAACCACCGACAAGACATATGACCCATTCAGTACAGTTACTCGGCATCAGCAATGCGATAGTTGATGTGCTCGCACACGTCGATCAAGCATTCCTTGACGTCATCGGCGCGCCGCTGGGATCGATGACACTCATCGATGAGCATCAGGCTCACGACATTTACCTGAAAATGGGCCCGGCGACTGAAATGTCCGGTGGCTCAGTGGCAAATACGATTGCTGGATTTGCCAATCTCGGCGGCAGCAGCGCCTACATCGGCAAAGTTCGCGATGATCAATTGGGCGATATTTTCAATCACGACATGGAGTCGCTGGGCGTGAACATCCGGCTTGACCCCGCTGCCAGCGGTGCGCCAACGGCGCGCAGCCATGTGCTGATTAGCGAAGATGGCCAACGTACGATGCAAACCTATCTCGGCGCCTGTCTCGGCCTGTCTCTCGCAGATATTACCGACGCTACCGTTGGTGACC
Source organism: Woeseiaceae bacterium (assembly GCA_021773055.1). Classification (GTDB taxonomy): domain Bacteria; phylum Pseudomonadota; class Gammaproteobacteria; order Steroidobacterales; family Woeseiaceae; genus UBA1847. The sequence continues at coordinate 81,251 of JAJFKV010000072.1, forward strand.
CAAAGGCCCTGTTGCTGGAGGGTTATGTCTGGGACATTGAGGAAGGTCCGGCACTGGCGAAAAAAGCCGCCGAGATAGCACGCCAGAACGGCACTGCTGTGTCCTTATCACTGTCGGATTCTTACTGCGTCGAACGACATCGCGAATCCTTCGAGGATTTCGTGAAGAACGACGCGGACATCGTTGTCGCGGATGAGGATGAAATCAATGCTTTGCTGGGCACGGACAACATCGATGCCGCTGTCGAAAAACTTGCATCGCTTGACGTCCTGTTCGCCGTCACTCGTTCCGAAAAAGGCTCAGTCATTGTGCATGGACATGCGATCGTCGAGCAGGAAGCTGCCAAGGTCGATCAGATCGTCGACACAACGGGCGCCGGCGACGCCTATGCCGCGGGATTCTTGTACGGGTGGGCGAACGACCGCCCGCTAGCTGAGTGCGCCCAATATGGCACCTACTGTGCCACCAAGGTGATCCAACAACTCGGCGGCCGTATCGAAAAAGGTCTGCTCGATAATTTCAGCTAGGTTCGAGCTCCACCGCATCGACAATACCGACAACGATCGAACGCACTGGCGCGTTATTGTCGCCGAGGATTTGGCGGGCGCCGCTGCCCTCATCGAGAATCAGGACGGTCTCCCCCTGGCCGGCCCCGATAGCGTCGAGCGCAATGATATAGCCGCCGCTGGCCCGCCCGGTTGAATCGAGCCGCTCGGCGACCAGTAGCTTCTGTCCCTGGACAACCGGGTGATGGATCGTCGACACGACATTGCCGATGATACGACCGAGGATCATCAGTCCAAGTCCTCCGGGGGATAGAGCCTTACATCATCGACAAGGCCGACAATGGCGTCGTCGACCGGAACGAAGGACGGATCGAGGGTCAGCGCAGCTTCGCGGCTGGCCACCCAATAGATCACCTGGCCAGGACCGGCCATACGCGTGCCATCGGCGCAGACGAGCGGGTCGCCGTCGGGTTCGCCGTCCACGTCGAGTGGCTGGACCCAGAGCAGTGGTGTGGCGGCCAGCTCGTCCACCAGTACCGCCGGAACCACCGTCCCGATCACGCGTCCCAGGAGCATGCGACCTCCTCGGGGTATTCAGCGCTGGCTGGCTCGAAGGCAGGGCAGAGACCAAAACGTGTGCCCTGCTCAAGAAGCTGGCGCAGGTCCGGGTCGAGCCGCGGTAGAAGCGTCCGGGCGAGAAGCTGATCGCCGGCCCTGTCCGCACAAATGCCGAGCGCAGTCTCAGCGTCGGTCAGATCACCGCTCATCAGC